>NZ_JAAZUH010000001.1:1856436-2475248 GCF_013185915.1 Stenotrophomonas bentonitica | reverse complement strand
CTCCCTGGTGAAATTAGCGCTGTGGAACCACCCGATCCCATCCCGAACTCGGAAGTGAAACGCAGCTGCGCCGATGGTAGTGTGGCTCAAGCCATGCGAGAGTAGGTCATCGCCAGGGTTTACACCCAAAAACCCCGCTGCTCACGCAGCGGGGTTTTTTCTTTTGGCCGCAGCGACCGAACCGGGGCATGCATGCCCCGGTTGATCCGCGTCGATTACCGGAACACGGCGACCGCGGCGGTCAATGCTTCTGCCTCCTGCTCCAACTCTCTTGCCGCTGCACTCGCCTCTTCCACCAACGCCGCGTTCTGCTGGGTGGCGTGGTCCATCCGTACGACGGTCTGGTTGATCTGGTCGATGCCGCCGGCCTGCTCGTGCGAGGCTGCGGCGATGCTGGCCATGATTTCGCTGACCGACGCCACGCTGCCGACGATATCGTGCATGGTGCTACCGGCGTCCTTGGCCAGGCGCACGCCGTCGGCCACTTCGGTGACCGAGGTGTCGATCAGCTGGCGGATCTCGCGGGCCGCTTCCGCGCAACGCTGCGCCAACGCACGCACTTCGCTTGCAACCACCGCGAACCCGCGGCCCTGCTCGCCGGCGCGTGCCGCCTCTACTGCCGCGTTGAGCGCGAGGATGTTGGTCTGGAAGGCGATGCCGTCGATCACGCCGGTAATGTCGCCGATCCTGCGCGATGCGCGTTCGATCCCCTCCATCGTGGTGACCACTCGACCCACCACGCTGCTGCCCTGCTCGGCGACGTCCTGCGCGCCCTGTGCGAGGGTGCTGCCCTTGCCCGCCTGCGAAGCATTCTGGCGAACGGTGGTGGTCAGCTCCTCCATCGAAGTAGCGGTCTCCTCCAGATGGGCTGCCTGCCGCTCGGTACGCCCGGAAAGGTCGTCGTTGCCGCTCGCAATCTCGCCGGCGGCCGTGTGGATGGCGGCAGCGCTGTGGCGGATGCGCTCTACCATCGCGCTCAACTGCTCGGCCGTCGCATTGGCGTCGCGCTGCATGGCGGCGAACGAACCTTCGTACTCGCCGTGCATGCGCTGGCCGAGGTCGCCCCGGGCCAGCCCGCCAGCACATGGCGGACATCGCCCACGGTGGCGCCGACGCGCTCCAGCAACTGATTGATGCCACGGGTCAGCCCGTCCATGAATCCCGCCCCGCCGTCGCCCTGCGGCAGGCGGCGATCCAAGTCGCCACGGCTGGCGGCGGCGACGATATCGGACACGGCATTCTCGAGCAGCAGCTCGTCGGTGCGGTCGTGCCATTCCACTGCAAAACCCAGACGTGCGCCGGCGCCATCGAACATCGGCGTGACCACCTGAGCAAAGTGCACCGGACCGATCCGCACGCGGCCGTGATGGGTCGCCTGCAGGGTATCCAGTACCCCACGGATGCGATCCGGATTGGCATGGAAGCGATGGATGCTGCTGCCAATAAGGCGCTCTGCGTCGAAGCCGGGGAAGGCGTCACGCAGGCTGGCCTGCTGGTTGCGCAGCAGGCGCACCACGGCCGGATTGGCGTAGCGGATCACATGCGTGGGATCGGCGATCATCAGCGCGGTCTGCGAGACCTCCATGGCCTGGCGCACCTGCGCATCGAGGGCAGCGCCGACGGTGTCCACATCGGGGCGGGCCTGCAGGTCGTTGAGGCGCGATGTGAGGTGGCCAATGTCGGCCATCAGCGCCGCTTCGCGACGATGCTGCCGGATCGCCAAGGCGAGCAGCGTGCCGCCGGAGGCCGCGAGCAGGGAAAGCACGGAAAGAGATGACATGGAAGCTCCTGGAAGAGAATGCAGCGCCCGCCGCATTGACGCGGCGAAACACGCTTCTTCCTGGAAGCCGGATCACACGCGGCTTCGCAATCAACGGAGCAGGCGACAACACAGGCACAACCCGTGTGCCTGCTTCATCGGTATCGGTCAGATCCGTGCACTATTGAGTGCGACACGGTGTCGCAGGCGCGCGAACGCTACGTCGCCAGGAACCGTGCGATTACATCCGCCACGCGGTGCGGGTGTTCCATGTGCACGTGATGGGTGCCGGGGAATACGTCCAGGCGGCCATTGCGCAGCAGTTTGATGCGCTCGCTGCGCAGCGGCTCGGGGTAATAGGACTGCGCCGGGGTGGCGTAGATCACCTGGGTGGGGCATTCGATCGCGGCCAGCAGGTCGTCGATCTGCGCTTCGCTCATCCGCATCGCGGTCGGAAGCATCAGGCGCTGGTCGCTGCACCAGCTGTAGCCACCTTCCACCGGCATCACGCCACGCTCGACCAGCAGGCGCGCGCACGGCTCGCTGAGCTGGTTGGCCATCATCCGCGCGCGTACCGGCGCGGCCAGGTCGGCAAACACGCGCAGTTTCTTCGACGGCAGTGCACGCACAGCGCGCACGTGGTCGCGCAGGCGCTGCGCGGTTTCATCCTCAGGACCACGCAGGCCGCCGAGTGCTTCGATGGCGACCAGGCGCTCCACGCGCTCGGGTGCTGCCGCAGCGGTAAGGCTGGCAATGCCGGCACCCATGGAATGGCCCAGCAGGATGAAGCGCTCCCAGCCCAATGCATCGGCCACGTCCAGAACGTGGCAGATCGCGCCGGGGGTGTTGTACTGGGTGCCATGCGGCAGATGCGCGCTGTGGCCGTGGCCGGGCAGGTCGATGGCCACCAGTTGCAGATCGGGCAGCGCGTCGGCCAGCGGTACGAAGCTGGCGGCGTTGTCTAGCCAGCCATGCAGGGCCAGTACGCGGGTACCTTCGGTGGCCGTCGAGCGCAGCCCGGCGACGATGCTGCCGTCGACCGGCAGGGTGAACGGTTCCAGCCTCATGTCAGCGCCGCGATGCTCAGCCGCGACAGTGCCAGCGCATGTGCGGGATCGGCATTGAGGCAGGGGATGTAGCGCATCTGCGCGCCGCGCTCGGCCACCGTTTCGGTGAACCCCATCGCCACCTCTTCCAGGGTTTCCAGGCAGTCGGTGGCAAAGCCGGGGCAGACCACGTCGATCTTCCTGATCCCGCGTTCGGCCATCGCCCACAACGTGGGTTCGGCATACGGTTGCAGCCATTTCTCGCGACCGAAGCGCGACTGGTAGGTGAGCTGCCAGTCGTCAGGGCCCAGCTCCAGCGCCTGCGCGATCGCCTTGGCGCTGGCTTCGCAGCGCTGCGGGTACGGGTCGCCGGCGTCGGCCAGGCGCTGGGGAATGCCGTGGAAGGAGAACACCAGGCGCTCGCCGCGCCCGTGTTCGGCCCACCACTGGCGGATGCTGCCGGCCACGGCGGCCACCCAGTCCGGGTCGACCGCGTAGTCGCGCACCAGGGTGACGGTGACGCCCGGATGCCGTGGCTGCCAGTCGCGCACCTGGTCTTCGATGGAGGCGGTGGTGGTGGTGGAGTACTGCGGATACAGCGGCAGCACCACGATCCGCCGCATGCCTTCGGCGGCGAGCCGGTCCAGCTCGGCGGTCAGCGCCGGGGCGCCGTAGCGCATGGCGTGGCGGACCCGCAGGTTGGGCATCAGCTGCTGCATGGCCTCGGCCAGGCGGCGGGTATGCACCATCAGCGGTGAGCCGTCGGGTAGCCAGACCTGGGCGTACTTGGCGGCCGAACGGCCGCTGCGCAGGGGCAGGATCAGGCCGTATAGCAGCGGCTTCCACAGCAACGGCGGGATCGCGACCACGCGCGGGTCGCTGAGGAATTCCGCCAGGTAGCGCCGCACCGCAGGTGCGGTGGGCGTCTCGGGTGTGCCTAGATTGACCGCCAGCACGGCGGTGTCGGGTGCGTCGATCATGGGGACATTCTCGCAGGTCTGCGCGACAGCGCGTGCATACTCATTGCGGATTCATAAGAACCCCACTAATTTCGGGGAAACGATCTATTTTCTGAATCGTCCGTATTTCGATTCCCCCCTTTCTGGAGCACCCATGCGCCGTTTGAGCCTTGCACTGCTGATCACCGCCAGCCTGATGTCGACCCAGGCATTCGCCGGGCCGGAGCAGGACCAGCGCGCCCGTAATGCGGTGCGCGTGCTGAATGAGATCCAGGCGATCCCCGAACAGGGCATCCCGGACAAGTTGCTGGACGAAGCACGGGCCGTAGTGGTCATTCCCGACACGATCAAGGCGGGGCTGGTGATTGGCGGCCGTCGCGGGTATGGCCTGATGTCGGTCAAGAATCCGGACGGCAGCTGGTCGAGCCCGGCGTTCATCAAGCTCACCGGCGGCAGCATCGGCTTCCAGGCCGGTGTGCAGTCGTCGGACGTGGTGCTGGTGTTCCGCAATGACCGCAGCCTGGACAACATCGTCAACGGCAAGTTCACGCTGGGCGCAGATGCCGGCGTGGCGGCCGGTCCGGTCGGGCGCAATGCGGCGGCGGCCACCGACGGGCAGCTGAAGGCGGAGATCTGGTCGTGGTCGCGCGCGCGCGGGCTGTTCGCGGGCGTGGCGCTGGACGGGGCGGTGCTGCAGATCGACGATGCGTCCAACCTGGACGCGTATGGCAGCAACACCACGGCGCGGATGATCATCGAGGGCCGCACCACGGGGCAGCCGTCGATGGACGTGGTGGCCTTCCGTGACCGCCTGGAAGAGGCGACCTATTCGGCGCGCCAGAACCGGGGCACGGCCAGCAGCGCGCCGGCACCGCGGCCGGCAGGCCCGCAGCCGCAGCAGGCGGCCCCGGCGGCAGCTGAACAGGCCGGGGCGGGCGCCACCACGGCGCCGCTGCAGGCGGTTCCGGCCCAGCCGGCGCCGCAGCAGGGCTTCCAGCCGGTGGGTGAGGGCGAGGTCCGTACCGAGTCGTTGGACGGAAACTGACTTTCGTCACGCGCGCCGCCCTCCCGGCGGTGCGCTATGCTCAAGGCTTGGTTTCCAGGTAATGCGAGCAGAACATCATGGGCAGTTTCAGCATTTGGCATTGGGTGGTGGTACTGGTCATCGTGCTGCTGGTGTTCGGCACCAAGAAGCTGACCAGTGGCGCCAAGGACCTGGGCAGTGCGGTCAAGGAATTCAAGAAGGGCATGCGCGACGACGACAAGCCGACCGCGCAGCTGAGCGATGAGGCGCGTCCGCAGGATCCGTCGACGACCTCGCAGAACGAGCACGACCGCGACCGTCGCTGATCAAGGCGGCATGCCGTGTTCGATATTGGTTTCAGTGAGCTGCTGGTCATCGCGGTCGTCGCGCTGGTCGTGCTGGGTCCGGAGCGGCTGCCGAAGGCGGCGCGCTTTGCGGGGCTGTGGGTGCGACGTGCGCGCAATCAGTGGGATTCGGTGAAGCAGGAGCTTGAGCGCGAGCTGCACGCGGATGAGATCAAGCGGCAGTTCCGTGAGGCGCAGGAGTCGGTGCGCGATACGGAGGCGCAGCTGCGCGCGAGCGGTGAGGCGGTGCGACGCGAGGCGGAGCAGGTGCGCGAGCAGGTGCATGCGACGGACGCTGCGGTCGGGCCAGGCGAGGAGCCGGTGATGACGGGGCCTGCGCCGGGTTCACCGGCGAGCGTCGCCCAGCATGTGGTGGCGGAGGACGCCCGCGATGCGATGGCGCCGCCGGGGATCGATGGGCAGGCGCCGCGTGATCCGCCGCCTGCTGCGCCGGAGGTGCCGCGATGAGTGGCAATGAGAATCCGGAAAGCGGGTTGATCGAACACCTGATCGAGTTGCGGGCGCGGTTGATGCGGGCGCTGATCGGGTTGGGGGTGGTGCTGCTGGGGCTGATGCCGTTTTCGCGGCAGATCTACAACTGGCTGGCACACCCGTTGATTTCGCAGCTGCCGAATGGGCAGTCGATGATTGCGATCAATCCGGCGGGGGCGTTCTTCGCGCCGCTGAAGCTGACGTTCTTCGTGGCATTGTTCATTGCGGTGCCGTGGCTGCTGTACCAGCTGTGGGCGTTCGTTGCGCCGGGCCTGTATGCGCGGGAGAAGCGTCTGGCGGTGCCGTTGCTGGCGACGTCGGTGCTGCTGTTTTACATCGGCTGTGCGTTTGCGTACTTCCTGGTGCTGCCGGCGGTGTTCCATTTCCTGACGACGTTCCGGCCGGATGTGATTGCGATCACGCCGGATGCGAATGCGTACCTGGATTTCGTGCTGGCGATCTTCTTTGCGTTCGGCAGCAGTTTCGAGTTGCCGGTGGCGATGGTGATCCTGACGCTGCTGGGCTGGGTGTCGCCGCAGCAGTTCAAGGAAGGCCGGGGTTACGCGATCGTGGGCATTTTCGTGCTGGCGGCGGTGTTGACGCCACCGGACGTGGTGTCGCAGCTGATGCTGGCGATTCCGATGGTGCTGCTCTATGAGCTTGGGATCCACGCTTCGCGGTGGTTGGTGCCTGCGAAAAGCGATGCGAAGCAGACTCAGTGATTCGCTTCGCTTTTAGATTGCGCTGAGAGCAGCGTTTCAGTTCTTACGTGCAGGGGCGGCCGCCGGGCAGCCCCGCTCCGAGATATCACGTGCCTTCGGCCCGTGATATCCGAGCATTCCACCTTAACCCCGCGCCTTCGGCGCGCCCCCTTCAACAAGAAGGGGGCTCTTCTCCAGCCCTTTCACCGGTCGCTGCAAGAACAGACGCGTGCGGCGCGTCTCTACGCTGCGAAGATGTTGTCTGGGCCGCTTTTGGGCGGTACCGGCGGCGGGGTGGTGCGGCCGCGGTGGTCGAACATCTGCTTCCAGGCGGCGTACACGGCGCCTACGTAGAGCGGCATGATGACGGTGGACATGGCGAGCTGCATGACGAAGGCGGCGGCGCCGACGCCGGCGACGAGCATGGCGAGCTGCATGGCGATGACGACCAGGAAGTAGATGCACAGCGTGGCGATCAGGCCTAGCAGCATGAACACGGCCATGGCGCCGAAGTTGCGGATGCAGCCCTGCAGGCTCATGCGCAGGGCGTGCATGCCGCTCTGGTGATCGAACACGACCAGGGCGGGCTGGGTGAACATGGCCATGCTCAGCGCGACGAAGGTGGCGAAGGCGAGCAGGATCCAGAGCAGGATCCGCATCACCGGGACGCCGGCCATGAGGGCCAGGGTCTGTTCGTTGCTGGGGGTGGCGCCGGACTGCTGCAGTTCCTGCATCTTGCGGAACATTTCGGCGGAGGCGGTGAGGCCTTCGCTGCCCATCATCAGGTAGAGCAGCGAACCGAGCGCGATGATGGCGATCAGCTGGATCGCGAGCGGAACCAGCAGGTGGCTGACGCGGCGGTCGCGGATCGGCTGCAGCAGGTGCACGGGGGTGGCGCGGTGGCCGTCGTCGACTTCGCGCACGGCGCAGAGCATGCCGCCGAAGACGAGTGGGCCGACGGCGACGGAGAGCAGCTGGCCCATGACGCCGAGCCAGCTGGGTAGGGCCTGGGCGAGCACGAGGATCAGCGAGCTGACCAGCATGCCGATCACGCCAAGGACCGCGAGCTGCAGCGGTGCGCGGCGATACAGGGAAAACGCGTCCAGCAGCCATTGGGCGCCCGCAGAGGCGGGCAGCTTGCGAATCTCGCTCATACCATTCCGGAACAGGGGGAAGGGCGCACGCGCCCTGGATCGAATCGATTATCCCTGTTTTCCGCGCGCGTGACCTGAAGGAAAGCTACCTGGCGCAGGGCTTTCAGTTGTTGCGGGCCTGGCGGACGAAGCGGCGCAGCAGCTGGCGGGCCAGCGGGGCGGCGCTGACGCCGCGGGCGAGGCTGCGCGCGCAGCCGCCATGGCGGCTGATGCACTCGGCCCGGGCGCGCACGTAGCCGCGCATGTGGTGGGTGGCGAACTCGGGGTGGAACTGCACGCCCCAGGCCTGCTGGCCCCATCGGAAGGCGTGGCAGTTGTCCTGCGCCGAGCGCGCCAGGATGGCGGCGCCTTCGGGGGCGCGCAGCACGGTCTGCAGGTGGGTGGCGTGGGCCGGGAAGCGGGCCGGCAGGCCGGCGAACAGGGGGTCGTCCACGGCCGAGGGTTCGAGCGCCAGCTCGATGGTGCCGGACTCGCGCCCGGCCGGGTTGTAGGCCACTTCGCCGCCCAGGGCGTGCGCGAGCAGCTGGTGGCCGTAGCAGATGCCGAACACCGGGCGGTTGTCGTGGGCGGCGGCGCGCAGCCACTGTGCGCTCCGCTCGCTCCAGTCGGCGCGGTCGGTGACGTAGGCGGCCGAGCCGCTGATGATCACGCCGGCATAGTCGCGGTGGTCGGGCAGTTCGTCGCCCTTGACCACGTCGACGACCACGGTTTCGTCGGCATCCAGGCCGGCCGCGACGCGGATCCAGTGCGGAAAACGGCCGTAACGGCGCAGCGAGGCGACCGGTTGGCCGGTTTCAAGAATCAGGAAGGGCGTGCGGTTCATCTCGCGGAGGCAGTACGGTCAGGACTTCCTCGATTGTAGTCAGCCCTGCCGCCACCTTTTCAAGTGCCGCGCGACGCAGGGTTCTCACTCCTTCAGCACGCGCGGCCTGGCTGAAACCGGCCAGATCCATGTCCGCGCGGATAAGGCCGCGCAGGCGCGGGCCCAATGGCAGCAACTCATACAGGCCGACACGGCCGAGGAAACCGGTGCGCCGGCAGTCCAGGCAACCGGCCGGTGCATATGGCGTGGCCGACTCTGGTAATGCTTCATCGGCATCAGCCAGGACCGCCCATTGGGCGGCGGTGAGCGGCTTGGGTACCTTGCAGTGCGGGCACAGGGTGCGCACCAGGCGCTGGGCGAGCACGCCGTTGATGGTGCTGGCCAGCAGGTAATGCGGCACGCCCAGGTCGAGCAGGCGGGTGATCGCCGAGGGCGCGTCGTTGGTGTGCAGGGTGGAGAGCACCAGGTGGCCGGTCAGCGAGGCCTGGACCGCCATCTGGGCGGTTTCCAGGTCGCGGATTTCGCCGATCATGATGATGTCCGGGTCCTGCCGCAGCAGGGTGCGCACGCCGGCGGCGAAATCCAGGTCGATGTTGGTCTGCACCTGCATCTGGTTGAATTCCGGGGCGATCATTTCGATCGGGTCTTCCACCGTGCACACGTTCACGTCCGGCGTGGCCAGGCGCTTCAGGGTGGAATACAGGGTCGTGGTCTTGCCCGAACCGGTCGGGCCGGTGACCAGCACGATGCCGTGCGGGCGCTCGACCAGGGCGGTCCAGCCGGCCGCTTCCTGCGGGCTGAAGCCGAGCTGGTCGATGCTCTTGAAGGCGGCATCCGGGTCGAAGATGCGCATCACGCACTTCTCGCCGAAGGCGGTGGGCATGGTGGAGAGGCGCATTTCGACCTCGCGCCCGCCCGGCGAACGGGTCTTGATGCGCCCGTCCTGCGGGCGGCGGCGCTCGGCCAGGTCCATGCGGCCCAGCACCTTGATGCGGCTCACCACGGCGGTCATCACCGCCGGCGGCACCTCGAACACCTTGTGCAGCACGCCGTCGATGCGGAAGCGCATGCGCCCCATGTCGCGGCGCGGTTCCAGGTGGATGTCCGAGGCACGCTGTTCGAAGGCGTACTGCAGCAGCCAGTCGACGATGTGCACCACGTGCTGGTCGTCGGCGTTCACATCGCCGGCGCGGCCCAGTTCCACCAGCTGTTCAAAGCTGGGCAGGGTGCCGTTGGTCTCGCTGCGCGAATCGCTGCGGGCGCCCCGCACCGAACGGGTGACCCCGTAGAACTCCATGGTGTAGCGATGCAGGTCGAGCGGATTGACCATCGCCAGCTCGATCCGGCGGCGGGTCAGGTGCTGCAGGTCGAGCAGCCACTCCTGGGACAGCGGTTCGCTGGTGGCCACCAGCAGGCGTTCGCTGTCCACTGCCAGCGGCAGGAAGCGGTGGCGCCGGGCATAGGCGTGCGAGACCAGCGAGGTGACCGCCGAGACGTCCACCCGGGTAGGGTCGATGCGCAGGTAGCGGGTGCCGGTGCGTTCGGCCAGCCACTGGGTCAGGCGCTCCAGGCCCAGTTCGCCGCCGCCGGCCGCGGCCAGCTTCAGGTTGGCCAGCAGCACCAGCGGGTGCACTTCGCTGGCGTTGCGTGCGCCCTGGCCGGTAAAACGGATGCGCTCCACGTCCTGCGCCGCGACCAGGCCGTCGGCGACCATGGCCGCCGCTACCTGCTCGAACACCAGCCGGCCCGGCGGCAGGGGCTGCGGGGCGGGCGCGGGGGCAAGCGTTGCCGGTGAGCAGTGTTCCATGGCGCCAGAATCCTCGAAGCGGGGGTTGCAGGTCCCTCGCTATACTAGCGCACCCCCTTTGCAGGCAAGAATCCGCCGCATGTCCGCGAACCCGAACGTTCCGATCACTTTCCAGGGCCTGATCCAGACCCTCAACCAGTATTGGGCGCAGCAGGGCTGCGTGCTGATCCAGCCGCTGGACCTGGAGGTCGGTGCCGGCACCTTCCACCCGGCGACCTTCCTGCGCTCGATCGGTCCGGAAAGCTGGAACGCGGCGTACGTGCAGCCCTCGCGCCGTCCCACCGACGGCCGCTACGGCGAGAACCCCAACCGCCTGCAGCGCTACTACCAGTACCAGGTGGCGATGAAGCCGAGCCCGGCCAACATCCAGCAGCTGTACCTGGATTCGCTCAAGGCGCTGGGCATCGACCCGCTGGTACACGACCTGCGCTTCGTCGAGGACAACTGGGAATCGCCGACGCTCGGCGCCTGGGGCCTGGGCTGGGAAGTGTGGCTCAACGGCATGGAAGTGACCCAGTTCACCTACTTCCAGCAGGCTGGTGGCCTGGAGTGCAAGCCGGTGCTGGGCGAGATCACCTACGGTCTCGAGCGCCTGTGCATGTACCTGCAGAACTGCGACAACGTCTACGACCTGGTCTGGACCTACGGGCCGGACGGCACGGCGGTGACCTACGGCGACGTGTACCTGCAGAACGAAGTGGAGCAGAGCACCTACAACTTCGAATATGCGGACGTGGACGAGCTGTTCCACCGCTTCGACGCCTGCGAGAAGGAAGCGCAGAAGCTGGTCGAGGTGGGCCTGCCGCTGCCGGCCTATGAGCAGGTCTGCAAGGCCAGCCATTCGTTCAACCTGCTGGACGCGCGCCGCGCGATCAGCGTGACCGAGCGCCAGCGCTACATCCTGCGCGTGCGCGCGCTGGCCCAGGCGGTGGCAAAACTGTATGAAGCCAAGCGCATCGAAGCGGTGGCAGCCAAGGAGGTGCAGGCATGAGCACGATGCTGCCGCTGTTGATCGAACTGGGTACCGAAGAACTGCCGGTGAAGGCGCTGCCGGGCCTGGCCCAGGCGTTCTTCGATGGTGTTGTGGATGGCCTGACCAAGCGTGGCGTAGCCGTTGAGAAGGGCGAGGCCAAGCCGCTCTCGACCCCGCGCCGCCTGGCGGTGCTGCTGCCCGGCGTGGCGTTGGAGCAGCCGGAGCAGAAGGGCGAAGTGCTGGGCCCGTACCTGAACATCGCGCTCGACGCCGACGGCCAGCCGACCAAGGCGCTGCAGGGCTTCGCGGCCAAGGCCGGGATCGACTGGACCGCGCTGGAGCGTACCAGCGACGCCAAGGGCGAGCGCTTCGTGCACCGTTCGGTGACTCCGGGCGCGCGCACCGCCAGCCTGCTGCCGGAGATCCTGGCCGAGGCGCTGGCCGGCATGCCGATTCCCAAGCCGATGCGCTGGGGCAGCCACAGCTACGGCTTCGCCCGCCCGGTGCATTGGCTGGTGCTGCTGCATGGCAAGGATGTGGTCGACGCCGAGGTGCTGGGCCTGAAGTCCGATCGCATGAGCCGTGGCCATCGTTTCATGCACGACAAGACCGTGTGGCTGTCGCAGCCGGACGACTATGTCAGCTCGCTGCAGGCCGCCTGCGTGCTGGTCGACCCCGACGCGCGCCGTGCGCGCATTGTCGAGGCGGTGAATGCCGAAGCGGCCTCGGCCGGTGGCCAGGCGCGGATCACCGACGACAACCTGGAACAGGTGGTCAACCTGGTCGAATGGCCGGCGCCGGTGCTGTGCAGTTTCGAACGCGAATTCCTGGCGGTGCCGCAGGAAGCGCTGATCGAAACCATGGAAATCAACCAGAAGTTCTTCCCGGTGCTCGACGCCAGCGGCAAGCTCACCGAGAAGTTCATCGGCATCGCCAACATCGAGTCGAAGAACGTCGCCGAAGTGGCCAAGGGCTACGAGCGCGTGATCCGCCCGCGCTTCGCCGACGCCAAGTTCTTCTTCGACGAAGACCTCAAGCAGGGCCTGGAGTCGATGGGTGACGGCCTGAAGACCGTGACCTACCAGGCCAAGCTGGGTTCGGTGGCCGACAAGGTGCAGCGCGTGGTCGCGCTGGCCGGGGCGATCGCGCCGCAGGTGGGTGCCGACCCGGTGCTGGCCAAGCGCGCCGCGCTGCTGGCCAAGAACGACCTGCAGTCGCGCATGGTCAACGAGTTCCCGGAGCTGCAGGGCATCGCCGGCCGTCATTACGCGGTGACCGGGGGCGAATCGCCCGAGGTCGCGCTGGCCATCGACGAGGCCTACCAGCCGCGCTTCGGTGGCGACGACATCGCACTGTCGGCACTGGGCAAGGTGCTGGCCATCGCCGAGCGCCTGGACACGCTGGCCGGCGGCTTTGCCGCGGGCCTGAAGCCTACCGGCAACAAGGACCCGTTCGCCCTGCGCCGCAACGCGCTGGGCCTGGCGCGCACGATCATCGAGTCGGGCTTCGACCTGGACCTGCGCGCGCTGCTGGCCAGCGCGCTGGCCGGCCTGCCGGCCGCCGTGCAGCCCAGTGCGGAGCGCAAGACCGACGCCCTGCCGCAGGAGCTGTACGACTTCATCCTCGACCGCCTGCGCGGCTACTACGCCGACAAGGGTGTGCCGGCCACGCACTTCAATGCGGTGGCCGAGCTGAAGCCGGCGTCGCTGTACGACTTCGACCGCCGCATCGACGCCATCGGCACGTTCGCGGCGCTGCCGGAAGCCGAAGCGCTGGCTGCGGCCAACAAGCGCATCCGCAACATCCTGCGCAAGGCGGACAGCGAGATCCCGGGCATGGTGGATCCTTCGCTGCTCGCCGAACCGGCGGAAAGCGAACTGGCCGAAGCGGTGGAAGCCGCCATCGACGACAGCAACGCGAGCCTGCACCAGAAGGATTACGTCAGCGTGCTGGCGCGCCTGGCCCGCCTGCGCCCGCAGGTGGATGCGTTCTTCGACGCGGTGATGGTCAACGCCGAAGATCCCAAGCTGCGCGCCAACCGCCTGGCCCTGCTCAAGCGCCTGGGCGACCGCCTGGGCAGCGTGGCGGCGATCGAGCATCTGTCCAGCTGACGGCAACGTCCCGTTCCTGCGACACCCTGAAAGCGCCCGACACGTTCGGGCGCTTTCTTTTTTCTGCATCCGTTCGATTGCGACGAAAAATGCAATCAGTCTGAATCTTGATTGAGCGCATCTACACAAATCGCGAAAAACGATAGATTCCTGCAATCGGTATTTCCGGGGGCGGCGTGATAGTCCAGCGCCGCCCCACGTCGTACGGAAGTATCCATGCCCTCGCTAGACCCCACCGCCCTGCTGCTTTCAACCATTGATCGGCACACGGCCCCGCCCAACGCACCCGCCGCGCAGGACGGGGACGGCATCCGCCCGGACCATGTGGGCAACGCGACATTGCCGTCGGCGGTGGACGCCGAAACACCGGTGCTGGAGCTGACCCAACGCGAAGCAGAGGTACGCGGCAGGATCCGCGCCGCCTACCCGCCCGAGAGCTGGAAGGTCGCCGACATCATGGACCGCTATCTCGCCGCTGCGACCACGCCAGCCGAGCGGGACGAGGTCACCGCCCATATGGAAAAGGCGCTGGCCGCGCGTGATCACGAGCTCAACATGGTGCGCGACCTGGGCCTGAACGTGCTGGACACCGTGCTCGACCGCGCCGCCTGGAGCACGCTGCTTGCGGCGCTGCCCGGTTGGGCGAACAGCGCACTGAGCGCAGGCCAGGTGGCGCGTGCGGCGTTCAGCGGCAGCTGGAGCAGCCTGGCGGGGGTGTTGCCGTCACTGGCCGCCGCGCTGCCCTCGCTGCGCAGCCATGCCGAGTTCGATGCGCTGGTGCAGTCGCTGCCCGAATCCGTACGCACCGGCCTGGCCAGCCTGCACGACAGCATCGCCGACACGGACGCGCAGCTGCGCCCGAACCTGGCCGGCGGCCACCTGCTGTCCGCGCTGGCGGTGGCCGCGCTGCTCTGGCAGGTGCAACGCGCGCTGCCCTCGCCGAGCCGCCAGCTGCACGGCATCGGCCGCTTCATCGCCGAGCTGCCCAACCATTGGCAGCGCATCGCCGTGCTCAACGGCGTGGGCAGTGCGCTGCTGGAGCCGGTTGCATCGGCACAGGGTGCGGACCTCGCTGCACCGAAGGTCCCGCTGACGCATGCGCAGAAGCTGGAACGCATTGCGCATCAGAAGGCGGTGGACCGGCGTGAGGCGATCATTCCGCCGTGGGACGTGGCGAATGTCGGGCAGGACGCGTGGCAGGCGCCCGGGCTGCCACACCCGGGTGGAGCCGTTGCAGCGCCGCCAGCATCTGAAGCTCCTGCAGCGGCGTCGGACGCTGCTGCATCGCCAGCCGCGCGTCCGCAGACGGGGTGGATTCCCTGGCTGGGTGCCGGCCTCACGGCCTTGCGCCAGTGGGGACGCGGCGGCTTCCAACCCGTGCCACAGGGGCCGCCCTCCATCGAAATGACCGACATGGGCGCGGTGCCGCTGCAGGAAGTGACGGCCAGCACGCCGCTGGTAACCGCGCCGCTGCAGGGGGGCGCGGGCGCAGCCGCCGGCGCAACCACCCGCAGCGCGCCCGGCCTGCGCCGCGGCGTGCTGTATGGCGCCGTTGCAGGCAGCCTCGGTGGCCTCGGCGCCGCAGCGTGGGGGCTGAAAAACCTGTTGTGGCCCGCTGCGCCGAGTGCGACCACCACCACCGACGTGGCCGCCCAGCTCGCCAACGACCTGGTGGAACTGCCGGATGGCAACTGGGGCACTGCACTGGATCTGGTGCTGGGCGATATCGAACCCGCCGCGCGCGGCGGTCGCACGCGACGCGCAGCATCGGCCTCCACGGCCGCACCCACGCCACCGCACCGCAACTACGCCGCACAGCTGCAGGGCGTGACCGCCGCTCAGCTGGACGCCCTGCGCGATGACCCGGAACTGCTGCAGCAGGTGCAGAGCATGCGCCGCTGGTCGGTGGCGATGGCGCGCGATATCGCCACGCGTCCGGGCTGGGAATGGGTGGCGAAGTTGCCCACCACCGAGCAGGAGCTGCTGGTCGGCCAATGGCAGGCGCTGCGCGGCCTGCGCCCGGCACTGGCGGCCGTGCAGGACGGCGCCGGCGCCTCGATGCGTGCGGCGCTGCGCACGGCGGGCTGGCACGGCGACTGGCAGGACATCGAAGTGCGCCTGCCGTCCGCCCGCGTCGCCGGCATCGCCGTGGACGACCGCCTGCCGTTGCTCGAATACTGCCTGGCCCGCGACGCGCAGGGCACGCCCGTGTTCCTGCGCAACGGTACACCCGTGTCGACCACCGAACGCGCCCAGCTGACCCGCTTCGTGCGCAGCGCCGAGGCGCGTCGCCTGCGTGGCGACATCAACGCCCGCGTCGAACAGCTGCGCCCGGCGCTGGGTCGCGCGGTGCAGGCCCGCCTGGCCATCGACGCGCTGAAGGCCAAGGCGCACGGTGCGCTGGGCAGCGGCAACGCGCACCGGCGCGGCGCCGACGTGGTGCTGGGCTTCCTGCAGGGCACCGGCGCCGTGGAACGCGCCACCCTGACCTACATCGACCGCCTGCCCAATGGCACGCCGATCACCGTGCAGGTGCCCAATTACCTGGTGTTGCGCAGTGCCGGCGAGCCGGGCCTGCGCGGCCAGGTGGTGCTGTACCGCTCCGACCTGGCCAGCTTCCAGGCATTCGGCGACGAAGGCGCTTTCCGACAGTTCCTGGACGCCCAGCGTGCGCGCATCGGCATGTTCGCCGCCAATGGCAGCATCGACGGCACCCTGGCCGGCGACATCGTGCAGGCGGCCATGCCGGCACAACGCGCCGCGCTGCGCGAGCGCGTGCAATCGTGGGAATCGCGCTGGGCGCGTTTCCAGAGCGGCGACCGCAGCGCCAAGGCGTGGAACCCGGCCGACAGTTTCCGGCTCGACTTCGCCCCGGTGGATGCACCGGCGGGCGCACGCCAGGCGTGGGCCGACGCGCTGGTCGTGCACGGTCAGGCGCTGGCGCAGCAGCAGCTGGACCGCAACCTACTGCGCTGGAGTCCGCTCGGGATCGCCAACGTCAACGCGGAAAACGCCTATCGCCTGCAGCAGGACACCGCGCTGCAGAGCCTTCGCCAGCACGCACACGACAGCGTTTGCGACGCGATGACGCGTGCACTGCGCATGGCTGGCCTGCAGGGTTCGCTGGAAGGCTTCGACCCGGACCGGGTGCGCTTGCGCGTGGGGGCCCACGAGATGGCCCTGACCGACTGGGCCACCAGCGGGTGGCAGCGGCACGGGCTGCGTCGCCCCTCGATGCCGGCCAACCTGCCCGACTGGTCGCCGGATGCCGCCGGCATGCCCGAGGCGCGGCTGGAGCCGGCGCCCTGGCTGGACGACGCCAGCCTGGATGCGATGCAGCTGGTGGCCTACCAGGCCGGCGCACACGGCACTCCGGATGTCGACGCCGTGCTGGGCGCGCAGCTGCAGGACCCGGCGCTGCGCCGCGCGCTGTGCGGCGTGCTGGAGGACTACGCCGACAGCAACGCGCTGGCCGACGCCTACATCGACCACCTGCAGGCGCTGCCGCACAGTGCCGACGGCAACGCATTCGCCGGCGCGCTGGCCGACCAGCTGCGCGCACGCACCGGCTGGATGATCGAGGTGGCCTACCAGAATGGCGCGATAGACGCGGCCACGCGCACGGCATTGAAGGCCGCGCACGCACGGCTGGACCCCGACGGTACGCGGCCGTCGTCGCTGCAGGCGGTGACCCTCAAAGACCACGTTCTGGTGGGTCTGTGGGCGATCCGCAGCAGCGCGGGCACGTTTGTGTTCCTGCCCGACACCGCGCAGGGCGACCGCCTGCTGGACGAGCGCGCGTTCGGTGAATGGCTGCGCCGCACGGGGGCGCAGACCTACATCCGTGCGCGCGCGCAGTACCGCCACCACCCCGACCTGGCCGCGATGTTCGCGCATACCTCGGCCAGCTACGCCATCCCGGTGGGATTCGCGGCCACGCAGGGCCCTGACGCGGCCGCGGAGGCGCTGATCGCCGCGCGTGTCGACGACGTGGACGAGATGACCGTCAGCCAGCTGGAGCGGTTCGCAGACACGTTCACCCTGATGGGCGCGGCCGGCGTGGGCGCGCTGTGCTCGCTGGCCAGCGGCGGCACCGCCACCCTGCTGTGCCTGGCGGGCACGCTGGGGCTGGTGGGACGAAGCATCGAGGAAGGCTTCGAGCAGTTCGAACGCGGCGACCGTGACGCCGCGCTGATGGCCCTGGCAGAGGCCCTGTACGAAGGGATCGACTTCGCGCAGGTCAACCGGATCCGCGAGCTGCTGTACCAGGTCGGCAGGCGCAGCCTGGACACCGTCTCCGACGCGGTCGACGCCCTGCGCCAATGGCGCCTGCAGTCGCGGGCGTTCGCCGCCGACGGCACGCTGGGCACGGCATGGGTGCAGCCACGCGCCACGCTGGAGCAGGCGCCGATGCTGTCGCGCCCGCTTCCCGATGGCGGCACGCTGTACCTGCAGCAGGGCCGCGAGTACCTGCAGCGCAACGGCGAATTCGTCGAAAGTTATGTCGACCGCAACGGGGTCCGCCGCCTGCGCGATCGAAGCGACGGCGACGCGGCCGGCGCGCCGGTGCACTTCAAGGATGGCCAGTGGCGGCGGATGCAGGCGCGTTCCAGCACGACCGGGCGAACCACCACCCCGATGCCGCATCCCGAGCGTGCGGTTCCCGGCTGGGTGAAGGCGATCCCCGGGGCGGGCGAGCTGCCGGCGTCGCGCCTGGATGAGCTGGAAGCGATCTTCGGCGTGCTCACCCTGTCCAGGAAGCCGACGGCCGACGTGACCAATGTGGTGAACGACTGGACGATGCGCCAGCGCATCCAGGAGATCATCGCCAGCCCGGAAACGCTGGGGCGACCCGGTGAAGGCGCGGTCATCCTGCGCGCCTGGGCCGACAGCCCGAGGCTGGGCAACGGTCGCAGTGTCGAGACCTACTACCATGAGATCGGCGACTGGATGCGCGGGGCCCGCTTCGGCACTGGCCCGGTCGGCCTGCACGTCGAAGTACTGGACGCGCAGTCGCTGCCGGATGTGGATGGGCTGGTCGACGCCGCCGGTCTCGCCGAGGTGGCCCACAGGCTGGGCCTGGCCGAGCAGAGCCCACGCGATGACGTGATGCTGGCCGTGCGGCGCGAACTGGCCCAGGTCATCGCCGCAAAGCCCGCGCAGAGCCAGCTCACCTGGCACCGCTGGCGGGCGATGCAGCACCGCTTGCCGACCGCGGCCGACAACCTGGTCAAGCACTACCCCGAGCTGACCCGGCCCGAGGCGCAGGAACTGACCGCAGCCGACTCTGAGCTGGCCAGGGCCGCAGAGTCCTGGTTGTTCCCGTCCACCACGGCTGCACAGGTGGCCAATGTGCTGGCCAACCGCAAGCTGCGCGAACAGCGCCAGTCGGTGGTGCAGGGGCGCATCCGCACGCTGTCCGAAGCACAGGTCCTGCTGTCCCACCTGCAGGAAGTGCTGCCCGGTCGTGCGTGGAGTACCCGTTCGGCGCCCTCGGGCGGCGGCACGATGCTGACCTTCAGCGCATCGCCCAGCGGCGCACCCGCCGGCCAGGTCACCTTCGCCGGTGACGTCGCGGCGAACGTGCCGACCGACGCTGCGCGACCGTTGGAAGGCTGGCAGCAGCGCGTGTTCGACCAGCTGGCCGAAGCCGAACAGCAGTCGGTGGGCGACCCGGAACGGCTGCGGCGCGCGGTGATCGAGCGCATGAAGCAGGCCAAGGGCGCGCCCGAATGTGCGGTGCCGCGTCGCAGCGGCGGGCGCACGGCACGTTCGGCCGATACCTGTGAACCGGCGGTTGCGCGTTCAACGCTTGAGCTGAAGGAGGTGCAGGTCCGCGATGCGCTCGACGAGGACCTGATCGCACTGCGCGCCACCATGGATGCCCGATTCACCGAACGCAGTGCGCTGGAGCGCGAATACAACGCCCTGTGGGCGAAGTCGCAGGCGCTGAAGAAGCAGAAGCTGACCCTGGATGAGGCAGATGCAAAGCGCATGAGCACGCTGGGCAGGAACGACTTCGGCTTGTTGAAGGGATTCGACACGATGAACTTCGCCAACTATCGGCTGAGCGATCTGTCGTACAAGGGACAGCCGGTGGATCTCGGGCCGTCCTTCCCACCCACCGGGGCGGCTGCCAGCGGCGACCCGCGAAGCTGGATGAACAGCGACGGGTTCGTCGAGCCGAACTACATCCGGCGCGTCCTGATCCCCAACGCAGTTGCAGACGGAAAGCTGACCCAGACCGGGATGTTCCCGGCCGAGTACGCACTGGGCGCGGATCTGTCGCCGGTGGGCGGCAGGCTGGCCGCACCGGGCCAGGCGTCGGTCGAGATCCTGCTGACCGAAGACGACCTGCTGGTGCATGCACCGGGCACCAAGGGACGCGACCGGAAAGTGCGGCTGGGCGAGCTCAGCGATGCGGACATCGAACGGCTGGGACCCAATGACCTGTCCGCGACGATGAAGCGCGTGCTGGGCGATGCGCGCCTGTTGCCCAGCAATGCGCGCGCGCTGGTGGCCGCAGAGCCCTATCGGGTGTACCTGGTGCGCTCCTGCAGCGAGGACAAGATCATCAACAACCTGTTCCGCAGCCTCGGCACCGCCGTCACGGAGATCGCCGCGCCGCTGAAGGGCAACGGCCAGGCACCCATCACGGCGCTGTCGGGAGACCTCTCCGTGCTCACCGAAATGCACCCGTGCGAAAGCAGCTGCAATGGCAGGTTCAGGAAAATGGTGGAGCTGCTGTCGGAGATGAAGATCAACATTTTCTATCGGTTCAACGACAACAAGCAGCGCCGCGAATGGTGGGCTGAAAAGAAGATCGAGCGCCTCGTCGAGCGCAGCCGGCAGGACTGGGTGTCGAAGGGATACACCGACGCGCAGATGCAGGCAGAGGCCACCGAACAGCTCAAGGACTCGGTGCTCGCCAACTGGGTCGCGGCAGATCTCGCCAGGACCCCGCCCGCGCAACCCACGCCCAGGTTGTGGGACGCCAGGGAGGAACAGGCCTTTTAAGTCAGCCCTGCTGGTGTGCCGGGTTGGCGGGGTGCACCATGCCAGCGTCTGCGGTCGAGGCTGTAATCCTTGGCCGCAGGCGTACCGTCCGACGCAGGGAGAGCTCGAAGTGAACATCAACAACGCAGGCATGACCACGGCCGGCACCCATGCAGTCGCCGCCGTCGAGCCCACCGTCTCCCTGCTCGGCGATGCCCGCGAGCAGGAACTCGGCAGGCGCGAGGGCACTTTCCTCCAGTTCTGCATTTCGGCCAAGCCGCTGGTCTGCCACACCTTCCGCACACAGATCGCGGCGGAACTCGAGGGGTACCTCGAGCAGGGTTTCCTGAGGGAAAGCGACGCTGACGGGCCTGTGCAGCGGCTGGTTGCCGAGGCCGAAGACGAAGAGGGCGTCGATCCGGACGAGGTCAACCTGGGGCTGCGCGAAGGGGTGCTGGTGTTCGGCTTCTACAACTGCCACGGCTGCGGAGACCGTTACTACGCCTGCATGCCGGGGAAGAAGGAGCTCGCATTCTTCTCCATCTGCATCGAATCGGGCGTGGCCACCAGCGGGCCGTATGACATCTTCGTGTCGGCGCCCATGGACTGGTCCACCTTCCTGGCAGACCTGCCACCTGCGTGAATATGGCGTGATGTCCGACAGCCCGGATGGGGTGGATACAGGCTTCGTTTTCAGCCCGTTCCCGCTATCCTGTGTCCATGCCGCCCTTGAAACACCTCCTGCCCCTCCTGTTCCTGTCGCTGGCCCTCGCCACGACCGCGCACGCGCGCGGCACCATCGAGAAGGTCGACATCACCGGGTTGGACAGGGGCGACGACGCCGAGATCATCGAGAACATCGAAGTCTCGCTGTCGCTGTACGACACCATCGGGACGCCGCAGGGCGAGTCGCGGCTGGAGTACCTGCTTTCGCAGGCCGAGCGCCAGACCCGCCGCGCGCTGGAGCCGTTCGGCTACTACAACCCGGTGATCAAGGTGGAGAGCCCGCGCGAGGGCGACAACCTGCACGTGACCATCCATGTCGAGCGCGGCCCGCCGACCCTGGTGCGCCGCGAGAACATCGACATCACCGGTCCGGCGCAGCTGGACCAGTACCTGCAGGAAGACATCGAGAACTTCCGTCCGCGCAAGGGGCAGCGCTTCGAACACACCCGCTACGACGCCAGCCGCGTGACCATCACCCGGCGCCTGGCCGAACGTGGCTACTTCGATGCGGACTTCACCCAGCGCCGGGTGGAAATCACCCGCGCCGAGAATGCCGCCGACATCGACCTCACCTGGGACAGCGGCCGCCGCTACAACATGGGCGATATCCGCTTCCACCAGGACTACTTCGTGGATCGCCTGTTCGACCCGCTGGTGTACTGGGAGAAGGGTAGCTACTTCCATGAGGGCAAGCTCGATCGCCTGCGCGAGTCGCTGACCAAGCTCGACTACTTCAGCGTGATCGACATCCAGCCGCAGCCGGACCAGGCCGATGAAAACGGCAACGTGCCGGTGGACATCAACCTGACCCGCGCCAAGCGCACCATCTACACCGCCGGTGTGAGCTACGGCAGCGAAAGCGGATTCGGTGTGCGCGGTGGCCTGGAGCGGCGCTTCATGAACAGCCGCGGCCACAAGATGAACACCCAGCTCGACTACGCGCAGAAGCGCAAGAGCCTGGTCAGCACCTACCGGATTCCGGCGTTCAAGTGGCTGGACGGCTGGTATGGCTTCACCGCCAGCGCCTACGACGAGCAGACCGACTACATCGACCTGCGCAACTTCAAGCTGATCGCCAGCCGCAGTGGCGAGATCAACGAACACTGGACCGCGATCGCCTCGATCAACGCACTGCGCGAGCGCTGGCGCTATGCCTCGGGCACCGAGTTCACCAACGCCATCTACAACACCTCCACCCTGGTCTACCCGCAGCTGGTGGCCGACTACGTCAACGTGGACGACCGGCTGGCGCCGCGCAGCGGCATCAGCGGCACCGCCACGATGCGCGGTGGCATCGAAGGCGTGGGTTCGGATACCAGCTTCGTGCAGGCCAACGTGATGGCGCGCTGGTTCATTCCGGTGGGCGAGGCCGACCGCCTGATCCTGCGTGGCGAAGCCGGGACCACCTGGACCAGCGACCTGGTGGCGATGCCGCCCAGCCTGCGCTTCTTCGCCGGTGGCGACCGCAGCATCCGCGGTTACGCCTTCCGTGAGGTCGGGCCGCGTACGCCGCCGCCGGACAAGTTCGCGCTGGGCGCCAAGAACGTGGTGACCGCCTCGGCAGAATACGAGCATTACTTCAAGGGCGGTCCGTGGGGCGGCGCGGTGTTCGTCGACACCGGCAGCGCGTTCGACAACACCATCGACCTGCATACCGGCGTGGGCTTCGGCGTGCGTTGGAAGTCGCCGGTGGGCCCGGTGCGCGTGGATATCGCGCACGGCCTGAACAACCCCGACTCGCAGTTCCAGTTGTACCTGAGCATCGGAGCGGACCTGTGAGCACGCCGACCCCGACCCCCGCCACCCCGCCGCCGCCGCGCGTGCGCTTCTACCGCAAGCGCCGCTTCTGGGCGTGGTCGGGCTTCACCGTGCTGGGCCTGGTGCTGCTGGCGCTGATGCTGGTGTACTGGCTGCTGCAGACCGTGGCCGGGCGCGACGTGCTGCTGGCCCAGGTGGTGGCGCGGCTGCCGGCCGGCGCTACGCTGACCTGGAGCCGGATCGAAGGCCCGGTGTCCGGACCGCTGGTGCTGCACGACCTGGATTTCCGTTACGACGACATCCACTTCACCGCCGAGCGTGCCTATCTGGACCCGGACATCCGGCCGCTGCTCGGTCGCAAGCTGCAGCTGGACGCGCTGCAGATCAAGAACGCCACGTTGAACCTCGCCAAGAGCGATGAGCCGTTCGAGATGCCGTCGTGGCCCGGTTCGCTGCCGCAGATCGAGATGCCGCTGGCGATCCAGGCCGACACCATCATCATCGACGGCTTCCGCGTCACCCAGGCGCAGGAACCGCTGATCGACATCACCAAGCTGCGCGGTGGGCTGGAAATCGCCAATGGCGAATTCCGCGCGCGCCAGCTGAAGGTGGACAGCAACCTGGGCGACTTCCGCGTGGACGGGCATTACCTGCCCGGCAACGACTACACCACCGACATCACCATCGGGGCATCGCTGCCGGCACCGCGCGGGCGTACCCCGGCGAAACTGGGGCTGGTGGCGCGCGGCAACCTGGGCCGCATGGAAATCGCGCTGGCCGGGCATGCGCCGGCACCGCTGCAGGCCAGCCTGGTGTTCGAAGGCCGCGACGAGCCGGTGTGGAAGGCCAGTGCACGCAGCAAGGAACTGGACCTGGCGCTGCTTGTGCCGGGCATGGACCCGGCCAGCGTGCCGCTGTCGCTGGACTTCACCGCGACCGGCAAGGGCGGGCAGGCCAACCTGCAGGGGCGCATCCAGCAGGGCGACCTGGCGGTGGAACTGGCGCCGTCGAACGTGGGCCTGGCCGACCAGGTGCTGACGGTGTCGCCGCTGGTGGTGAAGGGCTTTGGTGGACAGGCGCGCCTGCAGGGCACCGCTGATTTCACCGACCGCGAAAACGCGAGCCTGCGGTTCTCGATCGTGGCGCACGACCTGACCTTCGTACCGGAAGCGGACACCACCACGCCCGGCGCGGCCAAGCCGGTGCCGGTGACGCTGAAGGAAGCGCGCATGGGCCTGGCCGGCACGCTCAAGGCGTGGGCGGCGGTGGGCACGGCGTCGGTGGCGCGTGAGCAGCAGTCGGCCAACCTGGACTTCGACATCCGCGGCAGCGACACGGCCGCGTTGATCAAGCGCCTGCAGGCGAAAACGCCGGGCGGTGCGCTGGATGTCACCGGCCAGGTGGCGTGGTCGCCGCAGCTGGACTGGGACGTGGCGGCGAACCTGGCGGCGTTCGACCCGGGCTATTTCGTGCCGGGCTGGGACGGGCGCCTGTCGGGCTCAGTGGCCTCCAAGGGCCGCCAGCTGCCGGTGCCGGCGGGCAGCCCGGCCGGCACGGCCGCGAGCTATGAGGCGACGGTGGACGTGCCGGGGATCCGCGGCACGCTGCGCAACCGCAACGTGGACGCGCAGGGCCGCTTCGCGCTGCGCGGGCAGCAGGGCGAGGGCAACGTGCGCCTGGCGGTGGGCAACAGCCGGCTGACCGCGCGCGGCAGCGTGGGCGACCGGCTGGACGTGCAGGCGCAGCTGGAACCGGTGCAGCTGGACGACCTGATGCCGGGCAGTACCGGCACGCTGCGCGGCTCGGTGCAGGTGCGCGGGCCGCGCACGGCGCCGGACATCACCGCCGACCTGGTCGGCAGTGGCCTGCGTTACAACGATTGGAGTGCTGAAGCGCTGAGCATCCGCGGCCGCCTGCCGTGGCAGGGCAGCAATGGCACGCTGGCGCTGCAGGGTACGAAGGTGCAGGTCGGGATGTTGCTGGACACGCTCAACGTGGACGCAACCGGCAGCGTCTCCAACCTGCGGCTGGACGCACAGGCGAAGAACGAACTGGGCGCAGTGGCGCTGCAGGGCGGCGTGCGCCAGCAGGGCAATGCCTGGCGTGGCGACCTCTCCGCGCTGCGCATCGCGCCGGTCAAGGGCGATCCGTGGGCGTTGCGCGAGTCGTCTACGTTCAGCGTTCAAGGCAGTAATTTCACGCTGAGCGATACCTGCCTGGGTGCGGCCACCGGTGGCGCGCTGTGCGCGAGCGCGAACTGGCCGCGCGATGGGCTGGTGGTGCGCGGTGACGCGCTGCCGCTGGCGCTGGTGCAGCCATGGCTGCCGCCGCAGTCGGGGCGGCGCCTGTACCTGCGTGGCGAGCTCACTTTGGATGGTCGCATCCGTCCGCGTGGCAACGCGTGGGAAGGCAGTGCGAAGATCGCGTCGCTGGAAGGCGGCATCCGCCTGGGCGACAACGCGCGCGGTGAGCTGGTGCGTTACGACCAGTTCTCGGCGACGCTGGAGATGACGCCGGCGCAGATCAACGCGAAGCTGGGCGTGGGCTTCCAGGGCAATGGCTTCGTCGATGCGAAGGTGCAGACGGGCTGGGATGCGAATGCGCCGCTCAATGGCGAGCTGTACCTCAACATGTCGCGGTTGTACTGGCTGGAGCTGTTCTCGCCGGACATCGTGCGGCCGACCGGTCTGATCGAAGGTCATGTGAGCCTGCGTGGCACGCGCGGTACGCCGTCGCTGGGTGGCGATGCGAAGCTGAGCAACTTCAAGGCTGAGCTTCCGGCGCTGGGCCTGACTTTCGACCAGGGCAGCGGCAGTTTCGTCGCGCAGCCGGACGGTTCGGCCAAGATCACGGCGCAGGCGAACTCGGGCAAGGGCACGTTGTTCGTCGATGGCGGCTTGTCGTGGTTCGGTGATGCGCAGCCATTGCAGCTGCACATCCACGGGGAAAACGTGTTGTTGTCGAACACGCCGGAACTGCGGATCGTGGCCAACCCGAACCTGGACTTCACGCTGGAAGCGGCGGCGATGAAGCTGCGCGGCACGGTGCACGTGCCGGAAGCGGACCTGGACCTGGAGCGGCTGGATCGCGGCACGTCGGTGTCTGAAGATGTGGTTGTGCTGGACCCGGCCGATCCGGAAGAGGGGCCGAGCTCGCCGCTGGACATGGACCTGACGGTAAGCCTGGGCGACAACGTGCGGATGGCGGGGTTCGGTCTGAAGGGCGGGTTGAGCGGGAAGATGCAGGTGTGGTCGCGGCCGGGTCGTGAGATGACGGCCAACGGTGCGCTGGAAGTGAGCGGGCGCTACAAGGCGTACGGTCAGGACCTGACAATTACGCGCGGCAACCTCAACTGGAACTTCAACCCGGTCTCGGACCCGCGCATCAACATCCGTGCGGAGCGCCGGGTGGGCGATGTCACGGCGGGCATCGATGTGACCGGGCGTGCGCAGTCACCGCGGGTGGATGTGTGGTCGGACCCGGCGATGTCGCAGTCGGAAGCGCTGGCGTTCCTGGTGCTGGGTCGCAGCCTCACGGGCGCGAGCAGCGACCAGACGCAGCAGGTCACGGCGGCGTCGGCGGCGCTTTCGGCCGGCAGTGGCCTGCTGGCGTCGCAGCTGGGCGCGAAGCTCGGCCTGGATGATGCGGGTGTCAGCCAGTCGCGCGCGCTGGGCGGTTCGGTGATCGGCTTCGGCAAGTACATCTCGCCCAAGTTATACGTGGGCTACGGCGTTTCGCTGGTGGGCAGCGGTTCGGTGATTACGCTGAAGTACCTGCTGCGGCGTGGCTTCGACATTGAAGTGGAATCCAGCACCGTGGAAAACCGTGGTTCCATCAACTGGCGTAGAGAGAAGTAGAGCCGGGCTCTGCCCGGCTGCTGTTGGATTCAGGCGAACAGCCGCCGTCTGCAAAGTTCTCCTGGTCAGGGCCGTCGGGTGCGGGTTTGTGGGGGACGCTGCAAGTACGTCCATGTAAGCTCATCGCCGCTTGCACGTGTGCGCTGTCCTGCGCACACGGCAAGACCGGGGTTGGGCTCCTGCCCAACCCGTCGGGCGCATGCGCCCGACCCATGCGGCTCGTGCCCCCTCAAACCCACCCCCGCCGACCCTCCGACAGTGCGTCGGTGGCCACGGGAAATGCCGATGCCGATCATTTCCATGCGTCAACGAACGCGGATGATTTCACGGCGGTCGTTTGGGAACCGAGCCTACCACGGGGCATCCGGATGCCTCTACGAATGACGCTTTCAATCGCAGGTAGGGTCGCGCCCCAGCCGACCGCCGATAACTCCCCAACATCCGATGGGGCATTGCAAACATCGGAACCGCCTGCATCCGCACGCGCAATCCATGCCAAAAACGGCAAGAAAAAAATGGCGCTTCACAACTGAAAACGCGTTGGAAATGATACGCCGCGATACGCATCACACTCTGTGATGCGCATGCGCCACAACGCCTAGCGCCCGCATCTGGATCATTCCCGACATCGTCTTAGGCACAGTCAATCGAACCGCGCGTTTCAACAGAAACAATCGAATTGAGCTAACTTCGCCACGTCCGCATGGTGGACCCGAGGAGTTTGATAGCTCCGTAGATAGAGGATGGACGCAACATGTCGGGTGGGTGGCGAAATACAAAACCCTCGCGGAAATACGTCGCACCGTTCCTATCTGCACGGCTATCAACCTCCCGACTCCCTCGCCATTCCGGCGAGGGAGACATCCAGGAGATGCCTACCATGCATGACCACGAACGTGATTCATCCGCCGGCACCCAACCGCGTGTCATCTACCACTGGCGCACGCCCCGAACTGTCCTTGTCGGCACGATCCGCCACGACGACCACGAACCCGAACCGGGCGAAATCCTGATCCCGTCCCTCCACCTGCGCGGCATGTGGCTGGCCACCGCGGGCATCGAACCCGGCGCGCGACTCACGGTGCAGGTTGCACCCGGTTGCGTGTTGCTTCGCACCCTGAAGCCCACCGTGCGCAGAGCCTGCCGTCGCGCAGGCTGGTACGCGTAATGCCGTGGGCCGGGCTCCGGCCCGGCCCTGCGCGGCCAGCGCTGTTGGTAGGGTCGCGCCCCAGCCGACTGCCGATAACAACCCCGCGCCCGGTAACGGCATTGCACCGATCAGACATCAAGCCTCCGTCAGGCCCGGGATTGCACGGGCCCCTGCGTCAAAGCGATAGCGCACACGGTCGGCGGTTGTTTGGGAACCAACCCTACCGAACCCGCCTCATCCCGGTGCCGCGTAGCGACACGCCGTGCGTGTCCACCGTAAACCGCGCAGCAGAGATTCGTGTCGACCGCAGGTCGGCACACCGGCGTTTCCCATGGCCCGCGACCAACTATCGAAGGGTCGGCGGGGTGGGTTGGTGGGGGAATGAGCCGCATGGATGCGGCGACTTAGCCCCCATGGATGGGTTTACGGCGTCCCCCACCAACCCACCCCCGACGGCCCACGCCAGGGAAACCTCGCAGACCTGGGCTGTTCGCCTGAACCCAACAGCAGCCGGGCGGAGCCCGGCTCTACGGATGGCATGCAACCCGAGCAGCCGGGCAGGGCCCGGCTCTACGGTCGGTCTTTCATTTCAATGGCGCGTGGCGACGCGTTCGTCGGTCGGGCGTGTCATTTTGGCTGCGGCGCGACCATCGGGCGTTGCCCCAATCGCCCCCAGTGGCTAAGGTGCCCCCTCGTTCCGCCGTACTGGATGCACCCATGCCTGCACGCAAGCCCCTCAGCGCCGCCCTGGCGCTTGGCCTCACCCTCGCTGCCGCCGCCCATGCCGACGAGGGCATGTGGATGCCGACCCAGCTGCCGGACCTGGCCAAGCCGCTGAAGGCCGCCGGCTTCAAGGGCAACCCCGCCGACCTGGCCAACGTGACCGCGCCGCCGCTGAGCGCCGTGGTCCGCGCCGGAGGCGGTACCGGCTCGTTCGTCTCCGCCGACGGCCTGCTGCTGACCAACCACCACGTCGCCATGGGCGTGATCCAGTACAACACCACGCCCGAGCACAACCTGATCGACGGCGGCTTCATCGCACAGGGCCGCGCCGACGAACGCCCCTCCAACCCCGACTTCCGCGTGCTGGTCACCACCGGCTTCGACAAGGTCACCGATGAAGTGCTGCGCGACGCCCGCGGCAAGACCGGCCGTGCCTACTTCGACGCCGTCGACCGCGCCAGCAAGCGCCTCGTGGCCGAGTGCGAGGCCGAAGGCAACGTGCGTTGCAGCGTCGCCGACATGTACTACGGCACCGACTTCTACCGCATCCGCCAGCTCGAACTGAGCGACGTCCGCCTGGTCTACGCACCGCCGCGCGCCATCGGCAACTACGGCGACGAGATCGACAACTTCATGTGGCCGCGCCACACCGGCGACTTCACCCTGCTGCGCGCCTACGTCGGCAAGGACGGCAAGCCTGCCGCCTACAGCCCCGACAACGTGCCCTACCACCCGCCGGCGCACCTGAAGATGTCCATCGACGGTCCCAAGACCGGCGACTACGCCATGCTCGCCGGATACCCCGGCATCACCTACCGCCACCGCACTGCCGCCGAATTCGCCGGCCAGATCGACGCCGTACTGCCGCGCCGCGTGGCCGTGTTCCAGCAGCTGATCGACACCATCGAAGCGGCCACCGCCAAGGACGCCCAGGCACGTACCCGCTACGCCGCCCAGCTGCAGTCGCTGAAGAACAACCGCAAGCGCGCCGCCGGCGAGCTCGAAGGCCTGCTGCGCAGCGACGCCAAGGCCCAGCGTGCCGCCGACGAAGCCGCCATGCTGCAGGCCACCGACGCCGCCTACCGCCCCGACATCCAGGCCCTGTTCGGCACCCTCTCGCAAGGCGCCTCGATGGGCGAGCGCGATTTCGTGCTGGAACAGGCCGCCAGCCAGAGCCAGCTGCTGCGCTCGGCGCTGATGCTCGAGCGCCTGCGCATCGAGTCGGCCAAGCCCGACGCCGAGCGCGAAAGCGGCTACCAGCAGCGCGACCTGGCGCTGATCGAAGGCACCCTCAAGCAGGTCCAGCGCCGTTACGCACCCGAGGTGGAAAAGGCGCTGCTGACCGACCTGTTCACCCGCTACCAGCAGCTGCCCGACGCGCAGCGCGTGCCCGAGTTCGACGCCGCGTTCGGCCGTACCCCGACCGCGCTGGCCAAGGCCCTGGACACCCTGTACGCCGGTACCCGGCTGGGTGACGAAAGCGAGCGCCTGTCGCGCTTCGCCGCCGCGAAGGAAGGCAAGCCGCTCGCGCACGACCCGCTGATCGACCTGGCCGGCCCGCTGGTCGCCGTGCAGCTGCGCCTGGACGACGAGCGCAAGACCCGCGAAGGCGAACAGCTGCGCCTGCGCCCGGCCTACATGCAGGCCCTGTTCGCGTGGCGGGCCAAGCAGGGCCGCGCCGTGTACCCGGACGCCAACCGCACCCTGCGCATCAGCTACGGCAAGGTCGAAGCGCTGTCGCCGCGCGACGCAGTGCACTTCGACCCGGTCACCACCGTGGCCGGCATCGTCGAGAAGAACACCAACGCCTATCCGTTCGACGCGCCCAAGCCGCTGCTCGCGGCGATCGCCAAGGGCGACTTCGGCAGCACCGCCGACCCGGTGCTGGAGACCCAGACCGTGAACTTCCTGACCAACCTCGACACCACCGGCGGCAACTCCGGCTCGCCGGTGCTGAACGCACGCGGCGAGCTGATCGGGCTGAACTTCGACAGCAACTGGGAGTCGGTCAGTGCCAGCTGGTGGTTCGACCCGCGCTTCAAGCGCGCCGTGCACGTGGACATGCGCTACCTGCGCTGGCTGCTGGCCAAGGTCTACCCGGCGCCGGAACTGCTGAAGGAAATGGGCGTGCCGGCCGAGTAAGGCCGGCCGCCGTTTACTGCGGGGTGAGGGGCCACACGTTCTTCCATTCCATCTGAACCGGGGCGCGCCGCAGGTCCGGTTCATTGCCTAGCGGGTTGCTGGGATCCCAGACATTCGGGTTGGCAGTTGCGTCGGAGACCTCGGGGAGCGACATCGCCGCGTCCCACGCCGCGATGTGCACCTTTACACCGCCAAGATGCCTGCCGGGCAGGGCGGGCAGTTCCTGCGAAGCGAGGACCGCAACCTCGCTCGGCTGCACGCCGGCAAGCATCGCCCTCACCAGCAGATCGGCAGCGACCGTATGAACGGACCGTTCCCACCCCCCCGCCGGCGGGGGGAACGGCAGCTGCGCGAACTCGCGCCGCGCCTCCCGTAGCAGGCGGGCGTGGACATGGCTCTGTGGCCGGTAGCTGCCCGGATCGCCCACGCTCCGCATGCGCTGGGCATTGCGTACTTCGCAGAGGTAATGCAGCTGCTGAAGCATGTGCGCATCGCTTTCGGTAAGTGGGCCGCGCTGCGCGCCGTCGCTGTGCTGGGTCAGGCCTTGATACGCCTTGGCCAGCGGGCAAGGGTTGCCTGGGTCCACGGGCGGTGGCGAGTAGGTCTTGGGCGGAACGTTCCGGACCGACAACAGCATGAAATCCAGGTCGCGCAGCGCAACCGTGCGGTATTCCTCCGACAGCGAGGCTTCCAGGCGTTGGCGCAGCAGCGGGCTCAACGGGTCGCGGACGGTGGCAACAGGCATCGCAGCTTCCTTCAAAAGATGGGCCTGCACGCTGACCGCCACGGCCTGCCCGGACAAGCGGCAAACGCGACGCGCGCCTGTCGTCTGTGCCCACTGCCCGTCCCAGCGGCTACACTCCGGTCTGCCCTTGGGGAAACGTGCGCGTGGTTTCCAGCTGGATCCTGCTCCTGGTGTCGGTGGCCTACGCCGCGCTGCTGTTTGGCGTGGCCTGGTGGGGCGACCGGCGCCCGATGTACCCCGACCGCCCGTGGCTGCGCCCGGTGGTCTACAGCCTGGCGCTGGCGGTGTACTGCTCGTCGTGGACTTTCTACGGCGCGGTCGGCACGGCGGTGCGCAACGGCATCGGCTACCTGCCGATCTACCTGGGGCCGCTGCTGCTGTTGCTGTTCGGCTGGCGCATCATCGAGCGCCTGGCGCTGATCGCGCGCAGCCAGAACGTGGTTTCCATCGCCGATTTCATTTCCTCGCGCTTCGGCCGCTCGCGGCGGCTGGCCGCGCTGGTCGCGGTGATCGCGCTGATCGGCATCATTCCGTACCTGGCGCTGCAGTACAAAGCGGTGGCGATGAGCCTGCAGGTGCTGACCGGCCACGTGGGGCCGACCGGCTACTTCAGCGACCCGGCACTGTACGTGGCGCTGTTGATGGCATTGTTCGCCACCCTGTTCGGCACCCGCCAGGTGGATGCCACCGAGCACCACCACGGCATGATGCTGGCGATCGCGCTGGAGTCGATGATCAAGCTGATCGCGATGGTCGCGCTGGGCCTGTTCGCCTACCTGTGGCTGGCCGACCGCGGTGAAACCGTGGTGCGCAGCGCGCATACGCTGTTCACCGGGCTGCCGCCGGTGGGCTTCATCTCGCAGACCCTGCTCAGCTTCCTGGCCATCGTCTGCCTGCCGCGCCAGTTCCACGTGGCGGTGGTGGAATGCGGCGACGTACGCGACGTGCGCCGCGCGCGCTGGATGTTCGGCGGGTACCTGGTGGTGATCTCGGCGATGGTGATTCCGATCGCCACCGCCGGCGTGACCCTGTTCGGCACCGGTGGCAGCGTCGCCGACGACAGCATGGTGCTGGCCCTGCCGCTGGCCGAAGGCCGCAAGTTCCTGGCCCTGGTCGCGTACGTGGGCGGCTTCTCGGCCGCGACCGGCATGGTCATCGTGGCCTCCATCGCACTGGCCACCATGGTCAGCAACGACCTGGTGATGCCGGTGCTGCTGCGCCGCAGTGGCGACCACCAGGAAGCGGCGGACATGGCCTCGCGGGTGCTGTGGATCCGGCGCCTGGCGATCCTGCTGCTGGCGATGGCGGCCTACAGCTACTACCGCGGCAGCAGCAACGACAGCACATTGGCCTCGTACGGGCTGATGGCGTTCGCGGCGGTGGCGCAGTTCGCGCCCGGGCTGATCGGCGGCCTGTACTGGCGCGGTGCCAGCCGCCGCGGCGTGGAAGCCGGCATCCTGCTCGGCTTCGGCACCTGGATCTATACGCTGCTGCTGCCCGCATTGACCCACGCCGGCTGGACCGACGGCAGCTGGCTGCGCGACGGGCCGTTCGGCATCAGCTGGCTGCAGCCCCAGGGCCTGTTCGGCATGACCGGCTGGGACCCGCTCACCCACGGCACGTTCTGGTCCCTGCTGATCAACGCCGCAGCGATGCTGCTGGTCTCGGTGCGCTGGCGACCCGGCGTGGACGAGCGCCTGCGCGCCGCGCCGTTCCTGGACCCTTACGCACAGCGCCCGTCGGTGGCCGGCGACTGGCCCGGCCACGTGCACGTGGGCGACCTGCTGGCGCTGGCCGCGCGCGTGGTCGGCGACCGCCATGCGCGGCGCTCGTTCTTCGAACAGGCGCAGTCGCTGGGCCGCGAGCTGCAGGCCTCGGCCGCCGCCGACCGCGCCTGGGTGCAGTTCACCGAGCGCCTGCTCGCCGCCTCGATCGGCGCGGCGTCGGCGCGGCTGCTGTTGACCAGCCTGCTGCGCGGCTCGGGCATGGACCTGGGCGAAGTGGTGGCGGTGCTGGACGAAGCCGGGCAGGACCTGCGCTTCAACCGCGAGATCCTCTCCACCACGCTGGAAAACATCAGCGCCGGGGTCAGCGTGGTCGACCCGGACATGCGCCTGACCGCCTGGAACCGCCGCTACCAGCAGATGTTCGGCTACCCCGACGGCATGCTCTACGTGGGCCGCCCGGTGGCCGACCTGATCCGCTACAACGCCGAGCGCGGCGAGCTGGGCGAGGGCGATATCGACGTGCAGATCAACCGGCGCATCGGCTACATGCGCGCCGGTTCGCCGCACATCTTCGAACGCACCCGCAGCGACGGCCGGGTGATCGAAATGCGCGGCCAGGCGCTGCCCGGCGGCGGTTACGTGACCAGCTACAACGACATCACCGATTACAAGCACGCCGAAAACGCGCTGCTGGAAGCCAACGAAACGCTGGAACAGCGCGTGGCCGAACGCTCGCACGAAGCCGAGGTGGCGCAGCAGTCCAAGACCCGCTTCCTGGCCGCGATCAGCCACGACGTGCTGCAGCCGCTCAACGCCGCGCGACTGTTCGCTTCGGCACTGCGCGACAGCCACCACAACAATGACGAGCAACGGCATCTGGCCGAACGCGTGGATGCATCGCTGCGCGCCGCCGAAGAACTGCTGGATGGCCTGCTCGACGTATCGCGACTGGACGCCGGCGGCCTGCACCCGGTGATCGGCGACTTCGACGTGAGCCTGCTGATGCGCGAGCTGGCCGCGCAGTACTCGCCGGTGGCGGCCGGGCGCGGCCTGCGCCTGGATCTGTTCGCGCGCCCGGCCTGGGTGCGCAGCGACCGCCGCCTGCTGCGCCGCGTGCTGCAGAACTTCCTGGCCAACGCGCTGCGCTACACCCGGCAGGGCCGCATCGTGCTGGCGGTGCGCCACCGTGGCGAGGAGATCGAACTGCAGGTGTGGGACACCGGCCCGGGCATTCCCGAGCACCACATGCAGCAGATCTTCAACGAGTTCCATCGCTACCAGCAGCCGTTCGACTGGGGCGAGCAGGGGTTGGGCCTGGGGCTTTCGATCTGCCAGCGCATCTCGCGCCTGCTCGACCATCGTCTCAATGCCCGCAGCCAGGTCGGCAGCGGCAGCATGTTCTCGATCCTGCTGCCGCGCGCGGCGGTGCCCGAACTGCCGCCGAGCGACGCGCCCGCCGCCGTGCCCGAACACAGCACGCGCACCGACTCGCTGGCCGGCATGCGCGTGCTGTGCGTGGACAACGACCAGGAAATCCTCGACGGCATGCGCGCGCTGCTCGGCCGCTGGCAGGTGCAGGTGATCACCGCGAGCACCGTGGACCAGGCATTGGAGGAGGTGCTGGCGCAGCCGGATGTGATGCTGGTGGACTACCACCTGCACGACCGCCTGGATGGATTGGACACCCTGGTGGCGCTGCGCGCGCAGGCCGGGCGCGACATTCCCGGGGCCCTGCTCACCGCCGATGGCCGCGACGAACTCAAGCGCATGGCACGCGACCGCGGTTACCGCCTGCTGACCAAGCCGATCAAGCCGGCCTCGCTGCGCGCGTACCTGGCGGCGCACTCGACCTTGAGAGGCTGAAGCCGACAGGCTTGCTGCAGTTTCGCGTTTGCGAGGCTTATGCTGCGCAGCCCAGCCACACTGCGCCGGTGCTCGCATGCCCGTTACCCTGTTACCCGATATCCGCTCCATGCGCATGCATGACGATGGTGCCTCCTTTGTCGCAGGCGCCGTGGGCTTCCTGGTGGGCGCTGGATTCGAGGCGGTGTTCCGTGGCTGCACCAATGCTGCAGGTCCGGCCTGGACCCTCGCCGAGGTGATCAAGCCCGGGCTCGTCTCCAGTTGGATGGCCGTCGGCTGTTTGAACGCGATGCGCTGCCTGGATCGGGAAACGCCGAGTCGCCAACTGCAGCCGCATGAGCGTGCGCTGGTGGATTACCCGGCCGTTCGCCAGCGACTGATTGACGTGGGCACCAGCGTTGAGGACCTGGACGCGTTGAAAGAACTGGCGGGCGCGCTTGAGGCGGAATTCAACTGGATGATCTCGCAGTTCAATGATTACTGCCGAAAGCGCAACACGCCGCCCAATCCACTGATGCCCGGGGTCATCCGCCACTTCTATCTGACTCATTGTGCCGAGCGGGGCGTGATGCTGCTGAGCAGCAAGGGCGCGACTGCGTGTTATCTGGTGGCGGCTCGCGAGGAGCAGCGACGCGCCATCGAAGATGGCATGAACCAGCCGGGTACGCGCGCGGGAACGGTGCTGCGTCAGCTGCACTTCCCGTATCTGCGCGTGGATCTGGCCAACAATGCACTGCGAGACGCGAATGCATTCGCGGCCGACGACTCCGGTGGCGAGATGTGCGTGCGCCCGGTGCAGACCTCCTTCGAGATTGGCCCGCTGGTTGAAGTTACAAACCGGCGCCTTACCGGGCACCATGGCGTGCGCAACAGGGGGAGCCGCCGGTCGACCGAGCTGAGCGCTGCCAGCACCTGCGCCAGCGCTCGCGTGACCCGCAGTCCGCGCCTGCGGCGGACACTTACGGACCTCGGCCTGCCGCCCTCCAGCCGCACGTGGCGGGAGCTGAACCGGATTGAAGAAGACCTTGCCGCGGGACGGCCTTGTGGGCATCTCATCGTCCACAACGGGAGGGAATACATGTCATGCGACATTCATCTGGAAGGGCGGCAAAGCCCCGGCCGCAATGCGTGGCGACTTTTGTACCTTAACTGCGGCGACGGCCACGAGCTGGTCGACATCGTCGATTACCACCGCCCGCGGTCCTAGGGGTTGCCCGCCAGCGGCGGGCACTACAGCGTCCGGGGTACGCATGACAATAGTGCCGGCCGCCGGCCGGCAACCCCGATCACCCCACTGCACCACTCAGGTGCTCATACAGAATCGCGCTACCCACCAGGATCAGGATCACGCCACCGGCAATCTCCGCACGCTTGCCGATCATGCTGCCCAGCACGCGGCCCAGCATGATGCCGGTGGTCACCATCACCAGCGTGCACAGGCCGATCACCGCCGCCATCACGCCGATATGCACGTCCAGGAAGGCCAGGCCCACGCCTACCGCCATCGCGTCGATGCTGGTGGCGAAACCGGTCACCGCCAGGTGCCAGAACCCGCGGTGCCTGTCCGCATCCTCGTCGGCTTCCTCCGCCTCCGGCTTCACGCCGTTGATGATCATGTGCACGCCCAGCGCGCCGAGCAGCACGAAGGCGATCCAGTGGTCGAACGATTCCACGTAGGAGGACGCGGCACGGCCCAGCAGCCAGCCGATCACCGGGGTGATCGCCTCGATCACGCCAAAGATCAGGCCCGCACGCAGGGCATCGGGGAAGCGCGGCCTGCGCATGGCCGCACCCTTGCCGACCGCGGCCGCGAAGGCATCGGTGGACATGGCAAAGCCGATCAACAACATCGAAATGGGAGACATCGGGGACACGAGCAGGTCGGGCAATGACGGGCAACGGCCCGCGTTCGCGCCCAACCTGTCGTTGCGCACGCGGACCGCTGGTCTCGCCAACCATGATGGCTGCCCGCACCACGGCGCACTGGCCGAGTATGTTGATGCGGGCGTTTCCCTTCAGCGGGAAACCGGCTACTCCCCAAGGGGACGCGAAGCTTAGCACCGCGAACGCGGATTACCTCGGAATGGGCGAATTGCGCAGGGAGTGCTGGGATATATAGCTTCGGCTATATCAATCTTCCTCAGGCGGCAACACCAACGGCTCATCATCCAGCGTCAGCTTCCCCGCCATCAGCACCGCCTGGGTGCGGTTGGTGACCCCAAGCTTGCGAAGGATCGCGGTCACATGCGCCTTGATCGTCGCCTCTGAAACATTGAGGTCGTACGCAATCTGCTTGTTCAAGCGCCCCGCGCCCAGCATCTGCAGCACCCGGAACTGCTGCGGGGTGAGCTCGCGCAACCGCTGCCCGACCTCACGTTCCTCACGCCCGGTCTGCGGCACGTTGTGCGCCTCCGGCGGGGCCCAGGTTTCGCCGTCCAGGATCGCGCCCAGCGCATGGCCGATCGTGTCCGAGTCGGCCGACTTGGGAATGAAGCCGAACGCACCGTGGTCCAGCGCCCGCCGCATCACCGTCGGCTCTTCGCGCGCGGACACCACCACCACCGGCAGCTGCGGATGCAACGCCCGCATGTGCACCAGCGCGTTGAAACCCTGCGCGCCGGGCATGTTGAGGTCCATCAGCACCAGGTCGGCGTCGGCATGCTGCTCGGCCAGCTGGTACAGCGCTTCCACGCTGTCGGCTTCGTACAGCTGCACGCCCGGCATCACCCGCTGCACCGCACCGCGCAGGGCTTCGCGGAACAGCGGGTGGTCGTCGGCAATCAGCAGGGTAGGCATGGGGGATGCGAACTCCAACTACTTGACCTTGCGTTCTTCAACCAGCGAGGCGACCACTGACGGATCGGCCAGGGTCGAGGTGTCGCCCAGCTGGTCCGGCGCGTTCTCGGCGATCTTGCGCAGGATGCGGCGCATGATCTTGCCCGAGCGCGTCTTGGGCAGGCCCGGCGCCCACTGCAGGTGGTCGGGCGAGGCGATCGGACCGATCTCCTTGCGCACCCACGCAATCAGCTCCTTCTGCAGCTCGTCGCTCGGCGTCTCTTCGGCCACCAGGGTCACGTAGGCGTAGATGCCCTGGCCCTTGATGTCGTGCGGGAAGCCGACCACGGCCGCCTCGGCCACCTTCGGGTGCGAGACCAGCGCGCTTTCCACTTCGGCGGTGCCGATGCGGTGGCCGGAAACGTTGATCACATCGTCCACGCGACCGGTGATCCAGTAATAACCATCTTCGTCGCGACGGCAGCCGTCACCGGTGAAGTACGCGCCCGGGTAGGTGCGGAAGTAGGTGTCGATGAAACGCTGGTGGTCGCCGTAGACGGTGCGCATCTGGCCCGGCCACGAATCGCGGATGATCAGGTTGCCTTCGGTCGCGCCGTCCTTGATCTCGCCGTCGGCATTGACCAGCGCCGGTTGCACGCCGAAGAAGGGCAGGGTGGCCGAACCGGGCTTGAGGTCGGTGGCGCCGGGCAGCGGCGAAATCAGGATGCCGCCGGTTTCGGTCTGCCACCAGGTGTCCACGATCGGGCAGCGGCCATCGCCGACCACGTCGTAGTACCAGCGCCAGGCTTCCGGATTGATCGGCTCGCCCACGCTGCCGAGCAGGCGCAGCGAGGCACGCGAGGTGCGCTTCACCGGCGCTTCGCCTTCGCGCATCAACGCGCGGATCGCGGTCGGGGCGGTGTAGAAGATGCTGACCTGGTGCTTGTCGATCACCTGCCAGAAGCGCGAGGTGTCCGGGTAGTTCGGCACGCCTTCGAACATCAGCGAGGTCGCACCGTTGGCCAGCGGCCCGTACACGATGTAGCTGTGCCCGGTGACCCAGCCGACGTCGGCGGTGCACCAGTAGATGTCGTCCTCGCGCAGGTCGAACACCGCTTCATGGGTGTAGGCCGCATACAGCAGGTAACCGCCGGTGGTGTGCAGCACGCCCTTGGGCTTGCCGGTCGAACCGGAGGTGTACAGGATGAACAGCGGGTCTTCCGCGTTCATGCGTTCGGGTTCGCACTGCGCCGGCTGCGGGTCCACCACGTCGTGGAACCAGCGGTCGCGCGGAGCCTGCATGTCCACCGCACCGCCGGTATGGCGCACCACCAGCACGGTTTCCACCGTGGTGGTGCCGGGCAGCTTCAGCGCGGCGTCCACGTTGGCCTTGAGCGGAATTTTACGGCCGCCGCGCAGGCCTTCGTCGGCGGTAATGATCAGCTTGCTGCCGCAGTCGATCACGCGGTCGGCAATCGAGTTCGGGGCGAAGCCGCCGAACACCACCGAGTGGATCGCGCCGATGCGGGCGCAGGCCAGCATGGCCACCGCGGCGTCGACGATCATCGGCAGGTAGATGGTGACCCGGTCGCCCTTCTTGACGCCCAGCGCGCGCAGCGCGTTGCCGAGGCGGCAGGTGCGCTCGTACAGCTCGCGATAGGTCACGCCCTGCGCCGGTGCGTCCGGGCTGTCCGGTTCGAACAGCAGTGCCACCTTGTCACCGCGCTTGTCCAGCTGGCGGTCCAGGCAGTTGACGCTGGCGTTGAGTTCGCCGTCTTCGAACCACTTGATCCGGAAATCGTCGAGCTGGTAGCTGACGTTGCGGATCGTGGACGGCTTCTTGAACCAGTCCAGCCGCTCGGCGGCCTTGCCCCAGAACGCGTCGGGGTTCTCCACCGATTCGCGGTAGAGCTGCTGGTAAGTGTTCTTGTCAATGCGCGCCTTGGCGGCAACGTCCGCCTTGACGGGGTAAAGATCGGCCATGGCACCCTCACTTGCACTAGGACTGGGTTGTGCGATCGCAGCATAACCCGCGACTGTTCCTGCTCAGTGTGCCGCATCCACCCGGTCGCGCGGTATCGGTGTGGTTAGACCTTGGTCGAACGGACCGGGGATATGTCCATACCTACTACCAATTGCCAATAGCCGGCGTGCGTCAGCCGGCCGCACGCTCGGCTCGACCGTGACCCCACACGCGGCGATCACCTTGCCACCCGGGAGAGAGGGCAACATGAGCACCCGTATGTTGAAGACCATGCGCAAGCCGCTGGCGACCTGTTTGCTGGTCGCGCTGGTGGCCCCTGGCATGGCGTTTGCCGAGACCGCCAAAGAGAAGCAGCTGGAAGCCCGCGTTGCCGAACTGGAACGCCAGGTGCAGCTGCTGCTGTCCACCACCCAGCAGCAACAGGGCCAGATCAGCCAGGCCCAGACCGACGTCACTGCAGTGAAGGCCGTGCAGGCGCAGCAGCCCGCCGTGGCCGCCGTGCCGGCCGGCAAGCAGCCGATCCAGGTCACCACCATCACCCCGGGCGCCGCGCCGGGTACCACGGTCAAGATCGGCGGCTTCATCAAGGCCGACTTCCTGCTCACCCAGACCGGCGACGGCCAGCTCGCCGACGACGCCACCGGTCGTGCGCTGTACCTGCCGGGCCAGACCCCGGTGGCCGGTGCCGGCGGCAGCGGCGAGAAGTCGGACGTGGACTTCAACGCCCACGCCAAGTTCTCGCGCTTCAACCTGGGCATCGACAACGTCTCGGACAAGGGCAACAAGTCCGGTGCGTTCTTCGAAATGGACTTCTTCGGCAACTCGCTGGGCAACCAGACCGCCACCAATACCTATGGCGTCACCCTGCGTCACGCCTACATGTACTGGAACAACTGGCTGGCCGGCCAGACCTGGTCGAACTTCATGGACGCGGCCTCGCTGCCGGAAGCAGCCGACTTCGTCGGTCCCACCGACGGCGTGCTGTTCGTCCGCCAGGCCCAGGTGCGCTACACCCAGGGCGGCTTCAGCGTCGCGCTGGAAAACCCGGAAACCACCGTGCTCACCGGCACCCGCAACCCGGTCACCGGCGCGTGGACCAATGCCGCCAGCAACAGCGACCGCGGCTCCCTGCCGGACCTGACCCTGCGTTACGGCTGGAAGGGCGACTGGGGCACCTTCGGGGTGGGCGGCATCGTGCGTCAGCTGAAGGTGGACAACCAGGCCACCGGCGCCGACGCCGACAAGATCGGCGGCGGCCTGACCCTGGGCGGCAAGTGGGTGATGGCAGACAGCGACACCCTGCACTACCAGATCAGCGGCGGCGAAGGCATTGCCCGCTACGTGGGCCTGGGCGTCACCGCCGACACGGCGTACGACGTGGCCCGCGACGAACTCAACCCGACCGGGGTACTGGCCGGCTATGTCGGCTGGCGCCACGCCTTCACCCCGAAGCTGCGCACCAACCTGATCTATGCGCGCAGCGACTACGACAACGACAGCGTGCTCGGCCCCCTGGTCACCAAGAGCGTGCAGAGCATCCGCGGCAACATCTTCTACACACCGATGCCCAAGGTCGATATCGGTGCGGAGTACATGTACGGCGTGCGCGAGATCGAAGACGGCCGCAAGGGCGACATCAACCGCGTGCAGTTCACCACCAAATACAGCTTCTAAATACAACGAACGCCGGCCCACGGGCCGGCGACATCCACGATTGCTTCGGAGGGGAAGCGTCCCATGTCCACCACACCATTGCCTGCAAAGGCAGAGCTCACCAAGGGCCACAAGAAGGTCATCTTCGCGTCCAGCCTCGGTACCGTTTTCGAATGGTATGACTTCTTCCTGTACGGCTCGCTGGCGGCGATCATCGCCAAGCAGTTCTTCAGCGGGGTCAACGAAACCACGGGCATGATCTTCGCCCTGCTGGCCTTCGCCGCCGGCTTCTTCGTGCGTCCGTTCGGCGCGGCCTTCTTCGGCAGCCTCGGCGACCGCATCGGCCGCAAGTACACGTTCCTAGTCACGATCCTGATCATGGGCATCTCGACCTTCCTGGTCGGCGTGCTGCCCAACTACGCCTCGATCGGTTTCGCCGCGCCGGTGATCCTGATCGTGCTGCGCCTGGCCCAGGGCCTGGCGATGGGCGGTGAGTACGGTGGCGCGGCCACCTACGTGGCCGAACATGCACCGGCGGACAAGCGCGGCCTGTACACCAGCTTCATCCAGTGCACCGCCACGCTCGGCCTGTTCATGTCGCTGCTGATCATCCTGGCCTGCCGCTACTTCCTGGGCAACGAAGCCTTTGAAGCCTGGGGCTGGCGCATCCCGTTCCTGGTCTCGATCATCCTGCTGGGCATTTCGGTGTGGATCCGCCTGCAGCTGAGCGAATCCCCGCTGTTCCAGCAGATGAAGGCCGAAGGCAAGGGCTCCAAGACCCCGTTCCGTGACAGCCTCAAGGGCGGCAACCTCAAGCTGATGCTGCTGGTGCTGCTGGGTGCCGCAGCCGGCCAGGCCGTGGTGTGGTACGGCGGCCAGTTCTATGCACTGTTCTTCCTGAGCAGCATGCTCAAGGTCGACGCCACCACCTCCTACCTGCTGATCGCCGCGGCGCTGGCCCTGGGCACGCCGTTCTTCATCTTCTTCGGCTGGCTGTCGGACCGTATCGGCCGCAAGAAGATCATCCTGGCCGGCTGCCTGCTGGCAGCGGTGACCTACATCCCGGTGTTCAAGGGCCTGACCCACTTCGCCAACCCGGCGATCGAAGAAGCCCGCAGCAGCTCGCCGGCGCTGGTCATTGCCGACCCGAACACCTGCTCGTTCCAGTTCGATCCGGTCGGCCTGCGCAAGTTCACCAGCTCCTGCGACGTGGCCACCGCCGCGCTGACCAAGGCCGGTGTGCCGTATGACGTGCAGCCTGCCGCTGCCGGTTCGCTGGCGATGGTGAGCGTGGGCAACACCCAGGTCACCTCGTTCGAAGCGGCCGGGCTGACCAAGGATGAGTTGAAGGCCAAGGGCGATGCGTTCGGCGCCGAGCTGAAGGCGGCGCTGACCGAAGCCGGTTACCCGGCCAAGGCCGACAACGCGCGCATCAACATCGCCGGTACCATCCTGATGCTGTGGATCCTGGTGCTGTACGTCACCATGGTGTACGGCCCGATCGCGGCCTACCTGGTCGAGCTGTTCCCGACCCGCATCCGCTACACCTCGATGTCGCTGCCGTACCACATCGGCAACGGCTGGTTCGGTGGCTTCCTGCCGGCGATCTCGTTCGCGCTGGTGGCCGGTACCGGCAACCTGTACTACGGCCTGTGGTACCCGATCATCATCGCGCTGATGACGGTCGTGGTCGGTGGGTTGTTCCTGCATGAAACGAAGGGTGTGGATATCACCAAGTAAGCTGTATCGGTGATTGATGCACGGGAGGGCCGCGGCGTTTGCCGCGGCCCTTCTTCGTTTGGGTCCGCGTGGGACACGCATGGCGTGTCGCTACGCGTAGTGACACGCCATGCGTGTCCTCGCGGTGCCTCCCGAAACCATTGCTATATTCCCCCCATGAACTCCACCCACACCGCGCCCGGCGCGCTCCCGGCCCTGCTTCACACCCTGCGCCAGGCCTGGCAATCCAACCGTCCGACGCTGGTCCAGCGTCGCAACGACCTGCAACGCCTGCGCGCGGCGTTGAAATCGCGCATGCCGGAGATGGCCGAAGCCATCGCCGCCGACTTCGGCCACCGTTCCACCCAGGAATCGCTGATCGCCGACGGCATGACCGTGCTCAACGAGATCGACCACCTGCTCGGCCACCTGCGCGGCTGGATGCGCCCGCGCCGGGTCGGGGTGGGCTGGCGGTTCTGGCCGGCGCGCGCGCAGACGCGCCCGGTACCGCTGGGCGTGGTCGGGGTGATTTCGCCGTGGAACTACCCGGTGAACCTGGCGCTGATTCCGCTGGCTACCGCGATTGCCGCGGGCAACCACGTCATCCTCAAGCCGTCCGAACACACCCCGCGCACCAGCGCCTTCCTCCACGACCTGCTCGCCTCGGTGTTCCCGGCCGACCGCGTGGCGGTGGTGCAGGGCGACGGCGAGCTGGCCGCCGCGCTGTCCGGCTCGCCTCTGGACCACCTGGTATTCACCGGCTCCACCGCCGTGGGCCGCAAGGTCATGGCCGCCGCTGCCCAGCACCTGACCCCGCTTACCCTGGAACTGGGCGGCAAGTCGCCGGCCATCGTCTGCAGCGACTACCCGCTGGAGAAGGCCGCTTCGCGCCTGGCCACCGGCAAGTGGTTCAACGCCGGGCAGACCTGCATCGCCCCGGACTACGTGCTGATCGACGGCCGTCGCCAGCGCGAGCTGGTGCAGCAGCTGCAGACCCAGGTGCGCGAGCGCTACGGCGACTTCAGCGACGCCAGCGATTACACCCGCATCATCCACGAGGGCCAGTACCAGCGCCTGCTGGGCTACCTGGCCCAGGCGCGCGAACGCGGCGTGCCGGTGATCGAACTGGCCACCGTCGACCCCGAGCGCGCACGCCGCGAACGGCTGATCGTGCCGACCATCGTGCTCGACCCGCCGGCGGACCTGGACCTGATGCAGGAGGAGATCTTCGGTCCGATCCTGCCGGTGTGCGCCTATCCGGACCTGGCCGCAGCAGTAGCCGACGTGCAGGCCCGCGACCGCCCACTGGCCTTGTACGTGTTCAGCGACCGCCGCGAAGCGGTGGAGCAGGTGCTCGGGCAGGTGGTGGCCGGTGGCGTCACCGTCAACGACACGCTGCTGCACTTCGCGATCAACGGCCTGCCGTTCGGCGGCGTCGGTCCCAGCGGCATGGGCGCGTACCACGGCCGCGCCGGTTTCGACGCCATGAGCAAGCAGCTGCCGATCCTCTGGCAGTCGCGCTGGGCGGCCAGCGACCTGCTGAAGCCACCGTATTCGAAGATCGCGGGGTTGTTGAAGGCGTTGGTGCGGTAGGGGCGGGTAGAATGCCCTCATGAAAATCGCCTCCTGGAACGTCAACTCCCTCAACGTGCGCCTGCCGCACCTGGAACAATGGCTCACCGCGTTCGCGCCGGACGTGGTCGGGATCCAGGAAACCAAGATGGAGGACCACAAGTTCCCCGACGCGGTGCTGGCCGGGCTCGGCTACCGCAGCGTGTTCGCCGGGCAGAAGACCTACAACGGCGTCGCGCTGCTCTCGCGCGAACCGGCCCAGGACGTGCAGATCGGCATTCCCGGCTTCGAGGATGAGCAGAAGCGCGTCATCGCCGGCACCGTCAACGGCGTGCGCATCATCAACCTGTACGTGGTCAACGGCCAGGACGTGGGCACCGACAAGTATGCGTACAAGCTGCGCTGGCTCGAAGCCGTGCATGCCTGGGTCGCCGCCGAACTGGCGAAGTACCCCGAGCTGGTGGTGATGGGCGACTTCAACATCGCCCCGGAAGGGCGCGACACCCACGACCCGCTGGTCTGGAACGAGAACCACATCCTCACCTCCACCGCCGAGCGCGGCGCGCTCAACAAGCTGCTTCAGCTGGGCCTGCACGACGCGTTCCGGCTGCACAGCGAAGAAGAAGGCGTGTTCAGCTGGTGGGACTACCGCGCCGCCGGCTTCCGCCGCAACCTGGGCCTGCGCATCGACCTGACCCTGGTCTCCGACGCGCTCAAGGCGCGCGCGCTGGCCTCGGGCATCGACCGCGAACCGCGCACCTGGGATCGGCCGAGCGACCACGCCCCGGCGTGGGTGCAGCTGGGCTGAGAAAGGAAAAGGCCCGGCGGGTGCCGGGCCTTTCCGTTTTCCACCGGCGTTGTTTACCGGATGCTCTTTCGCGTAAACAGGTTCACGATCGCGAGCAGGATCACCGCGCCGATCAGCGAGTACAGGAACGACCAGAGCGTGATGCCGTCGTTGATGTTGCCGCCGAACAGGAACCCTGCAATCAACGCACCCACGATGCCCACCACGATGTTCAGGATGATGCCCTGCTGCGCGTCGCGACGCATGATGATGCTGGCCAGCCAGCCCACGATGCCACCGACGATCAACCAGATGATGATGCCCATGTTGGTGATTCCCTCTGTGTGGATGAAGCGGCGCCAGTTGACGGCAGGTGCTGTGAAATCGTCGTGCACTGGCCTTTGCGGGGCATTCGCGTGAGCCTGCCGGCCACCCTGGACGGCCCCTGGCGGTTCGGCCCGGTCACGGTCTGGCGGCTGCCGCACGTGCCCGGCACCCGCGGCGAGCCGCAGGCCCGGGTCCTGCTGGCCGAACAGCTGGGCGGCCGCCCCGAAACCCTGCCGCTGCAGCGCGACCCGCGCGGCCGGCCCGAGCTGCACGGCCCGCTGGCGCACATGGGCACCGGCTGGAGCCACAGCCACGGCCTGCTGCTGGTCGGGCTGGGCGAGGGCGTGCGGCTGGGGGTGGACCTGGAACCGCTGCGCCCGCGCCCGCGCATGGCCGAGATCATCGAACGCTTCTTCCACCCGGCCGAGGTGGCCTGGCTGCTCGGCCTGGATGACACCGCCCGCAATCATTGGTTCTTCCGGGTCTGGTGCGCCAAGGAAGCCATCCTCAAGGCGCAGGGCCAGGGCATCTCATTCGGCCTGCACCGCCTGCAGCTGGCCCCCGGCCCGGACGGCGCGCTGCACCTGGCCTGGGCCGACCCGGAACTGGGCCCGGCCGCGCGCTGGCAGCTGCGCGAATGGCAGGCGGCCGATGATTTCCGCGCCGCGCTGGCCTGGCACGCGCTCTGACTTCGCCGAATCCGCGCAGTGCGAACCGCGCCACCCTGCGATAATGGGCGCATGACCGAGCACACTCTTCCTTCCAACGTGGCTGCCGAGCTTGAAAAAGGCCTGGCCGCCATGGGCCTGGACGCCGCCCTGGCGCCGCCGCTGCTGACCTACCTGACCCTGCTCAATCGCTGGAACAAGACCTACAACCTGACCGCGATCCGCGATCCGCTGGAGATGGTCACCCGCCATCTGCTCGATTCGCTGGCGATGCAGCCGTACCTGGAGCAGGGCACGCTGGCCGACCTCGGCACCGGCCCGGGGCTGCCGGGCATCCCGCTGGCCATCGCCCGCCCGCAGCTGCAGGTGACCCTGGTCGAAAGCAACGGCAAGAAGGCGCGCTTCATGCGCGAAGCGGTGCGCCAGCTGGGCCTGGGCAACGCCCGCGTGGCCGAGTCGCGCGCCGAAGCGCTGGACGAGCCGGGCGCGTATGACAACCTGACCGCGCGCGCGATGGACACCCTGGCCGGGATCATTGCGGTCGGTGGCCACCTGCTGCGCCCGGGCGGGCGCCTGCTGGCGATGAAGGGCGTGTACCCGCACGACGAGATCGCCCAGCTGCCGGCCGGCTGGCAGGTCGAACAGGTGTTGCCGTTGACGGTCCCGGGCCTCACCGGCGAGCGTCACCTGGTCGTGGTGGCCGGTCCATGACGGGGGCCGGCGCGCATCTCACAGTGCATGACACGGCCGCTGACCGCATAATGCCCAGTCCCACTCCCTGCCGATGAGGCTCACCCGCATGGCTCGCATCATCGCCATCGCCAACCAGAAAGGTGGCGTCGGCAAGACCACGACTGCCGTCAATCTGGCCGCCGCCCTGGCTGCTGCACCCAAGCGCGTGCTGCTGGTCGACCTCGATTCCCAGGGCAATGCGACCATGGGCAGCGGCGTGGACAAGCGCGAAGTGGCCGCCTCCACCTGCGACCTGCTGCTCGGCGAGAGCACCGCGGCGGAGATCCGGGTGACCACCCCGGAAGGCTTCGACCTGCTGCCGGGCAACATCGACCTGACCGCTGCCGAGATCCAGCTGATGGACCAGGGCGAGCGCGAACAGCGCCTCAAGCGCGCACTCGCGCCGATCCAGGAGGAGTACGACTTCATCCTGATCGACTGCCCCCCGGCGCTGTCGCTGCTGACCCTCAACGCCCTGGCCGCCGCCGATTCGGTGATCGTGCCGATGCAGTGCGAGTACTACGCGCTGGAAGGCCTGAGCGCACTGGTGGAAACCATCGACGCGCTGCGCGCCAACCTCAATCCCAGCCTGGAGATCGAGGGCGTGCTGCGCACCATGTTCGACGTGCGCAACAACCTGGCCAATGCCGTGTCGGCTGAACTGACCGAGCACTTCGGCGACCGCGTGTTCCGCACCATCGTGCCGCGCAACGTGCGCCTGGCCGAGGCGCCCAGCCACGGGCAGAGCATTGTCGGCTACGACCGCGCCTCGCGCGGCGGCGTGGCCTACCTCGGCCTGGCCGGCGAAATCATCCGCCGCCACCACCAACGCAACACGGCCGGCAAGGCCATGGAGACCGCCTGATGAGCAGCAAGCCCGCCCCCGGCAAGAAACGCGGCCTCGGCCGTGGCCTCGATGCGCTGCTGGGGCCCAAGGGCGCGGTGACACAGGTGCAGGCGGCCGCGGTGGTCGAACCGCTGCCGGGTGAAGTGCTGCGCAGGCTGCCGGTCCAGCACCTGCAGCCGGGCAAGTACCAGCCGCGCCGCGAAATGGACGAAACCAAGCTCGCCGAGCTGGCCGAGTCGATCAAGGCGCAGGGCGTGATCCAGCCGATCCTGGTCCGCCAGCTCGGCCCGGACAGCTTCGAGATCGTGGCCGGCGAACGCCGCTGGCGCGCCTCGCAGCTGGCCGGCCTGGACGAAGTGCCGGTGGTGGTGCGCGAGCTGGAAGACCGCACCGTCATCGCGATGGCGCTGATCGAGAACATCCAGCGCGAAGACCTCAACCCGCTGGAAGAAGCCGAAGCGCTGCAGCGGCTGATCAGCGAATTCGCGCTGACCCATGCCGAAGCCGCCCAGGCCGTGGGCCGCTCGCGCGCCTCGGTGTCCAACCTGCTGCGCCTGCTGGAACTGCCGGTGGCGATCCGCCTGCTGCTGGAAACCCGCCGGCTGGAAATGGGCCATGCCCGCGCGCTGCTGACCCTGGCCCCGGAACTGGCCAGCAAGCTGGCCCAGGAAGCGGCCGACCAGGGCTGGTCGGTGCGTGAGGTCGAGCACCGCGCGCAGCAGTTCGCGGCCGGCAAGGTGCCCGCCAACCTGCGTAAAAAGCCCACTGCCAGCGCGCCGCAGGCCGATATCGCCTCGCTGGAAACCGAGCTGTCCGAATCGCTGGGTGCGCGCGTGGCGATCAACCATGGCCGCGGCGGCAAGGGCAAGCTGATCATCCATTACACCGATCTGGACACCCTGGACGGCGTGCTCGAAAAGCTGCGCGTCCGCAAGGACTGAGCCCATGACCGTCCTTGTCACCGGCGCGGCGGGTTTCATCGGCGCCTACACCGTGCGTGCCCTGCTCGATGCCGGGCACCGGGTGGTCGGGCTGGACAACTACAACGACTACTACGACCCGCAGATCAAGCGTGATCGCGTGGCCGCGCTGTGCCCGGATGCCGACATCCGCGTGCTCGACCTCACCGACCGCGACGGCCTGGCCGCGCTGTTCGATGCGCTGCAGCCCACCCGCGTGATCCACCTGGCCGCGCAGGCCGGGGTGCGCTACTCGCTGGAAAACCCGCACGCCTACGTCGACAGCAACCTCACCGGGTTCGTCAACATGCTGGAGCTATGCCGCCATCGCGGCGTGGCCCACCTGGTGTATGCCTCCAGCAGCTCGGTCTACGGCGATTCGGCCACGCCTCCGTTCTCCGAAGACCAGCGCATCGACAAGCCGCGCTCGCTGTACGCAGCGACCAAGGCCGCCAACGAGCTGATGGCCTACACCTACGCGCAGCTGTACGGCCTGCATGCCACCGGCCTGCGCTTCTTCACCGTGTACGGCCCGTGGGGCCGCCCGGACATGGCGCCGCTGCTGTTCTCGCGCGCAGTACTGGCCGGACGCCCGATCGAGGTGTTCAACGAAGGCCGCATGCAGCGCGACTTCACACATGTTTCCGACATCGTGGCCGGTATCCTCGGCGCGCTGGCGCATCCGTCCAGCGACGACGTGCCGCACCGCGTGTTCAACCTGGGCAACCACACCCCGGTCGAGCTGGAGCACTTCATCGGGGTCATCGAGGCCGCCGCAGGACGCCCGGCGCACAAGGTGTACAAGCCGATGCAGCCCGGCGACATGGTCCGCACCATGGCCGACACGCACCGTGCCCATGACGCATTCGGCTATGAACCGGCCACGCCCATCGAGCGCGGCCTGCCGCCGGTGGTGGCCTGGTGCCGCGATTATTTCGGGGTTCGCGCCTGACTCACATCGGCAGGTTCATCTTCGGATAACCTTGATTGCGGAAAATGCGCGCTCTTTGTCACGCTTGCCCCTCGCAGAGCCCGAACATGAGCCACCCCCAGTTGTCGGTCGTCGTCCCGGTGTTCAATGAGCGCGACAACGTACAGCCGCTGATCGACGAGATCACCGCTGCGTTGCGCGGGCAGATCGCATTCGAGATCGTCTACATCGACGACAACTCGCGCGACGACACCCTGGCCGTGCTCGAATCGTTGAAGGCCGCCAACCCGGAACTGCGGGTGCTGCACCACGTTACCCAGAGCGGGCAGAGCACTGCGGTGCGCAACGGCGTCAAGCAGGCGCGCGCGCCGTGGATCGCCACCCTCGACGGCGACGGCCAGAACGATCCGGCCGACATTCCCAGGCTGCTGGCCGCCCGTGCCGGCGCCGAAACGCAGGTCAAGCTGTTCGCCGGCTGGCGGGTCAACCGCCAGGACAGCGGCAGCAAGCGCTGGGCCAGCAAATGGGCCAATGCGATCCGCGCGCGCATACTGCGCGACGACACCCCCGACACCGGCTGCGGCATCAAGCTGTTCGAGCGTGATGCCTTCCTGGACCTGCCGTACTTCGACCACATGCACCGCTACCTGCCGGCGCTGATGCAGCGGGCCGGCTGGAAAACCGTGAGCGTGCCGGTCAACCACCGCCACCGCACCGCCGGGGTCTCCAAGTACAACAACCTGGACCGTGCGCTGGTCGGCATCCGCGACCTGCGCGGCGTGGCGTGGCTGATTACCCGCAGCCGGCGCACTGCCGTGGAAGAGCGCTGATGATGGCCCTGCACTGGCTCGACCAACCGCTGACCTGGCTGTTCTGGACCGGCCTGCATGTCACGGGTTGGAAGCTGATCGGCTACACCGGCGCGCTGATGTTCGGCGGGCGCTGGCTGGTCCAGTTCGTGGCCTCGCGCCGCGCCGGCAAGCCGGTGATCCCGCGCCTGTTCTGGTACATGAGCGTGGTCGGCAGCCTGATGACGCTGAGCTACTTCCTGTTTTCGGCCAAACAGGACTCGGTCGGCGTGCTGCAGAACCTGTTCCCGGCGTTCACGGCGTTGTACAGCCTGAAGTTGGATATCCAGCACCGCGGCTGGAAACGGGACCGCGCGGAACACTGAGGTGCATGACAATCGGTCCATGCGCGGGCCAGACCGGGGTGCCATGATCGGGGTTTGCCGTCCCCTGGGAACCCCTGATCGTGAAATCACCGCTCGTTGCTGCGTTGCTGCTCGCCCTGGCCCTTCCTGCCCACGCCGTGCAGGCCGCACCGCCGGCCACCGCAGCCGCGCCGGCCAGCCTGGCCGCTGAGTCTCCGGCCGACGCCGCGTTCCGCGCCATCTACGAGAAGGAATGGGCCTGGCGCCAGACCGGCGGCGGTGAGGCCAGCGAAGACAGCGACGGCCCGGCCAATGCCACCCGCATGCCCGACGTGGGCGCGGCCGCGCAGCAGGCGCGCCTGGTGGTCTGGGACGACGTGCTGGCCCAGCTCGACAAGCTCGATACCAAGGCGCTCTCGCCGACCAACCAGGTCAACTACGCCATCTACCGCGACCAGGTCTACAACCTCGCCGCCGACGTGCGCCTGCGCGCGTACGAAATGCCGTTCAATTCGGACTCCTCGTTCTGGTCCGGCATCTCGTTCATGGCGCGCCGTGAGATGAAGACCGCCAAGGACTACCGCAACTACATCGCCAGGCTCAACGATGTGCCGCGCTACTTCGACCAGCAGACGGAAAACATGCGCGCCGGCCTCAAGCGCGGTTTCAGCGTGCCGCAGGCCGTGCTCGACGGCCGCGAGGTCTCCATCGCCACCGTGTCCGAGCTGAAGGACCCGACCCAGTCTCCCCTATATGCGCCTTTCAGGAAGCTGCCGGCCAGCATTCCGGCCGCCGAGCAGACCGAACTGCAGGCCCAGGCCCGCCAGGCCATCAGCGGCAGCGTGGTCCCCGCGTTCGCCAGGCTGCGCACCTTCTTCGTCAACGAATACGTGCCGCAGGCGCGCACCACCCTGGCCGCCGAAGCGATGCCGGATGGCAAGGCGTACTACCAGCAGCAGATTCACGAATACACCACGCTCGACCTCACCCCGCAGCAGATCCATGAGATCGGCCTGAAGGAAGTGGCGCGCATCCAGAAGGAAATGAACGACGTCATCAAGCAGGTCGGGTTCAAGGGCAGCTTCGCCGAGTTCCTGACCTTCCTGCGCACCGACCCGCAGTTCTACGCCAAGACCCCGGACGAGCTGCTGCACCGCGCCGCGTGGATCTCCAAGCGCGTGGACGGAGTGATCGGCAAGTACATGACCCTGCCGCGCGCCCGCTTCACGATCGTGCCGGTGCCGCCGGACATCGCCCCGTTCTGGACCGCCGGCCGTGGCGGCATGGGCACCTACTGGGTGAACACCTACAACCTGCCGGCGCGCCCGCTGTACAACCTGCCCGCACTGACCCTGCACGAGTCCGACCCCGGCCATGCGCTGCAGGGCGCGCTGGCCGCCGAGCAGGGCGAACAACCCGAGTTCCGCCGCAACGCCTACATTTCCGCCTATGGCGAAGGCTGGGGCCTGTACAGCGAGCGGCTCGGCATCGAAATGGGCATCTACGAAACCCCGTACGAGGACTTCGGCCGCCTGACCTATGAAATGTGGCGCGCCGCGCGCCTGGTGATCGACACCGGCGTGCACCACAAGGGCTGGACCCGCGAGCAGGCGCTGGCCTACCTGCGCGACCACACCGCGCTGAGCGAACACGAAGTCACCACCGAAGTGGACCGCTACATCTCCTGGCCGGGCCAGGCGCTGAGCTACAAGCTGGGTGAGATTGCGATCGTGCGCCTGCGCGGCGAAGCCGAAAAGGCGCTGGGCGACCGCTTCGACGTCAAGGCCTTCCACGACGCCGTGCTCAAGCAGGGTTCGGTGCCGTTGCCGGTGCTGGATGCGCAGATCCGCGCGTACATCGACGCGAACCGCGCCCCCTGATGTCGGCAACGGCCATTGCCGATGTGCGCTGGCGCACGCATCGGCACATGGCCCTCCGGCACGATGCGGAAACTGCTTAGCGCATCGCACTGTGCGCCAGGCAGATGACTAGGCTGGTCGGCCCCCACAAGGAGCTCGACCATGCTGGATGCCCTGTCCGCACTGAAGTACCGTCTGATTTCTTCTCTCTCTCCGCGCGCGGCGCGTCGTCGCCCCGCCACGACGCCGCACCTGCTCGAAGTACACAACCGGCTGCCCGTCGCCGCCACGGCGCATCGGCTGGACACGGCACCCCCACGCCCGCCCAAGCCGGACCCGCTGCAGCGCTTCGCCCTGCCGTCCGGGCATATCCAGGTGCTGACCCCGTTGATGCAGAAGTATCGACGGCTGCTCGACTCGCAGTACGCGATGCCGTCGCAGGACCGCGACGAGCGCAGGGCGATCGAGAGCTTCTTCACCACGCGCGCGCAACTGGTGGATGCCGCGTTGGGTGATCCCGCGCAGGCGCTTGGCGTGCGTCGGCCGTGGCCCGACCTTTCGCCACCATCCAGTCACGCCGAACTGCTGGAACGGCTTTACCAGTACTCCAACGGCCTGGTGATCGGCGCGAACCACGCTGCCCAGGGCAGCAAGCGCCTGTTGATCGACCACATGGCCGAGCTGCGCAGTCTCGGGGTCACCACCCTGTACCTGGAGCACCTGCAGAGCGAACTGCACCAGGGCGACCTTGACCGTTTGCGCGCCAGCGGCACGCTGTCGCACGCACTGGAGCGGTTCCTGGACTCGCAGGACATGGGCCGCCACACCCATGCGGCCAGCGGCGGCACTTTCCGTGCCCTGGTGCAGGCGGCGGCGGAGGCGGGCATCCGCGTTGTCGCGCTGGACCTTATGGCCAGCTACCACCTGGAGGGCGCGCAGGGAACGGCCGGGTTGGATTCGCTGGAGTTGCGCATCAAGGTCATGAACCATGTCGCCGCCCAGCGCATCCAGCACGATCAGCGGCAGCAGCGCGCCATCGCGCCCATGCAGCGCTGGGTGGCGCTGGTCAGTGACGGACATGCCGGTGACTTCAACGACACGGTCGGGCTGGGGGAACGCCTGGGCGTGCCGAGCCTGCGGGTGGAGGACATCAGCCCGTCGTTTTCGCAGCGGGTGCGGGTCGGTTGCGACCCGGTACGCAGCGTACCGGGCAGCCTGGGCCGCAGTGACGGCACCGTGCAGTGCGACTACCTGCTGCAGGTGCCGGCCCGCGACGGTCGCGCGCGCGAGCGGACACCCGGCCCCTGCAGCGCGGCCGAAGCGCTGCGCCAGCACGACCTGCACCACGCCCGTTACACACCGGCAACGCTGCGCAGGGTATGAACGGCCGCTCCCGCTGCGATTGTGTAACGGACATCGGCGCGGCTACCCTGCGCCGATGATGTCCCGCCTGCGCCGCCACCTGTCGCTGCCGCTCCGCCTGCTGATGCTGGTGGTGCTGCTGCTTGGCACGGCCGGCGGCGCGCTGGCCTCGGCCTTGGGCGACCTGCACGCGCTGTCGCATGCCGACGTGACCGGGCAGGCGCATGCCGCCTCGCACGCATCCGGTGAAGCGGCGGACGATACCGATTCCAACCACGACGACGACGACGACGGCGCGCGCCTGCTGCACGCGCTGGTGCATTGCGGGCAGTGCCATGGCCATGGCGGCGTGCTGCCGCTTGCCGCCTCGGCCTGGTCGTTGCCGACGGCGCCCGCGCACGCGGTGCCGACCGGGCTGACTGCGCAGCTGCTGGCGCAGCCGCCCGAGAGCCTGCTGCGCCCCCCGATAGCGGTGTGACCCCACGCGGCGCGATGCCGCGATGTCACCTTTGAACCGCAACTCGGAGATTCCCCATGTGGATGCGTCTGGCAGCCGTTGCTGCCATTGCGTTCGTGCCGTGCGCGCATGCGCAGGGCAGCACGCCTGTTACCCCGTTCGTCGATGTCCCACCCGCGGTCGCCATGCCGTCGGCCACCCCGCTCAGCCTTGACCAGGCCATCGCCCGCGTCGCACGGCAGCACCCGGACCTGCGCCTGGCCGATGCCCAGCGCCCGATCTGGGAGGCCCGCCGCGACGCTGCCGCCTTCGGCCCGCCGCTGACCGTCGGCGTTGAGCTGGAGAACGCACTGGGCAGTGGCGCCAGCCGCGGCTTCGACGCCGCCGAACTCACCGTCACCCTGGCCGGCGTGCTGGAGCGGGGCGGCAAGCTCGACGCCCGTCGCGTGCTGGCCCAGGCCAACCTGGACGCCCTGGCGCCGCAACGCGAGATCGCCCGGTTGGACCTGATGGCGGCGGTGGCCCAGCGCTACCTGGCCATCACCGAAGCGCGCGCGCAGCTGGCCATAGCCCAGACCGACATCGAGCAGCGTCGCCGCGCGGTGGCTGCCGCGCGGCTGCGGCTGCAGGCCGGTGCCTCGCCCGAGTCGGTGCTGCTGACCGCCCAGGCCATGCTGGCCCAGGCCGAAGTCGACCGCGACCGCGCGCTGCAGGCCGACCGCGCCGCGCGCGTGGCGCTGGCCGCACTGTGGCGCGAGCGAGAGCCCGGTTTCGACGTGGTCAGCGGCGACCCGTTGCAGCTGCCGGCACTGCAGCCGTTCGAGGTGCTGGCCGACGAACTGCAGCGCACGCCGGAACTGGCGGTGCTGGCCGGCGAACGCCGGGTACGCGACGCGCAGCTGCAGCTGGCGCGCACCCAGGCGCGGTCGGACTTCAACTGGCAGGTCGGTGTGCGCAACAGCCGCGACAGCCGCGACACCTCGCTGGTCGGCGGCTTCAGCCTCGCGTTGGGCAGCGTGGCGCGTGCCGCGCCGGAGATCCGCGCGGCAGAAGCCGAACTCGCGCTCAACGGCGTGGAACGCGAAGCGCGCGCGCTGCAGCTGTACACCACCCTGGCGCAGGCGCATGGCCGCTACGAAACCTCGCGGCTGGAAGCGGCGCGGATGACGCGTGATGTGCTGCCGCAGCTGCAGCGCGCCGAGAACGCGGCCGAGAAGGCGTGGCGCGCCGGGGCCATCAGTTACATGGAATGGGCCCAGCTGCAGGCCATGCGTATCGAAGCACGGCAGCGCCAGCTGGACGCGGCGATCGCTGCACAGACCGGCCTGATCGAAATCCAGCGCCTTACCGGGCAGAGCATGCTCGCCGCCACGCCAGAGGACGACCGTCGATGAACATCTCCATCATTTCGCGTGCATCGCGCATGGCCTTCCTGCTGCTGTGCCTGTCTACGCTTTCGGGGTGTGGCAAGGATGCACCGCCGACTGCCGGGGAGGGCGAGGGTGACGGGCACTCCGAGGACACGCATGGCGTGTCGCTACGCGGGGACGAGCATGACGATGCGCCGGAAAGTACCGTCATCCCCGCTGCCATGGCTGAACGGTCGGGCATCCGTGTCGCGCCTGTCGCCGCCGGCACCATTGCCGACGAGCACGATGTGCAGGGCCTGCTGACGCCGGTGGACGGCCGCGTGGCCCAGGTGATGGCGCGCTTCCCCGGGCCGATCCGTTCGCTGCGGGCCAACGTCGGCGACAAGGTCCAGGCCGGCCAGGTGCTGGCCAGCATCGAGAGCAACCTCAGCCTCACCACCTACACGGTGAGCGCGCCGATCAGTGGTGTGGTGCTGGCGCGCCAGGCTCAGGTCGGTGGCGTGGCGGGCGAGGGCACTCCCCTGTTCGAGATCGGCGATCTGTCCACGCTGTGGGTCGACCTGCACATCTTCGGCAACGACACCCAGCACATCACCGCCGGCGTGCCGGTCACCGTCTCGCGCATGACCGACGGCGTCACCCAGGCGACCACGCTGGAACGCGTGCTGCCCGGCACCGCCACCGCCAGCCAGAGCACGGTGGCCCGCGCCACCCTGCGCAACGACGACGGCCTGTGGCGGCCGGGCGCAGCAGTGAAGGCGCGCATCGTGGTGGCCACCCGGCCGGCCGCGCAGGTGGTGCCGCTGAGCGCGCTGCAGACGCTGGAAGGCAAGGACGTGGTGTTCGTGCGCAGCGGCGACACCTACACCGCGCGCAGCGTGCGGCTGGGCGCGCGCGACGCCACGCAGGTCGAGGTACTCGACGGCCTGGCGGTAGGCGAGGACGTGGTGGTCGAACAGAGCTACGTAGTGAAGGCCGACATCGGCAAGGCAGGGGCCGCGCATGAGCACTGAGCGCCCCGCGTTGCTTGAACGCATCATCGCCACCTCCATCGCGCATCGCTGGCTGATGATGACCCTCACCGCCGCGCTGGTCGCGGTGGGCGTGTGGAGCTTCACCAAGCTGCCCATCGATGCCACGCCGGACATCACCAACGTCCAGGTGCAGATCAACACCGCCGCGCCGGGGTACTCGCCACTGGAGGCCGAACAACGCATCACCTACCCGGTGGAAACGGTGATGGCCGGCCTGCCGCGCATGGAGCAGGCGCGCTCGCTGTCGCGCTATGGGCTGTCGCAGGTCACCGTGGTGTTCGAGGATGGCACCGACATCTACTTCGCGCGGCAGCAGGTCGCCGAACGCCTGCTGCAGGTGAAGTCGCAGATCCCGGCCGGGCTGGACCCGCAGCTGGGGCCGATCTCCACCGGCCTCGGCGAGATCTTCATGTACACCATCGACGCCGATCCGGCGGCGCGCAAACCCGATGGCAGTGCCTACACCGCCACCGACCTGCGCACCCTGCAGGACTGGGTGATCCGGCCGCAGCTGCGCAACGTGCCGGGGGTGACCGAGGTCAACACCATCGGCGGGTTCCAGCGCCAGGTGCACATCACGCCCGATCCGGCGCGCCTGCGCGCGCTGGGCTTCACCCTGGAAGACGTGGCCCGGGCGGTGGAAAGCAACAACCAGAATGTCGGCGCCGGCTACATCGAACGCAACGGCCAGCAGTTCCTGGTGCGCATTCCCGGCCAGGTCGCCAACCTGGAGGAGATCGGCAACATCGTGCTGGCCCGTCGGGAAGGCGTGCCGATCCACGTGCACGACGTGGCCGAGGTCGCCGACGGGCCCGAGCTGCGCAGCGGCGCCGCCACCCAGAACGGGCACGAAGTGGTGATGGGCACGGTGGTGATGCTGATCGGTGCGAACAGCCGCGAAGTGGCCCAGGCCGCCGCGGCCAGGCTGGAACAGGCGCAGCGCAGCCTGCCCGAAGGCGTCACCGTCACCGCCAGCTACGACCGCACCAGCCTGGTCGACCGCACCATCCAGACCGTGGCGAAGAACCTGGTGGAAGGTGCGCTGCTGGTGATCGTGGTGCTGTTCCTGCTGCTGGGCAATTTCCGTGCGGCGCTGATCACCGCCGCGGTGATTCCGTTGGCGATGCTGTTCACCCTCACCGGCATGGCGCGCGGTGGGGTCTCGGCCAACCTGATGAGCCTGGGCGCGCTGGACTTCGGCCTGATCGTCGACGGCGCGGTCATCATCATCGAAAACTGCCTGCGCCGCTTCGGCGAGCGCCAGCATGCGCTGGGCCGTGCCATGACCCGTGAAGAGCGCTTCGCCGAAACCGCCAGCGCCACCGCCGAGGTGATCCGTCCCAGCCTGTTCGGGCTGGGCATCATCACCGCGGTGTACCTGCCGATCTTCGCGTTGTCGGGCGTGGAAGGAAAAATGTTCCACCCCATGGCGATCACCGTGGTGCTGGCGCTCAGCGGCGCGATGGTGCTCGCGCTGACGTTCGTGCCCGCCGCCATCGCGCTGTTCCTGGGCGGCAACGTGCAGGAAAAAGAGAATCGCGTGATGGCCTGGGTGCGTCGCCGCTACCAGCCACTGCTGGCGTTCTCGCTGCGGCGCGGACGCTGGATGGTCGCCGGTGCGCTGGTGCTGGTGATTGGCTGCGGCCTGCTCGCCACGCGGCTGGGCAGCGAGTTCGTGCCCAACCTGGACGAGGGCGACGTGGCCATGCATGCCATGCGCATCCCCGGCACCAGCCTGAGCCAGTCCATCGAGATGCAGAAGCTGATCGAGACCCGCCTGGTGCAGTTCCCGGAAGTGGCCAAGGTGTTCTCCAAGATCGGTACGCCCGAGGTCGCTTCCGACCCGATGCCGCCGTCGGTGGCCGATACCTTCATCATGATGAAGCCACGCAGCGACTGGCCGGACCCGCGCAAACCGCGTGCCGCCCTGCTGGCCGAGCTGGAAAAAGCGGTGGAGCAGCTGCCCGGTAACAACTACGAGTTCACCCAGCCGATCCAGATGCGCACCAACGAGTTGATTTCCGGTGTGCGTGCCGACGTGGCGGTGATGCTGTTCGGCGACGACCTGGAAACCCTGTTGTCGGTCGGCAAGCGCATTGCCAGCGTGGCCGGCAGCGTGCCCGGTGCGGCCGACGTGCGCGTGGAAGAAACCAGTGGCCTGCCGCTGCTCACCGTGACCCCGAACCGCAGCGCGCTGGCCGGGTACGGGCTCAATCCGGGCCAGGTGCAGTCGACCGTGGCTACGGCGGTGGGTGGGCAGGTGGCCGGCCAGCTGTTCGAGGGCGACCGCCGCTTCGACATCGTGGTGCGCCTGCCCGAGGCGCTGCGCCAGGACCCGGCCGCGCTGGCCGACCTGCCGGTGTCGCTGGCGCCGGCGCTGGACGGTGGCGATGCCGACGAATCCAGCCAGGCCGGCGGCTGGACCAGCGGCACCGCGCGCACCGTGCCGCTGCGCGAACTGGCCACCCTGGCCAACAGCGAAGGGCCGAACCAGATCAACCGCGAGAACGGCAAGCGCCGCATCGTGGTCACCGCCAACGTGCGCGACCGCGACCTGGGCAGTTTCGTCCGCGACCTTCAGCAGGCGATCACCCGCGACGTGCAGGTGCCCAACGGCTACTGGATCGAGTACGGCGGCAGCTTCGAGCAGCTGATTTCGGCCAGCCAGCGCCTGGCGATCGTGGTGCCGGTCACCTTGATCGTGATCTTCGCGCTGCTGTTCTGGGCATTCGGGTCGGTCAAGGACGCGGCCATCGTGTTCAGCGGCGTGCCGCTGGCCCTCACTGGCGGCGTACTCGCGCTGGCCGCGCGCGGCATTCCGCTGTCGATCTCGGCCGGTGTTGGTTTCATCGCACTGTCCGGCGTGGCGGTGCTCAACGGCCTGGTGATGATCAGCTTCGTGCGCAGCCTGCGCGAAGGCGGCATGCCGCTGCTGGATGCGGTGCGCGAAGGAGCGCTCGGCCGCCTGCGCCCGGTGCTGATGACCGCACTGGTGGCCTCACTCGGCTTCGTGCCGATGGCCTTCAATGTCGGCGCCGGCTCGGAAGTACAGCGCCCGCTGGCCACGGTGGTGATCGGCGGCATCGTCTCCTCCACGCTGCTCACCCTGCTGGTGCTGCCGGTGCTGTACCGGTGGTTGCACAGGAAGGAAACGCCCTGACGGGGTGAAACGTCCGCCCATGAAAAAACCGCCTCACGGCGGTTTTTTCAAACCCGAGCCGCTTGGTCAACTGAATGACGGCGGCAAGGGCGAGGTCGTGCTCCGATTACAGCATCCCTGAGCCGCTCACGCACGCACTGGGTCTCGCTTCAGCATTTTCTCAACCAACGTCACTGCAGTCTGGACGCCGTGCTCGCTCGCCATCGCCTGTCCCAGTGAGGTTGCACGGGTAAGGACGTCAGAAGACTCGGCAAATTCAATCGCTTTCACCAACGTGTCGTGATCCAACCGCTTCTGCGACAGTGGCGCAGGCGCCACGCCCAAGGCCTGCAACCGTGCTGCCCAGAAGAACTGATCTGCGGCAAATGGCATGACCAACGACGGAACGCCCGCACGACATGCAGAATGGGTGGTGCCGCTGCCACCGTGGTGAATCACCATCGCGCAGCGCGGAAACAGCGCTTCGTGCGGGGTAGGGCCGACCACGAATACATTCGCAGGCAACGGTCCGTCCGGCACGCCGGCCCAGCCGGGGAACAACAACACGCGTCGCGGCGCCAACGCCTGCAGCAGCGAGGGCATCACGCTGCGGTCAAAGCCCGTCATGCTGCCGAACCCTACATAGACCGGGGCAGGGCCCGCATCCAGGAACGCCTGCAGCGCAGGCTCGGGTTGCCAGTCCACATCGGGCGCACGCCACTGCCCGCACACATGGTGATCGGCCGGCCAGTCTGCAGGTGGCGGCATCAGGCTGGGCGAGATGCCGTACAGCATCGGCAGGTCGTGCCAGAGCGAGCGTCGCGCGGGCATGCCCATTGCCTTCCGGGCCGCATTGATCGGCTTGCGGAACGTCCGCCACACCGCGTGATTGACCAGGCTGTAGCTCAACCGGTTGAACGCGCCGGGCAGCGATACCCGCGGAAGGAACGGCGACGGGAAATCACCGGTAGGCGTCAGCGGAATCATGCCGGTCCCGATGGCCGGCACCCCATGATGCTCGGCCACGCTCATGCCCACAAACGCCGCCAGCCCACCGGTCAGCACCGCATCGCAACCGGCCGCCGCCGCATCGGCCTGCCGCATCCACGCCGGCACATGCCGCTGCGCCATCCGCGCCAGCCCCCGCGACGCCGCCGCCAGGTTGTTACCCCGTGACACCAGCGCCACCACCTCATCATGGATGTCGCCCTCCAGCGCCGCATGCGGCACGCCCAACGCCTGCGCCGTGCCCAGCGTCCCGCCCTCCGCGAGCAGCATCACGTCGTGCCCCGCCGCCTGCAGCCCATGGCACAGCATCACCAGCGGCCGGGTGTCGCCTTCGGTTCCATAGGTCACTGCAAGCAGCCGCATCAGGTTCTCCTGCGTAAAGGCACCAGTATCGCCAGTGGCTGCGACCGCCATGTGCAGGCGGCGCCTGTTCAGGCAGGCACCCCGGGGATCTGTGGACAACTTGCGCTGCTGGGGTTGCTGCTGCATAATGCGCGGCTCGCTGTGTCCGGATTTGTCCGGATTGGCGGCCGGGAACACGTCATCCGGCCTGCCCTCGTCAGCGTAACCCTTTGATTCTCATGACGTGTGGCGGGAAACCGTCGAGGCCGCCGTCGCCCGGGCTATGGGCTGACACATACTTTCATCGAGGTGCGCAATGTCCCGCGTATGCCAAGTTTCCGGCAAGCGAGTGCAGACGGGTAACAACGTCTCGCACGCCAACAACAAGACCCGTCGTCGTTTCCTGCCCAACCTGCACGAGCGCCGCTTCTGGGTTGCCAGCGAGAACCGCTGGGTCAAGCTTCGTGTTTCCGCGCATGCACTGCGCACCATCGACAAGAACGGCATCGATTCCGTTCTGGCTGAGCTGCGTGCGCGCGGCGAAAAGGTCTGAGGAGTAGACGATCATGGCAGGCAAGCGCGATAAGGTCCGTATGATTTCGACCGCCGGTACCGGTCACTTCTACACGACCGACAAGAACAAGAAGAACACCCCCGGGAAGATGGAATTCTCGAAGTACGATCCGGTCGTGCGCAAGCACGTCCCGTACAAGGAAGGCAAGATCAAGTAATCCCCCGCCGGATTGCCTGAGTGCCAAAGAAAGAACCCGCCTTCCGGCGGGTTCTTTCGTTTCCGGCCATGCATGGCAGAATGCCCGCACACCCCCACACGGGCGAACCGATGCTGTTCGAATGGCTGCTGGGTTCCTGGTTGCTGCTGCTGGACTGGCTGATCCGGCTGGCGGCGCTGTTGTGGATTCCCAGCCGCACCACGCCGGGGGCCGCGCGCAGCTGGCTGTTGCTGGTCGGGTTCGTGCCGCTGCTGGGGTTGCCGCTGTACCTGCTGTTCGGCCATCCGTGGCTGTCGCGCCAGCGCGTACAGCGCCAGGCCGAGGCCTCGCAGGTCATCCGTGAAGAACAGGCCCTGCAGCCGCCGCTGCGCTGGACCCCGCTGCCCGACACCGCCACGGCGGAAATGGTGCCGCTGGTGGAGCGCCAGGGCGATTTCATGCCGGTGCACGGCAATGCGGTCGAGCTGCTGACCGACTACGACGGCTCGCTGCAGGCCCTGCTGGACGACATCGACCAGGCCCGCGACCGCGTCCACCTGCTGTACTACCTGATGTTCGACGACGGGGTCGGCGAGTTGATCGTCCAGGCCCTGCAGCGGGCCGCCGCGCGTGGCGTACAGTGCCGCCTGCTGCTGGATGCGGTGGGTGCCAAGCGCGGCCTGCGCCGCTACCGCCACCGCCTGCAGGCGGTGGACGTGGACGTGCGCGCGATGCTGCCCGGCGGCCTGCGCTGGCGGCGCAGCGGGCGCATGGACCTGCGCAACCACCGCAAGATCGCGGTGATCGACAACCGGGTCGGCTACATCGGCTCGCAGAACCTGGCCCAGGCCGAGTTCGTGCCCGGCTTCCCCAACCGTGAACTGGTCGCGCGCGTTCGCGGTCCGGCGGTGGCGCATCTGGAGGCGGTGTTCGCCAGCGACTGGTACATGGAAACCGGCCAGCGCCTGGAAGTGATGATGGTCGAGCCGGTCTGCGCCGACGACGTGCCGACCCAGCTGCTGCCCAGCGGTCCGGCGTATCCCTTCAGCAATGCGCGCGACGCGGTGAACGCGCTGATCCACCTGGCCCGCCGCCGCATCGTGCTGGTCACGCCGTACTTCGTGCCCGACGAAGCCACGCTCAGTGCGCTGCGCATCGCCGCGTTGTCCGGCGTGCAGGTACAGCTGATCCTGTCGGCCAGCAACAACCAGCACCTCACCGCGTGGGCGCAGGAGGCGTATTACGACGAACTGCTGCGCGCCGGCGTGCGCATCGCGCTGTACGAACCGCACTTCCTGCACGCCAAGCACCTCACCGTGGATGACGACATCGCGCTGGTCGGCTCGATCAACCTGGACATCCGCTCGTTCGCGCTCAATGCCGAGATCGGCATGCTCTGCTACGCGCCGACGCTGGTGCGGCAGCTGATCGACATCGAGGCCGACTACCTGCGTCAGTCGCGTCAGCTCGACCTGGAGGCCTGGCGCCAGCGCCCGGCGTGGCGGCGCAGCCGCGAAGGCATCGCGCGTCTGGCCGATGCCTTGATGTAGCGCACAGGACGCATCACCCCCATGACCTACAATGCAGCGCATGACTGCATCTGATTCCACGCGCCAGGCAGACCTGGCCATCATCGGTGGCGGCGCCGCCGGCACGCTGGTGGCGCTGAACGCGCTGCGCAAGGCCACCACCGGCGTGCAGATCGCGCTGTTCGAACCCGCCTCTACGCTGGCCCAGGGCATCGCCTACGCCACGCCGTGGCCCGAGCACCTGCTGAATGTGCCGGCTGCCAAGATGAGCGCGCTGCCGGAGTTGCCCGGTGATTTCCTCGACTACCTGCTGCAGGCCGATGCGCTGCCGGGTGTACCGCGCGAGGTGTTGGCCGACACGTTCGTGCCGCGTCGCCACTACGCCGCCTACCTTCAGCACCGCCTCGACGAGGCCCAGGCCGACAGCCCGGCCCAGCTCCAGGTCGTGCAGGACGCCGTAGTGGCGCTGCACCCGGGTGAGCCGCTGTGCGAACTTCGGCTGGCCGACGGCGAAACCTGGCAGGCCCGCCAGGTAGTGCTCGCCTGCGGCAACAGCATGCGCCCGCTGCCCGTGCCCGGAGCGGAGGCCCTCCCGCCAGGCCGCGTGGTCGATGCCTGGGATTACGACGGTGTGCGCCTGCTGGCCGGCGACGACGACCTTGCGATCATCGGCTCCGGCCTGAGCATGGCCGACAGCGCGCTTGCCCTGGCCGCCGCCGGCCATCGCGGCCGCATCCACGTACTGTCGCGGCATGCGCTGCTGCCATTGCCGCATGCGCATGGCGCCACTGCCGACTTCGATCCGCAGCCGCTGCTGGCCCTGCCGCTGCGCGCGCGCCTGCGCGCACTGCGCCGGCACGCGCGCGACGCCGAAGCACAGGGGGTGCCGTGGCAGGCGGTGATGGACCGTCTGCGCCCGCTCGGGCAGGCGCTGTGGCAGGGCCTGGACGAGGCCGACCAGCGCCGCTTCCTGCGCCACGTGGTGCGCTACTGGGACGTGCACCGCCACCGCATCGCCGAAAGCGTGCACGCCCAGCTGGAAACGCTGGAGCACTCCGGCCAGCTGCAGCGCCACCGGGCCCGGCTGGACGCGCTGCTGGTGCAGGGCAACACCCTGCAGCTGCACGCACACAGTGCGCGGGGCGGACTGGCACCCCTGAACGTAGGCGCGGTGATCAACGCCACCGGCGTGGAAACCCGCGCGCTGGGCATGCGCAACCCACTGGTCCAGCAGCTGCTGGCCGACGACCACGCCCGGCCCGGTCCGCACGGGCTTGGCCTGGACAGCGATGCGTCCGGCCATCTGCGCACGGCGCAGGGCGAGCCGCACCCGAACGTCCAGGTGATCGGCAGCCTGCGCATCGGCACCCTGTGGGAAAGCCTGGCGATTCCCGAACTGCGGGTGCAGGCGCACGCCGCTGCGGTGAATGCGCAGTAGCGCCTGAACCGGTTGCAGGGTTCACGCCTGCGGCGGCAGCCGACGGGGTAAAATGGGCGCATGGATGTTTCCCATTTGCTCGACGGGCTCAACCCCGCCCAGCGCGAGGCTGTGTCCGCACCGCCCGGCCACCATCTGGTGCTTGCCGGTGCCGGCTCCGGCAAGACCCGCGTACTGACCCACCGCATCGCCTGGCTGCATGAAGTCTGCGGCGTGCCTACCCATGGCATTTTCGCGGTGACCTTCACCAACAAGGCCGCCGGCGAAATGCGCCACCGCATCGACGTGCAGCTGCCGCACGGCAGCCGCGGCGCGTGGATCGGCACCTTCCACGGCCTGGCCCATCGCCTGCTGCGCCTGCACTACCAGGACGCCAAGCTGCCCGACAGCTTCCAGGTGCTGGACTCGGACGACCAGCTGCGCCTGGTCAAGCGCGTGGTGCAGCAGCTGGAGATCGACGACAGCAAGCACCCGCCCAAGCAGATCGCGTGGTGGATCAACGAGCAGAAGGACGAAGGTCGTCGCCCGCAGCACATCCAGCCCGAGCCGAACGACGCCTGGCTTGAGACCATGCGCCAGGCCTACGCGGCCTACCAGGAGCGCTGCGACCGCGCCGGCCTGGTCGACTTCGCCGAGCTGCTGCTGCGCGCGCACGAACTGCTGCGCGACAACCCGGCGCTGCTGGCCCACTACCGTTCGCGCTTCCGCGAGATCCTGGTGGACGAATTCCAGGACACCAACGCCATCCAGTACGCCTTCGTGCGCGTGCTGGCCGGCGACAGCGGCCACGTGTTCGTGGTCGGCGACGACGACCAGGCCATCTATGGCTGGCGCGGCGCCAAGGTCGAAAACGTACAGCGCTTCCTGAAGGATTTCCCGGGCGCGCAGACCGTGCGCCTGGAGCAGAACTACCGCTCCAGCGCCAACATCCTGGGCGCGGCCAACGCGGTGATCGCGCACAACCCGGACCGGATCGGCAAGGAACTGTGGACCGACAGCGGCGACGGCGAGCCGATCGACCTGTACGCGGCCTACAACGAAATGGACGAGGCGCGGTACGTGGTCGAGCGCGCGCGCCAGTGGGTGCGCGACGGTGGCAGCTATGGCGACGCCGCTGTGCTTTACCGCAGCAACGCGCAGTCGCGTGCGTTCGAAGAAGCGCTGCTCTCCGAGCAGGTCCCGTACCGGGTGTACGGCGGCATGCGCTTCTTCGAGCGTGCCGAAATCAAGGATGCGCTGGCCTACCTGCGGTTGATGACCAACCGCAATGACGACGCCGCCTTCGAACGTGCGGTCAACACGCCCACCCGCGGCATTGGCGACCGTACCCTGGACGAAGTGCGCCGGCTGGCGCGCAGCCAGGCGATCTCGCTGTGGGAGGCCACCATGCTGACCACCCAGGGCAACGAACTGGCCGCACGCGCCCGCAACGCGCTCGCCGGCTTCCTGACCCTGGTCAACCAGCTGGAGCACGAAGCCGGCGAGATGACCCTGGCCGAACGCATCGACCATGTGTTGATCCGCTCCGGCCTGCGTGAGCACTGGTCGAAGGAAAGCCGCAACGCGCTGGATTCCGAATCGCGCGCGGACAACCTGGACGAACTGGTTTCGGCGGCCTCGCGCTTCACCCGGCGCGAGGACGACATCGAAGAGACCGGCGAGACCATGAGCGAGCTGGTCGCGTTCCTGTCCTATGCCTCGCTGGAGGCCGGCGAAGGCCAGGCCCAGGCGGGCGAGGAGGGCGTGCAGCTGATGACCCTGCATTCGGCCAAGGGCCTGGAGTTCCCGCTGGTGTTCCTGGCCGGCATGGAAGACGGGCTGTTCCCGAGCGCGCGCTCGCTGGAAGAAAGTGGCCGGCTCGAGGAAGAGCGTCGCCTGGCGTATGTGGGCATCACCCGCGCACGCCAGAAGCTGGTGCTGAGCTACGCCGAGTCGCGCCGTATCCACGGCCAGGAAAACTACAACGTGCCCTCGCGCTTCCTGCGTGAGATTCCGCGCGAACTGCTCAATGAAGTGCGGCCCAAGGTGCAGGTCTCACGCGGTGCCTCGCTCGGTGCCAGCCGCCCGGCCGGCCACGCCGCGCTGGAAGCACCGCCGCTCAAGCTCGGTGCGCTGGTCACCCACGCCCGCTTCGGCGAAGGCATGGTCACCGACTACGAAGGCAGCGGCGCGCACGCGCGCGTGCAGGTGGAGTTCGCCGAGGCCGGCAGCAAGTGGCTGGTGATGGCGTACGCCAACCTGACGGTGATCTGACCACGGCATGTCACGGACGACGCGCAACGCAACCATCCCACCAACCTTTTTTGTCGGCTCATTCCATGTCAACGACCCCGCTCTCCCTCAACGTCAAATTGAATGCCCGCCTGCAGCCCGAACACCGCCTGCAGCTGTTCGAAGACCCGCTCGATGCGATGCTGGAAGGCGCCGGCATCGGCGAGATCATGGGCGGTGGCACCGCGCTGTCCGAAGACGGTGAGGTCGAGTACGGCGATCTGGAGATCCTGCTGCACGACGGCGCCGCGCTGCCCAACCTGATCGAAGCGCTCGAACAACTTGGTGCGCCCAAGGGCTCGCTGATCCAGCGCGAAGGCGCACCGGACCTGGCATTCGGCAGCACCGAAGGCCTGGCGCTGTACCTCAACGGCACCGACCTGCCGGATGAGGTCTACGAACAGTGCGACTCGAACTACGTGTTCGACCAGATCGTCGAACGCATCGACGGCCACGGCGAGGTCTGCAGCTGGTGGCAGGGCCCCAGCGAAACCGCGCTGTACCTGTATGGCGCCTCGTTCGAGACGATGCGCGAGCGCATTGCCGAGCTGGTGGCCACCTATCCGCTGTGCCAGGGCGCGCGCATCGTGCAGGTCGCCTGAATCCTGCGCGGGGCGGGTCATCCCCGCTCCTGCGCATCAGCTTCGCCCCTGCGGTAACGCGACTCATCCCGGAATTCACCCAGTTCGTCGCGTGCTCCTTGTCGCGCCCCGGCGACGCGCCCAGAGTCTGGCGCTGTCTGCTGGGAGCGCGCACATGAACAAGGGAATCCCGTACCTGATGGCGGCACTGGTCGCGCTGACACTGTCGGCGGGCTGGGCAGCACCGGTGCTGGCCCTGTTCGACCAGGTGGCCGCATGCCTGGACAGTGGCGGCCACCTGGACCTGCTGCAGCTGCGCTGCGCGCCGCCGGGGGTGACCCGGGACCTGATGCTGGGTGGCTGGGTGTTCTGGCTGACTGCCGCCAGCGTGATGGTTGTCGTGCTGGTGGCCACCCGCAGCCGTCCATCGCGTCGGCGACGGCTCGCGGCGTCGTAAGCCCAGGCACTTTGCACGCAGTCCGAACCGGCAACGTCGGCAGACGCTGCTAGTGTCCGTGCCCTGTTCATGACGGGTGCGCCCCTTGATTCCCAACACCGTCTTCGGTGCGTCACCGCCGGCCGCGCTTCCGAGGCGAAGCGGCCTGCCGTCCGAACGTGGGCTGTCGCCCCGGTTGCCAATGGAACGGGTCAGCAACGCCGCGCCGGTCGGCCCGCGCCCGCTCGACCTGGCGCCCTGCCCGGCCACGCCCTGGCAGGGCGCGGGCAGCCAGCCGGCGGTGATGGTGATGCGCGACCACGAGCGCTGGCGGGTCAAGGCCACCGCCGACAGCGCCAGCAGCGCCATCGAAGTCACCCTGGGCGCGCTGTTCCAGCTGACCGGGTTGCTGGCGCCCGACCACGCGCTGGTGTCGGCGGCGGAGGGCCTGGCCGACACCGGGCAGCACGTGGGCACCCGCTACGACCCCGCATTCCAGGACCTGGGCGACTTCCTGCTCAGCGATGCGGCGGCCGATCTGGCAGCCGCCGGCGATCCCGACGCATGCCGCTGCTACGACGCACTGCGCGAGTGGCATGCCAAGGCCGTGGCCGACAACGCCGCCCTGCTGCGCGGGGCGGGGGTCGACTGGTGGGCCCTGCAGGGCGCCGACGCGCGACGGCATGCGGCTACCGACCAGGCCCGCTTCGACGCGCTGGAGGCGATGAACCGCATGCTGCCGGTGGAGCTGCGCTGCGAACAGCTGCGCCATTACGTGGTGTCACGCTGGCTGGGCAACTGGGACCAGCTCAACTACCGGCTGGAGAACTTCGGCTACACCGTGCGCGACGGCGCGCGGGTCGGCATGTCGCTGGACTTCGGCTCCAGCGGTCCGCTCGGCTTCCGCCACCCGCAGTCGGGCGCCATGCTGCCCAAAGCCGACAGCCGCACGGCGGCCATTGCGCAGCGACCGCCCTCCCTGTTCCCGATACCGGACGCATTTGCTTCCAATGTCGTCGAATTCGACGCGTTCGGGCCGGACCCCGGCAATCTGCAGGACATCCTGGGCTGGCCTTACGGCTTCCAGTCCGAAAGTGTTGCTGCTTCGTTCCGTCCACCGGTGGCGCCGGATCCGGCGGTCGCCGACACCCTGGCCGAGATGGGCTACCGGCTGGCCCTGCTGCCGCATGCCACGATTGCCCGGGTGATCGAATGCCATTGGCCCAAGGCGACGGCATGGCCCACGCCGCAGGCGATGGCGCAGCGGCTGGTCGAACGCCGCAACGCGCTGGTGGCGCGGTTCGATCCCGCCCAGATCCACGAGTGGATCCAGGCCGATCCGGCACGCGCCGCCCGGGTCCGGCACGCCATGGCCGACGCCCTTGCTGCCACGCTTGAACCGGCTGCAGCAGCGCACGGCCGCACTGCCCTGGAGCGGGTCCACGCAAGGCTGTCACGAGCCGATTGATCCCGCTCAAGGCATCGCCTGCACACCCGGTGTGCAATGGTGGTCCCATCGCCAGCGCCAAGGAGCGTGCCATGTACAAGCGGATCCTGATTGCCACCGACGGTTCGGAGCTGTCCGAAAAGGGCCTGCTCAAGGGTCTGGAGCTGGCCCGCGACCTCGATGCGGAGGTCGACATCGTCACCGTGTCCGAGCCCTGGGCGGTGGGCATGTACGACGCCATGGGCTGGAGCGTGGGCTACATGAACAGCCCGGAATACAAGGCCGACCGGGAAGAGACCGCGTCGAAGATCCTGGCCCCGGCCAAGGCGGCGTGCGAGGCCCAGGGGCTGCGCTCGACCACCCTGCACGTGCTCGACCGCTACGCTGCCGACGGCATCATCGACACCGCCACCGAGCGCAACAGCGACCTGATCGTGATGACCTCCCACGGCCGCCGCGGCGTGACCCGGGTGTTGCTGGGCAGCCAGACCGCCGAGGTGTTGGCGCGTAGTACGGTCCCGGTGCTGGTGATCCGTTGAATTACGGCCGGATCGTCAGCGTCTGCGATTCATCCAGCGTGCCATCGGCCTGCACCACCACGTAGCGCTGCCCGGCACGGTCGTACAGCACCGGCACCGCGTCGCGGAAAATGGGGCGGCGCACGAAACGCAGCTGCCAGCCGAACTGCTCCAGCGTATCCACCGTCTGGCGCTGCTCGGCACTGAGCCCCTCGCGCAGTACGGCGGGGTCGATGGGCTTGCGTCGTTCAGGCGTGGTCATCGGGTACGGCAGGTCCTGCTCACCAGCTGTAGAGCTTCCAGTACACCGGCGCGGTTCCGTCCTTGCTGCGGTCCACGCCGCCGGTGCGGTTGCCTTCGTACATGTAATACGGGGCCCCGCGCGAGGGCGTGACCTTGACCATGCGGAGCTGGCCACCCACCCGGTACTCCTCGATGGTGTCGCCGTTGTCCATGGTGCGCTTGGCAACATCGGCGCCGGTCACGTCGACCGGAGGAACGCCGGCACCGCCGGTGGTCGCACAACCAGCCAACACAAGCAGACCTGCCAGCATCAGTGTCTTCATGGACCGGGGTTCCTGGGGCGGGGGGAGCCGTGATTATGCCCCATGCCCCGTGATGCCGGTGCCGCGATCGGTCACGGCCGGGCGCGTAGAATCGTCGCATGAGCCGATTAGTCCTGATTGACGGGTCCAGTTACCTGTATCGCGCGTTCCACGCGCTTCCGCCGCTGACCAACGCGGCCGGTGAACCCACCGGCGCGCTGTTCGGCGTGGTCAACATGCTGCGCGCCACCCTGAAGGAGCGCCCGGAGTACGTGGCCTTCGTGGTTGACGCCCCTGGCAAGACCTTCCGTGACGACCTGTATGCCGATTACAAGGCCAACCGCCCGCCGATGCCCGACGACCTGCGCCCGCAGGTCGAACCGATGTGCCGGATCGTCGAGGCGCTCGGCCTGAGCATCCTGCGCATTCCCGGCGTGGAAGCCGACGATGTGATCGGCACCCTGGCCCTGCAGGGCCACCGCGAAGGCATGACGGTCACCATTTCCACCGGCGACAAGGACTTCGCCCAGCTGGTCCGCCCGGGCATCGAGCTGGTCAACACCATGACCGGCAGCCGCATGGACTCGGACGCGGCGGTGATGGAGAAGTTCGGCGTGCGCGCCGACCAGATCGTCGACCTGCTGGCGCTGATGGGCGACGCCGTGGACAACGTCCCGGGCGTGGAGAAGTGCGGCCCGAAGACCGCCGCCAAGTGGCTGGCCGAGTACCAGCACCTGGACGGGGTGATGGCCGCCGCGCCAGGCATGAAAGGCAAGATCGGCGAGAATCTGCGCGCCGCGCTGGAGCGCCTGCCGCTGAACCGCGAACTGGTCACCATCCGAACTGACGTGGCGCTGGACGCCACCCCGCAGACCCTGGCGCTGCGCGACCCGGACGTGCCGGTGCTGGGCGAGCTGTACCTGCGCTATGGCTTCACCCAGGCGCTGAAGGAACTCGGCGGTCCGGCCGCAGCGGCCACCGCCGCCAGCGACGCGCCGGTGAGCCTGCGCGGCACCGCCGCCGGCTACGCGAAGGCCCCGGCCGGCGAGCCGGCCACCGCGCTCGACCCCGCGCTGTCGGCCCCGGGCGAGTACGAGACGGTGCTGACCACCGAACAGCTGCAGGCATGGGTCGCCCGTGCCGAAGCGGCCGAGCTGGTCGCCTTCGACACCGAAACCGACGCCCTCGACGCGATGCGCGCCAACCTGGTCGGGATCAGCCTGGCGGTGGAGCCGGGCAAGGCGGCCTACATCCCGGTCGGGCATGACTACCCCGGCGCCCCGGCGCAGCTGCCGCGCCAGCAGGTACTGGACGCGCTGCGCCCGGTGCTGGAGAACCCCGAAAAGAAGAAGCTCGGCCAGCACGGCAAGTACGACCTGCACGTGCTGCGCCGCCACGGCGTGGACGTGCAGGGCTACCACGACGACACCATGCTCGAGAGCTTCGTGCTCAACTCCACCGCCACCCGCCACGACATGGATTCGCTGGCGATGCGCTACCTGGGCTACACCACCATCAAGTTCGAGGACGTGGCCGGCAAGGGCGCCAAGCAGATCCCGTTCTCGCAGGTGGGGCTGGACGAAGCCAGCCGCTACGCGGCCGAAGACGCCGACATCACCCTGCGCCTGCACCGGGTGCTGCAGCCGCAGCTGCTGGCCTCGGCCCCGCTGGACAACGTGTACCGCAGCATCGAAATGCCGCTGGTGCCGGTGCTGGCCCGGATCGAGGCCAACGGCGTCTATATCGACAGCGCCGAGCTGCGCCGGCAGAGCCAGGACCTGGGCGCGCGCATGCTGGCCGCCCAGCAGAAGGCCACCGAGCTGGCCGGGCACACCTTCAGCCTGGACTCGCCCAAGCAGCTGCAGGCAGTGCTGTTCGACGAGCTGAAGCTGCCGGCGCTGGTCAAGACCCCCAAGGGCCAGCCCAGCACCAATGAAGAAGCGCTGGAGGCGATCGCCGAGCAGCACGAGCTGCCGCGGGTGATCCTGGAGTACCGGGGCCTGGCGAAGCTGCGCAGCACCTACACCGACAAGCTGCCGGAAATGGTCAACCCCGACACCGGCCGCGTGCACACCAGCTATCACCAGTCCGGCGCGGCCACCGGCCGGTTGTCTTCTTCCGACCCGAACCTGCAGAACATCCCGATCCGCACCGAGGACGGCCGCCGCATCCGCCGCGCCTTCGTGGCCCCGCCGGGACACAAGCTGCTGGCCTGCGACTACTCGCAGATTGAACTGCGGATCATGGCCCACCTGTCCGAAGACCCCGGCCTGGTCCGCGCCTTCGAGCAGGGCGTGGACGTGCACCGCGCCACCGCGGCCGAAGTGTTCAGCCGCGCGCTTGACGAGGTCACCCCGAACGAGCGGCGTGCGGCCAAGGCGATCAACTTCGGGCTGATGTATGGCATGAGCGCGTTCGGCCTGGCCCGCAACCTGGGCATCGACCGTGGCCAGGCGCAGGACTACGTGGCGCTGTACTTCAGCCGCTACCCGGGCGTGCGCGACTTCATGGAACGCATGCGCCAGCAGGCCCGCGACCAGGGCTACGTGGAAACCATCGAAGGCCGCCGGCTGTACCTGAACGACATCCACGCCCGCAACCAGGGCCTGCGCGCCGGTGCCGAGCGCGCCGCGATCAACGCCCCCATGCAGGGCACCGCGGCGGACATCATCAAGCGCGCCATGGTGAAGGTGGACGACTGGCTGCAGGGGCAGGGCGGTCGCGCACGGATGATTCTGCAGGTGCACGACGAACTGGTATTCGAAACCGAAAGCGAGTTTCTGGAAACCTTGCGCACGCAGGTGGTCGAACTAATGTCGTCTGCTGCACAGTTGCGCGTTCCGCTGGTGGTCGACGCCGGCGTTGGCGATAACTGGGACGAGGCGCATTAAGCCCGGAAATCGCGTTGAAAAAGCTGAATTGGTTCACGCCGGGGTCAAAAACTGACTCTTTGATGAATGTTTCAAGATTCACTGCAGTATTAATTGGCCCCCTTCACGAATCATCAATGTTCGAGGTGCTTTTATAGACCTCGACAGGCGCAACGCCTGTTGTGGATCTCTCCCATCCCCTGGAGCAGATCTCGGAACGGGGGCTCCTCCCCAAGCGCCCGTTCCCCGGCCCCGCTGACCTCCCCCTGGTCGGCGGGGCTTTTTATTTACGGCCCCCAGACAGCCCCGACCGATATGCTCGCCGCATCATCCTTCGGAACGCCCGCATGACAGACCTGTTCGACCTCGCCATGCCGTGGTGGGAATTCATCCTGCGCGCGGTGGTGGTGTACGTGGTGGTGCTGGGCATGGTGCGGCTGTCGGGCAAGCGCGCGCTGGGCCAGATCACTCCGTTCGACGTGCTGCTGATCGTGCTGCTGGGCAACGCGGTGCAGAACGCGCTGCTGGGCAAGGACACCTCCCTGGGCGGCGGCCTGCTGCTCGCCGCCACGCTGATACTGCTCAACTACGGGGTGGGCTGGCTGAGCACCCGCAGCCGGCGCGTGGAGCGGCTGGTGGAAGGCGAGCCGGTGTTGATCGCGCGCGACGGCAAGGTGCTCGAGTCGGTGCTGCGGCGCGAGCTGGTCACCCTGCAGGACCTGGACGCCGCGATGCGCCAGCAGGGCTGCACCCACATCAGCGAAGTCTCGATGGCATTGCTCGAAATCAACGGCCACATCACCATCGTGCCGCGCGAAAAATCGACCTGACCCCATCGGACCGGTAGCGTCGGCCGCTGGCCGACCCAGGCGGTCCCTCAGCATGCGGACCCTTCGAGCTAACACAGATCGAAAGCTGAAAGCGCTACTGATCCAGCCCTGCTGAAATCGAGGGCATCAGGGCCCGCCATCCGGGTGGTCCCCGCAAAGGAGATGCCTGTATGCCCCTGGGCCTAGTTTCGCCAACTCCACCGCCGACCCGCCGTCCGTGGGTTGAGGTTTACGAAAACCGCCCCGCATCCCCGCGCACCGAAGACAGTCGGCCGTCTTACGTCAAAGCGATGGGACTGGCGGAAATGGAGCGGCCTTCCTCATCTGCCGCGCCGGTGCAGGTAGCCAACAAGGCGTCCTGGTTCCGGCGGCATTTCCGGACCTCACCAGATCCGCAGGCGCTGCAGCTCAAGCTTTTGAAGCTCCAGAGAAAAGTCGCACGGACCGCGGAGCAGGTGACGCAGGCAGAACAGCTGCAGGCGAAGCATCGCGTACGTACACAGGAAAAGCTGGAGGCGGCGCGCGACAACCTGAGGCTGCTGCAGGTCGAGCATGCGGACTGCTCGCACTCGCTACGAAGCGCTGGTGCCGGTGGCCTGTTCGACTACGAGGAATGCTCGGTGGTGTACCTCGCACAGTGCGAAGTCCAGCACTACGAAGAAAAAAAGCAAAAGCTGCTGAAGGAGCACTTGGCCCGTCAAAGCTGAACCCTTAACCTGGCTCAGCCCAGGTCGAGCCAGTCGCGGGGTACCAGGTAGTCGCCCAGCCGCGCTTCGGCGCTGCCGGGCTCGGGCTGGAAACCGTATTCCCAGCGCACGCGCGGGGGCAGGCTCATCAGGATGCTCTCGCTGCGTCCGCCGCTCTGCAGGCCGAACAGGGTGCCGCGGTCGTAGACCAGGTTGAATTCCACGTAGCGGCCGCGCCGGTACAGCTGGAACTCGCGCTCGCGTTCGCCATGGGCGGTGTCCTTGCGGCGCTCCACGATCGGCAGGTAGGCGTCCAGGAAGCCGTCGCCGACCGCGCGCAGGTAGGCGAAGTCGCGCTCGAAGTCGCCATGCAGGTCGTCGAAGAACAATCCGCCCACGCCGCGCGTCTCATTGCGGTGGCGCAGGAAGAAGTACTCGTCGCACCAGCGCTTGTGCGCCGCGTAACGCTCCTCGCCGAACGGCGCGCACAGGTCGTGGGCGACCTGGTGCCAGTGCTGCACGTCCTCGTCGAACGGGTAGAACGGGGTCAGGTCGAAGCCGCCGCCGAACCATGACGCCACCTGCTCGCCGTCGCGCTCGGCGCTGAAGTAGCGCACGTTGGCGTGGGTGGTGGGCAGGTACGGATTCAGCGGGTGGAACACCAGCGACACCCCGGTGGCGCGCCACGAGGCACCGGCCAGCTCGGGGCGGTTGGCCGAGGCCGACGGGGGCAGGCGGGTGCCGGACACGTCAGAGAAGCCGATGCCGGCCTGCTCAAACACCGCGCCGTCGCGCAGGATGCGGGTGCGCCCGCCACCGCCCTCGGCACGCTGCCAGAGGTCCTCGGCGAAGCGGGCCTGGCCGTCGGCGGTTTCCACTGCGGCGCAGATGCGGTCCTGCAGATCGGTGAGGTAGCTGCGTACGCGCTCGAATTCGTTCATGGCGGTAATGTACCGCACGGCCGGGCAGAGCCCGGCGCTACGTCGCCGGTCAGCGCTTGAACCAGCGTTGTACATCGGGGCGCTGCAGGCGCAGCACCAGCCACGCGTGCAGGGCGGCGAAGGACAGCGCGGTCATCACGGTGATGCCGGTGTACAGCACGCGCTGCAGGCGCAGGTCGGTGCGCACCTGGTCGGCGTCTGCAGGGTCCATGTGGCCCGGCAGGTGCACGATCAGGTAGCTGAAGATCTCGTCGATCACCCAGACGCCCACGAAGTTGAGCAGGGCGGTCAGCACCAGCAGAACGATGAAGGTCCACAGCGCCCAGCGCTGGCGGCGCAGCAGCCCCCAGCAGGCCACGGCGCCGGCCACGCACAGGGCGAACAGCCCCAGGTTCACCGCCACCGCGTGGCGGCCGAACCAGCGCAGCGATGGGGGTACCCACGACAGGTCCGCACCGTGCAGCTGTTCCTGCAGCCATGCCGAGTTGTGCAGCAGCAGGGCCAGCACGACACAGCCGGCCCAGCACACCGCCGAGACAATGCACATCACCAGGATCGATTTGGCCATCGGGCCGAGGAAGCGTGGCGCAGCCTCGCCCGTGGGGCGGGCCGCCGCTGCGGCGGCAGCGGAAGGCAGAAGCGGGGGCAGCGTCGATGACATCCGGTGTCCTGCGGGTAGCGGTGGGGTCAGCCCGGCGCAATGACGCGCGCGGCCGCCGGCAGGATATGGTCTTCGCTCAAGGGTGCCAAGCGGTGCCCGTGCGGGGGCCGCAGCGGCACCCAGGCCAGCTCGGCGATCTCGGCGCGGGCCTGGGGGATTCCGGACACCCGGACCCACCACACCTCGGCCTGTACCCGGCAGCCGGTCTCATGCACGGCCCAGTCGCTGAAGGTGCCCAGCGGCACCGCCGTAGCGGGGGCCAGCTGCACGCCCAGTTCCTCGTCCAGCTCGCGCGCCAGCGCGGCCAGCGGCGCCTCGCCCGGCTCCGGCTTGCCGCCGGGCTGGATGAACACCGCCGAGCCGTGCTTGCGCACCACCAGCACCCGCTGCGCGGGGTCGGCGATGACCGCGGCGACGATCCGTATCGTCGCCGCGGCGTGGCTCACTTCAGGGTCTCGTTGAACAGCTTGAGGATGCGCTTGTACTGGTCCAGCCAGGAGTCCGGACGGACATAGCCGTGGCGTTCCAGCGGGTAGGGCGCGATGCTCCAGTTGTCCTTGTGCAGCTCGATCAGCTTCTGGGTAAGGTTGACCGAGTCCTGGAAGAACACGTTGTCGTCCATCATCCCGTGCGCGATCAGCAGGTTGTCCTGCAGGCCTTCGGCGTACTCGATCGGCGACGACGTGCGGTACGCCTCCGGGTCGATGTCCGGGGTGTTGAGGATGTTGGCGGTGTAGCCGTGGTTGTACTGGTGCCAGTCGACCACCGGGCGCAGCGCGGCGCCGGCCTTGAAGGTGCCCGGCGAACGGAACAGCGCCATGAAGGTCATGAAGCCGCCGTAGGAGCCGCCGTAGATGCCGGCGTGGTCGCGGTCGCCCTGCTGGGTCGCCACCAGCCACTCCAGGCCGTCCTTGTAGTCTTCCAGTTCCGGGTGGCCCATGTTGCGGTAGATCGCGGTGCGCCAGTCGCGGCCGTAGCCTTCGCTGCCGCGGTAGTCCATGTCCAGCACCACGTAGCCCTGCTGCACCAGCAGGTTGTGGAACATCTGCTCACGGAAGTAGGCCGGGTAGCGCTGGTGCACGTTCTGCAGGTAGCCGGCGCCGTGCACGAACATGGCGATCGGATACTTTTTGCCGGGTTCCATCTTCTCCGGGCCGTAGTACTTGGCCCAGACCACGCCGGCGCCGTGCTTCGACGGCACCTGCACCAGCTTCGGCTGGATCCACTCGCGGGCCTTGAAGGCGGCCGTGCGGGTGTCGGTCAGCACCTTGGCCTGGCCACCGGCGCTGGGCACCACCGCCAGCTGCGCCGGCAGGTAGGCACCGGAGTAGCGCACCAGCAGCTGCTGGCCGTCCGGCGACAGCGAGAAGTCTTCCACGCCGTTGAGCGAGGTCAGCTCGCGCACCTGGCGCGAAGCGGTGTCCACCGCGCAGACCTCGTAGTCGCCCGGGGCCTGCTGGTTGCACAGCACGTAGAAGCCGCGACCGTCGGCGCTGGGCACCGGCATCGAGGTCTCCCACTTGCCGCTGGTCAGCGCCTGCGGCTTGGCCGTGCCCTGCTGCGTGTACAGGTGCGAGTAGCCGGACTCTTCGGACAGCAGCCACAGCGTGCGGTTGTCGCTGGACCAGCCGAAGTCGTTGAAGCCCCAGTTGATCCAGGCGTTGTCGGTGAGGCGGTGGCGGGTCTGCAGCTTCGCCTCGGTCGGGCTCACGCTGGCGATCCAGCGGTCCTTGTTGTCGTTGGCGCGCAGCAGGATCGCGGCCTGCTGGCCGTCGTTGCTCCAGCGGATGCCGGGCGCGCCGGGGCCGCCCAGGACCTGCACCGGGCGGTTGCCCTTCAGCGCGTCCTTGCCGGCGGCCTTGCGCAGCGCCGCCAGCGGGTCGGTGCCGATGCCCGGCAGGCCGTCCAGCGACAGCGGCTTGACCGTGCCGGTGACCGCGTCGACCAGCCACAGCGCGTTCGGTTCCGGATCATTGCGGCCGACGCGGGTGCGGGTGTCTTCGAATTCCTCGTAGCCCGACTCGGTCACGTACTTCGGCATCTTGCCGCCGCGGCCTTCGTCGAAGCCCTTCGGCTTGGTCACCACGATCAGGCTGCGGGTGTCCGGCGACAGCGCGCTGTCGACGATCTCCACGTCGGCGCCCAGGTACACCGGGCCCGGCGCGCGGGTGCTGTCGGCGCGGCGCCAGCTGGCTTCCTGCTCCTTCAACGCATCGCGCTGGGCGCGGTCGTTGCGCAGGGTGGCCAGGGTGCGCATCTGCTGGTCGCGCAGTACGTCGGGCTTGGGCGCGTCGTCCGGGTTCTTCTCGGCCTTCAGGCTGGCCACCTGCTGCACGCCGCCGGCGGCGGTCCAGTGGAACCAGTTCTGGCCGGTACGCCAGATCACCCCGCCGTCGCGGGCAAAGCCCACCGCGCCGGCCTTCTCGGTGCTGCGGGTCAGCTGGGTCAGCGTGCCGCTGCGCAGGTCGCGCAGGAACACGTCGCCGTTGCGTACGAACGCCGCGCGCTGGCGGGCGCTGTCGTACACCGGGTTCTCAACGTCCAGGCTGCCGCGCTGGTCATCGGCGACCTGGCTGGCCGTGCCGCCGTTGACCGGCTGGCGGAAGGTGTCGCGGACCGGGCTGCCGGTGCGCTTGAGCTGGTACTCGACCTGCTGGCTGTTCCACGACCACCATGCGCTTTCGACCGGCGGACCGATCCAGTCCGGGTCGGCCATGGCCTGTTCAATGGTGATCGGCGTCGGTGCCGCATGGGCCGTACCGCCAAGGGCGGCAAGCAGCAGCAGGGACAAGGGCAGCGTTCTGGGCATTGCGGGCAGCACCGTGAAGGAAAACCCGGCAAGGGTAGCAGTCACGCCCGCGCAGGGAGGGGGCCACAGGTAATGGAGCGCCCCCTGCGACCGATTGATGCAGCGCGTCACCCGGTCGCATGCCCTCTTCACGAAAACAGGCCCAGACTGGTGCGGATTCCAGAATGTGCGGAGGCGTCGCTTGGACGCGTTGTTGTTGTCCCGGATCCAGTTCGGGTTCGTGATCAGTTTCCATGTGCTGTTTCCCGCCTTCACCATCGGTACGGCCAGCTGGCTTGCCTTCGTCGAAGGCCAGTGGCTGCGCACGAAAAAGCCCATCTGGCGCGAGCTGTACTTCTTCTGGCAGAAGATCTTCGCGGTGTCCTTCGGCATGGGCGTGGTCAGCGGCATCGTCATGGCCTTCCAGTTCGGCACCAACTGGCCGCGCCTGAGCCAGGTGGCCGGCAGCGTGATCGGGCCGCTGCTCACCTACGAGGTGCTCACCGCGTTCTTCCTGGAAGCCAGCTTCCTGGGCGTGATGATGTTCGGCTGGGGCAAGGTCTCGCCGCGCCTGCACTTCTTCTCCACCTGTATGGTGGCGCTGGGCACGCTGGTCTCCACGTTCTGGATCCTGTCCTCCAACAGCTGGCTGCAGACCCCGGCCGGGCACGCCATCATCGACGGCATCGTGGTGCCGCAGGACTGGTGGCAGGTGGTGTTCAACCCCTCCTTCCCGTACCGGCTGGCGCACATGGCGCTGGGCTCGTTCATCACCACCTGTTTCGTGATCGGCGGCGTGGGCGCGTGGTACCTGCGCAAGGGCACCCATGTGGAAGCCGGTCGCACCATGCTGCTGGCGGCGGTCGCGTTTGCCGCATTGACGGTGCCGGTGCAGATCTTCGTCGGCGACATGCACGGCCTGAACACGCTCAAGCACCAGCCGATGAAGATCGCCGCGGTGGAAGCGCACTGGCATGCGGAAGGCGAGGGCGAAGGCGTGCCGCTGGTGGTGTTCGCCGTGCCCAATGAAAAGGCCGAGCGCAACGATTTCGAGATCGCCATTCCGCGGCTGGGCAGCTTGATCCTGACCCATTCGCTGGACGGTACCTTCGACCCGCTGACCTCGGTGCCGGCCAGCGAGCGGCCGCCGGTGGTGCCGGTGTTCTACGCATTCCGGATCATGGTCGGGCTGGGCACCCTGATGCTGCTGCTGGCCTGGGCCTCGGCCTTCCAGTGGTGGCGCGGCCGCCTGCTGGAATCGCGCTGGCTGGTGCGCGGCTGGAACTGGATGCTGCCCAGCGGTTTCATCGCGCTGGTCTCGGGCTGGTTCGTCACCGAAATGGGCCGCCAGCCGTGGGTGGTGTATGGCGTGCTGCGCACCGCCGACGCGGTGGGGCCGCAGAGCGCGTGGATGACCGCGCTGTCGCTGGGCGTGTACATCGTCGGATACGCGTTCGTGTTCGGCTGGGGCATCTGGTACCTGGTGAAGATCATCCGAACGGGGCCCAAGCCGCATGACCAGCAACCGCCCATCGAGGACGGCAGCCACACCCCGGCACGGCCGCTGTCCGCAGCCGACGAACCGCTGGAGGAGCGCTGACATGGAGATGACGACCTGGCTGCCGGTGGCGTGGTTCGCGGTGATCGGCTTTGGCGTGCTGATGTACGTGGTGCTGGACGGCTTCGTGCTCGGCATCGGCATCCTCGCGCCGATGGCCGAGGATGAAGAACAGCTCGACGTGATGATGAACACCGCCGCGCCGATCTGGGACGGCAACGAGACCTGGCTGGTGCTGGGCGGGGCCGGGCTGATGGCGGCCTTCCCCAAGGCCTACGCGGCGCTGCTGTCGGCGCTGTACCTGCCAGTGCTGCTGCTGGTGGTGGCGCTGGTGTTCCGCGGCGTGGCGTTCGAGTTCCGCTTCAAGGCGCACCGTTCGCGGCGGCTGTGGAGCGTGGCGTTCGGGCTGGGCTCGCTGCTGGCCGCGTTCGCCCAGGGCGTGATCCTGGGCGCACTGGTGCAGGGCCTGCAGGTGGTGAACGGCAACTACGTGGGCGGGCCGTTCGGCTGGTTCAGCCCGTTCTCGATGCTGACCGGAGCGGCGGTGGTCTTTGGTTACGCGCTGCTGGGCAGTACGTGGCTGATCCTGAAGACCGAAGGTCGCGAGCAGGCGGTGGCACGCACCCTGACCCGGCCGCTGGTGGTGGCGGTGATCGTGTTCATGGGCCTGGTCAGCGCCTGGCTGCCGTTCCTGGATTCGCGCCTGATGGCGCGCTGGTTCAGCGACGGCAACTTCTGGTGGTTGTCGCCGGTGCCGTTGCTGACGTTGGCCGTGGCAGTGGCGCTGTGGCAAAGCGCCATGCACCCGCGCCGCGACCTGCCGCCGTTCCTGCTGACCCTGGCGCTGTTCGTGCTCGGCTTCATCGGGCTGGTGCTGGGCATGTGGCCGTACCTGCTGCCGCCGAGCATGACCTTGTGGGAGGCGGCCGCGCCGGCCTCGTCGATGGGCTTCAGCCTGGTCGGGCTGGTGGTGCTGCTGCCGGTGATCCTGGGATACACCGCGTGGTCGTACCGGGTGTTCCGGGGCAAGGTGCGCGCGGACGCGGGATACCATTGATGGCCCGGCCGCGTTACCCGTGCAGGCCTTCGATCTCCACCAGCAATTCGGCCCGGCACACCTCGGCGTGCAGCACCACGAAGGCCGGTGAACCTGGAAGCTCGGCCATCCGCGCGGCAATCGCCGGCATGTCTTCGGCCCTTCGCACATACACCTTCAACAGCGAGCCCACGCCCAGCTGCGCCGGCAATGCCGGGCGCTGCACGCGCGCGGCATCCACCAGGCTCTGCAGGTTGGTCAGGGTCTCGGCCAGCTGTTCTTCCACCGAGCCGGTGTGCTGCGAGACATGGCCGACAATCGCAGCCGTCCCCGACTGCAGCAGCGGCAGGCCGGTCGCCAGCGGCGGCAGCAGCGCACGCGAGAAGCTCGGCGACTGCGGCCCGTACTGGCGCGGGTAGCGGAACGCGCTGACCTGGCGCGGGTTCTCCAGCGGCAGGCCCGGCTCGCGCGCGGCCAGCCAGTACACCTGCAGCCGACGCACGCCGTCGAAGCGGCCAATGCAGGTGGCCGCCGGCAACGCGGCCTCGTCCAGCTCGCGCAGCCCGCGCACGCGGCCCACGCAGAAGCGCCGGTAGCGCTCCTGGTCACCATCGCCTTCGGTCACCGCATCCAGGTAATTCCAGGTTCGCAGCAGGTGCGGGAAGCCGCACGTGGACAGAAACCCGCTCATGCGCGCGTAGGCATCTGCCGCGGCCGACTCGATATCGCTGTCGACTTCATCAATCTCGATCGCACCGAACAGCAGCGTGTCGGTAGCAGACCAGCGCACCCCGTCGCGAACCCCGTGCTGCACCGGGCCGGCGCCCTGCCAGACCTCGATCCGTGCCGGTCCCTGTTCGGCCAGCGGCACCTGCAGCCAGCGCGGGTCGGCGCACTCCTGGCCAGCGGCACCGAACCCGAACACGGCCAGCGTGCGCGGGTCGGCGAGAACCGCGTCGCGCTCCGTGGCAGGTGCGTAAAACGCATGGAAGGGCGCGGCGGCGGCCGTAGAAGACAGGGCCGGTGGCACTGCCACGCTGTGGATCGTGCTGCTCATTTCAGTTGATGAATGCTGCGGGTGCGAATGACGCCATCATAGCGTGCGCGCCCTGGATTCCGGCCTGCGGGCGCGGTGCAACGCCCGCCCGGCTGCCTGAACCACGTCGCGACATTGATGAACCTGAATCTGCCCCGCGCCTGAAAACCGACGCCCCACGCGGCAGATACCTATCGGACTTGCGTGGTTTCCGACACAATCGACGCATCTATTCCCAGGGCAACCGCCCCGCGGGCAATGCAAGCCTACGTCTACAAAAGCCAACGCAAGCAGGACACCTACGTCTACCTCGCCGCCCGTGACGCCTTCGATGCCATCCCGGATGCATTGAAAGCCACGCTGGCGCCGTTCGCATTCGTGCTGGAAGTCGCCTTGACCCCGGACCGTCGCCTCGCACTGGCCGACGTCGACCAGGTGCGCGCCAATCTCGCCGAGCGCGGTTTCCACCTGCAGATGCCCCCGCCGCCGGTCCCGCCGGTGCGCGTGCCGCGCCGTGATGACCCGCGATGACTGACGCCCTGCGCACCCGCGCTGCCGCCATTGCCGTTGCCGCCGGTGGCCTGCTGTCGCTGGCCGTGGTGCTGGGCGGCGTGCCGGCCGCGCTCGGTGCGGCGCTGGCGCAGCCGGCGTTCGCGCTGGGCGTGTCGTGGTGGCGGCGCAGCCGTGCGCTGCCGACGCTGGCCCAGCTTGGCCGACAGGACCTGCCGGCACTGGCAGGGTTGTGGGCACTCGGCCCGGCCCTGTTCGCGCTGCTGGTGTCCTGGCCGCTGGGCGCGCTGCACGACAGCGGCAGCCTCGCCGCCGTGCTCGGCCTGAGCGTGGCGGTCAGCGCCGCGCTGCTCGGCGTGTGGCGTACCTGGCCACTCTGGAATGAAATCGAACGCAGCGACGGCAGCCTGGCGCGGCATTGGCGCACGCTGGCCGCGCGCGACCTGAGCGCCTGGCGCGGGCTGATCGTGGCCGGCCTGGTGGTTACGGTCTGCGCGCTGGTGGTGGTGCCGGCCTGGCCGGGCCTGCTGCCGGACACCCTGCGCTGGCCGTTCGCGCTGCTGGTGCTGATCGGTTCGCCGCTGGCCCACTTCGCCCTGCAGCGCATTGCACCGGCCGACCCGCTGCCCACCCGCAGCGTGCTGGAACCGGCGGGCGACGCCTTCGCCGCCGCCGCGCACCCGGACGATGCCAGCCAGCCGCTGGAACCGCTGGGCCAGCACGAACGCCTGCCGGCGCTGTACGACGCCGCGCGCAGCGGGCGGGTCGACCGCGCCCTGCAGCTGCTGGCCGCGGGCGCCGACCCGCACGGCCTGCCGGATCCGAACTGGCGCGACCAGCGCAGCCTGGTAGTGCTGGCGGCGGTGCTTCCCGACCTGCGCCTGCTGCGCGAATTGATCGCGCGCGGCGTGGGCGTCAACACCCCGCACCGCGGCATGACCCCGCTGCTGGCGGCCACCCGCGACAGCTGGCACGGTCGCCCCGAAGCGGTGATGACCCTGCTCGCCAACGGTGCCGATTCGCGTGCGGTCGACAGCGACGGCAACACCCCCCTGCACCATGCCGCGCGCAGTTCCGACCCGGGCGTGGCCGCGCTGCTGCGCGACGCCGCCGCCGAAGTGGACGCGCTCAACAACGACGGCTGGTCGCCGCTGGCGGTGGCCTGCCAGGTCGGCAACTGGCGCCTGGCGCGCTTCCTGCTCGAGCGCGGCGCGCGCACCGAGCCGGCCGAGGGCACCCCGGTGCTGCTGGCTGCGGCCGGCACCGAAGAAGACGATACCGCCGGCGTGCAGCTGCTGCTCAAGCACAAGGCGCGCGCCGACGCCCGCGACCGCCAGCGCCGCAGTGCATTGCATGAAGCCGCATTGGCCGGGCACGTGGACATCATCGAGGTCCTGCTGGCCGCCGGCGCCAACCTGGAATCGCGCGATGCGCTGTCGCGCACGCCGTGGCTGGAAGCGGCCCGTGCCGGTCGCGCCGCCGTGGTCGAACACCTGCTGCCGCACAAACCCGACCTGCACGCGGTGGACGTGGAAGGCCGCAACGCGGTGCTGCTGGCCTGCATGGCCGATACCGTGTCGCCGGTCATGGTACGCCGCCTGCTCGACCTGGGCATTGCCGCGGACGTGCCGGACCCGCAGGGCCGCCGCGCGGTGGACATCGCCGCCGCCGCCGGACGCTGGACCATCGTGTCGCTGCTGGATCGCAGCTATCCACTGCCGGCCGCGGTGAGCGACGGCCTGGCCAGTGCCGCCGACAGTGACGCCGACGCAGGCACGCCGATCCTGCCGGACCGCCCGCCACTGGACCTGCTGCGCGAAGCGCTGGGCTTCGGCAACGTGGACGGCATGGCCACCCTGGCGCGCCTGTGCAACCCCGAAGAATTGGGCGGCCTGCTGCACGACGCCGAGCTGGCGCTGGATCCGCATGCGGTGGAATGGCTGCTGGCGCACGGCGCCGCGCCGGAAGTGCTGGATGCCTGTGGCGACACCCCGATGTTCGCGCTGCTGGCGCGTGGTGTTGATGCAGTGCCCGCGCTGCAGGTGCTGCTGCGCCGGGGCGTGTCGCCGGCCGGTGCCGGTGGCCTGGCGCGCCTGCTGGCGGCCTGCGCGCAGCACGACCAGGCCGCGCGCGGACTGGAACAGCTGGCGCTGGAACTGCTTGAGCGCGGGGCCGACCCGTTCGCCGCCTCGCCGGCCGGCGACCCGCCGCTGTCGCTGGCGGTGCGGTTGGGCTGGCTGCGCCTGCAGCAGGCCCTGCTCACCCTGGGCGTGGACCGCGAGGCGCGCGACAGCCACGGCATGACCGCGCTGCACCTGGCCACCGCGCTGGCCCGCGAAGGCTCGTTGAAGCTGCTGGTGCAGCAGGGCGCCTCGCCCGAAGCGCGTGCCGCCGACGGCCAGACCCCGCTGGGCGTGGCGCTGTCGATCGGCCGCCGCGACCTCGCCGACTGGCTGGACTGGCGCGTGTGGCCGCTGCCCGGCCGCGCGCTGCGCGCCGCCGACCTGCCGGCGGCGGCAATGGCCGGTGACGCCGACGCAGTGCGCCGTTTGAACGACCTGGGCTTTGCGATCGACGTGGTCGACGCGCAGGGCTGCACCGCGCTGCTGCGTGCCGCCGGCGGTGGCCACCTGGCGGTTGTGGACCTGCTGCTGGCGCGCGGGGCGAACCCGCAGCACGCGGCCGCGAGCGGCGCCACGCCGTTGTCGGCGGCGGTCAGCATGCGCCAGATCGACATCGTCTCGGCCCTGCTCGATGCGGGTGCCGAGCTGGAGTACCGCCTGCCGGGGGGAGTGACCGTGCTGATGCTGGCCTCGGCGCTGGGCCTGCCCGACATCGCTGCGCGCCTGCTCACCGCCGGTGCCAACGTGCATGCCGGCGACGCGCAGCAGCTCGGTCCGCTGCACTGCGCGGCCCTGTACGGCTTCGGCGCCCGCGACCGCTCGCGCCTGCTGGCGCTGCTGGACACGCTGCTGCTGTCCGGTGCCGAGCCCGACCAGGCGGCCGCCGGTTCGGTCACGCCGCTGCTGCTGGTGCTGGGCGCCCGCGCCGAGCCCGGCACCGCCTGCGACGAACAGGTCGTACTGGCTGCGGTCGAACGCCTGCTCGATGAGGACGTGTCGCTGGATGCACGCGATCCGCGCGGCTTCGGTCCGCTGCACCTGGCCGCCCTGCACGGGCTGCCGCTGCTGGTGCAGCGCCTGCTGCGCGCCGGTGCCGACCCGGACGTGCGCGACGCGCTCAACCGCAGCCCGCGCGAGATCGCGGTGATGCGCGGCTTCATCGACGTCGCCGGCGAATTCGAACCGCGCGTACCGGGCGTGTCTTCGATGGCCCGGTTCCTGCGCGACAACGGCTGATCACTCGCGGCGGTCGTTGTCCGTTCCGCCGTCGCGTTCGGCATCCGCTTCGAACAACCGCATCAGGTCCGCCCGCGCATCGCGTGAGGTCTGGATCACCGCTGCCTCGTCGTCGTACACCAGGTACTGGTCGCGCAGCAGTTTCTCGTCGTGCTCGCGGAAGCGCTCCACATGCGCTTCGGCAACCGCCGTGGAAATGCCCAGCGCGGTCAGCACGCGTTCGCCCATGTCCAGGCTCGACCCGAGCACCTCGCGGAACGGTTCGGCCGACATGTCCATCAACCGCCAAGCGTGCTGGCGGTTGCGCGCGCGGGCCAGCACCACCGCGTCCGGATACATGCGCCGGATCAGGCGGGTGGCGCGCATGTTCGCCTCCGGCTCATCCAGCGTCACCACGTACACGCGCACGTGTTCGCCGCCGGCCGCACGCAGGATCTCCGGGCGGGTCGGGTCGCCGTAGTACAGCTTGTTGCCGAACCGGCGCAGGTCCGACACCGTGTCCGGGTTCGCCTCCAGCGCCACGAACGGAATCTTCTGCGCGGTCAGCAGGCGCGCCACCACCTGGCCGAAGCGGCCCATGCCCGCGATCATCACGCTGGGCTCGGTGCCGCCGGTGTCGACCTTGTCGGGTGGGCGCTTGTCCTTCACCGCCTCATGTTCGCTGCCCAGCAGTTTCAGCAGCAGGATCATCAACAGCGGGGTCAGCGCCATCGACAGGCCCACGATCGCCACCAGGCGATCATGGTTGGCATTGCCCAGCAGGTGCGCGCGCTGCGCTTCGTTGAACACCACGAACGCGAACTCGCCGCCCAGCCACAGCACGCTGCCCAGCAGTAGCGCATGCCGGGTGCTCAGCTTTGCGAGCTTGCCGATCCCGAACAGCAGGCTGAACTTCACCACCAGCAGGATCGCCACGCCGATGGCGATCGCCCCCGGTTCGGCGACCACCCGGTCCAGGTCGATGCCCATGCCCACCGCGATGAAGAACAGGCCCAGCAGCAGGCCCTTGAACGGCTCGATCTGCGATTCCAGCTCGTGGCGGAACTCCGAATCGGACAGCAGCACGCCGGCCAGGAACGCACCCAGGCTGGGACTGAGCCCGACCTCCTGCATGAACCACGCGGTGCCCAGCACCACCAGCAGCGCCATCGCGGTGAACACCTCGGGACTGCGCGTGCGCGCCACGGTACTGAACAGCCAGCGCAGCACCGGCCGTCCGCACACGATCACCACCGCCAGCGCGCCCAGCGCAATCGCCACGTCGTTCCACTGCAGGGTTTCGTTCTTGGCCCCGCCCAGCAGCGGAATGGCCGCCAGCAGGGGAATCGCGATCAGGTCCTGGAACAGCAGGATCGCAAAGCCCAGCCGCCCGTAATCGGTGTTGAGGCCCTTGTGTTCGGACAGCAGCTGCAGGCCCACCGCAGTGGACGACAGCGCCAGCGCGATGCCCACGATCAGCGCGCCCTTCCACTGGAAGTGGTCCAGCATCAGCAGGCTGCCCAACACCAAGGCGCAAAGCGCGACCTGTGCGGTCCCGGCACCGAACACCGACCGGCGCATCACCTTCAGGCGGGTCGGAGAGAGTTCCAGCCCGATTACGAACAGCAGCATCACCACGCCGATCTCGGCCGCGCCCAGCATCCGGTCGGCGTCCTGCACGAAGCCCAGCCCGTCCGGACCCAGCACCACGCCGGCGGCGAGGTAGCCCAGCACCGCGCCCAGCCCGAGCTTCTTGAACACCGGCACGGCGATCACCGCAGCCAGCAGCAACACCAGGGCCAGGACCAGCGCACCGCTATGCATGTGAAAACCCGCGCATCGCATCATCGGCCTGTCGCCGGTGGCCCATTATGCGGCCCGTCGCGTCAACGACCTTCAACCGCGCCTGACCCCATGCGCCGCAGGGGTTGACCCGGCCTGTCCACGGGTCCAGACTCCCGCCGGCTGGCCGCGCCCACCGGTGCGCCCCGCAACACCCTTCCGGAGTCCAAACCCATGTCCAGCGACAGTAGAAGTCGACCTTGCTCGACGCCAGCGATGGCCACCGCCTGACACGGGACGGTTCGCCAGCGTTGGCGTCGCGCGAACGCGATCCACAAGGCGAACCCCATGAACCAGAAAGACCTCCTGCGCCCGGCGGCCGACGCCGCCCTGAGCGCCCCCCTGCAGGACTTCAACACCGCCGACGCGGTGGAATACCTCAATACGCTGGAGCTGTCGCGCGCCGCCGACACCCTGGCCGCGCTGCCGTTGCCACGTGCGGTGAAGATGCTCGAACAGCCCGAGCTGACCCGCAGTGGCGACCTTGTCGCCGCGCTGCCGGTGACCAAGGCGGCAGCGCTGCTCGGCCTGATGGCCGACGACCGTGCCACCGACATCGTCCATGAGCTGGACGAAGACGAACGCGCGCGGTTGATTCCGCTGCTCAGCGTCGAATCGCGCCAGGCCATCCAGCAGCTGCTCAGCTACCCGGCGCATACCGCCGGAGCGCTGATGACCACCGAATTCGTCAGCGTGCCCGCCGACTGGACCGTGGGCCGCACCCTGCAGCACATCCGCGAGGTCGAGCGCACCCGCGAAACCGTGTACGCCATCTACGTGCTCGACCCGCGCACCCAGGCCCTGCAGCAGGTGGTCACCATGCGCCGGCTGATCACCGGCCTGCCCGACGAGCCGATCCTGGACGTGGCCCAGGTCAATCCGCCGGTGACCGTGGACGCGCTGCTCGACCAGGAAGAAGTGGCCCAGCTGATCCGCCGCCACGACCTGCTCGCCATCCCGGTGGTGGACGCGCGCCAGCAGGTGCTCGGCATCGTCACCGTGGACGACATCCTGGACGCGCTGATCGAAGAGTCCACCGAAGACGTGCACAAGTTCGGCGGCATGGAAGCGCTGGAAAAGCCGTACATGCAGATCGGCTTCTTCGAGATGCTGCGCAAGCGTGCCGGCTGGCTCAGCGTGCTGTTCCTGGGCGAGATGCTCACCGCCAGCGCCATGCAGCATTACGAAGACGAACTGGCCCGCGCCGTGGTGCTGACCCTGTTCATTCCGCTCATCATGAGCTCGGGCGGCAACTCCGGTTCGCAGGCCACCTCGCTGCTGATCCGCAGCCTGGCGCTGCGCGAACTGCGCCTGCGCGACTGGTGGAAGGTGGCCCTGCGCGAAGTGCCTACCGGCATCACCCTGGGCGCGATCCTCGGCGTGCTGGCGATGATCCGCATCGTGTCCTGGCAGCTGCTGGGCCTGCACGACTACGGTGAGCACTGGAAGCTGCTGGCGGTCACCATCGGCGCGGCGCTGGTCGGCATCGTTACCTTCGGCTCGCTGTCCGGCTCGATGCTGCCCTTCATCCTCAAGCGCCTCGGCTTCGACCCGGCCAGCGCCTCGGCCCCGTTCGTGGCCACGCTGGTCGACGTGACCGGCCTGGTGATCTACTTCAGCATCGCGGCCGCCATCCTGAGCGGCACGTTGTTGTAACGCGCGGACCCGTGTCGGGGTTGCGTTGGATCATCGCCCCGGCACGGCCACCCGTGTACCGTGTATGCCATGAGCACCTACCACCTGCAGTCCGTATTCCGTCCGCAGTCGGTGGCCGTCGTCGGCGGCAGCCCGCGCGAGCGCTCCGCCGGTCGCGCGGTGATGCGCAACCTGCGCGCCACCGGCTTCCCGGGCAAGGTCGCGTGGATCAACCCGCGTTACGGCGAGATCGACGGCATCAGCACGGTCAAGCGGCTCAAGGACCTGGACTGGGTGCCGGAGCTGATCGTCATCACCGCACCGGCCAGCATCGTGCCGCAGGTGGTCGCCACCGCCGCCGAGCGCGGCGTGGCAGCGGCCATCATCCTCACCGCGAACCTCGGCCAGGGACCGGGTTCGCTCAGCGAGCAGGTCGAAGCTGCCGCACGCCCGAAGGGCCTGCGCATCCTCGGCCCGCACTGCCTGGGCGTGATCGCCCCGCACGCGCGCCTCAACGCCAGCATTGCCGCGCATTTCCCGCAGGCCGGCGACCTGGCGCTGATCTCCGAATCCAGCGCGATTGCGGCTGCGCTGGTCGAATGGGGCGTGGCGCGCTCGGTGGGTTTTTCCGCCGTGGTCTCGCTCGGCGACGCGCTGGATGTCGACTTCGGCGACCTGCTCGACTATTTCGCCACCGACTACCGTACCCGCGCCATCCTGCTCTACGTCGAACAAATCCGTGACGCGCGCAAGTTCATGTCGGCCGCACGTGCCGCCGCGCGCGCCAAGCCGGTGGTGGTGGTGAAGTCCGGCCGCCACATCCGCGTCGATCCCGATGGCGACACCCACGTGCAGGCTCTGGCCAGCTCCGACGCGGTGTATGGCGCCGCGTTCAACCGTGCCGGCCTGCTGCGGGTGAGCGCGCTGGACGAACTGTTCACCGCCGCTGAAACGCTGGGCCGGCTCGGCACCTTCCCGGGCCGTCGGCTGGCGATCCTCAGCAACGGCGGCGGGGTGGGGCGGCTGGCCGTGGACCAGCTGCTGGCCCTGCGCGGCAGCCTGGCCGAGCTTTCGCCGGGCACCGTCGAGGCCCTCGACGCCGTCCTGCCGGAAGGCTGGTCGCGCAGCAACCCGGTCGACATCGTGGTCGACGCCGACGGCGAGCGCTATGCCGCCGCCATCGACGCACTGATGTCCGACCCCGGCAACGACGCCGTGCTGGTGGTCAACGTGCCGACCGCGTTCACGTCGTCGGCCGACGCCGCACAGGCGCTCACCCGCACGCTCGGCCTGCGCCCGCGCCACCACCGCGACAAGCCGGTGTTCGCGGTGTGGCTGGGCAACGACGACCGCGCCACCGCCACCCTCAACGCCGCGCGCGTACCGACCTACCCGACCGAGGCCGAAGCCGTGCGCGGCTTCCAGCACCTGGTGCGCTACCGCGACGCGCAGGCCGCGTTGATGGAAACCCCGCCCAGCCTGCCGCAGGATTTCGTGGTCGACACCGCCGCCGCGCGCGCGATCGTCGAGGCTGCGCTGGCGGCCGGGCAGCAGTGGCTGGACCCGATCGCCACCCACCAGCTTCTTTCGGCGTACGGCATCCCGTCCGCGCCGGTGATGCAGGCGCGCGACGCGCACGAAGCGATGGACCTGGCCCAGCCCCTGCTGGAGCAGGGCGCCACGGTGGCGGTGAAAGTGTTCTCCGCCGACATCCCGCACAAGTCCGACGTGGATGGCGTGCGCCTCAACCTGGGCACGCTGCAGGCGGTGCAGGCCGCGGCCAGCTCCATCCTCGCCCGCGCCCGCGAACTGCGCCCGAACGCGCGCATCGAGGGCGTGCTGGTGCAGCCCACCATCGTGCGGCCCAAGGCGCGCGAGTTGATCGCCGGCATCGCCGACGACCCGACCTTCGGCCCGGTGGTGGTGTTCGGCCGCGGCGGCACCGCCGTGGAAGTGATCGACGACAAGGCACTGGCACTGCCGCCGCTGGACCTGCGCCTGGCCCATGAGCTGATCGGCCGTACCCGCGTCTCGCGCATCCTCAAGGCGTATCGTGACGTGCCGGCGGCCGACGAGCGCGTGGTCGCGCTGATCCTGGTCAAGCTGGCCCAGCTCGCCGCCGACATTCCCGAAGTGCGCACCCTGGACATCAACCCGCTGCTGGCCGACCGCGACGGGGTGATCGCGCTGGACGCACGCGTGGCCATCGCGCCGTCGCGCAAGCTGCACAAGGGCCGTGGCCATCCTCGTTTTGCGGTGTTCCCGTATCCCAAGGAGTGGGAGCGCACCCTCACCCTCTCCGACGGCGCGCCGGCGTTCGTGCGCCCGGTACGCCCGGAAGACGACGCGCTGTTCCGCGCCTTTTTCGCGCGCGTGACCGATGACGACCTGCGCCTGCGCTTCTTCCAGTCGGTGAAGCATTTCAGCCACGAATTCATCGCACGCCTGACCCAGCTCGACTACGCCCGCTCCATCGCGCTGGTGGCGATCGACCCGCGCAGCGGCGACATGCTCGGCGCGGTGCGCCTGCACGCCGACGCCGACTACGACCGGGGCGAGTACGGCATCCTGATCCGCTCGGACCTCAAGGGCCACGGCATCGGCTGGCGCCTGATGAGCATCATGATCGAGTACGCCCAGTGGCTCGGCCTGAACATCGTCGAAGGCCAGGTGCTGCGCGAGAACAGCACCATGCTGGCGATGTGCCAGGCGCTGGGCTTCAAGACAAAGCTCGACCCCGACGATCCCACCGTGATGGTGGTGACCCTGCCGGTGCAGGAGGCGCAGGCGGCGGTACCGCCGGAGGGCATCACGCACTGACCGGGGCGGAACACACAGGACCGGTGGCAAGACGCCATTGCCGGCAGGATCGCCGACAATGGCCGCATGACCGAACGCACTCCCCTGTTGCTGCTGCCCGGCCTGCTCAACGACGCCGAACTATGGCGCGCGCAGATCGCGGACATCGCCGACTGCACCGTGGGCGATCAGACAAGGGGCGAAACCCTGCAGGCCGTGGTCGACGACGTGCTGGCGCAGGCGCCGCCGCGTTTCGCCCTGGCCGGCTTCTCGCTGGGCGGGTTCGTCGCCCAGCAGATCCTGCGCGTAGCGCCAGAACGCGTGCTGCGGCTGGCGCTGATCGACACCTCCATCCATGCCGACTCGCCCGAGCGCGCCGCCCAGCGCCAGAGCCAGCGCGCCAGCGTGCGCCTGCCCGGTACCTTCCATGGCTTCGGCGACAAGCTGATGCGCAGCTACATCGACGCCTCGCGGCTGGACGACTACGTACTGGTGCAGCGCGTGCGCGACATGACCGCGCGCCTGGGCGCCGAGGTCTTCCTGCGCCAGAGCGCCCTCGAGCGCAGCGACGGCCACGACGTGCTGGCCGGCTACCGCGACCCGCTTCTGATCGTCTGCGGTGCCAACGACCGCATCACCCCGCTGCCGATCAGCGAGGAGATGCACGCGCTGGTCCCCGGCTCAACCCTGGTGGTGATTCCCGACTGCGGCCACCTCGCACCGATGGAGAAGCCGGAAGAAGTCAGCAACGCCATGCGGGAGTGGTTGCTGGCCTGACGTGCGCGGATTTACCCGGTAGGGTCGCATCCCGATCGACCGCCGATAACGGTGCAACATCCCGTTGTGGCATGACCCACAAACGAAACGCTGCACCTGACCGCCCTCAATCCCACGCCGGCGCAATCCCCTCCGGGTTCGCCAACCGATGCCCGCGATCCAGCGTCGCAATCTGCGCCATGTCCTCGTCGGTCAACGTCAGGTCCGCCGCCAGCAGGTTGCTGGCCAGGTTCTCGCGACGGGTGGACGACGGAATCACCGCGAAGCCCTGCTGCAGCGCCCAGGCCAGTGCCACCTGCGCCGGGGTGGCGTCGTGGCGGTCGGCAATCGCCTGGATCACCGGGTCCTTCAGCACCTCGCCATAGGCCAGGCTCATGTACGCGGTGACATGGATGCCCTGTTCGCGCAGGAATGCGATCAGCGCACGGTTCTGCAGGTACGGGTGGACCTCGACCTGGTTGGTGGCGATGGCATCGGCACCGAGGATCTCAATGGCCTGGCGGGTCAGCGCGATGGTGAAGTTGGAGATGCCGATCTGCCGGGTCAGTCCTTCGTCCTTCGCCTGCTTCAGCGCCCCGAGGTACTCGGCCATCGGCACCGCGTCGTTCGGCGACGGCCAGTGGATCAGGGTCAGGTCGACATGGTCGGTGCGCAGCTTGCGCAGGCTCTCGCGCAGGCTTTCCAGCAACGCGTCGTGCTGGAAGCTGGCGATCCAGATCTTGGTGGTGAGGAACAGGTCCCCGCGCGCCACGCCGGACTCGGCGATGGCCTGGCCGACCTCGGCTTCATTGCCGTAGATCTGCGCGGTGTCGATGGCGCGGTAGCCCACGTCCAATGCGTTGCGGACCGAGTCGATGACGGTCTGGCCTTTCAGGCGGAAGGTGCCGAGGCCAAATGCGGGAATGCTCATGGAAACTCCTTCAGGGGGGAGGGCAGTGCAGGCTACGCCGGGCACTGTTAAACGAGGGAAATCGAACCGATCAATGCGCGGCGACCACGAGGCCTTCTGCGCGTTCGGCAACACCGTCGCGGCGATCCAGCCGGCCGCTCAGCACGGTCAGACCCAGCGCACCCAGCACCACCAGCGCGCCCAGCCACGGCGTGTGCATCAGCCCCAGGTGGTCCACTACCAGGCCGCCGAGCGAGGCGCCCATTGCGATGCCGACGTTGAACGCGGCGATGTTCAGGCCCGAGGCCACGTCTGCCGCCTGCGGGGCGAAGCGCTGCGCCTGCTTGACCACATACACCTGCAGGCCCGGCACGTTGCCGAACGCCACCGCGCCCAGCGCCAGTACCGTGAGCAGCACCAGCCACGTGTTGTGCGCGGTGAAGGTCAGCGCGAACAGCACCAGTGCCAACAACCCGAAAATCAGCTTCAGCGCCGGCACCGGGCCGCGGCGGTCGGCCAGTCGGCCGCCCCACAGGTTGCCGACCGCCACCGAGACGCCGTACACCAGCAGCACCAGGCTCACCGCGTTCGGCGAGAAGCCGGTGACGTCCTGCAGGATCGAGGCCAGGTAGGTGAACGACAGGAAGGTACCGCCGTAGCCCAGCGCGGTGATCGCGTACACCAGCAGCAGGCGCGGCTGCGCCAGCACCGCCAGCTGCTGGCCGAAGGTGGCCGGCTTGCTGCGCTGCAGGTTGCGCGGCACGAACAGCAGGCTGCCGAGCAGCGCGACCACGCCGAGCGCGGCGACCGCCAGGAAGGTGGCGCGCCAGCCCAGGTGCTGGCCGATGAAGGTGCCCAGCGGCACGCCGGTGACCAGCGCCACGGTCAGCCCGGTGAACATGATCGCGATGGCGCTGGCGGCCTTCTCCTTCGGCACCACCGAGGTGGCGATGATCGAGCCGATCGAAAAGAACACGCCGTGGGCCAGGCCGGTCAGCACCCGCGCCACGATCAGCGACCCGTAGCTGGGCGCCATCCACGCGATCACGTTGCCCAGGGTGAACAGCACCATCAAGGCCACCAGCAGCGTCTTGCGCGGCACCCGCCCGGTCAGCGCGGTCAGTACCGGTGCGCCTACGGCCACGCCCAGCGCGTACAGGGAGACCAGCAGGCCCGCCGAGGGCAGGGACACGCCCAGGTCGGTGGCGATGGTCGGGACCAGCCCGACGATGACGAATTCAGTGGTGCCGATGGCGTACGCACCGAGCGTGAGCGCCAACAAGGCCAAGGGAATGCCACGGGACATGACGGTTACCGGTGGAAGAAGGAGGTGCGCAGTCTGCGCGCCGCACTCTTGCCGAAAAACCGGTCTTCACGCCAATGACTCTTGCTTCATGGTCAATAATAGGCGGTATGAAGACCACCCTCGATGAAATGCAGGCGTTCATCGCCGTGATCGACAGCGGCTCGATCACCGCTGCCGCCGAGCAGCTGGGCCAGACCACTTCCGGGGTCAGCCGCGCGTTGGCGCGGCTGGAGGAAAAGCTCGGCACCACGCTGCTGACCCGCACCACCCGGCGCCTGCAGCTCACCGAAGAAGGCGACGCCTTCCTCGCCCAGGCCCGTGCCATCGTGGCCTCGGTCGAAGCAGCGGAAGAGCAGGTCGCCGCGCGCCGGCAACGTCCGGCCGGGCGGCTGCGCGTGGATGCGGCCACCCCGTTCGTGCTGCACGTGATCGCCCCGCTGGTGGCCGGCTACCGTGCGCGGTACCCCGAGGTGCAGCTGGAACTCAACAGCAGCGAGCGCTACATCGACCTGCTCGAACGCCGCACCGACGTGGCGATCCGGATCGGCCCGCTGGCCGACTCCACCCTGCATGCGCGCCCGCTCGCGCACAGCCGCCTGCGGGTGCTGGCCAGTCCTGCCTACCTGGCCGCGCACGGCACGCCGCAGACCGTGGACGACCTGGCCGGGCACGCACTGCTCGGCTTCAACGAACCCGACTCGCTCAACCACTGGCCGCTGCCCGGAAACACCGACGCGCTGCTGTACATCCGCCCGGCGGTGGCGGTGTCCAGTGGTGAAACCCTGCGCCGGCTGGCGCTGGAAGGCGCCGGCATGGTCTGCCTGTCCGACTTCATGACCCAGCGCGACCGCGATGCCGGCACCCTTATCCAGGTGCTGCCCGCCCTCACCGTGGAGGTGCGCCAGCCCATCCACGCCGTCTACTACCGCAACACGGCGGTATCGGCGCGGATCACCAGCTTCCTGGATCACCTGGCAGACAACCTCACGGGCAAGGCGTTTCTCCGGTAGCGTCGACCAACGGCCGACGCTACCCAACGGCTGCCAAATATGTAACTATCGTTGTTACATGAAATCCAGCAACCAGTTTTCCGACGCGCTCCACATCATGGCCCACCTGGTTGGCCAGGCCGGACCGCGCACCTCCGAGCAGCTTGCGACCTGCCTGCCGACCCACCCGGTGGTGATCCGGCGCCTGCTCGCCGCCCTGCACAAGGGCGGGCTGGTGCACACCGCGCGCGGCCATGGCGGTGGCAGCCAGCTCGCGCGCGACCCGGCCAGCATCACCCTGCACGACGTCTACCGTGCGATCGGCTCGCCCGCGCTGCTGCACACCGGCGTGCGCGAAACCGGCCGGGGCTGCCCGGTGCAGCAGGTGGTCAACACCGCCCTGGATGAAAGCTACCAACAGGCGCAGGCATTGCTCGAAGCCCGCCTGCGTGCCACCACCCTGGCCACCCTGGGCGAGGCCTTCGCCCAGCACCTGGCCCACCATGCAGCAGGAGTTCCGCATGAGCTTTGATGCCGTGATCGTCGGCGGCAGTTTCGCCGGCCTGTCCGCCGCGATGATGCTGGCGCGTGCGCGTCGCAGCGTGCTGGTGGTCGACAGCGGGCTGCCGCGCAACCGCTTCTCCAGCCATTCGCATGGCGTGCTCGGCCTGGACGGCATCGCCGGCAGCGATCTGCTGCGCCAGGCCAAGGCACAGCTGCTGGACTACTCCACCGTGCGCTGGGCCACCGAAACCGTCATCGACGCGCAGCCCACGGTCGATGGCTTTGCGGTCACCAGCGCCGGTGGTGAAACCTGGGCGGCACGCAAGCTGTTGCTTGCCACCGGCATCCGCGACGTACTGCCCGACCTGCCCGGGCTGGCCGAGCGCTGGGGCCACAGCGTGCTGCACTGTCCTTACTGCCACGGCTATGAGATCGGCGGCGGCCAGATCGGCCTGCTCGGCGGCCATGCACTGTCCAGCATGATGGCCGGCGTGCTCGCCGACTGGGGCCAAGTCACCCTGTTCGCGCACGGCATGAGCTTCGACGAGGAGACCCTTGCCACCCTGCAGCGGCGCGGTGTGCGCATCGAAACCGAACAGGTGGTCGCGCTCGAAGGCGAGGCCCCGCAACTGAGCGCGGTGCTGTTGGCCGACGGCCGCCGCATCGACCTGCGTGCCCTGTTCGTCAGCGCGCGCCAGCAGATGGCATCGCCGCTGGTGGAGCAGCTGGGCTGCGAACTGGATGAAAGCCCGGTTGGCGTGCTGATCCGCGTGGACGCGCAGAAGCAGACCACGGTGCCCGGCGTGTACGCGGCCGGCGATGCCACCGTGATGGGCAACATCACCCTGGCCAGCGCCGAAGGCGTGCGTGCAGGCGTCAGCCTGCACCACGCGTTGATCGCGGAAGATCCGGCAACCCCGTAGTGCCGGCCGCTGGCCGGCTCCAGGCGATGCCAGACCCCGTGCAGAGCCGGCCAACGGCCGGCACTACGCGCTTGCGGACTCCAATTGGGCTACGTCTTCTGCGGTCAGGTCTACCTTCGCCGCGGCCAGTACGTCCTGCAGCTGCGCCACGCTGGTGGCGCTCACAATCGGCGCGGTAATGCCCGGCCGCGCGATCAACCACGCAATCGCCACCTGCGCCGGCGTCGCCTTGTGGCTGCCGGCCACGTCATCCAGCGCCTGCAGGATGCGCAGGCCGCGCGGGTTCACGTACTTGCCCACCACGCTGCTGCCGCGCGAACTGCTCTTGCCCGCATCATCGGCGCTGCGGTACTTGCCGGTCAGGAAGCCGCTGGCCAGCGAGTAGTAGCTGATCACGCCCAGCCCATGTTCGCGCGCCACCGCCTCCAACCCGTCTTCGTAACCGGCGCGGTCATACAGGTTGTACTCCGGCTGCAGCGTCTCATAACGCGGCAGCTTGTAATCCTCGGAGACCTTCAACGCCGCCTGCAGCCGCGCGGCGCTGTAGTTGGACGCGCCAATCGCGCGCACCTTGCCTTGTTCGATCAGCCGGCCGAACGCGGCGAGCGTGGTTTCCAGCGGCGTGGACTCGTCGTCTTCGTGCGCCTGGTACAGGTCGATCACATCGGTCTGCAAACGACGCAACGAATCCTCCACTGCCGCGCTGATGTTGTCGGCCGACAGCCCCGGGTGTTCGGCCCACTTGGCGACCTTGGTGGCCAGTACCACCTTGTCGCGCTTGCCGCTGCGCTGGAACCAGCGGCCCAGGATCGCTTCGGACTCGCCGCCCTGGTTGCCCGGTACCCAGGCCGAATACACATCGGCGGTGTCGACCAGGTTGTAGCCGGCGTCGACGAACGCATCGAGCAGTGCGAACGAGGTCTTCTCGTCCGCACCCCAGCCAAACACATTGCCGCCGAACGCGATGGGAAGCACCTTCAGGCCGGAACGGCCGAGTTCGCGGGGTGCAGTCATGGGCAATCCTCCAATCCAAAGCAAGAGTCACAGCATAAGTGCCCGTCCATGACACCGCTGCGGCGCCGGCCACAAAACAGTGTTCCGCTTCGCTGCACTGCACTAACGTTTTGTGAACACCTTTGACATCGCGGCTGCTAGGCTCGCCGCATCCCGTCCACCGTAGGTGATTCGATGAAAGCCCGTTCGCTCAGCTGTGCCTGCCTGTTCACCGTCTCCACCCTGCTGCTCGCGGCCCCCGCCATGGCGATCAAGCCGGCCGGCGCCAACGCCCAGGTCGCCATCACCCCGGCCGTGCAGGCTGCCGTCGACGGCAAGGGCCGCGACCCGGCCAACGTGAAGCGCGACGCGTACCGCCACCCGGCGCAGACACTGTCCTTCTTCGGCGTGGAACCGGGCAAGACCGTGGTCGAAATCACCCCCGGTGGCGGCTGGTACTCGGAGATCCTGGCACCGCTGCTGCGCGACAAGGGCGCCTACGTGGCCGCCGTGGTCGATCCCAAGGCCGTGGCCGAAGGCAAGGGCCGCGACTACCAGCAGCGCCAGATCGACGGCCTGCAGAAGAAATTCGCGGCGACCCCGGGCATGTACGACAAGGCCACGGTGGTGCAGTTCGACCCGAACGCGCCCACGTTCGGCGCGGACAACTCGGCCGACGTGGTACTGACCTTCCGCAACGTGCACAACTGGCGCACCGCCAACCAGGCCGAGGGCATGTTCAAGGGCTTCTACAAGGTGCTCAAGCCGGGCGGCGTGCTGGGGGTGGTCGAGCACCGCGCCAAGACCGACGTGCCCGCCGACGACAAGAGCGGTTACGTCGGCCAGGCCCAGGTGATCGCCATGGCCGAAGCGGCCGGGTTCAAGCTGGCCGGCACCAGCGAGATCAACACCAACCCGCGCGACACCAAGGACCACCCCAACGGCGTGTGGACCCTGCCGCCGGTGAACAACCATGACGCCGCAGACGATGCGAAGTACAAGGCGATCGGCGAAAGCGACCGCATGACCCTGCGCTTCGTGAAGTCGTAACGCCGCAGCCTCGATGGGTGGGACAATGGCGCACCGTCGCTGCTGTCCCACCCATGCTCATCGCCTTCAACAAGCCGTTCAACGTCCTGTGCCAGTTCACCGACAGCAGCCAGCCGCCGCGTGCCACGCTGGCCGGGTTCGGGCTGCCGCCGGACGTGTATGCGGCCGGGCGGCTGGACTATGACAGTGAAGGCCTGCTGCTGCTGACCGACGATGGCCGGCTGGCGCACCGGCTCACCGACCCACGCCACAAGGAAGAAAAGACCTACTGGGTACAGGTGGAGGGCACGCCTGGCGACGAACAGTTGCAGGCGCTACGCCGTGGCGTGCAATTGAACGACGGGCCGACCTTGCCGGCGCGGGTGGAGCGGTTGGAGACGCCGGCGTTGTGGGAACGCATGCCGCCGGTGCGGTTTCGCAAGACCGTGCCGGATGCGTGGTTGGCGATCACGTTGCGCGAAGGACGGAACCGGCAGGTGCGGCGCATGACCGCAGCGGTGGGATTGCCGACATTGCGGTTGGTGCGCGTGGCGATGGGGCCGCACAGCCTCGAAGGTCTGCAGCCCGGCGAATGGCACACCCTCCGGTAGAGCCACGCCCTGCGTGGCTGAATGTGCCGATCAACATCGCAGCCACGCAGGGCGTGGCTCTACCGGCAAAGAAAAACCGCCGGGCAGGCCGGCGGTTTCTCAATTCGGTTTGATGCAACAATCAGGCGTCGCTGCCGATGTCGCTGTGTTCGTCCACCACGGTAGTGTTGCGGCGGTTGCGCGCATTGATGCGCTCGGCCTGGCCGTTGACGACGTGGCCGTTGGCCAGCTTCTTCTTCTGCTGCTTGCGGTACAGCGCATAGCCCAGCAGGCCCACGCCCACCGCAGCCACTGCGATGGTCGCCGCCGGGTTGCGACGCACGGCCTTGGCCGCGACCTTGCTGCCGGTCTTCACCGCCCCGAGCGCCGCACCGGTCTTGATCCAGTCGGTCGCCTGCGGGCCGAGGTGGCGCAGGTGGCTGCCGGCATGCTTCAGGCCGTCGCCGGCGTTGCTTGCCAGATCCAGTGCACGCTCCAGGGCGCGGTCGGTAATCACGGTCAGTCTGCTCATTGGGGGGTCCTTTGCCTCGGTTCGGAATCCAGTGTCGCGCGGGGGCCGTGTAGGGCGTGTTATCCGCCGGCCACGATCCGGTCACCACCATAACCAATACCCGCAATCGATTCAGCTGCGCCCAAAACGCCGGTTGGCCCCCAGACATGAACGGAAACCGGTAGAGCCACGCCCTGCGTGGCTCCACGCGGAATCAGGTCCCCCGAGGCTTTGCCCGATGCGTAGCCGTAGCCGTCCAGGGATCATCCGGCCAGGGATGCTTCGGATACCGCCCCTTCATCTCCTTCTTTACCTCGGCATAGGTGTTCGCCCAGAAGTTCCGCAGGTCCTGGGTCACCTGCAGCGGGCGTCCCCCCGGGGACAGCAGGTGCAGCGTCAGCGGCACGCGCCCGTCGGCGATGCGCGGAGTGTCGGCCAGCCCGAACAGCTCCTGCAGCTTTACTGCCAGCACCGGCGGCTGCGGGGTGTGGCCGTCCGCCTCCAGCGCGTACTGGATGCCGCGCTCCATCCCCGACGGCACCGCCATCCGCAGCGGTGCATGGCGGTCGACCAGCTGCCGCTGCGCCCACGGCATCGGCGACTTCAGCGCTTCGCCCAACGCCGATTCATCCAGCGCATCCAGCCGGGTTTTCCCGTTGAATGCCGGGGTCAGCCATGTCGGCAACGACGCCATCAGCGCGGCATCGGAGACATCCGGCAGTTCCAGTTCCGGCATCCACGTGCGCAGTGCAACGGCGCGCGCCTGCCACTGGCGCAGCCCATCGGTCCACGGCAGGGCCTCCAGGCCAAGCTCGCGCACCGCGTCGGTCAGGGCCTGCGCGGCCTGGGCCGGGTCGACCCGGCCAGCCGAACGGCTGTCCAGTACGATGCGGTCGAAGCGGCTCTCGCGGCGGGCCACCAGGGCGCGCTTGTCCGCATCCCAGCGCACCACGTCTTCCTGCTGGAAGCGGTCGGGGAAATCGCGGCGCAGCCCGTTCTCGTCCACCGGCGCCGCACGCAGCAGCAGCGCATCGCGGGCCTCGTAGCGCAGTTCCACCGCCACCAGCCACGGTTCACCGCGCAGGTCGCTGGGGTCGAACAGGCGCGCGCTGCGGCCGTTTGCCAGCAGGTAGCGCTGTGGATCGGTCGGGTGGCGGGCGGCAATGCGGTCGGGGAAGGCATGCGCAAGGAGGTCGCCCAGCTGGTGCGCTTCCACCGTGGTCGGCAGCGCGCTGTCGCAGCGCAGGCGCCGACGCCACTGCTTGCTGGCCGCATCGATGGCCGCCAGCGCACCGCGGTTGGCGTCGTGCGGTGCACGCCCCTGCCGGAACGCCGCCAGCGCCCGCCAGCGCGCGGCCAGCGCATCACCGCCCTGGCGCAGCGGGTCGCGCGCTTCCACCAGTGCGGCCAAGTCGCAGGCCAGCGCCTGTTCGCTGCCGTTGCCGGCCGCCAACAACATCGCCGCCAGGCGCGGGTGCGTGCCCAGCGCCAGCATGCGCCGGCCCAGCGCAGTCAGCGCGCCGTCTCCGCCCAGCGCGCCCAGCCGCTGCAGCAGCTCGCGCGCGGCCGCCATCGCACCCACCGGCGGAGCGTCCACGAAACGCAGGTCGTCGCTGCCCCATGCCGCCAGTTCCAGCGCCAGCGCCGCCAGTTCGACCTGTGCGATCTCCGGTCGGCGCTGCGCTTCCAGCCGCTGCGACTGCGGCCACAGCCGCCACGCCCAGCCGTCCGCAACGCGTCCGGCACGGCCGGCGCGCTGGTCGGCCGAGGCCTGCGCGATGCTCACCACGTCCAGCCGCGAGAAACCGCTGTTGGGGTCGTAGCGTGGCTCGCGCGCCAGCCCTGCATCGATCACCACGCGCACGCCCGGCAGGGTCACCGAGGACTCGGCCACGTTGGTGGCCAGCACCACCCGGCGGTGTCCGTTCGGGTCCGGCTGCAGCACGCGCGACTGCTGCTCGACCGGCAGTTCGCCGTGCAGGGGCAGCACCTGGATGTGGGCCGGCAGCGCCTGCTCCAGCGCCGCCAGGGTGCGCGAGATCTCGCGCTGGCCGGGCAGGAACACCAGCACGTCGCCGGGATGTTCCGCCAGCGCCTGTTCCACCGCGCGCCGCGCCTGCGCTTCCAGCGCCTCGTCGCGGCGGGCCGGGAAGTGGCTGACCGCGACCGGAAAACTGCGTCCCTCGCTGCCCAGGCGTGGCGCGTCCAGGAACTGCGCCAGCCGCTCACCGTCCAGCGTGGCCGACATCACCACGATGCGCAGGTCATCACGCAGCTGTGCCTGCACATCCAGCGCCAGCGCCAGGCCAAGGTCGGCGGCGAGGTGGCGTTCGTGGAATTCATCGAACAGCAGCGCACCCACGCCTTCCAGCATCGGGTCGTCCTGCAGCATGCGGGTCAGGATGCCTTCGGTGACCACCTCCACCCGGGTGCGCGCCGACACCTTGTTCTCGAAGCGGATCCGGTAGCCCACCGTCTCGCCGACGTCTTCGCCCAGCTGCCGCGCCATGAACTGCGCGGCACTACGCGCGGCGATCCGGCGCGGTTCCAGCATGATGATCTTCCGCCCTTCCAGCCACGGCGCGTCCAGCAGTGCCAGCGGCACCTGGGTGGTCTTGCCCGCGCCAGGTGGCGCTTCCAGCACCAGGCGCGGATGCGCGGCCAGGTGCGTGGCGATCTGCGGCAGCAGCGGGGAAATCGGGAAATCAGGCGAGCTCATGCCGCAAGGATACGGGCCGCGGGCAGGGCCCGCACGGGCGGCACGCTACAATGGCGCGATCAACTGCCCTGTACCTGCCCCATGCAACTGATCGATATCGGCGCCAACCTCACCCACGATTCCTTCGACCGCGACCGCGACGCCGTACTGGCCCGCGCCCGTGAGGCCGGCGTGGTGCAGATGGTGCTGACCGGCGCCAGCCGCGAGCACTCGCCGATGGCGCTGGACCTGGCCCGCCAGCATCCCGGTTTCCTGTACGCCACTGCCGGCGTGCACCCGCACCACGCGGTGGAGTACACCGACGAGTGCGACGCCGAAATGCGTGCCCTGCATGCGCATGCCGAAGTAGTGGCGGTGGGTGAGTGTGGCCTGGACTACTTCCGCGACTTCGCCCCGCGCCCGGCCCAGCACCGCGCCTTCGAACGGCAGCTGCAGCTGGCCAGCGAGGTGCGCGGTGCTGATGGCGCGTTGAAGCCGCTGTTCCTGCACCAGCGCGACGCCCATGCCGACTTCATGGCGCAGATGAAGAACTTCGACGGTCGTATCGGCGCGGCGGTGGTGCATTGCTTCACCGGCGAGCGCCAGGAGCTGTTCGACTACCTGGACCAGGACTGGTACATCGGCATCACCGGCTGGCTGTGCGACGAACGCCGTGGCGCGCACCTGCGTGAACTGGTCAAGCACATTCCGGCCGCGCGCCTGATGATGGAGACCGACGCGCCGTACCTGCTGCCGCGCAGCCTGAAGCCGATGCCGAAGGACCGCCGCAACGAGCCGATGTTCCTGAAGCACATCGTCGAAGACCTGGCGCGGGATCGAGGCGAGGACGTGGCGACCACGGCAGCGAATGCCACGGCCGCAACGCGCGCCTTCTTCCGCATTCCACCCGTTGAATGAGGCGGTAGAGCCACGCCCTGCGTGGCTGACGCGCCGACCCTTCCTGGTATCCGGGCATTGCAGCCACGCAGGGCGTGGCTCTACCCGTTGAACGCGTCCTGGAGGCCTTCGCGATACGTCGCGAACCTCGGCGCCCACTGCAGCGCCTCACGCGTCCCTAGGCTGTCGATCCGTTTACACCCGGCATAGAACCGCCGCAACGCCGGGCTCAACGAGGGATCGTCCCACGCCATTGCGGGCGGCATCTCGAATCCGCCCAGCGCCGCCGCATACGCCAGCACCTGCTGTGGCGCTGCCGCTTCATCATCGCAGGGCAGATACAACGCCGCGGGCTCGGCACGGCGCATGGCCGCCACCACCGCCGTCGCAAGGTCTTCCACGTGCAGCCGGTTGAACACCAGCCCGGGCTTCAGCACATGCCGTGCGCGTCCTTCGGCCAACTGCACCAGCGCATTGCGCCCACGCCCATACAGCCCGGGCAGGCGGAACACTGCCGATGCGATGCCCTTTTCCAGCGCGAGTGCGCGCCACTGCTGCTCCGCCAGCAAACGCCGTCGCGCTGATTCATCCACCGCATCGGCAGCCGAATGCGCATCCACCCAGCCACCGTCGCGGTCGGCATACACGGCAGTAGAAGAGAGATACCCCACCCAGCGCATCGAAGGGCTGTCGCGCAGTTGTGTCATCAGCAAGCGCAGAACAGGGTCGCCGTCCTCATCCGGCGGCACCGTACACAGCACCGCCTCCGCATCGCGGATGACCTCCGGCGCCACCGCAACATCGCGCACCGACCCACTGCACGCCACGCCCAGCGACTGCAGCAACGACGCAACATGTCGCCCGGCATACCCCATTCCCAGCACCAGCACCCGCGCCGGAAGCGCACCGGCCGTCATGTTCAACCCGCGCGGCTGCGCTGGTACGCCTGCAGATGCGCGTACGCCACCGCCAGCAGCGGCGCCGCCTGGCCAGCAGCGCGTGCCCGCGCCAACATGTCGCCCACGATCTGCTCCGCCTCCACCTGCTGGCCGGCTTCCAGATCGCGCAGCATCGACGCCTTCAACGCAGAGCCTTCCTGGGTCAACGCAGACAGCGCAATCGTGCGCGCCTTCTCCGGAACCGGCTCTCCGGCCGCCTCGGCCACCGCCAGGCACTCGTCATACAGGCCGCGGACCACCGCAGCACCGTCGTCGGTCGCCACGATCATGCCCACATCGGCCCGCATCACGCACGTCGCGGCCGCCAGCGCGGTCAGGAACGTGTACTTGACCCACTGTTCCTTCCCGATCGCCTCACTGGCCACATGGTCTACCCCGGCCTGCACACAGGCCGCGGCCAGTGCCAACACCCGCGCACTGCTGCCGGGCGTATCGCGCTCACCAAAGGTGATCTTTGCGGCAGGCGCAAGATGCAGTACCGCCCCATCGTCCGCCTTGGTCGCACTGATGAAACACAGCCCGCCCAGCACCGCATCGCGCCCGAAACGCGCATCCAGCGCTGCGTAATGGCGCAGCCCGTTGAGGATCGGCAGCACCGTGGTACGCGACGACACCGCGGGCGCAATCGCCTCGATCGAGCTCTCAAGGTCGTAGGCCTTGCAGCTCAACATCACCAGGTCGAACGGCTGTTCCGCCGCCAGCGCGGGCAGCGCGTCAGCCGTGACATGCGCCACCGGGAACGCTGCATCACCCAGCGGACTGCGGATAACCAGTCCATCCTGGTCCAGCTGAGCGGCGCGGACAGGGCGCACCAGGAAGGTCACGTCCAACCCGGTCTGGGCCAGCCGTCCCCCAAAGTAGCCGCCGGTTCCGCCGGCGCCGAGAACAAGGATGCGCATGAAGTCGTGTCAACAGGGTAGGGGTACATCACCTTACCCCAAGCAGTGGTGCCCGTTTGCACGGGCACCACCCGGGCGGATGCTAGTTGATCGCGCCGATGAACGCCTGGTCTTGGATGATCAGTTCGGCGTTGTGCTTGATTGTCTCGTTAAGCGAGGCAAATACATTGACGAACTTGCTGGTGTTCCGCTTGGTCTCCTTGACCTGGTCGTAAACCACCTTGCCGTCCTTGTCTTTCAGCACATAGCGAATGCGCAGCGTCCAATCCACGCTGTAACCCAGATCATCGATCAGGAACTCCTGGATCTGGCCGCTCAGCGCGTCCGCCTGTCCATCCATGGTGACCCCGACCAGACGCAGTTCGGAGAACACCGCGTCGCGCAGGATCACGTCCACGTTGCGCTCGAAAAGCACGTCCCCCATGGCGGTGTTGCGCACCTGGTTCGGTTTGATCTCGCCTCCCTTGGCAGGCAGGTACTCGAACGTGGTTACATTGACCGTGCCATGGGCCGAAAGCACCGAACTTGGCGCGTAGTTGAGCGGTATGGGCTTGGTGGAACAGCCCGAGAGCGCGAGCAGGGCAATTGCGAGTCCGATGCATCCAAACGTATTCCGTGTGTTGCTGAAAACCATCCTGGTATCCCCTGTGGAGTGCTACACGAATAAAACCCGCCCCTGGCTCGGCCAGGGACGGGTTCGGTTGGGTGACGCCGAGGTATTAAACGGCGGCTTCGGCCGCCAATCAAGAGGGGGGGAGGAGGCAGATCAGCTCCGCATCCCGACACCCCGCTTCAACAACCACAGCGCCAGCGCGGTCAGTGCCACCACGAAGCCGATCATCAGCGCGTAGGCCACCCACAGTGGCACGTCGCTGCTGCCCAGCAGGCCGTAGCGGAACGCGTTGACCATGTAGAAGATCGGGTTCGCATGCGTGGCCGCTTCGGCCCAGCCCGGCAGCAGCTTCACCGAATAGAACACGCCACCCAGATAGGTCAACGGCGTCAGGATGAAGGTCGGCACGATCGCCACGTCATCGAACTTCTTGGCGTAAACCGCATTGATGAAGCCGGCCAGCGAGAAGATCGTCGCGCCCAGCAGCACCGTGGTCAGCGTCACCAGCGGGTGCGGAATGCGTACCGGCGTGAAGAACATCGCGATGATCAGCACGATGATGCCCACCATCAGACCACGCAACACCGCACCGGCCACGTAGCCCCACAGGATCACCCAGTTCGGCATCGGGCTCACCAGCAGCTCTTCCACGTGCCGCCCGAACTTCGCCCCGAAGAATGACGAACTGATGTTGCCGTAGCTGTTCTGGATCACGCTCATCATCACCAGGCCCGGCACGATGAACTGCATGTAGCTGTAGCCGCCCATCTCGCCCACGCGCGAACCGATCAGCCCGCCGAAGATCAGGAAGTACAGCGTCATCGTGATCGCCGGCGGCACCAGGGTCTGGCCCCAGATGCGCAGGATGCGCGCCACTTCGCGGCGCACGATCGTCATCAGCGCGATCCGGTTGCGCTGGCCGTCGGTCAGGACCGGGGTCGGGGTGCTGCTCATGCCGCATTCTCCTGGTTGCCGGTGAGCCGCACGAACAGCTCCTCCAGCCGGTTGCTCTTGGTCCGCATCGAACGCACCCGGATCCCCGACGCGTTCAGTGCCGCGAACACCCGGTTCAGGTCCATCGCGCGCGGCATGTCCACGTCCAGCGTGTGCCCGTCGATCGCCGTGATCGTGGTGCCCTCGATCACCGGCAGCTGCGCCGGCAGCTCACCGTCGATATCGAACAGGAAGCCTTCCACGTCCAGCTTGGCCAGCAGCTCGCGCATCGGGCCCTGGGTGACGATCTGGCCGTGGTTGATGATGGCCAGGTTGCGGCACAGGTGCTCGGCTTCTTCCAGGTAGTGCGTGGTCAGGATGATCGTCGTACCGGCCGCGTTGATCTCCTTCAGCACCCGCCACATGTCGCGGCGGATCTCGATGTCCACGCCTGCGGTGGGTTCGTCCAGGATCAGCAGCCGCGGCCGGGTCATCATCGCGCGGGCAATCATCAGCCGGCGCTTCATGCCGCCCGACAGCGTGCGGCTCATCACCTGCGCCTTCTCCCACAGGTGGGCGCGCTTGAGCTCCACTTCGGCCATCTGCTCGGCCTCCGCGCGCGCCACCCCGTAGAACCCGGCGTAGTTCACCAGGATGTCGAAGGGCTTCTCGAACAGGTTGAAGTTGATTTCCTGCGGCACCAGCCCGATCAGGCGCATGGTGGCGCTGCGGCTGCGCACCAGGTCGCTGCCGAACACCTCCACCTGGCCTTCACTCAGGTTCACCAGCGAGCTGATGATCCCGATCAGGGTGGACTTGCCGGCCCCGTTCGGGCCCAGCAGCGCGAAGAAGTCACCCGGGGCAACGTCCAGCGAAACGCCTTTCAGCGCCTGGGTGCCGTTGTCATAGGTCTTGCGGAGGTCGCGCACCCGCAGGGCGGGGGCGGTACTGGTCGCGGGGGGATTCTGGGATGCCAAGCTCTTGCCTTCGCGCCCAAGGGTCGGCGCTGGATAGGGGCGGGGGAGCGGCTATTATAGAAGGCCTCAGGGGTTTGCCCCGGCTACACACTGTTTCCCAAATTCGTGCCTGTTCAATTCCCCCTCAAGCTGATCGACCGGCGCATGCTGGCCCCCACCGTCGGCCACTACCAGTTCCTGCGTGATGACGGCCAGCCGCTGGATTTCCAGCCCGGACAGTTCATCCAGGTCCATTTCGAGTACGCCGACGGCACCGCCACCAAGCGCAGCTACTCCCTGGCCACGATCCACGACCACGCCCTGGCACCGGGCGAAGCCGTTGATATTGCAGTCAGTTTCGTGCCCGGCGGCGCTGCCACGGCCCTGTTCGAGGGCCTGGACCTGGGCGGCCACGTGACCGCCAGCGGCCCGTTCGGCCGGTTCTGCCTGATGCCCGGCGACCACAACGCCCGCTACCTGCTGATCGCGACCGGCACCGGGGTCACCCCGTACCGCTCCATGCTGCCGCTGCTGGCCACCGCCATGGCCGAGCGCGGGGTCGAGGTGGTGCTGCTGCAGGGTGCCCGCACCCCCGACGAGCTGCTCTACAGCGACGACTTCTACGCCTTCGCCGCCGCCCATCCGGGCTTCCGCTATGTCCCGTGCCTGTCCCGCGAGCTGCCGGACGCCCCGCACCCGGACGTGCGCCACGGCTACGTGCAGCAGCACCTGGCCGAGTTCGCCCCCAACCCGGCCACCGACATCGCCTACCTGTGCGGCAACCCGGACATGGTCGACGCCACCTTCGAGGTCCTGAAGGACGCCGGCCTGCCCACCCCGCAGGTCCGCCGCGAAAAGTACGTCAGCAGCAAGTAGCGCCGGGCTCTGCCCGGCGGGGTTTGCTCATAACGTCAACCGTGGCCGATGGAACCTCCTTGAGTCGCTGGACGCTTCAGGCGTCCATCGCGAACGCAGGTCTCAGTACTTCGATTCACACCATCTATCGGAAGCCCCATTAGATGGCAGAAGCGTCAATGGGTAGGCGCCGTCAATGAGACTGCGAAAACCAATAGAAAAAACCTAATTGCCTCCCTGCGATCCAGCGCGCACGGTGCAGGTCGGAGCGCAAAACTCTTGAGCATGCTGGATGTGGGCTCCGATCCCCTCGCCATTCCGTCGAGGGCTACAACCATTGGAGGTCAACCGTGCAGAAGCAGATTCCGGTCTTGAAGATCCAGGGCCAATGGCTGCGTGAGATCGGCTTCACCGCAGGCGCGAAGCTGAAGATCGAAGCCAGGAAAGGCGTCATCACCATCAAGGTGGATCCGCCTGTGAAGTTTCCACTCGCCACGGGTCGTCCTGGGGTGACCTACCACCCGATGTCCCGGATCACCCCGACAAGGTACTTCTACGCGAAGGTGGAAGCAGAAACGCATTGAGGTGACCTGGCCCCTGCGAATGCCAACCCATGCCCGCCACGTGCGGGCATTGTTACTTTCATCCCACCACGCTTGGCCCGCTTGCGAGATAAGTGGCCAGTGCACGATCCTCGATTTCGTACTCGCCCTTGACACCCTTTGGCGCGAGCACCAAGGCCTTTACAAGTCGGGCCACGGCGGTCTGGATGCGTTGTGGGTTGTACGAGGTATTGTCGTCAAGTCGCTCAGTCGCCAGAGCGCTGAACTCGCTGCCAAAAAGGCTCTCCGACTGCCGGGTTGCCAGATGCACCAGGATGAACCTGTCTACCGGCTTCAGCATGAGCCACTGCTCGCGCAATCCTGTTTCGCCTATCTCGTCCTGCCACCTGCGCAGGCCCTCCCATGGGTCGGACGTTATGCCCACCACCATGTGCAGGATGATCTGATTGAGGTAGAGCGGTACGTGCGCAATGCGCTCGAAGACGTTGCCCAACTCCGCCTCGTCAACGGTCCGTCCCGTCATCTTCTGAAAGATGAAAGCGCGGTTCTGCACGAAGTCTTCGTCCAGCTCGGGAAGCGGCAACGACAGTGCGGCATCGAAGAGGGGGGCTTTTCGCTTGCGGAACATCGCATTGAGTGCTTCGCGGGAAGAGCCGGTAAAAAACAACTTCAACCTGGGTTGAAGTTCCAGCATCGAGGCGCGGAAGGCAGCGATGAAATCTTCGTGCATGCCGTTGGCGAGCGTCTGGAACTCGTCCAGGATGAGCAGGACAGGTTGATCATTGGCATGCGCCAAACTACGCATCGCATTCCTCAGCCTGCCCTGCAAGTCCAGCTCAGCAGTGTTTGGCAGCCACTCCGCATGAACACCTGATCCTCCGTAGCCCGCCTTTGCGGTCAACTTGTCAGGCTTGATCGCCCGCGCCAGGAGCCCCTTGGGCCGCACGGCAGCTTCCAGTTCCTGGACCAGCGCCGCCTCTGGGTGGTCGCGCCTGACCCACAGGTCGATGTAGCACGCCCGCCAACCCCACGCCTCTGCAGCTGGAACAAGGTCATTCTTCACGAAAAGTGTTTTGCCCATGCGCCGTGCAGCGAACATGGTGATTGCATGCGTCAGCCCCGAGCCCAGCGCCTGGTGAACTGTCTGGACCAACTTTTCTCGGGGAAAGTAGTGGATGTCCGCAAGCGTGTTCATTATGAAAAATTATGCCAATCGCCATAATTATGGGTCTTGCCATAATCTGCCATGAATGGACCCAGCAAGCTGTGACGGCGTGCCCGAAACCCTTGGGCCACAAGCGTCATGTCCAATCTGAGGTGGAATGCTCAGCTGCGAGTGGCTTGGTAGGTGCTCGCGCCCCGGACCAGCGAGAACCCCGTCACCTTGTCGTCTGCATTGCGGGTGACGTTCAACACCATGTCCTGTCGTACTCGGCGGAGATGCTGGCCAGGATCTCCGAGATCAAGGCCGCGCCATTGTCGCTGTTGGTCAGTATCGCCACGCCTTGGCCGCTGTGGGTGTAGCCATAGATCTGCGCCCGAAAGCCGTTGGTACCACCGCTGTGCGCGAAGCTCGTGCGCCCGCCCAGGTCTTCCACGTACAGCCCCAACCCGTACTCGCCCAAGCCACGCGTCAGCATCTGCTGGGCGCTGGCGTGCGTCAGTACCTTGCCGGCTGCGCCATCAGCAGCGCGCTGCACTTCAAGCACTACCTGCGCCAGGTCCGTGGGTGTCGTCCACAGCCCGGCGGCAGCCGACTCCGGATAACGCCGCCAGCCCCCCGCGACGGGAGTTCCCTCCGCGCTGAACCCGGTCGCCGCGAGTGCACGCTGGCGCGGTGAGAGGTCCACGTCAAAGGTGCTGTGGGTCATTCCCAGCGGGCCAAGCACCGACCGCTGCATGTATTGGCCGAACGATTGCCCGGTCGCTTCGGTGACCATCAGCTGCACCACGCTGAAGCCACCGCCCGAGTAGCGCCACAGGGTGCCGGGCTGCACATCCACCCGTACCGGATCCGAATCGGCCGGTGGGGCGCCGTCCAGTACCTGTAGAAGGGAGGGCAACGCCGTTCCCTGTGGATACCCGAAGTAGCCGTGCACCGTCGTGCCCGCACTGTGGTTCAGCAGCATGCGGAGCGTGGGTGGCGTAGCGCGGGTGAACGCGTTGTCCGGAATCTTCCATGCGTTGAGGTGGCCATTGGCCGGCGCATCAAGCGCCAGCGTGCCCTGCTGGACGAGCTGCATGGCGCCCAGCGCACTTACAGGCTTGCTGACCGACGCGGCCTGGAACAAGGTGTCTACCGTGGCAGGGCGGGGCGGCTCCCCATCGGCGCTTACCATGCCGTAAGCACGCGCCCACTCGACGCGGCCGTTCTCGATCAGCGCGATGCTGACAGCCGGCACCTTGTGGAAGGCCATGCGCTCGCGCAGGTCCATCTTTCCGCCGCCGGCGCCTCTGATGACTACCGGGGTGGAAAGGCCCGACTCCACGCGCGCGACGCGGTCCTCCTGCAAGCCACCAGAGGCGTCGCCGGCCAAGGCCGGAGCGCTGCAGAGGCCGAAGACGGCCGTCATGAGCGCAACCCGAAGGGGCGTGGCCTGCTGCATGTTGCGGAAGTGCATCGACGGTTCCGGGCATGGCTGAAGTGGAGCGACGATACCGCATCGCCGCGTCCGCGGTAGCCCCGTCAAAACGGCCGTCAGGTCCCGTCGTTGTCCAGAGGGCGGGCCCCGTGCGTTGCTCAGCCCGGCAAGTACGGTCTTTCAATGGGAAGGGTGGCCTTCGCTTCCTCCAGCCGATCCTCCGCTACCAGCGCATGTATCCGATGGGCAAGGGGTGTGACGTCGGTAATCCTTTTGATCCAATCCCCGGCGTAGAGGCGGACAGCTTCACCACTCAGGCCAACCTGGATCGCGCGGTGCTCAAGGGGGCGGTGGTGCAGGTCGCGTTCGGGGTCCCATTGCACCCGTACGGGAGAACGCTTCTTCAGCGCATCCCACTCCTGCTCGCCCATCCCCGGTTCGGGATGGCTGGCGCAGCTGTGCGCCAATGCCCACTCAAAGCCCTCGCGGGCAATGTCGATCGCAAGGATCCGGGCCTGACCCTCGTCCTTGTAGCCCCAGCCTGCGCGATACATCATCCACAGGAAGGAGGGCTTGATCCACGTCATCCGCTCCATCTTGAACGGCGGTGCGACAAAGGTCTGGTGCTTCAGGGCACTCTCGGCGATGGTATCCGAGTAGGCCTGGTAAACGCGGAGGGTGGCATCATCGTACTGGGCGCGGATCTGCCGCGCCGGAATTATTATCGTTGTCATTGCGTGCTTTATAGCCGAGGCAATCGATTCGAGTACTTCCGGGATGACGGACGGTGGCGAGTGGCTGACAACCGGCCCGTCCCGGGGGATCGCGGAATCCGGGAAGCCCCGACATGGTTGCCCGCTTGAAGACGACTATGCCCAGCACGATGCAATATCGACGCCTGCAGGGCGATTTCTGCCTGGTGACAACGTCTCTCCCGGCTTGATCTTCAACTCAGTTAAAGTCAAAGCCAGAGTTGCCGGCGCCCGATAGATGTGCCCCATCCATTCCCACCACGATGAACGATGCAAACTGACTATGACTTCCGAAGTAATCTTCAAATGGTCAGTACGGAGCTTCAAAGTTGTGCCTTCCTACCCAGACCGGGGGCGATGCCCTCCACCCGGTCACAGGTCAGAAGAAGCGTGCTTGGGCGTCAGATCTACTATCACTGGATGCGAAGGGGTGACCCTTGCCGAGAGACGTACATCGCACGGCGCAAAGAATACTTGCGACCCGGCGACCGGCGTGCACAGACCAATCTTCGTTCGAGGTGAGTCATGATTAGGGAGGTCACCAGGGGTTGCATAAAGGTTGCGATGGAGGAGAAAACCGCAACCATACCCGGGGAGATGTTCTTCCCGGAGAACGGGAACTTGGGGTTTACTTTGTTTCTAGACCAAGTTGGATGCTGGGATCCGCCGCACGAGGATGTTGAGATTGGTAAGGACGAGGTTGATCACATCGTTGCAGGGATCAGGGCGGACTTCGAAAAGGGTGGGCATGTTCTCAACATCGCATGATCAGTGCAATGAACCGATCGTTGTCGAGCAGATGGAACTGATTGCGGTAAGGAGAGTTCGCTCGCTCGAGGGGCTGAGCGTGAGAGCTATCACGTTAGGGCGAGTGCGGAAATCTCGCTTTTGCTCCCACAGGGGGAGCTGCACAAACATTGTCGGCCCTTGAAGCCATGCAGCGTAGGAACGACTGGGTCGCCACTACTATTGACCCAATCGGCAAATTGGCTGAAGTGCCGGACTAATCAGGTGCCGGGGATGCGCTGAAGCGTAACCATAACGAAGATCTCCGATGTAAGTTCAACACTATGAGAAATATTCCTGAGTTGCTGCGCCTGGTTCTACGAACGTTCCGCTATGTAGAGTGGTATGAGTTGAATGAGTTGGTGACTATCATCAAGCGTGGTGATGCGGATTTTAATGCCGACGAGTTTAAGGCCCAGCTCGAACGTCTCGTTGGATCGGACCGCGTTCCGATTGAGGAGTTGAACGAAGTGACTGGTTTGGCGTTAAACAGTGATGAAGAGGCAAGGCAGTGGCTCATAGAGATACATCGCGAGTTGCTCCGCTGAACTTCAAGGCTTTGCATCGAGCCGAATGAATGCCTTGGACTGGACGTGGACGGCGGCGGAACACAAGTAAGATGGCGGTCGCCCTCAGCACTTCACCTATGAGCAGTTTCAGCTCGCTCTCTCGCACTGGAGACAGTTCAGGGCGCTACTAGTGGGCGAAGGGGCTATGGGCTGGCTTGGCAGACGGTATGAAACGGGGTTTTCAGAGAGATGACCTCAACTCTCTGATACGTCTGCGGCGGGCTGGTCGGTCCAGAGCAACTCGCCGCGCTGTTCCTCAACAACCAGGTCGGCTTCATTGCGAGGACGTATGGATGACATAGAAGTCAATCGTGAGGCGAAGATGATTCGCGCGATGTCGTCTCTGGATGCGGCCGACTGGCTGATGCATGCCTATCCGGCAGGATCGCTCAACTATGGGCGCGCTTTCAACCTGCTTACTCGGCGGTCCTGGCTCCGAGGTGATCAAGTCCGCCTTGCCGACCATTACCTCGCGGGAATTCCATTCGCCAGTGACAGGCCCTACTTGATATTCCTTTCCTTCATGAGCGTAAGGCGCTTTGTGGCAACGCTCAGGAACACCCTGCCCAGCGACAAGTCGAGGCTGCGATTGCTGACGTATCACCTAAGCAGCGCCACTGTTCTGGGCGCAGTTTCAGATCAGGATAGGGCGGTGCTCGCTGCATTCCTGACGGAAATCGATCAGCCGAGTTGAGCGCTATCCAATCGGGATGTCCATGGGCAGAGTATGGTGGACCAAGCTGAAGTATGATCCAGCAACCGAAGGCGTGGCGACCAACCCGTGAATGCAGGAATGGGCGGTGATCTGACTGTCTTGTTGACCGTAGAATTGGGTCCGTTGATCGACGGTTTCCGGATGAAGGTTGTTCGCGTCAGTGAAACAGAAGCGCTGCTTGTTGGTTCGGGCTACGCATTGAGATTTTCCGCGGATCGGGACGGCCTCGAACTTTCGTACATCGAGCGAACTGGGCGAGAGCAGCTGGCTTCGTACACTTTGCGTCCATTGGTCATGCAGCGGTTCACCCCAAGCGATCGGGCCGGGTACAGCGATCAGGCATTGTTGGAAGGTAGGCTGGTTGCTTCGGTCAGGGTTTATGCATCGGGGCTCGTCAATAGATGTTGTGACGTTCTCGCTGGCGATAAAGCTTGGCTGAGAAGAGATGGTTGGCGTGAAGCGGACCCCTCTTTGGCAGTAGAACGCGCTCTTCAAGGTGTGCTTTTCGTGTCACCCCGCTGAACTTTCAGGTAGGGCCTGTACTGGCGAAGGCACTGGTGTCAGGCGTGCTGCGTCGACCAGCATTTCCAGAGAACTCCCGGACGAAAGTGGAGACAGGGTCTGGCAATGGAGCCCTCTGCACGGGTGAATGTCCGCCGCGCGCTGTCGCTCGACGCCTCCACAGGCGGGGATCGGTAACTTACCCACCTACTTCGGTCACATCCAGCCCGCCCATCCGTCATGGCATGCTGAGCCCCTTCAACCAAGGACGTGATCGAAATGCGACTTTCCCGCCGTCCCCTGGCCGCCAGCGCAGCCGTGCTGCTGCTGGCTGCCTGCCAGGCCACCCCGGAAGCGCCCCCGCAAGGGGCGGCGCGCCAGTACGGAACACTGACGTTCAAGCCCTGCACCCTGACCAGCGCCCAGGCCAGCAGCAACGTGGAAGCCGAATGCGCCACGCTGGAAGTGCCGGAGAACCCGGCCGCGCCGGATGGCCGCAGGATCGGCCTGAACATCGCCCTGCTCGATACCGAGAACGAGGGCGAAGGCAAGCAGGACCCGGTCTTCTTCCTGGCCGGTGGCCCGGGCCAGTCGGCCACAGAAGTGGCGGCGATCATCAAGCAGTCGCTGCGTGAGGTCCGCAAGAAGCGCGACATCATCCTGGTCGACCAGCGTGGCACCGGCAAGTCCAACCCGCTCAGCTGCGTCGACGCCGACGGCAACGCGCTGACGTTCGACGAGAACGCGGCTCCCACGCCCGAGGCAATGGCCGAGTACGCCAAGCGCTGCGCAGCGGCGCTGGTGGACCGTGCCGATACCCGCTTCTACACCACCACCGAAGCCATCGGCGACCTGGACGCCGTGCGCGCCGCGCTGGGCGTGGACAGGATCAACCTGGTCGGCGGCTCCTACGGCACCCGCGTGGCCCAGCAGTACGCCGCGCGCTTCCCGCAGCACACCCGTGCGGTGGTGATCGACGGCGTGGCACCGAACGACCTGGCGGTGGGCGGCGACTTCGCCAACACCTTCGAGTCGGCGATCGAACTGCAGTCAGCCCAGTGCCAGAAGGACGCCGCCTGCGCCAAGCGCTTCCCGGTGGATACCCACACCCAGCTGCGCAACGTGATCTCCACGCTGGCCAAGGCCCCGGTCGAGGTCGAGTATCGAGACCCGGGCACCGCCGCGGTCCGGCGTGACCCGATCAGCTCCAATACCGTGATCAACCTGGCCTTCATGTTCTCGTACATGCCGGAGTCGGCCTCGCTGCTGCCGGTGGTGCTGGATGAGGCCGCACAAGGCCGCTACGCGCCGCTGATGTCGCTCAACAGCCTCGCCACCCGCAACATGGCAGGGCAGTTGAACCAGGGCATGCAGTGGTCGGTGATCTGTGCCGAAGATGCCGACCGCTATGTGGAAGCACCGGCTGGCGACCGCATCCTCGGCCCGGAAGTGGCGCGCATGTTCTTCGCTGCGTGCCCGGTCTGGAACGTCGGCAGCCGCCCAAAGAACTTCACCGCACCGTTGAGCACCGACGTGCCGGTGCTGCTGTTGTCCGGCGAGTTCGACCCGGTCACCCCGCCGCGCTACGCCGAACAGGTCGTCAAGCACCTGCCCAACGGCCGCCACATCGTGGCCAAGGGGCAGGGCCACGGCACCCTCGGCGCTGGCTGCATGCCGCGCCTGCTGGCGCAGTTCATGGACACTACCGACGCCAAGGCGCTCGACGCCTCCTGCCTGGATACCCTCGCGCCGGTGCCGGCCTTCACCTCGTTCAACGGATGGGAACCATGATCGTCGCCGAGAACCTGCATAAAGCCTTCAAGACCAAGACCGGCCTGATCAAGGCGGTGGAGAACGTCGGCTTCCAGGCCGAAGACGGCCGCATCACCGGCCTGCTCGGCCCGAATGGCGCCGGCAAGACCACCACCATGCGCATGCTCTACACCCTGATGACGCCCGACCAGGGCCGGGTGCTGGTGGATGGCCTGGACGCCTCCACCCAGGCGGTGGAAGTCCGTCGTCGACTCGGCGTGCTGCCCGACGCGCGTGGCGTGTACAAGCGGCTGACCGCGCGCGAGAACATCGCCTACTTCGGTGAGCTGCACGGGATGAGCGCCGCGCACATCCGCGAACGCACCAAGGTGCTTTCCAAGGCGCTGGACATGGAAGACATCCTCGACCGCCAGACCGACGGTTTCTCGCAGGGGCAGCGCACCAAGACCGCCATCGCGCGGGCACTGGTGCACGACCCGCGCAACGTGATCCTGGACGAGCCGACCAACGGCCTGGACGTGATGACCACCCGCGCCCTGCGAGGCTTCCTGCGCGAGCTGCGCGACGAAGGCCGCTGCGTGATCTTCTCCAGCCACATCATGCAGGAGGTGGCCGCGCTGTGCGACACCATCGTGGTCATCGCCAAGGGCACGGTGATGGCGGCCGGCACCGCCGACGAACTGCGCGCGCAGACCGGTGAAGCGAACCTGGAAGATGCCTTCGTGAAGGCCATCGGCAATGAAGAAGGACTGCACGCATGAGCGCGTTTGCCACGTTGTTGACCGTAATGCGCAAGGAACTGCGCGACCTCTCGCGTGACCGCCGTACCCTGGCGCTCACCCTGCTGATGGGACCGTTGCTGTACCCGATCCTGATCCTGGGCATGGGCAAGCTGGCCGAGAGCCGGGTCAAGACCCAGATCGACAAGCCCCTGGACATTCCCACCATCGGCCGCGAGAACGCCCCCAACCTGGTGCGCTTCCTGGCCTCGCAGGGACTCAACGCGGTGGACCCGCCGAAGGACCTGACCGCTGAGATCCGCGACCAGAAGATCGACATCGCGCTGCGGATCAGCCCGGACTTCGGCAAGGACTGGGCAGAAGGACGCCCGGCGTTGGTGGAGATCGTGCAGGACAGCACGCGCCGCGACGCCGACATTCCGACCGCGCGCCTGAAGGCCGCGCTCAGCGGCTACAGCCAGCAGGTTGGTTCGCTGCGGCTGCTGGCGCGCGGCATCGACGCCCAGGTCGCACGTCCGCTGGACGTGGCCACCCAGGACCTGGCCACGGTCGAGGCCAAGCGTGGGGTGATGCTGTCGCTGCTGTTGCCGATCCTGCTCACCATCACCTCGTTCCTGGGCGGTGCCTACCTGGTGATGGACACCACCGCCGGCGAGCGCGAGCGGCAGTCGTTGGAGCCGTTGCTGGCCACCCCGGCCAAGCGCGGTGCCATCGTCAGCGGCAAGATCGCGGCGGCCTGCGTGGTGGGCGTGGTCTCGCTGCTGCTGACGCTGGCGGCGTTCAAGCTCAGCGCGCAGCTCTCCACCGGCGCGGCCGCGCGGCAGCTCAACATGGGCCTGCTGTCCATGCTGCAGATGCTGTTCGTGATGATGCCGATCCTGTTCATCGGTACCTCGCTGCTGACCTTCCTCTCGGCGGCGGCCAAGAGCATGAAGGAAGCGCAGAGCCACATGACCTGGCTGATGCTGCTGCCGATGCTGCCGGGCTATGCGCTGATGGTGTACCCGGTGAAGAGCGAGCTCTGGCAGCTGGCGGTGCCGTTCCTGGCGCAGAACCAGATGCTGCTGAAGATCATCCGCCACGAGCCGATCAGCGCGCAGATGTGGGGCGTGTATCTGGCGGCCGGCTTCGGCCTGGCGGCGCTGCTGTGGTTCGCGGCGGTACGCCGTTACCACCAGGAGCGGTTGGCGATCTCGGGCTGACGTTACCGGACCAACAAAAAACCCCGGATCGCTCCGGGGTTTTTCTTTTGCGGCAATGCTACCGATCAACCGCCGGGCGCGAATGCCAGCGTGCGGCGGGTGGTGGTCGGTGCGGCCACCGGCTCGAACTTCCACTTCTTTACCGCGCCCAGCGCTTCGCGATCGAAGATGCGGGCCGGGGTGGCGCGCAGGACGCGGGCGTTGGTGACCGAACCGTCGGTGCCCACGGTGATTTCCACCAGCACTTCGCCCGAGGTGCCCGAGCGCAGCGCGTCGGCCGGGTAACGCGGCGCCGGGGTGCTGATCGGGCGCAGGGTGGCAGCGGCAGCCGGTGCGGCGGCCGGCGCGCGGGCCGCAGCGGCCTGTGCGGCAGCAGCAGCCTGCTGGCGCTGTTCGGTCTCACGACGCGCCGCAGCCTGGCGCTCACCGTCCTGGCGTTCGCTTTCGCGGCGGGCGGCGTCCTGCTGCGCGGCGATCTGCTTGGCCGCTTCGGCCTCGCTGGCCTGCTGCTGGCGCTGCTGTTCGGCCAGCTGCTTGGTCTTGTTCTCGGCGTCCTTTTTGACCTTGTCGGTCTCTTCCTGGGTCCGCTTCAGCGCGATTTCCGTGCCCTTGGTGATGCCGGTCTTCAGGCGCGGCAGGGCGGCTGCGTTGGGGTCGACCTTCTCGATCAGCGCCACCAGGCGCTGGCCTTCGGTGAAGTCCTCACGGGCCAGGCTCTGCTCGGCGGCAATGAGCACGTACGGCTGCAGGTCGGTCAGCGCGCTCTTGATCGAGGCGTCGTCCGGGGTCTTCTCGCGCAGCGCCAGGTAGTACTCCATGGCGTTGTCGCCGGCCGGGGCGTACATGCGGTTCTCGCGCAGCGCCTTGCTGGCCAGCTCGCGCAGTTCCTCGGTGCCCATCGACTGGACCTTGGCCGACACGGCGGGTGCCGGTGCCGGCGTGGCGGCGGGTGCGGCAGCCGGTGCTGCGGCGGTCGGCGCGGCTGGCGTTGCGGTTTCATCCTTGCCCGAGCAGGCGGCCAGAGCCACCACCAGGGTCAGCGGCACCAGCAGGCGCGCCTTGGCGTTCGTGTTGACGTGCGACATCCAACTCCCCTTTGAAGAACGGCGATACGTAGGGCCTGATGCGGTCAGGCCGACCGAGGGGCCTGGACGATTCCCAGCGTCCAGGCCATGCAACAAGTGCTCAATCTAGCATCCCCGCGCCCCGCTGGGGGGCGGCAGGTGGGGCAGGGCGGCACGCCGGAGCGCGCCGCCGCCCAAGGGCCGGTCTCAGTGGGCCAGCGACTTGCTCGGGGTGTGGGCCATCAGCTTGTCGGTGTAGGCGATGCCGATCGCCGACAGGATGAAGGCGGCATGGATGATGGTCTGCCACATCACGCCGTCGCTGGTCATGGTGGTGCAGATCAGCTTGGCATCCGGACCGTACTTGAGCGTCAGGTCGGCTGCAGCGGCGTAGTAGGCCTCGGTATTGCACAGCGGCACGCCGTCCAGGTTGCCCGCACCGATGAAGGTCTTGAGCAGGTGGATCGAGGAGATGCCGATGATCGACAGGGCCAGCTTCACCTTCAGCACGCTGGCGTTGACGTGGCTCAGCCATTCCGGCTGGTCCGGGTGGTTCTCCAGGCGCAGGCGGGACACGAAGGTCTCGTAGCCACCCACGATCACCATGACCAGGAGGTTGGAGATCATCACCACGTCGATCAGGCCCAGCACCAGCAGCATGATCTCCTGCTCGCCCATGGCGTTGGCCTTGTGCACCAGGTGCCAGAGCTCCTTGCCGAACAGGAACACATAAACGCATTGCGCCAGGATCAGGCCCAGGTACAGCGGCAGCTGCAGCCAGCGAGAGGCGAAGATCAGGGACGACAGAGGACTGATGGGCTTGGCGGAAGAACTCATGCTGGAATGCTGCGTTGCTGGGGACGCCGCAGGGTACCGGGCCTTCATGACCCTGCCAACCCGACTGACGCACTAGACTCGAGATTCCTGAACCGCTGGGTCCTGTCATGATCGATCTGTATTACTGGCCTACCCCCAATGGCCACAAAGTCACCCTGCTGCTGGAAGAGCTGGGCCTGCCGTACACCATCAAATCGGTGAACATCGGCAGCGGCGACCAGTTCAAGCCGGAATTCCTGGCGATCTCGCCGAACAACAAGATGCCGGCGCTGGTGGATCACCAGCCCACCGACGGCGGCGCGCCGCAGAGCGTGTTCGAATCCGGCGCGATCCTGCTGTACCTGGCCGAGAAGACCGGCAAATTCCTGCCGGCCGATACCCGCGGCCGGGTGGCGGTGCTGGAATGGCTGTTTTGGCAGATGGCCGGGCTGGGCCCGATGAGCGGGCAGATGGGGCACTTCAGTGTGTATGCGCCCGAGCAGATTCCGTATGCCATCGAACGCTATGGCAATGAAGTGCGCCGCCTGCACGGGGTGATGGACAAGCGCCTGGCTGAAAGCGCGTTCCTGGCCGGGGACGAATACAGCATCGCCGACATGGCCAGCTACCCGTGGATTGGCGCCTACGACAAGCTGCCGGCGGATTTCGCCGCGTTCCCGAACCTGAAGCGCTGGCACGAGGCGATTGCCGCGCGGCCGGCCACCGGGCGGGCCTATGCGTTGCGTCAGAAGGTGAACCCGGACGCGGGCAAGCCGCTCAGCGACGAAGAGCGCAAGCACCTGTTCGGCAAGCGGTAACCGGAAACGGTTACCGCGGTAGTGCCGGCCGCTGGCCGGCTCCAAGGGGTGTCCGGCAGCGCGTGGAGCCGGCCGGCGGCCGGCACCACCTGCGGTAGGATGCGTGTCCGGGTCGCCTTGCGCCCCGAACGCCCTGCCGCCGCCGGAACCTTTCATGCGCCACCTTGTTGCCTCGCTCGCCCTCATGCTCGCCACCACCACCGTCGCCCACGCCGAAAAGCTGACCCTGGACGCCATCACCGGGCCGCTGCCGCTGTCCGGGCCGACCCTGATGAAGCCGAAGGTGGCGCCGGACGGCTCGCGGGTGAGCTTCCTGCGTGGCAAGGAGGCCGACCGCAACCAGCTGGACCTGTGGGCCTACGACATCGGCAGCGGCCAGATCCGCCTGCTGGTGGACTCCAAGGTGGTGCTGCCCGGCGATGAAACCCTGAGCGATGCCGAAAAGGCGCGCCGCGAACGCCAGCGCATTGCCGCCATGACCGGCATCGTCGATTACCAGTGGTCGCCGGACGCCCGCACCCTGCTGTTCCCGCTCGGCGGCGAACTGTACCTGTACGACCTGGGCAAGCAGGGCAAGGCCGCCGTGCGCCAGCTCACCCAGGGCGAGGGCTTTGCCACCGACGCCAAGCTCTCGCCCAAGGGCGGTTTCGTCAGCTTCGTGCGCGACCGCAACCTGTGGGTGATCGACCTCGCCAGCGGCAAGCAGCTCCAGCTCACCCGTGACGGCAGCGACACCATCGGCAACGGCGTGGCCGAATTCGTGGCCGACGAGGAAATGGACCGCCACACCGGCTACTGGTGGGCGCCGGACGACTCGGCCATTGCCTTCGCCCGCATCGACGAATCGCCGGTGCCGGTGCAGAAGCGCTATGAAATGTACGCCGACCGCACCGAGATGATCGAGCAGCGCTATCCGGCCGCCGGCGACCACAACGTCACCGTGAAGCTGGGCGTGATCGCCCCGCGCGCCGAAGCCGCCCCGAAGTGGGTCGATCTCGGCCGCAATGAAGACATCTACCTGGCCCGCGTCGACTGGCGCGACCCGCAGCGCCTGACCTTCCAGCGCCAGTCGCGCGACCAGAAGACCCTGGAACTGATCCAGGCCGACCTGGCCAGCGGCAAACAGCAGACGCTGGTGACCGAAACCTCGCCGACCTGGGTGCCGCTGCACAACAGCCTGCACTTCCTCCGGCAGGGCGGCTTCGTCTGGTCCTCCGAGCGCAGTGGCTTCCAGCACCTGTACCGCGTGTCCGACGATGGCCGGAGCATCGTTCCGCTGACCCACGGCAACTGGCCGGTGGACGAACTGCTGGCGGTGGACGAAGACGCCGGCAAGGTCTACTTCCGCGCTGGCGTGGAAAACGCACGCGAAAGCCAGATCTACGCGGTGCCGCTGCAGGGCGGCCCGCTGCAGCGCCTGTCGCAGCAGCCGGGCATGCACACCGCCAGCTTCGCGCGCAACGCCAGCGTGTACGTGGACAGCTGGTCCAACACCACCACGCCGCCGCAGATCGCGCTGCACCGGGCCAGCGGCGAGAAGATCGCCACGTTGGTGGAAAACAACCTGGAAGATCCCAACCACCCGTACGCGCGCTACCTGGACGCGCAGCGCCCGGTCACCTTCGGCACGCTCACCGCTGCCGATGGCCGCACCCCGCTCAACTACAGCCTGATCAAACCCGCCGGGTTCGATCCGTCCAAGCGCTACCCGGTGGTGGTGTACGTGTATGGCGGCCCGGCCAGCCAGACCGTCACCGACAGCTGGCCCGGCCGTGGCGACCACCTGTTCAACCAGTACCTGGCCCAGCAGGGCTACGTGGTCTTCTCGCTGGACAATCGCGGCACCCCGCGGCGTGGCCGCGATTTCGGTGGCGCGCTGTACGGCGTGCAGGGCACCGTGGAAGTGGCCGACCAGCTCAGGGGCGTGGAATGGCTGAAGCAGCAGCCTTGGGTGGACCCGGCGCGCATCGGCGTGCAGGGCTGGTCCAACGGCGGCTACATGACCCTGATGCTGCTGGCCAAGGCCTCGGACCAGTACGCCTGCGGCGTGGCCGGCGCACCTGTGACCGACTGGGGCCTGTACGACAGCCACTACACCGAACGCTACATGGACCTGCCGGCGCGCAACGCCAAGGGCTATGAAGAGGCGCGCGTGCTGGCCCACATCGACGGCCTGCGCTCGCGCCTGCTGCTGATCCACGGCATGGCCGACGACAACGTGCTGTTCACCAACTCCACCTCGCTGATGAGCGCCCTGCAGAAGCGCGGCCAGCCGTTCGAGTTGATGACCTACCCGGGCGCCAAGCACGGCTTGTCCGGCAGCAATGCGCTGCACCGCTACCGCCTGGCCGAGGATTTCCTGGGCCGCTGCCTGACGCCGTAAATGACCCTGCCACCCCCACTGACCCGGGCGCCGCCGCCCGGCTGGTGGCAACGCCACTGGCGCTGGGCGATGCCGCTGGCGGTGCTGGCGGTGCTGCTGATGGTGGCGGGGATCGTCTGGCTGGCGCTGGTCGAATGGTCGCGCTGGAGCCGCGCCAGCGAGCCGTACCAGGAAGCCATGCGCCGCGCGCGCTGCAGCATCGAACTGGTGGCGGTGCTGGGCGAACCCATCCAGGATGGGTTCCTGCCCACCGGCAGCGTGCAGCGCAACGCCAACGGCAGCGCGTCCAGCCAGTACGTGGTGTCGCTGTCCGGCCCGCGCGGCGAGGCCGAGCTGTACCTGGAAGCGCACCGCGAAAACGGCGCGTGGGACTACCCACTGCTGTACGCGATCACCCGCAATGACACCGCCATCGACCTGACCGCCCTGGACGACGCCGAAGCGGCCGGTGAATGCGCGCTGCGCGACTGCCGCGAACAGGGCCACTGCCCGTTGCCGGGCGGGCGCTGGGGCCGCTGAGCGGCGGGCATGACCTCCGGCCGATTGCCGCGTAACGCCTGAGTGCGTAGGGTCGCAGGGAACCGCTCACCGGAGTCCTGCATGAAGCCGCTTGCCCTTGCCGTCGCGTTGGCCCTTTCCGTTCCCGCCGCGCTCAGTGCGCCGCCGGCCCTTGCCGCCGCTCCTGTTGCCAGCAAGGCACCGGCCAGTGCCGCGTGGGTGACCCGCAGCAACGAACTGGCGCAGATCCTGCTCGATGCGCAGGGTCCGTTCCAGCCGGAAGAAACCGGCTTCTTCGGCGTGCCCGGCTACGACGACAAGGTGGCCGATTTCGGCCCGGACAACGGCAAGCGCTACCGCGAAGCGATGGCCAAGGCGCGGAGCGAACTGCAGGCCAAGCTGGCGACCGAGCGCGACCCGAACGTGCGCCAGGACCTGGCGATCATGATCGCCGCCGCCACCGAGAACATCGAAGGCAGCGAACTCAACGAAAAGTACCTGCTGCCGTGGACCGACACCCCGCAGGTAGTGTTCAGCGGCATCAACCTGCTGCTCTCCGACCAGGTACCGGCCGAACGCCGCGCCAAGGCGCTGGACCGCCTGAAGGCCTACGCCGGCCTGGCCCCGGGCAGCACCGCCGTGACCACGCTGTCGCGCCAGCGCTATGAAGAGCGGCTCAAGGACACCACCCTGCTGCAGCCGACGAAGATCGAAGTTGAACAGTCGCTGGCGAACGTGGATACCTACATCACCGGTATCGAGAAACTGTTCGAGAAGTACAAGGTGGCCGGCGCCGACGAGGCCCTGAAGGCGATTGCCACCCAACTGCGCGAGTACCGCGACTGGACTCGCGCAGAGGTGCTGCCCAGGGCCCGCGCCGACGCGCGCCTGCCCGAGCCGCTGTACGCGTTCCAGCTCAAGCGCGTGGGCATCGACATCGACCCGCAGCTGCTGATGCAGCGTGCGCAGCTGGAGTTCATGGAAACCCGTTCGGCGATGCGCCAGCTGGCGCCGCTGGTGGTCAAGGCCAAGGGCCTGAAGGTCGCCGACCCGACCGATCCGGTCGCGGTGATCCGCGCGCTGAAGACCGACAAGATCGCCAACGACCAGCTCGAGCACCACTACCGCGGCGTCATCGATGCGATCGACCCGATCATCCGCGCGCAGAAGATCGTCGACGTGCCGCAGCGCCCGATGCAGATGCGCCTGGGCTCCGCGGCCGAAAGCGCCGCCTCGCCCGCACCGCACTTCCTGCCGGCGCCGCTGGTGGGCAACACCGGCCAGCAGGGCACGTTCGTGCTGCCGCTGGGCAACCCGGCCGCCGGCGACAAGGCCGCGCAGTACGACGACTTCAACTTCGGCTCCGCTGCGTGGACGCTGAGCGCGCACGAAGGTCGCCCCGGCCACGAGCTGCAGTTCACCGCGATGGTGGAGCGTGGCGTGTCGCTGGCGCGCACGATGTTCGCGTTCAATTCGGTCAACGTGGAAGGCTGGGCGTTGTATGCCGAAGCCGAAATGGTCCCGTACGAACCGCTGGACGGGCAGCTGATCGCGCTGCAGTTCCGCCTGCTGCGTGCGGCCCGCGCGATGCTCGACCCGATGCTCAACCTGGGCCTGATCGACCGTGCGAAGGCCGAACGCGTACTGATCGACGAAGTGGGCCTGTCGCAGGCCATGGCTACCCAGGAACTGGACCGCTACATGGTGCGTTCGCCGGGCCAGGCCGGCAGCTACTTCTACGGCTACACCCGGATCCTGGAACTGCGCATGCAGACCGAGCTGGCGCTGGGCGACAAGTTCGACCGGTTGGCGTTCAACAACTTCCTGCTGGACCAGGGGCTGTTGCCGCCGGACCAGCTGGCCAAGGCGGTCAACGAAGTGTTCATTCCGAAATACCGCTGAGGAGACGTGGTGCCGGCCGCTGGCCGGCACCACCACCGGTGGGAATTACGGTTTGATGGTCTGCGCCGGCAGGCGTTCAACCGGCGCCGGGTTCGGCACCCAGATGGCCACGCCGGCCGCGCGACGCTGCGTGGTCGGAATACCGATGCCCACGCCGCCACCGCTGTGCGAACCGTAGCTGCCGCCGCCCACCGACAGGCCGCCGCCCGAGCTGCTGGACTCCACGCCCATCAGGATCACCCCGTTGGCGCCCAGCGCAGCGGCTTCCTTCTTCAACCGCGCGATCGCCGCATCGGTCTGGCCCTGGGTTCCAAAGCCCGCCGCGCTGGACGACTCCAGCTGCGCGATCTCGATCGACCCCGGCGGCGGGGTGGAATAGATCTGCACCAGCGCCGGATCGGTTGGCGCACGGGCCTGCCCGATCATCACCTTGGACGAGCTGGCGCAGCCGGTCATCACCAGCAGCACGCCCAGCAGTGGAAGCATTCGAAGGTTCATCGCTACACCCCTTGTTCGGCCGGGTCGGCCTGCGCCTGGATCATCCGGGCTGGCCGCTGAATCGGTGCCAACCCCACTCTGGCAGACGGTAACATCGACCGGGTGAGTCCGCCGCATCCCGGTCTTGCCGCCGCCATCACACGCCGCAGGCAGGCCAGTCGCTACGCTGCGGCCAGCATTTCAAGCAGGGGGAGCGGGACATGGGATTGATCAGTCTGTTGTGGGGCGTGCTGGCACTGTTGTGGATGATCCTGGCGCTGATTCCGCTGCTCGGCTGGGGCAACTGGTTCCTGATCCCGTTCGCCGCGGTGGGCGCGGTGATCGGCGCGCTGGGCATCCTGTTCACCCACCCGACCAAGCGCGGCCGTGCGTGGACCGGCCTGATCCTCAACGCCGTGGTCGTAGTGGTAGGCATCGTCCGCCTGTCCATCGGCGGCGGCGTGATCTGACTGCGACACCCCGTCGCACCCTCCGGGTTGTCGCACCCAAGGGCGTAGAATGACCGCCCCATGATCATTCGTCCCCGCCCCCACGGCTGGCAGCTGCTGTACATCCTGCGCGGCTCCATCGTGCCTGCCATCGCGCCCAAGGTCGCCGCCATCTTCGTGCTGGCCGTCGCCGTGGCCGCCTTTGCCGAGCTGGCCCACCCGCCGGGCATCGAGCGCGTTTCGGTCGCACCGTTCACCCTGCTGGGCCTGGTGCTGTCGATCTTCCTGAGCTTCCGCAACAACGCCTGCTTCGACCGCTGGTGGGAAGCGCGCAAGCTGTGGGGCCAGCTCATCTTCGAAGCGCGCAGCCTGGCCCGCCTGTGCACCACGCTGCTGGCCGGCCAGCCGCAGCGCGCCGCGCGCATCTGCCGGCTGTGCATCGGCTTCGCGCACGCCCTGGCCGCCCGCCTGCGCGGCCAGGACGCGGCGCTGGCCGGACTGCCGTGGGTGGGCGAGGCCGACCGCGCGCGCTACGCGCAGCGCCAGAACATGCCGGACCAGCTGCTGGCGATGATCGCCGCCGAAACCACCGCCGCGCTGCGCGCCGGTGAGATCGACTCGATCCTGTTCGCCCAGTTCGAAGCCCGCCTGCATGCGCTGTCCAGCGTCCAGGCCGGCTGCGAGCGGATCCTGCTGACCCCCCTTCCGTTCGCTTACACCCTGCTGCTGCACCGCTGCGCGTGGATGTTCTGCGTGCTGCTGCCGTTCGGCCTGGCCAGTTCGCTGGGCTGGGCCACCCCGGTGGTGTCGGCGGTGCTGGCCTATGCCTTCTTCGGGCTGGACCAGCTGGGCGAGGAAATGGAGGAGCCGTTCGGGCTGGAGCCCAACGACCTGCCGCTGGACGCCATGGTGCGTACCCTGGAAATCGACCTGCTCGACAGCCTGGGCGAGCGCCCGCTGCCGGAACCCCTGCAACCGCAGCGCTACCTGCTGCAGTAACCGACCCTGTCTGGAGCATCCCATGGCCCACCCCGACTACCGCCCCCGCCGCATGCGCCACGACGAGTTCTCGCGCCGGCTGATGCGTGAGAACACGCTGACCACCGACGACCTGATCTACCCAGTGTTCGTGCACGAGCTGGCCGGGCGCGCGCCGGTGGCCTCGATGCCGGGCGTGGAGCGCCTGTCCATCGACGAGCTGTTGAAGGTGGCCGAGGAAGCGCTCGAGCTGGGCATTCCGGTGATCGACCTGTTCCCGGTGATCGACCCGGCTGGCAAGTCGCTGGACGCCGCCGCCGCGTGGGATGAGAACGGCCTGGCGCAGCGGGCGATCCGCGCGCTGAAGTCGCGCTTCCCCGAGCTGGGGGTGATGACCGACGTGGCGCTGGACCCGTACACCACCCACGGCCAGGACGGGATCATCGACGACAAGGGCTACGTGCTCAACGACATCACCGTGGCCGCGCTGGTCAAGCAGTCGCTGTCGCATGCCGAAGCGGGCGTGGACATCGTCTCGCCCTCGGACATGATGGACGGCCGCATCGGCGCGATCCGCCGCGCGCTGGACGCCGGCAACCACGTCAACGTGCGGATCATGGCCTACTCGGCCAAGTACGCCTCGGCGTTCTACGGTCCGTTCCGCGACGCGGTGGGCAGCTCGGCCAGCCTCGGCAAGGCCGACAAGAAGACCTACCAGATGGACCCGGCCAACGGCGACGAGGCCCTGCGCGAAATCGCGCTGGACCTGGAGGAGGGCGCGGACATGGTGATGGTCAAGCCGGGCATGCCCTACCTGGACCTGGTGCGCCGGGTGAAGCAGCAGTTCGGCGTGCCGACGTTTGCGTACCAGGTGAGTGGCGAGTACGCGATGATGAAGGCCGCCTTCGCCAATGGCTGGCTGGACGAGCGCGCCTGCGTGCTGGAGTCGCTGATCGGGTTCAAGCGGGCGGGTGCCGATGGTGTGCTGACCTATTTCGCGCCGCAGGTGGCGCGTTGGCTGCGCGAACGCTGACAATACGCGCCAACAGGAATCGAGGACGACGACGATGCAGACGATGGGATGGGTACAGTGGCTGACCTGGGGCACCGGGGTAACGGTGTTCGCGGTGGTGATCGCCCTGGTCATCCGCAGCGCGGTGCGTGCGTCCAAGCGCGCGCCGGAGCAACCCTCGGCGGCCGCCCGCCTGGCGCGTGAAGCCAACCTGTCGCCGGCCGTGCAGGCCAACCTGGCCGCATTGAACCGGCGCAAGGACAACGGCGAGATCAGCGAAGCCGAGTACGAACAGCAGCGCGCCGCGTTATTGCGCGCGACCTGAACAACGCTCGCAGGACCGGTAGGGTCGGTTCCCAAACGACCGCCGACAGCATTGATCGGCGCTGGGACGCATGACCCTCAACGGAGATGCCTCTCCGGTGAGGTCATGCCCAACCGCATCGATCTACATCCATGGCGGTCGATTGGGATGCGACCCTACCGACGCTGGCCATCGCGATCAATGGCAAACCACCCCCGGCGCCCGCATCCGATAAAGATCCAACCCCCCCGCCTTCGGCGACCGCGCCTGCCCGGCCACCACCAGCTCCCCGGGCTTGGACGCATCCACCACCGGCGCCCCGGTCTGCCCCTCGGCGGTATTGAACGACAGCCCCAGCGGCACCGCCGCCTGCGCATGATCGCAGCCCACCACCCACACCTGCGAATGCCCATCGGCCACGCGGGTCAGCGCCAGCGCCCCGTCGTTCCCCAGCCACTCCGCACCCAACTCATCGGCCGCACTGTTCAGCGGCGCCGGCAACGCCGAGGCCTCCGCAAATCCGGTACCCGCCACCTCGGCCCGATACAGATCAAACCCGCCCTGGCCCCCCTTGCCATTGCGCGCGAACAACAGCACCCGCCCATCCGGGCGCAGGGCAGGGCGACGCTCGTCCGCACGTGTGTTGATCGACGCCGGTAGCGCCGCCACCGGACCAAACCCGCCGTCCGCCAGCACCGCCAGCCGGTACAGGTCGAATCCCCCGCGTCCACCCGGCCGGTTCGAGGCGAAAAACAGGTCTTTCCCGTCATGGCTGAAATAGGGATCGGTTTCGTCCGCGCCGGTGTTCACCGCCAGCGGCTCCGGGTCCTGCCAGCGCCCATCCCGCAGGCGGGCCTGCCACAGGTCCCAGCCCCCGTCGCCGCCGGCCCGGTCGCTGGCCCACACGATCCGCTGCCCGTCGGGTGAGATCGTGGCCTGGACTTCATTGGCCTTGGTCGAGACCACGCCCATGCCCTCGATGCCGAACTCGGAAAGCGCCATCGCGCCCGGTGCGAAGAGTAAACTCAGGCTCAGCGCGAGCAGAGACAAGGGAGTGCGCATAGTCGCTTCCATTGGGGTTTGCGTTTCAATCCAGGCCGGAGTTTAAGACACCCATGACCGCCCGTTACGCCGTATTCGGCCAGCCCATCGCCCACTCGCTGTCGCCGCACATCCACACCGCGTTCGCGCGCCAGGAAGGCATCGCGATGGAGTACGAGGCCATTGAAGCCAGTGCCGCCGAGTTCCCGGCCGTGCTTGAAGCGTTCGCCGCCAACGGTGGCATGGGCGCCAACGTGACCGCGCCGCTGAAAGAAGTGGCGTTTGCGCTGTGCAGGACCTTCACCTCGCGCGCCAAGCTGGCCGGTTCGGTCAACACGCTGCTGCGCAAGGGCGACAGCTGGCACGGCGACACCACCGACGGCGTCGGCCTGGTGCGCGACCTGACCGAGCGCCATCTGCTGGACCTGCGTGGCCGCCGCGTGCTGCTGCTGGGCGCGGGTGGCTCGGCACGCAGCGTGGCCCCGGCCCTGCTCGATGCCGGTATCCTGGAGTTGATGGTGGTCAACCGTACCTCCGAGCGCGCCGACGAACTGGTGGACGCCATCGGCGAACCCGGCCGCGCCAAGACCCGGCGCTGGGAAGACCTGCACGAGCTTGGCGACTTCGAGCTGATCGTCAACGCCACCTCGGCCGGCCGCGACCCCACCGCCAACTTCGTGTTGCCGATGTCGCTGGTCAACAGCATGACCACGGCGGTGGACCTGAACTACGGCGAGGCCGCCATTGCCTTCCTGGCCTGGGCCCGCGCAATGAACTGCCGGAACATGGTCGATGGCTTGGGGATGCTGGTGGAGCAGGCCGCCACCAGCTTCCAGCAGTGGCACGAAGTGCGTCCGGAGACCGACCCGGTGTACGCCGAGCTTCGCGCCCGCCACGTGCTGGCAGGCGCCGAGTGAATCTGGACCTGCTGCTCAGCCTGCTCGGCATGGCCGCCGTGCGGCTGCCGCTGCTGATCGCGCTGGGGATCTCGCTGGTGTGGGTGGTGGACACCCCGCGCGGCGCGATCCGCAGCGTGGCGCTGTGGGCGTTGGCGCTGCTGGCGGTCAGCACGTTGGCCGGGCTGGTGCTGAACATCGTGCCCACGTACCTGGTCCAGCAGGGCAGCTACGGCAACGTGCAGATGCTGTCCGCATGGCTGCGCGGCGGCCACTTCGCGCTCAGCCTGGTCAATGCGCTGGGCATGGTGCTGCTGGTCTGGGCCATGACCCGCGCCCTGCGCAACCGCAGCGCGCCACCGGCGCCCTGATCAGGGCGACCCCGGTCACGGATCTGAACCGGCGCGGAAAACTCTGCGCCGGTCCCGGCCCCCGGACATGAGAAAATACCCGCCTGATCCAGGCAGGACCCCTCCGGCGTGACCGAAAAAGTTGAAGCCCCGCGCGCGCTGAACGACGAGCTCAAGACCGTCATCCGCGATGCCTACGCCAAGCTGCAGGCCAATACCCCCGGCTTCAGCACGCGGCGTTCGCAGAGCCAGATGATCGGCGTGGTCTCGCGTGCGCTGTCGCAGAGCGGCGGCGTGGGCGTGGTTGAAGCGCCCACCGGCGTCGGCAAGAGCCTGGGCTACCTCACCGCCGGCGTGCCGATTGCGCTGGCGACCAAAAAGAAGCTGGTGATCAGCACTGGCACCGTGGCGTTGCAGTCGCAGCTGGTCGAGCGCGACATCCCCAACTTCCTCAAGGCCACCGGGCTGGACGCCACCGTCGCCCTGGCCAAGGGCCGCACCCGCTACCTGTGCACGCGCAATGCCGCTGAAGCCCATGGCGACGGCGCCCAGGAAGGCATGTTCGAGGACGAGCAGCCGCTGTTCGACCGCCCGCTGGCGCCGATTGAAATGGACCTGGCGCAGAAGCTGAGCAAGGACTTCGTGGAAGGGCGCTGGAACGGCGACCTGGACAACGCGCCGGACACCATCAGCCCTTCGCTGCGCTCGCGCATCACCACCCCGGCCTCGGGCTGTGCCGGGCGCAAGTGCGCCTACTCGGCGCAGTGCGCGGTGCTGCGCGCGCGCAACACCGTGCGCGACGCGCAGATCGTGGTCACCAACCACGCCCTGCTGCTGTCGGCGCTGTCCATTGGCGAGAGCGACAACGGCCAGCCGTTGATCGCGCCGCCGTCGGACATGCTGCTGGTGCTGGACGAAGGCCACCACATCGGCAACGTGGCCATCGACCAGGGCGCGGCCAGCCTGGCCCTGGACGAAATGGCCAAGCGCACCGGCCGCCTGCAGATCCTGATCGCCGCCGCCTACCGCGCGGTGGACAAGGACAAGCTGGGCAACCTGCTGCCGAACGAGGCCATCGACGTGGCCGCGCGGGTCAGCAAGCAGCTGCGCGCGTTCCGCGACGTCATCGACCGCAGCTGGCAGCCCGACCCGACCGCGCAGGAGCCGATGTGGCGCGCGCCGAACGGGCGCCTGCCGGACATCTGGATGGCCGACATCGAAGCGCTGGCCGACGACACCCGTGCGCTGTTCAACTGGGCCCATGCCGCGCAGTCGCAGGTGGCCAAGGGCAAGCCCGAAGACGCCGCGCGCGAACGCCTGCAGCGCACCCTGGGCATGGCGCTGGAGATGATCGAGCAGCAGCACAACCTGTGGACGGCCTGGCGCCGCGAGGACAAGGACGGCCAGCCGCCGACCGCGCGCTGGGTCACCCTGTCGCGCGATGGCGACCTGATCCTGCATGGCTCGCCGGTATCGGCCGCCAACGTGCTGCGCAAGCTGCTGTGGGACGAAGTGGATTCGGTGGTGATGACCTCGGCCACGCTGACCGGCGGCGGCGATTTCCAGGCGCTGGCGATCGACAACGGCATTCCGCAGGAAGCCGAAATGGTCTCGCTGGCCTCGCCGTTCGACCTGCCCAACCAGGCCGAACTGATCGTGCCGAACTTCCCGGTGACCCCGGACGACCGCGACCGCCATCCGAAGGAAGTGGCCAAGTACCTGGTCAAGGAACTGGACTGGAGCAAGGGCAGCATCGTGCTGTTCACCTCGCGCTGGAAGATGGAGAAGGTGGCCGAACTGATGCCGGCCGCGCAGCGCAAGCAGGTGCTGGTGCAGGGTGAGACGGCCAAGCAGAAGATGATCGACGAACACCTGCGGCGTACGGCGGCGGGCGAGGGCTCGGTGCTGTTCGGGTTGAACTCGTTCGGCGAAGGCCTGGACCTGCCGGGCGAAGCCTGCACCACGGTGGTGATCACCCAGGTGCCGTTCGCGGTACCCACCGACCCGCAGACCTCCACGCTGAGCGAGTGGTTCGAGAGCCGTGGGTTGAACGCGTTCAACCTGATTGCGATTCCGCATGCGCTGCGCACGCTGACCCAGTTCGCCGGACGCTTGATCCGTACCTCCACAGACACCGGGCGGGTGATCATCCTGGATTCGCGGTTGATCAGCCGGCGATATGGCAAGCGCATCATCGATGCGTTGCCGCCGTTCAAGCGGGTGATCGGGTAACCGGACGGTGCATGCAGTGCGTGGGACACGCATGGCGTGTCGCTACGCGGTGGCGCGCCGGTTGCGGGATGGCTCAGACCGCGTAGTGACACGCCATGCGTGTCAACGCGGTGTCACACCTTGCTCAAATCCCGAACCGCACCCTTGTCCGCACTGGTCGCCAACAACGCATACGCCTTCAATGCGCCGGTCACCTTGCGCGGCCGCGCCTCACGCGGCTGCCAACCCAGCGCATCCTGCTCCGCACGCCGTGCCGCCAGCACGCTCTCATCCAGCAACACATCGATCCGCCGCGCCGGAATATCGATCCGGATCCGGTCACCATCGCGCACCAACCCGATGGCGCCACCCGCCGCCGCCTCCGGCGACGCATGCCCGATCGACAACCCGGAGGTACCGCCGGAGAAGCGCCCATCGGTGAGCAGCGCGCACTGCTTGCCCAGGCCCTTGGACTTCAGATAACTGGTCGGGTACAGCATCTCCTGCATGCCGGGACCCCCGCGCGGGCCTTCGTAGCGGATCACCACCACGTCGCCTGCCTTCACTTCATCAGCCAGGATTCCCTGCGCGGCCGCATCCTGGCTTTCAAACACGCGCGCGTTGCCTTCGAACACATGGATGGACTCATCCACGCCAGCGGTTTTCACCACGCAGCCATCCTCGGCCAGATTGCCGCGCAGCACCGCCAACCCGCCATCGGCCGAATACGCATTGGCGACATCCCGGATGCAGCCCTCGGCGCGGTCCACATCCAGCGACGGCCAGCGCGTCGCCTGGCTGAACGCCACCTGGGTGGGAATTCCGGCAGGGCCGGCCTTGAAGAATTCATGCACGCCGGCATCGTCGGTCACCGCCACGTCCCAGCGCGCAATCGCGTCGGCCAGGGTGCGGCTGTGCACGGTCGGCACCTGCGTATGCAGCAGCCCGCCGCGCGCCAGCGAGCCCAGGATCGCGAACACGCCACCGGCGCGGTGCACGTCTTCCATGTGGTACTTCGGCGTGTTCGGCGCCACCTTGCACAGCTGCGGCACGCGCCGTGACAACGCATCGATGGCATGCAGGTCGAAGTCCACCTCCGCCTCCTGCGCGGCCGCCAGCAGGTGCAGGATGGTATTGGTGGAACCGCCCATCGCGATGTCCAGCGTCATCGCATTCTCGAACGCATCGCGGGTGGCGATGCCGCGCGGCAATGCGGTGGCATCTTCGGCGCCGTACCAGCGATGGCACAGCTCCACCACCAGCCGCCCGGCGCGGCGGAACAGCTGCTCGCGGTCGGCATGGGTGGCCAGGGTCGAGCCGTTGCCCGGCAGGGACAGCCCCAGCGCTTCGGTCAGGCAGTTCATCGAATTGGCGGTGAACATGCCCGAGCACGACCCGCAGGTGGGGCAGGCACTGCGCTCGTACTCGGCCACCTTCTCGTCGGAGGCACTGGCGTCGGCGGCAATCACCATCGCGTCTACCAGGTCCAGCTTGTGCTCGGCCAGGCGGGTCTTGCCCGCTTCCATCGGCCCGCCGGACACGAACACCACCGGAATGTTCAGCCGCAACGCGGCCATCAGCATGCCCGGAGTGATCTTGTCGCAGTTGGAAATGCACACCAGCGCGTCGGCGCAGTGCGCGTTGACCATGTACTCCACCGAGTCGGCGATGATCTCGCGGCTGGGCAGCGAATAGAGCATGCCGTCGTGGCCCATCGCGATGCCGTCGTCCACCGCGATGGTGTTGAACTCCTTGGCGACCCCGCCCACCTGTTCGATCTCGCGCGCCACCAGCTGGCCCAGGTCCTTGAGGTGTACATGGCCGGGCACGAACTGGGTGAATGAATTGGCGATGGCGATGATCGGCTTGTGGAAGTCCGCATCGGTCATGCCGGTGGCGCGCCACAGGGCGCGGGCACCGGCCATGTTGCGGCCGGCGGTGGAGGTACGGGAGCGGTATTCAGGCATGGGGGCTGGCAGGATCTGGCGGGCCGTGGGGGCGCGTTGCCACTCGATTCTGCCGAAAAAATCCGGTTGCGTTTGCAACCGAACGGGCACGGCATCCTGAAACGCCGTTCATCTTTTCGACTTTGCCGGTTTTGGTTGTTGGCCCCGATCAGGCATGATTGAGGGGATGACTGACAGGGGGCACGCCGCCATGAAACGTTCCAGGACCACCGCACTGCTGCTGATGAGCGCCGCACCGCTGCTGTTCACCGCCTGCTCCAAGCAGGAAGGCGTGCAGACGCAGGAGGGGCTCTACACCTCGGTGGAGGCCTGTGCCGAAGCCACCGGCGACCCCTCCAGCTGCCGTACCGCCTTTGCCGAAGCGCAGAAGCAGTCGGCCGACGCGGCGCCCAAGTACGCCTCGCGCGCCGAATGCGAAGCCGATTACCCGGCCGAGCAGTGCAAGCAGCAGACCACCTCCACCGGCCATTCGTTCATCGGGCCGATGATGATGGGCTTCTTCATGTCGCAGATGCTCAGCAACCGTGGCGCCGGCCTGGCGCAGGCTCCGGCGGCGTCGCCGGCCTACCAGGACAAGGCCAACGGCTGGGCGCGCCCGGCCCCGGGCGGCAGCGGCGGCCTGAACACCGCCAGTGGCATCGGCGCCGGCAAGGCCGGCCTGGCCCCGGTCAACGCCACCCCGAACCGTGCCGTGACCGCCAGCCGTGGCGGCTTCGGCAACACCAGCAGCAGCCGCAGCAGCTACGGCGGTTGATCCAATGAAGCGTGTGCGTATCGACGAGCGCAGCCAGTGGCGCGCTCGTGCGGCCGAGTCCGGCTTCCGCTTCCACACCATCGACGGGCTGCCGTACTGGGATGAAACCGCTTACTACGCGTTCACCCTGCGCCAGATCGAAAACGACATCGAAGACCCCAGCGCCCAGCTGCATGCGATGGCGATGGACCTGGTCGACGAGGTCGTGCGCAGCGAACAGCTGATGGACCAGCTGGCGATTCCGCCGGCATTCCGCGACTGGATCGCCGACAGCTGGCGCCGCCGCGAACCGCACCTGTATGGCCGGCTGGACTTTGCCTACGACGGCACCGGCCCGGCCAAGCTCTACGAGCTCAATTACGACACACCGACCTCGCTGTTCGAGGCGTCGTTCTTCCAGTGGCAATGGCTGGAAGACCAGCGCAACCAGAACCGCCTGCCGCCGCAGGCCGACCAGTTCAACGCGATCCATGAAGCGCTGGTGGACCGGTTCGCCGAACTGAGCGCGCAGCTGCCGCCGCCGCTGTACTTCAGCGCGGTAGGCAGTTCGGAGGAAGACCAGGGCACCGTGGCGTACCTGCGCGACTGCGCGGCCCAGGCCGGGTTGCGTGGCGAGGCGATCGCGATCGAAGACATCGGCCTGTCCGAAGACGGCCGCTTCACCGCGCTGGACGACACCGTCATCGGCAGCCTGTTCAAGCTGTACCCGCTGGAAGACCTGATGACCGAGTCGTTCGGCCAGGCGCTGCCCACCTCCGGCGTGCAGCTGCTGGAACCGGCGTGGAAGGCGATTCTCAGCAACAAGGGCGTGCTGCCGCTGCTGTGGCAGCGCCACCGGGGCCATCCCAACCTGCTCGCGGCCGAGTTCGACGACGGCAGCGCGCTGCCCGCCGGTTGGGTGCGCAAGCCGCTGTTCTCGCGCGAAGGTGCGAACGTGGCCATGCACCTGGCCGACGGCAGCTGGCAGGAAAGCGAAGGCCCGTACACCGGCCCGGCGATCCGCCAGGCCGCGCACCCGCTCACCGCGTTCGACGGCGGTTACCCGCTGATCGGCAGCTGGGTGGTCGGCGACCACGCCTGTGGCATGGGCATCCGCGAGGACAACAGCCGGATCACCCGCGACAGCGCCCGCTTCGTACCGCACGCGATCATCGACGAAGCACCCACGCGCATTTACGTCTGATCACAACAATCCATCGCGCTTCACCGCCAGGTAGCGTTCCACCAACGCTCCCGGTAGTGCATCCGCAGTCACATCCAGCACCATCACCCGATGGCTGCGCAGCGCTTCATGCGCGTCATTGCGCTGCTGCAGATAACGCGCGATCGCACCCGCCTGCGTGGCGTCCTGCAGCGTTTCCACCTCCTGCTCCAGCGCCACGTCCAGCTCGCGCTCGCGCAGGCTGGCCACGCACACCAGGTGCTGGCGCTGCAGCAGGCGCACCGCCACCAGCAGGTCTTCAATGTCTTCGTCGCGCACGTTGGTGACCAGCATCACCAGTGAGCGCCGGCGCTGGCGCAGGCTGAGTTCGGTAGCCGCCGCCAGGTAGTCGGTCGCCACCGGCTGCGCCTGCAGGTCGTAGCTGGCGCGCAGCAGCGCGTCGATCGCGCCCATGCCGCGCTGCGGTGCCACCCAGCGGCTTTCGCCGCCGGCTGCAAACAGGCCCACCCCGTCGCCTTGGCGCAGCGCGAGGTAGGACACCACCAGCGACGCGTTGAGCACGTGGTCGAAATGCGAGATGCCACCTTCGCTGGCCATCATCCGTCGGCCGGTGTCGATCATCAGCACCAGCTGCTGGTTCTTCTCGTCCTGGTACTCGCGCGAGATCAGCTTGCGCGCGCGTGAGGTCGCCTTCCAGTCGATCTGGCGCAGGCTGTCGCCGATGCGGTACTCGCGCATCTGGTGGAAGTCGGTACCTTCACCGCGACGCCGCTTGAGGTGCGCGCCGACCAGCCGCGAGGCCTGTTCGGCACTGAACAACGCAAAGCGGGTCAGTGGTGCGAAATTGGGATACACGCGTACCGTCAGCGCCGGTGGCAACACGCGTCGCTGGCGCCACAGCCGCCACGGTGCATGCACGCGCAGGTGCACGCCTTCGAACTCAAAGCGACCACGCGCGGTCGGCGTGAGCGTGTACTCCACGCTGCTGGCCACCAGCGGCTTGAGCGTGAGAGCACGCGGCAGGCCCTGCAGTGCCCACGCACCCGGCACCAGGTCGAACACGTCCACGCGCTGGCGGCGGCTGGATTCAAACCGCAGCGTGGTGCGCCGTTCCACGTTCAACGCCAGCGCCTCGGGCAGCTCGCGCTGCACGGTGGGCGAAGGCTGCGCGCGCAACCGCAACAGATCGATCAGCGCCACCACTGCAATTGCAGCGGCGGTAGCCTGCCACGCCCACAGGGGCAGCAACCCGAACGCCACCGGCAGGCCGAGCAGTCCCCAGCCCACCAGCAACGCCAGCAGCAGCGGGCCTGGCCTCATTTGCGCGGCGCTTCCACCTTGGCCAGCAACGCGGTCAGTGCATCGTCGGCCGACTGGCCTTCGATCTGCAGCTCCGGGGCCAGTGCAATGCGATGGCGCAGCGCCGGGCGGGCCACTTCGCGCACGTCATCGGGGGTGACGAAGTCGCGCCCGGACAGGACCGCCTGGGCGCGCGCCGCACGCACCAGCGCGATGCTGCCGCGCGGGCCGGCGCCGAGTGCGATACCGGGGAAATGGCGGGTGGCGGCGACGATGCGCACCGCATAGTCCACCACCTCCGGATCCACCGTGATCGCCGCGGTGGCCTGCTGCAGCGCGATGACCTCGGCGGCGTTGAGCACGCGCGGCACCTGCGACAGGTCGAAGTCGGACGCGCTGCGCCCGGTGGTAATCGCGTCCACCATGCGCTTCTCGTCCTCCAGCGCCGGGTAGTCGATGATCACCTTGAGCAGGAAGCGGTCCAGCTGCGCTTCGGGCAGCGGGTAGGTGCCTTCCTGCTCCACCGGGTTCTGCGTGGCCAGTGCCAGGAACGGCGGACTCAGCACGAACGCCTTGCCTTCGATGGTGACCTGGCCTTCCTGCATCACTTCCAGCAGCGCCGACTGGGTCTTGGCCGGGGCGCGGTTGATTTCGTCGGCCAGCAGCAGGTTGGTGAACACCGGGCCGCGCCGGATCTTGAAGCTTTCCGACTTCGGGTCGTACACCGCATGCCCGCTGACGTCGCTGGGCATCAGGTCGGGGGTGAACTGCACGCGCCCATAGTCCAGCTCCAGGGCCTGCGCCAATGCGCGCACCAGCAGCGTCTTGCCCAGCCCGGGTACGCCTTCGATCAGCACGTGGCCACCGGCCAGCAGCGCGATCAGGATCTGGTCGAGCACCTCGGCCTGGCCGATGAAGGCGCGGCCGACGGCCTCGCGCACGGCATCGACACGCTCGACCAGGCTCTGGCCGGTCAGCGCGGGAGGGGACAGCGGCGGCGGAACGGTCGGCTCGGTCATAGCAGGTTTCTCATCTGGATCAGCAGGCGGATGCGGTCACGCAGGGCGGCGACATCCTTCGATGCCGGCACCTGCAGGGCGGTCTGGACGCGGGTGTGTGGCCACTGCAACAGGGTGGCGATGGCGTGCACCTGCGCTTCGCCGCTCAACGCGGCGGCGGTCGGCGCGCGCCGGCGTAGCCGCGCCAGGAAAGCACGGCGCACCGCGTCGTACAGCAGCGGCGCCTTGCCATAGCGCAGCAGGTGTTCGCCGCTGCCGTGCACGTGTTCCAGCAGCGAGCGGCGCTCGGTGGCCGGCGCCGGCAGTTCGCTGCCCAGACGCTGCGCGCGTTGCCACAGCCAGCCGAGCAGCGCCAGCAGCAGCGGCACCCAGACCGGCCAGCCCTGGTAGAAGATCCGCGACCACAGGGTCGGCGGGCGCGAGCCGTAGATCAGCCACACGGTGCCCTTGCCGTAGTTGGGCTCGAGCAGGTAGCGGGTCAGGTCGCGGTGGGCGGTGTCGTGCAGGCCGTCGGCCAGGCTGCCCTTGGGGTCGTCCACGGTGAAGCTGCGCGGCGTGCCCTTCAGGAACTCCATGTCCGACAGCACATCGATGGTGCCGGTCCCTTTGCGCAGGCGGACGAACACCAGCCCGTCGTCGTCGCCCCACTCGCGCTCCACACGGACGCCTTCCGGCGGGTCGATGCCGAAACGCAGGCCTGCGCAGAACTCGGAGTGGCCCGGGTCGTCGGCCACGTGGAACGGCTTGCACACGCCCTCGTAGTAATCGGTGTCCACGCCCAGTGCATCCAGCAACGGGCCCTGCGCGGTGTCCTCGTCCCTGTAGGGCGAGGAGGTGCGCAGCAGCAGATGGCCGCCGCGTTCGACCCAGGCCAGCAGGGCCTGCGCGGTAGGCCCGGGTACATCCACACTGTCCTGCAACAGCAGCACCGTGTCGCCCGGCGTGAGCTGCATGCGCGGCAGGTCGATGCGCGGGCTGCCGTGCGTGGTGAGGCCGTCGGCGCGCAGCGCCTGGCCCAGCACGTACAGCGGGTTGTAACTGGCCTCACCCTGCGGCGGCAGGTGTTCGGTGTGGCTCACTTTTTCGTGCGTGCGCAGGAACACGATCGACAGCGGCACGCCGATCGCCAGCAGCACGCCCAGCACCAGCAGCCAGCGCAGGCGGGCGCTCATGCGCGCCACCGGAACTGCGACTGCAGGGTGCTGGCCAGGTTCTCGAAGTCATCCGGCTCCGGCAGGCGACCGGCGTAGGCCGCGTACTGCCAGACCCGCACCACGCGTGCGAACAGGGTGCGGTCGGCCTCGTCCGGCATGCGTCGCGACGCACGCAGGCACTGCGACTCCGTCGCGCCCGGCGGCAGCACCACCCCGGCGCGTTCGCTCATCGACTCCACGCTGGCGCGGTACAGCAGGGCCAGCGCCTGGCGTGGGCGGCCCTGCTGCCACAGGTCGCGCGCGCGCGCGGCCGGATCCGGCGGAATCACCTCGGGCAGTTCCACCGCTTCTTCCACCACCGCGCCTTCCGTTCGGTGTCGGCGTGTGCCGGTGCCGCGCAACCAGCGCAACCACCAGGGGGAAGTGACCAGCAGGAACAGCACCAGCGCGCCGACCAGGCCCCACAGGAGCCATTCGGCGATCTGCGCCGGCAGGCGCGGGCCCTTGGCGTACGGGTTGGCGTCCTTGTTCCTGTCTTTCTCGCGCTTTTTCTTCTCCTTCTCCGCATCGCTCAGCGTGCGTTCCCAGCGACTGACCTCGCGGGTGGGCGTCACCAGCGGATCTTCATAGGCGCGCTGCACGGCCTGGCGGAAGCCGGCGGTGTCGGGGGCGCCGCCGAAGATGACCGCCGGGGTGTTGGAAGGATCGTCCGCCGGTACGCCTTCGGGAATGCCTTCATCGTCCGCGTCCGGATCGGCGTCTTCATGGAAACCGTCCGGCGTACCGCAGCTGGGTGCCTCATCGGACGCCTGCGCATGCAGCGCACCCATCGGCCAGCACAGCACCAGCGCCAGCACCAACAATGGCGCGGCCTGCTGCAGGCGTTCGCGCAGGCTGCGGAACGCGATCTCCACGTCCCAGGCTTCCATCTCGGTGCGGCGGTTGAGGTACAGCGCAAAGCCGGCGCCGGCGTAGAACGGCCCGATCAACGTGGCCGCCAGCCAGAACAGGAAATTCACCCCCAGCTTCGCCCAGGCCGGCATGTCCTGGCGCACCATGTCCCACGCCGCGCGCCACGAATCGGAGAGCAGCTCCAGCGGCACGAACAGGAAGATCGCCGCGATGCAGCCACTGACGATCACCACCTCGAACACCATGCACATGAAAGTAAGCAGCACCGCGTGTCCGAACGTGCCGCCCAGCACCGCGCGGCGCCGCACGCTGCGCTGCGTGGCATCGCTGCCTTCGAGCAGGTTCACCGGCAGCAGCAGGGAGCGGAACGGACTGAAGCGGCGCCAGCCCAGGTAGCCCCAGAAGCCGCGCCAGCCCCAGTGGCGCTGCGCGCGCAGGGTCTGCAGCGGGCGTGGCTCCTCGCCGAACACGCCCCGCGACATCACATACAGTGCGATCCGGTCGGAGATCGGCTTGAGCCACCACATCAGCAGCCAGGCCCAGCCGAACGCATCGGCCCACCAGGCCGCGGCGTTGACCAGCGCGAACAGTGGCAGCGACACGCACACCAGCGGCAGCCAGATCGCGCGCGAATGGCGGCGCACCAGTGCGGTGCCCAGTTCCATCGCTTCCCACTCCGAGCGCGCGCGCAGGGTGACGTTGAGCTGGTCAATCCGCATCGCCGGCTCCGCGTCCACCGCGCCACAGCCACACCAGCACGCCCATCCACAACACGGCGGCCACGCTGTACTTGCCCCACGCGGGGACTTCGGCAATGGACGACCAGAACGCTTCGATGAAGGCGGCCACCAGCAGCATCGCCGCCACCCCCAGACACAGGCGTGCGCCGATGCGGCCACCGTCGACCAGCGCGTCGATACGTCGGCGCCGTCCGGGCGCGAGCAGCTTCATGCCCAGCTGCAGGCCGGCACCGCCGGCAATCACGATCGCGGTCAGCTCGAACGCGCCGTGGCCGACCACGAAGCGCCAGAACGGATCGCCGTGGCCGATGTGCTGCAGGTGGCCGGCGGCGGCGCCGATGGTGAGCCCGTTGAACAGCAGCACCAGCACCGTGCCCAGTCCGGCCAGCAGGCCGCTGGCGAAGGTGCGCAGGCCGATGCTGATGTTGTTCATGATGTAGTAGCCGAACATCATCCAGTCGGTACCGCTGTCCCGCCCCAGGTGCGGGGAGGACGGGTCGTACATGCGTTCCATGGAGGCGATCTGGGCGTTGTCCATCAGCAGGTGGACCAGTTCCGGGTGCCACTGCAGCAGCGCGAAGCTGCCCACCAGCGGCACCACGAACAGCGCGGTGGCCACCCACATGCTGCGTGCCTGGCTGCGCACCAGCAGCGGGAAATCGGCCAGCAGGAATTCCAGCGCACGCCGCCAGCGCGGGGGCGGGGTGCGGTAGAGCACGCCGTGGCCCTGCTGCATCAGCAGCTGCAGGCGCGCCACCAGCTGTGGGCTGTAGCCGCGCCGACGGGCAAGCGCCAGTTGCTGGCACAGGCGCCGGTAGCGCTGTGGAAAATCTTCGTCGTTGAGCGTGGTCGGGTCCAGGGTGTTGCGCGCGTGCCGCGCACGGTCGCCACGCAGCGCGAACCAGCGCTCCAATGCCTGCCACTCGGCCTGGTACCGGGCCACGAACTGTTCCTGCCTCATCGGCGCCCCAGCAGCCAGTTGGCCATGGCATACAGGCGCAGCACGCCGACCTGGCCCTGGCCGCCGCTGATCGGTGCGGCCACCGCGGCCAGTTCCTGCTGGCGCGGGCCGGACAGCCGCGGCGCGCGCTCGGCAAAGGCGACGATCGCAGCCTGTTCGGCCGGCTGCAGCGGCTGCGGCGGGGCCAGCACGGTGTCGATGGCCACGCTGCCCGGGAGTGGCCGGGCGCTGTCGTGCACCACCACGGTGCCGGCCACCAGGTCGCCGAGGCGGCGACCGTTGCGGTCGAACAGGCTCGACAGCAGGCCCAGCGCGTAGGCGAACGGCAGCATGTCCACGGTGCGCAGCAGGTTGCGGGTGATGGCGGCCATCCAGCCGATCGGTGCGCCGTCCTGCGCGACCACGCGCAGCCCCAGCACGCGCTTGCCCACGGTGCGGCCCCACAGGGCTTCCTGCACGATGGTGTAGGCCCACATCAGCAGGAACATCAGGCCCAGGTACAGGCCCTGGCCGAACTCGCCCAGCACGGTGAGCGGAATGCTGAGCAGCATCAGCGCGCCGACACGGATCACGAAGTCGATCGCCCAGGCCAGCGCGCGCGGCACCGGGCCGGCGGCGGGCAGGTGCAGGGGCACGCCTTCGGGCGTGATCACTTCACGGTAGGTATCCAGCATGGGCGCGCTCATGCGCACACGTCACTCCGGACGGCTGCCAACGGCATGCGGTTCTCGACGGCTTCCTGGGTCGGGTGTCGACTGTACCGCGCGCCGCTCACATTCCCAAATACTTGTCCTTCAAGCGCACATAGTGGTCGGCCGAGTAGTGCAGCGACTCGATCTCCTGGGCGCTGAGCGTGCGCACCGGGCGCGCCGGGTTGCCCACCCACAGCTCGCCTTCGCCGACCAGCTTGCCCGGCCCGATCACCGCGCCGGCCCCGACGAAGCTGTGCCGGCTGACCGTGGCCCCGTCCAGGATGCAGGCGCCCATGCCGATCAGGCTGTACTCGCCGATGGTGCAGGCATGGATGATGGTGCCATGGCCGACGGTGACGCCTTCGCCGATCAGGGTCGGGTAGCCGCCCTTGTTGTACGGGCTGTGGTGGCTGACATGGATGATGGTGCCGTCCTGGATGTTGCTGCGCGCACCGATCCGCACATGGTTGACGTCGCCACGGATCACCGTGCCGGGCCACACCGACACGTCGTCGCCCAGCACCACGTCACCGATGATCGTGCAGGCCGGGTCGATATAGGCGCGTTCGCCAACGACGGGGAACGTGTCAAGAAAAGGACGAAGAGAAACCATGGGAAGAGGTCCGGTAGAGCCACGCCCTGCGTGGCTGAAACAATCAATCAGGCGACGCGAACACGCCGCGCGCGCTCCAGATGCACCAGCAGCAGCGAAATCGCCGCCGGGGTCATGCCCGGAATGCGCTGTGCCTGCCCAATGGTCTGCGGCCGCACCCGCTCCAGCTTCTGCTGCACCTCGGCCGACAGCCCGCGCACGCCCGCGTAATCGAAGCCGGCGTCGATGACCGTGTTCTCATGGCGCTGCTGGCGCTCGATCTCCTCGCGCTGGCGGTCCAGGTAGCCGGCGTACTTCACTCCGATCTCCACCTGCTCGGCCACCTTCGCATCGTCCACGCCCGGGCCCAGCGAGGGCACCTGCATCAGCTTGGCGTAGTCCAGTTCCGGACGCTTGATCAGGTCCAGCACGTTGGTTTCGCGGCTTACCGCCACGCCCAGCGTGGCCTCCACTTCGCGACCCAGCGCGTTGGCCGGCGTGGCCCACAGCGCACGCAGGCGCGCCGACTCCTGCGCCACCGCTTCCTGCTTGGCCTGGAACGCAGCCCAGCGGCGGTCGCCGACCACGCCCAGCTCACGACCGATCCCGGTCAGGCGCACGTCGGCGTTGTCTTCGCGCAGCTGCAGCCGGTACTCGGCGCGGCTGGTGAACATGCGGTACGGCTCGGTGGTGCCGTGGGTGATCAGGTCGTCGACCAGCACGCCCAGGTAGGCCTCGTCGCGGCGCGGGCACCAGCCGGCCTGGTCGCGTACGCGGCGGGCGGCGTTCAAGCCGGCCAGCAGGCCCTGCGCGGCCGCTTCTTCATAGCCGGTGGTGCCGTTGATCTGCCCGGCGAAGAACAGTCCCGACACCGCCTTGGTTTCCAGCGTGTTGTTCAGTCCGCGCGGATCGAAGAAGTCGTATTCGATGGCGTAACCCGGGCGGGTGATGTGCGCGTTCTCGAAACCGCGGATGCTGCGCACCAGCGCCAGCTGCACATCGAACGGCAGCGAGGTGGAAATGCCGTTGGGGTAGATCTCGACGACGTCCAACCCTTCGGGCTCGACGAAGATCTGGTGGCTGGCCTTTTCGGCGAAGCGCACCACCTTGTCTTCGATCGACGGGCAGTAGCGCGGGCCGATGCCTTCGATCTGCCCGCTGTACAGCGGCGAGCGGTGCAGCGCGCTGCGGATGATGTCGTGGGTGTGCTCGCTGGTGTGGGTGATCCAGCAGCTCACCTGTTGCGGGTGCTCGTCCACGCTGCCCAGGAACGACATCACCGGGCGCGGATCGTCGCCGGGCTGCTCCTCCATCACGCTGTAGTCCAGCGAGCGGCCATCGATGCGCGGGGGCGTGCCGGTCTTGAGCCGGTCGATCGCGAACGGGCGCTCGCGCAGGCGCGCGGCCAGGGTGGTGGCCGGCGGGTCGCCCATGCGGCCGGCGGCGTACTGGGTCTGGCCGACATGGATCTTGCCGGCCAGGAAGGTACCGGCGGTCAGTACCACCGCCGGTGCGTTGAACTGCAGCCCGGTCTGGGTGATCACCCCGCGCACCGCGTCGCCTTCAATCACCAGGTCGTCCACGGCGGCCTGGAACACGGTCAGGTTCGGCTGCGCCTCGACCATGCCGCGGATCGCCATGCGGTACAGATTGCGGTCGGCCTGGCAGCGGGTGGCGCGCACGGCCGGGCCCTTGGAGGCGTTGAGCGTGCGCCACTGGATGCCGGCGCGATCCGCGGCATGCGCCATGGCGCCGCCCAGCGCGTCGATCTCCTTGACCAGATGGCCCTTGCCGATCCCGCCGATGGCCGGGTTGCAGCTCATCGCGCCGATGGTTTCCACGTTGTGGGTCAGCAGCAGGGTGCGTACGCCACTGCGGGCAGCCGCCAGCGCGGCTTCGGTGCCGGCATGGCCGCCGCCGATCACGATGACGTCGTAGCCGTAGAAAGAATCGGTCATGGGGGTGCTCGGAGCAGGGCCGGAACGGCCCGGATCAGCCCTGGGGCAGGGCGCGGGCGACAATTTTAGCGCCGTTCGGAGCGCTTCCCTGAATGGGGGTATGCAAAAAAATCCGCAATTGGCCCTCAAGTTGGCACGTTATCTGCAGATAACCCAATAGCACCCAGGATGGCAGGCGCCGTCAGGCGCTACGGATCGGAATTGGAACAGGGGCTGATCCATGCGCATCCCGGGGAAGCAGAGGGGCCGGCAGTCGGGGGACTGTCGGCCCTGTTTTTTGCCTCACCCTACGCCAGCAAACAAAAGGCCCCGCCATTGGCGGGGCCTTCTGTTTTGTAGGTGCCGACATCCGACAGGGCCGGAACAGGGGGGATCCAGATGTTCCTGTCGGATATCGACGTAGAGCTCAATGTGACGCCCGTGGTCGTTTTTGTCACTTTTCGACCGGGGCCGTCACTGCCCGCCTAGATTGAACCGGCAGGCAGGTGAAAATCAAGCGGTCTCAGTTCTCTTGTGTGCGCTGGTTCAACTTATTCATGTTCCGCCACGGTGAACCATTGCTGCGCTGCTGCTGCGGCGGGCTCGGCCGGGACTGCGGCGCGCTGACCGGACGCTGCTGCTGGACCTGCTGCGGCGGACGGTCAGGACGCTGCGGGCGACCCACCGAGTCCATGTTCCGCCACGGCGAGCCACCGTTGTACGGCGAGCGCGGACGGTCCGGCGGACGCACCTGGCCGCCATTGCCGTTGCCGGGACGCGGCGGCGGACGATGGTTGTGCGGCGGGCGGTAATTCGGGTACGGGCGGTAGATCGGGTAGTTGTAGTAGCCACCGTAACCGCCATAGCCGTAGTAGCCGCCGCCACCGTAGTAGCCGCTGCCATAGCCATATGGATAGCCGGCCGGGTAGCGGTACTCCACCGACGGCGCACCGTGGTAGTAGCCACTGCCGCCACCGCCGCCACCCACGTAGTCGTAGGTCGCGCAGCCGGACAGGGCCAACAACAGGCCGCCGGCGAACATCAGGCGCATCTTCATGATTCGAGTCCCCCCTAGGGTAGGCGTCCAGCTTCGGGCCGGGGCATTGAATCGGCCCTTAACTCGGGCCGGTGCGGATGAACCGTTGCCGTTTCATCCGTTAATCTTGTGTCATGACCGATTCATCCCTGCCCTGCGTCGATGACCTGTTGGCCGCCGCCGCGCGGATCGCGCCGCATGCCAGCGTAACCCCGGTGCTGCAGTCGCGCGCGCTGGACGCATTGAGCGGCGCGCACTTGGCATTCAAGGCCGAGCATCTGCAGCGTGGCGGCGCGTTCAAGTTCCGCGGCGCCTGCAATGCGGTCTGGGCCCTGCCCGAGGCAGTCGCCGCGCGCGGGGTGGTCACGCATTCTTCGGGCAACCATGGTGCCGCGCTGGCATTGGCCGCGCGCACCCGGGGCATTGCCTGCCACGTGGTGGTGCCGGACGGTGCGGTCGCGGCCAAGCTGGCCAATATCGAACGCCACGGGGCGACCTTGTGGCGCTGCGCGCCCAGCATTGCCGCACGCGAGGCGATGTGCGCCCAGGTTGAGGCCGACACCGGTGCGACGCTGGTGCATCCCTATGCCGACGCGCGGGTGATCGCCGGGCAGGGCACCGCCGCGTTGGAGCTGATCGGCAGCCACGGGCCCTTCGACACGCTGGTGGTGCCGGTGGGCGGTGGTGGGCTGGCGGCGGGCACCCGGTTGGCACTGCAGGCCGCCGCTCCGAATGCCCGGCTGGTGCTGGCCGAACCGGCTGGCGCGGCCGATACCGCACGTTCGCTGGCCGCAGGCGCGCTGCGCCTGGACTTCACCCCCGACACGATCTGCGACGGCCTGCGCGGCACCCTGGGCGCGCCCAACTTCGCACTGCTGCACGGCGCGGCGGAGGTGGTCGTGGTGGATGACGCGGCGACCGTGGCGGCCATGCGCCTGCTCTGGCAGGTGCTCAAGCAGGTGGTGGAACCCTCCTCGGCCATTGCCCTGGCCGCGATCCTGGCCGAGCCGGCACGCTTTGCCGGGCAGCGGGTCGGGGTGGTGCTGTCCGGCGGCAATGTGGACCTGGACGCGCTGCCATGGGCGCTGGCATGACCCGGCGCCACCGGGTCGGACTGGCCGGCTGGCTGTGGCGGTTGTGCCTGCTGCTGGCGGCGTGGCTGCTGTGCGTGACCGCGTGGATCGTCTGGGTCGGCGAGCGTGACCAGGCCGCCAAGGCCGACGCGATCATCGTGCTCGGTGCCGCTGCCTACGACGCCAAGCCGTCGCCGGTGTTCGAAGAGCGCATCCGGCATGGCCTGGACCTGTACCACCAGGGCTATGCGCCGCTGCTGATCTTCACCGGCGGCTATGGCGGCACCGGTGCACGTTTTTCCGAATCGCAGGTGGCGCGCCGCTATGCCCTGAAGCAGGGCGTGCCGGAGAACGCGATCCTGATCGAAACCGCCTCGCGCACCACCCGGCAGAACCTGGTGGAAGCGCAGCGCCTGATGGAGAAACGCAAGCTGCACCGGGTGATCATCGTCAGCGACCCGCTGCACATGGCGCGCGCGCTGCGCCTGGCGCATGAGCTGGGCATCGATGCATTGGCCTCGTCAACGCCGAGCACGCGGTTCCGCAGTTTCCACACCAGCTGGAAGTTCCTGGCGCAGGAAATCTATTTCTTCCACCGGGACATGATCTCGACCGGGGCTTAGTCGGCTGCGGTCGGCACTGCTTGGGACACGCATGGCGTGTCTCTACGCGTTGGCCGCGATGCCTGATGCGTAGCGACACGCCATGCGTGTCCCACGGACCGCCGGCCGAAGACCATTTCCTCAGGTCGTCCTGCGACGGATCGGAATGGCCGACACCGGCACCGTGGCCACGTCGTGGCCGTGCTCGCGGATCGGCGCCCCTGCTTCGGGCGCCCACGCATGCGCGTAGATCACTTCCCAGCTGCTCGGCAGCGTGCCGTCTTCGCGGCGCAGCGGCTCGTAGGCGGCACGCGCTGCAGCGAAACGGCCACGCCCGGTCAGGGTATGGCGGCGGTCCTGGCGCGCGTTGGTGGCGCCGATCGCGCGCAGCTCGCGCATCAACGCGTCCATGTCCTTGTAGGTCAGCGTAAACAGGTCACGGTCGAGCACCGGGTCGCGGAACCCGGACATCATCAGCGCGTCGCCAAACTGCGCGATCGGCGGGAAGCGGCTCACATGCGGGACGTCGTCGGCGCTGGCGAACGCGTCGCGCAGTTCGATCAGCGTTTCCGGTCCGAAGGTTGAACACACCAGCAGCCCGCCCGGCTTCAGCGCGCGGCGGAAGCCGGCGAACACCGCCGGCAGGTCGTCCACCCACTGCAGGCACAGGTTGCTGTAGATCACGTCCACGCTCTGGTCCAGCAGCGGCAATGCGCGCGCATCGCCGCACACGCGTGCGAACGGCTTCCACCAGCCGGCCTGCTTCTTCGACTCGCGCAGCATCGGCAAGGCCATGTCCAGTGCGATCACCTGCGCCTTTGGCCAGCGCTTCTTCATCGCCGCGCTGGCATGCCCGGTGCCGCTGCCAACGTCCAGCACCACCTCCGGCTGCCGCGCTTCCAGGTAATCCAGCGACTCGAGCAGGCGCTTTTCCACCTCGCGCTGCAGGGCAGCGGCGGCGTCGTAGCTGGTGGCGGCACGCGAGAACGCGCGGCGGACATGCTGGGGATCGAAGTCGGTGGTCATGCAAGGCTCACTGCGGAAAACAACTGCGGAAAACAGGAAGGTACGGGTCAGAACGTGCCGGGGTAGGCGCCGCCGTCGATCAGCAGGTTCTGCCCGGTGATGTAGCCGGCCTGCGCGCTGCACAGGAACGCACAGGCCGCGCCGAATTCGTCGGCCCTGCCGAACCGGCCGGCGGGAATATGGGTGCGTTTGCGCTCGGCGATCTGCCCGGCGTCCACGCCCTGCTGCTGCGCCATGTAGGCGAAATTGCCGCGCAGGCGGTCGGTATCGAACTGGCCGGGCAGCAGGTTGTTGAGGGTCACGTTGTGGGCCACGGTGCGTCGCGCCAGCCCAGCCACGAAACCGGTCAGGCCCGAGCGCGCGCCGTTGGACAGCGCCAGGATGTCGATCGGTGCCTTCACCGACGAGGACGTGATGTTGACCACGCGACCAAAGCCGCGCTCGATCATGCCGTCCACGGTGGCGCGGATCAGCGCGATCGGCGCCAGCATGTTCGCGTCCAGCGCCGCGATCCAGTCCTCCCGTTCGAACTGGCGGAAGTCGCCGGCCGGCGGGCCGCCGGCGTTGGTGACCAGGATGTCCACCTGCGGGCAAGCAGCCAACGCGGCGGCGCGGCCGGCTTCGGTGGTGACGTCGGCGACCACGGTGACCACCTGGCCGGCGCCGGGCAGCGCCCGCAGTTCCTCTCCCGCCTGGTCCAGAGCCTGTTCACCGCGTGCGGCGATCACCACGTTCACCCCTTCGCGGGCCAGTGCTCGGGCGCAACCCAGGCCCAATCCCTTGCTGGCGGCGCAGACGAGGGCCCAGCGGCCGGCAATTCCAAGGTCCATGGCTCAGTTCCGTAAAGGCGGAAGGGTGGAAACAAAGTGGAGCAGCTGTGCGGCCACATCGTCGGTGTGGCCGAGGAACGGCGCGTGGCCGCCATGGGTGACCACATGCACGCTGGAACGCGGTGCCAGCGCCGCAGCGGCCTGCATGCCACGCGCCGACACCAGCCGGTCGCGCTGCCCGGCCAGCCACAGGCTGGGGACCGGCAGGCTGGGCAGGGCGCCGCGCAGGTCGGTGCCCTCGAGCAGGCGCAGGCCTTCCTGCAGGGCGCGCGGCGCGGGCTCGCCGCGCTCCACCAGCATGGCGCGCAGGCTGCGCAGCTCCTGGCGCGCGTGCTCGGAGCCCATCGCATCCAGTGCCAGGAAGCGCTCCAGGGTGCCGCGGTAGTCGGTGGCCAGGTCCTGGCCGAACTGTTCGAACACGGACGGTTCCACTGCGTGCGGCCAGTCCTCGCCACGCACGAAGCGCGGCGTTGCCGCGATCATCGCCAGCCCGCGCACCTTGGGTACGGTGGCCGCGGCGTGCAGTGCGAACAGGCCGCCCAGCGACCAGCCGCACCACACGGCTGGCGGGGTGGCGGTGGCAATCGCGTTGACCACGAAAGGCAGGCGCAGCGGCGTGGCATCGTCGCGGCTGTGGCCATGCCCGGGCAGGTCCACCAGGTGCAGCTCGAACTGCGCGGAAAGCCGCTCCACCAGCGGCGCGAACACGCCGCCATGCAGGGCCCAGCCGTGGATCAGCACCAGTGCCGGCCCGCTGCCGGTCACCTCGATATGCATGCTCACCGGTACCGCCCGTGCATCACGCGCTCAGTGCATCCAGTGACTGCTGGCGCAGCACATGGTCGCGCGCGTGCGCGATCGCGTCGGTCAACGCGCGCACTTCCGGCACGGTGTGCAGCGCGGACAGGGTCACGCGCAGGCGTGCCTTGCCCTCGGGCACGGTCGGCGGGCGGATCGCGCTGACCAGGAAACCAGCTGCTTCCAGGGCGGCCGACAGCGCCATCACGGTCGACTCGGCCCCGCACAGCAGCGGCTGGATCGGCGTGTCCGACGGCATCAGTTCGAGCCCGTGCTGGCGCGCGCCGGCACGGAACACGCCGACCAGCTCGGCCAGCTTCTCGCGGCGCCAGTCGTCGCGGCGGGCCAGCTTCACCGCCGCCAGGGCGGCAGCGGCCTGCGCCGGCGGCACGGCGGTGGTGTAGATGTAGGGGCGTGCGGTTTCGGCCAGGTGCTGGATCAGCGCGTCATTGCCGACCACCACCGCACCACTGCCACCCAGGGCCTTGCCGAGCGTCACCAGCTGCAGCGGCACGTCGGCCACGCCCAGCCCGGCCTCGGCCACGCAGCCACGGCCATGCTCGCCGACCACGCCCACGCCGTGCGCGTCGTCGACATACAGCAGGGCCTGCTGCATGCGCGCCACCAGCGACAGCGAGCGCAGCGGCGCGATATCGCCGTCCATGCTGAAGACGCCATCGGTGACCAGCATCGCCGCGCCTTCGGCCGCGTGCTTGAGCTGGCGCAGCGCGCCTTCGGTGTCCAGGTGCGGGTAGCGGCGCAGGCGGCAACCGGCCAGGCGCGTGGCATCGAGCAGGCTGGCGTGGTTGAGCCGGTCCTGCACGCACACATCGTCTTCTTCGGTCAGCAGCGCCTGCTGCACGGCCAGGTTGGCGGCAAACCCGCTCCCGAACAGCAGCGCGCGCGGGTAGCCGAGCCAGTCGGCCACTTCCTGTTCCAGCGCCTCGTGCAGCGCATGGTGTCCGCAGATCAGATGCGAAGCGGTGGCGCCGGCGCCTTCGCGCGCGGCGGCGTCCTGCAGGGCACTGACCACGCCGAACTGCTGGGACAGGCCCAGGTAGTCGTTGCTGCAGAAGCCAGTGAGCCACTGGCCATTGAGTTCCAGACGCACGCCATCCCGGCGGGTCATGGTGCGGCGCACGCGGATCCGGCCCTGCGCATCGCGAAGCTTGCGCTGGGACTGAATACGGTCGTGCAGGTCAGGACGGGCCATGGTCGTCATGTCTCATGGGCGGGCAGGGGAGCTAGCGTACCCGGTTGCCGTGCGTTGCGCTGCACCGCCCGGGGCGGGGCTCAGGCCGCTTGTCCGCAACCGCGGCCACAGGTGATGTCGGCATGCACGGTGGCATCCACCTGCACCGCCATCGGGCGCAGTCCCAACCGGCTGAACAGGGCCAGGTCGCGCTCGGTGTCCGGGTTGCCGGTGGTCAGCAGCTTCTCGCCGTAGAAGATGGAGTTGGCCCCGGCCAGGAAGCACAGCGCCTGCAGTTCGTCGCTCATCGTCTCGCGCCCGGCCGAGAGCCGCACCATCGCCTGCGGCATGGTGATGCGGGCCACTGCGATCATCCGCACGAATTCGAACGGGTCCAGCCCGGCGCTGCCGTGCAGCGGCGTGCCAGCCACCTGCACCAGCCGGTTGATCGGCACCGAATCGGGGTGGGCCGGCAGGTTGGCCAGCGCCAGCAGCAGCCCGGCGCGGTGCGCGCGGGTCTCGCCCATGCCGACGATGCCGCCGCAGCAGGTCTTCAGCCCGGCCTGGCGCACGTGTTCAAGCGTATCCAACCGGTCCTGGTACTGGCGGGTATGGATGATGGAGTCGTAGTAGTCCGGCGCGGTGTCCAGGTTGTGGTTGTAGTAGTCCAGCCCGGCCTCGCGCAGCGCGGCCGCCTGCGGGCCGTCGAGCATGCCCAGGGTGGCGCAGGTCTCCAGCCCCAGCGCCTTCACCTCGCGGATCATCGCCGCCACCTTCGGAATGTCGCGGTCCTTGGGCGAACGCCAGGCCGCACCCATGCAGAACCGCGACGCGCCCGCTGCCTTGGCCTGCCGGGCCTTGGCGACCACCTCGTCGGTGGCCATCAGCTTCTGCGCGCCCACCCCGGTGTCATAGCGCTGCGCCTGCGGACAGTACGCGCAGTCTTCCGGGCAGCCGCCGGTCTTGACCGAGAGCAGGGTGGACACCTGCACCTCGGCCGGATCGAACGCCTCCCGATGCACGCCCGCGGCCCGGTACAGCAGCTCCGGGAGGGGCAGCTCAAACAGCGCCAGCAGCTCCTCGGGGTGCCAGTCGTGGCGGATGACAGAAGCCATGGGAGTGTCCTGACAGATTGCGGAAGCGAGGGGCGGCAGTCTGGTGAGGTTGCACGATACTGTCAACCATATGGATCTCAGTAAAGTTTACGACGCCCTGAGGTGGCTGGGACGTCAGGCATTGCCGCTGCGTTGCATGGTCTGCGCCGATCCGGGTCACGAGGGGTTGGACCTGTGCGTCGCGTGCTACGCCGAGCTGCCCTGGAACGACCATGCCTGCCCGCTGTGCGCGCTGCCCCTGCCGCCGGGGGAGCCGGCGGCCATCTGCGGGGCATGTCTGCGTCAGCCGCCACGGCAGGTGGGCGCGGCGGCTACCTTCATCTATGCGCCGCCGATCGACCGTCTGGTGCTGCGCTTCAAGTTCCACCAGGACCTGGCGGCCGGACGGCTGCTGTCCCAACTGATGCTGCAGGCAGTGCCGGAGTTCGCGCTGGACCCGCTGATGCCGATGCCGCTGCACCGGCGGCGGCTGCGCGAGCGCGGGTACGACCAGGCGCGGGAGTTGGCCCGGCCATTGGCGAGCGAACTGGGTGTGCCCCTGTGGTCAGGGTTGTGCCGCAGCCGGGCCACGGTGGCGCAGTCGACGCTGGACGCGGAGGCTCGCCGCCAGAACCTGCGCGGGGCCTTCGCCGTAACGGCCACCCCGCCGCCCAGGCTGACCCTGGTCGACGATGTGATGACCACCGGCGCCACCCTGGATGCGGCCCTGCGCGCACTGAAACGGTCCGGGATGGAGCAGGCCACGCTGTGGGTATGTGCCCGCGCGCCCTGACGCCTTGTCGCGACGCCCCTCCAGGCCTAGCATCGCGCTTGACCTCCTTCACAGGAACACCGTCATGAGCCAGGCGTCGGATCTGCGCGGTACCTCGTTGTTGTCGTGGGTAGGCCGCAGCTGGTGGGTACTGCTGCTGTACGGGCTGGTGGCCATCGGCTTCGGACTGATCGCGGTGATGCGACCCCTGTCGGCGGCAGCCGGCCTGGCCTGGGCCATCGGGGTCATGGCCCTGATCGAAGGCCTGATCAGCCTGTTCGCGGTGTTCGGCGGCAACAGCGGCGCGCCGCGCGGCTGGGCGCTGGTCTACGCGGTGGCGTCCGTCGGCTTCGGTGCGCTGGCGGTGATCAATCCGCTGGTGACCGCCAAGGTCCTGGTTCTCCTGCTGGCGATCTGGCTGGTCATGGCCGGCGTGTACCGCATCGTCTACGCGATCCGCGTGCGCAAGCAGATCGAAGGCGAATGGCTGCTCATCGTCAGCGGCCTGCTGGCCATCGTGCTGGGTGGCATGATGTTCGCCAACCCGCTGGGCGGGGTGGCGGTGACCACGCTGTGGATCGGTATCGGCAGCCTGCTCTACGGCTTCCTGCAGATCGCAGTGGCATTCCGCCTGCGGAAGCTGCGCTGAGGCTTCCGCAGCGCGGTCAGCGGAACCGCGCTTCGATTTCTTCCAGTGTCTTGCCCTTGGTTTCCGGCAGCAGGAACGCGGCCACCAGGAAGTACAGCAACGTGCAGCCGGCCCAGAAGAAGAACATGCTGGCGTAGCCGTGGTGGCCGACCGTGGGCAGGAAGATCGCGGCGATCACGGTGGACACGAACTGGTTGATCAGCAGTGCGATGCTCATGCCATTGGAACGGATCCGGGTCGGCATCAGCTCGGACAATGCGAGCCACACGCAGACGCCGGGGCCGACCGCGAAGAAGGCCACGAACAGCAGGATGCAACCGGCGACCATCCAGCCATGGGTTGGCGACGGCACCGGCCCGATCACGGCGCGTTCGATCACCAGCGGCGCGCTTGCGGCGGCGGCCGGGTCTGGGAACGGATTGAGGTGGATGCGACGGAAGAACGCGCCGATCACGCTGTCGGCCGAAACCGCGTCTTCGCGGCGGATCTGCAGGGTGGTATCGATCGGGTTGTCGCTGCGCAGCGAGCGCACGTTGCTGAAGCCGCCGTAGGAGTAAGACACGGTGAGCTGCAGCGGCTGCCCCTCGGCACTGCCGTCCAGGCGGCGCCACTGCGAAGCGTCCATCGGCAGCGCGAGCGAATCGCCGACCAGCTGCTGCTGCAGCGTGGTGTGCACGTCCAACCGGCCGTGTTCGCTGCGCACGAACAGCAGTGCCGCGCACAGCAGCGCCACGGTGATGCCGCCGGTGCCCAGCATCAGCAGGAACTTGCGGCCCCTGCGGTCCACCAGCACCAGCGCGACCACGGTCATCAGCGCATTGAGCAGCTTGATCGAGACGTCGGCCCAGTTGGCCACCGCACCGGGCAGGCCGGCCTGGTGCAGGATGTTCACCGCATAGGCCAGCACCGAATTGATGCCTGTGGCCTGGGTGAAGGCCAGCACCAGGCAGGCCAGCACGAACGGCCACACATAGCGGCGGCTCAGCAGCGGGTCGCGCCTGGCCGGCGCGCCGTCGCTGGCCGGGGCGTCGGGCGCCTGCATGCGCGCCAGGGTGGCTTCCACCTCGGTCGGCGCAACGGTGCGCTGCAGTGCGCGGCGGGCTTTGTCGATGCGACCACGGCGCACCAGCCAGCGCGGCGATTCGCTGATCAGCAGCGCGCCGCCGGTGAACACCAGCCCCGGCAGCAGGCAGCTCCAGAAGATGGTGCGCCACGCATGGTCCTTCACCGCGAACAGCAGCCGCTGCTGCTCCTCGCCGGGCAGGTGCGCCACGGCTGCGGTGGCCACGTCCACGCTGTGCGCGTGGTACAGGCCGATCACCGCCGCCAGCACCAGGCCGATGGTGAGCAGCAGCTGGAACATTGCCGCACCCCGCCCGCGCCGCTCCGGGCTGAGGACTTCAGCCAGGTACAGCGGCACCACCACGCCGATCAGGCCGCCGCTGATGCCCTGCAACAGCCGCCCCATCAACAGTGGACCGTAGCCCTCCGAGAGCGCCATCACCGGAATGCTGGCGGTGAACAACAGCCCGGCCAGCACCATCGCCCCGCGCCGCCCGATCAGGTCGGCCACCGCGCCGGCAAACAGCGACGAGAGCACGCTGCCCAGCAGCACCGCGGCCACCACGAAGCCCAGCTGCTGGGTGGTGAGCTGCCAGCTCGCGGTTGCAGTGGCTTCCAGGTAGGGCAGGGCGCCGGCGATGATGCCGATATCGATGCCGTAGAGCAGCCCGCCCATGCCGCCGATGAACAACAGATAGCGCACCGGCCAACGCGGCGCGTCGGCGGCAGCGGGCACGGGCATGGCGGCGGAAACGTCGTTCATGGTGCGGTCCTGTCTACGTTGGAACGCGCCGTGCGCGGCGCGGGATCAGTCAGTCGAGCGCGATGCGTTCGCCTTCCACGACCACCTGCTGCACGCGCAGGTCGCGGTCGAGCACCACCAGGTCGGCCCAGGCGCCCGGTTGCAGGCGGCCCCGGTCTTCCAGCCCCAGATAGTCGGCCGGGAAGCGTGAAACACGGTCGGAGGCGTCATCCAGCGCCAGTCCCAGCGCAACCAGGTTGCGTAGTGCCTGGTCCATGGTGAGTGCGCTGCCGGCCAGCGAACCGCTTTCCAGGCGCACGCAGCCCAGGCACTTGTGCACCCGCTGCACGCCCAGCGCGTACTCGCCATCGGGCATGCCGGTGGCGGCCGTGGCGTCGGTCACGCAGTACAGGCGCGGGATCGCGCGCAATGCGGTGCGGATCGCGCCAGGGTGGACGTGCTGCAGGTCGGGAATCAGTTCAGCGTACTGCGCATGCGCCAGCGCCGCGGTGGCGATGCCGGGGTGGTAGTGGTCTACGCCGGTCATGCCATTGAACAGATGGGTGAAGCCCGCTGCGCCGGCGTCCAGCGCCGCTACGCCCTCTTCATAACTGCCGGCGCTGTGACCCAGCTGCACGCGGATGCCCAGCGCACTCAGCGCGGGAATCAGGGCCAGGTGCTGGCCGATCTCCGGCGCCATGGTCAGCACCTTGATCGGCGCGATGGCATGCAGGCGGCGCACGTCGTCCAGCGTGGCCTCCACTACAAGCGGCGGCTGCGCGCCCAGCCGTTCGGCGCTGATGAAGGGACCTTCCAGATGCACGCCCAGCACGCGTGCGGTGCCCGGCGCGCGCTGCGCGATCGCCCCTGCCAACCCCTGCAACGCCCGCACGATGTCGTCCGCCTCGGCGGTCATGGTGGTGCCCAGCAACGCGGTGGTGCCATGCCGCGCATGCGCGCGCGCCACGGTCACGGCGGTGTCGCCGCCCTGCATGATGTCCACCCCGGCGCCGCCATGCACATGCAGGTCGATGAAGCCCGGCAGGATGTACGGCACCTCGTTCTCGCCACGCGGGTCGGCGTGGTCGCTGCGGATCGAAACGATGCGCTGGTCGAAGTGGATGTCGCCACGCACCCACCCGGACGGGGTCAGTACGCGGCCATGCAGGAAGGCGGCAGGGTTCACGGCGGGGACTCGGCGATGATCACTTCGATGCCCAGCTTCTGCAGCCCGTCCAGGTAGTCCGGGTCGATGCTGGCATCGGTGATGATGGTGTGGACCTGGTCGAGGCGGGCGATGCGGTGCAGGCTGACGTGGCCGAACTTGGACGCGTCGGTCAGCACCACCACGCGGCGCGCGCGCTCCACCATGCGGTGGTTGAGGCGGGCTTCGGCTTCGTGGTGGGTGGTGAGCCCGAACTGCAGGTCCAGGCCGTCCACGCCCAGGAACAGGGTGTCGAAGCTGTAGGTGTTGAGGCTGGCCTCGGCCTGGCTGCCCTGCAGCGACAGCGACTGCTTGCGCAGCAGGCCGCCGGTGAGCAGCAGTTCCACGCCCGGCGCGTTGGCCAGTTCCCAGGCGATGTTGAGCCCGTTGGTCATCACCGTCACGTCCTGGTGCCCGCGCAGGTGGCGGGCCAGAGTCATGGTGGTGGAACCGGAGTCGATGATGATGTTGTCGCCGGCCCGCACCAGCCGCGCGGCATGCGCGCCGATGCTGTCCTTCAGCGGCAGGTTCAGCGTGTCCTTCTGGTGGATGTCCTGCTCCAGCGGCGGCTTGCGCACCAGCGTGGCACCGCCGTGGGTGCGCGTGGCCAGGCCCTGCGACTCGATGTGGGTCAGGTCGGCACGGATGGTCACGGCCGACACGCCGAAACGGTCCACCAGTTCACTGACCTGCACGTTGCCGTGGTCGACCAGCAACTGCAGGATCTGCTGGCGGCGCTGCCGTGTGTTTCGCATGGAGGCGATTCCATTCGGAAGGAAAGCCGAAGCTTACCGTTCCGAAACCTCCGTGGCAGAAAAACTTTCGTTGATGCACGCGCGCGCGTACTCGGCCAGGCGCAGGCCCACCTTGTGGCGGACCAGCGCCAGCGGCTCGGCGGCCAGCACGCCGGCCTGCACCGCACGGGTCTGCTCGGGCAGGAACTGGCTGAGCAGCATCAGCGGCGGCGGCACCCGGGTCAGGTTGTCGACCAGCGTGGCCAACGCCGCCTGCACCGCCGGCTCACCCCAGTAGTAGCGGCTGCGGTCGCTCAGCGAGTACGCACGCAGCAGGCGCTGTTCGTGCGCGCTGCCGGTGTAGTAGCTGGCCCAGCTGCCCGGCTTGTCCAGCATGCATCGCTCCAGCACGTCGATCAGCTGCGAGGCCTCGGCGGCGGGCAGCAGTTCGCGTTCGATCATCGCCAGCGCGAACACCGCTTCGCGGAACGCATAAGTCGCGGCCGGGCCGACCTTGAGGATGGCGAAATGGTCGCGCACCAGCGCGTGCAGGCCCGCTTCGGTCTGGTAGTCGGTGGAGTGGGCTTCGAACACGATGCGCGGCTGGGTTTCCACGAAGGCGGAGAGCGCCTGTGCGGCGGCCCGGTCGTAGTAATGAACACTGCTGTGGTCGAAATCCACGCCGGGTTGCACCACCATCGCGATCACCCGTTCCCACGCCGGCTGCAGGTCCGGTGCAGAGAATGCTTCGCGATGGATCGCCAGCGTGAGCGCGGCGGCCGTCGGCGTGGTCACCGCCAGCCCGCCTTCCAGCGAGGCCTCACCGCCGGGCACCGGCACTTCGGTGCCGATCACATACACCGGTGGCGGCAGGCCGTTATCGGCGGCGGTACGCTCGGCAATGCGCGCCAGCTCGGCCGAACGCGCCGCGACGATGGCGTCGGGCAGCGGCGTCGGATCGTCGGCGCAGGACATGCTGCAGTCGAGGTGGATCTTGTGGAAGCCGGCGGCCACGTACGCGGCGATCAGCGTACGTGCGTTGGCCATCGCCACCTCGGCCGGTCCCTTCTGCCAGGCATTCGGGCCGAGGTGGTCGCCGCCCAGGATGAGCCGCTCCACCGGGAAATCGTGGTTGCGTGCCAGCTGCAGGACGTAGTCGCGGTACTGCGGCGGGGTCATGCCGGTGTAGCCGCCGAACTGGTCCACCTGGTTGGAGGTGGCTTCGACCAGCAGCACCGTGTCGTACGCACGCGCCACGTCCATGGCCGCCAGCAGCACCTGCTCGTTGCTGCAGCACACGCTGTACAGGCCAACGGGCTGGCCCTGGCGATGGGCAGCGATCAACGATTGAACGGCAGACATGGCAGCACTCCTGGCGCAGCAGAATGGGGGGAGGGATTCAGGGCGCGCCGTGCAGCTGGCGGGCCAGCAACGCCGCGCCGCGTGCACCGCCTGCATCGCCGAACACCGGCGGCAGGATCGGCGGCACGCGCACGCCATTGAACAGGTACGGCGCGATGGCCGCAGGCAGGTCGCGGTACAGCTGTTCCAGCTTGGACAGCCCGCCGCCCAGCACGATCACGTGCGGGTCCAGCGCCAGGATCAGGCTGGCGAAGCTGTAACCGAGCAGGTCGCGGTGGATCGCCAGCGCGTGCAGCGCGGTCGGGTCGCCGGCCTGCGCCAGCTCCACCACCGTGGTGGCGTCGCGGGCCTGGCCGCCGTGGCGTTCGTGGATCATGGCCAGGCCGCTGCCGGACACGTAGCGCTCCAGGCAACCGCGCAGGCCGCAGCCGCAGTCCAGCAGCGGCAGGTCGTGGCGCAGCTGCAGGGTGGCCGGCAGGCTCCAGTGCCCCCACTCGCCGGCAATGCCGTTGTTGCCGGCCACCAGCTGGCCGTGCAGGCAGTAGCCGCCGCCGGCACCGGTGCCCAGGATGACGCCGAACATGCTCGGGTAACCGGCCGCCGCGCCGTCGTGCGCCTCGGACAGCGCGAAGCACTGCAGGTCGTTGCCAAGCGCGAGCGGGCGTTGCAGCCGCGCTTCCAGATCGTGCCCCACGGTACGCCCGCTCAGGGCCGGTACGTTGGCGCTGAGCTGCACACCGCTGTCGCGGTCGCGCACGCCGGGCAGGCCGATGCCCACCGCACTGGCGCGCACGCCGAGCGCGGCGTCGGCTTCGTCCACCAGCTGCCCGATGGTTTCGACGAACGCCGCGTAGTCGTGGGTGGGGGTGGCCACGCGCTGGCGGTGGTGCACCGTCAGCCCGGCGTCGCAGGCCACCAGTTCGATCTTGGTGCCGCCGATGTCGATGCCATACCAGCGCTGCACGGGCATGTCGGACTCAGCCATGGTCGTGGATGGTCACGCCCTGCACCACGCGGTTGACCGTGCCGTCGGGGAAGGGATTGTCGGGAGTCAGGCCCAGCGCGGTCGACCGCTGCAGTGCGAAGCACTGCGGCATCACCAGCCAGAGCGGGGCCAGCCAGGTGTCGGGCAGGGCGGGTACGTCGAGCACGAAGTCGCCTTCGGTGCTGTCCGCTGCGGCCGGGCCTACCGAAATCACGTGCGCGGCGATGCCATCATGGCGCAGTTCTTCCAGCAGGTCCTGTTCGTAGCGGCGTGCCAGTGGCTGCGCGCTGCGCAGCATCACCACCAGCGTGGTGCCGTTGAGCGTGGACTTGGGGCCGTGGCGGAAGCCCAGCGGCGTGTTGGCCAGTGCGAGCACGCGCCCGGCAGTGAGTTCCAGCACCTTCAACGCGGCTTCGCGTGCGGTGGCTTCCAGCGGTCCGCTGCCCAGGTAGATCACCCGCGAGATGTCGCCCTGCGCCAGCGCAGCGACCGGTGCGTCCCAGGCCTGCACGGCCTGTGCGCCAAGCTCTGCGAGGTTGCGCAGGCGCGCGCTGCGGTCGGCCCACGGAGCGCGGTCGAACACGCTCAAGGCGGCCAGCAGCATGCAGCTCAGGCTGCTGGTCATCGCGAACGCGCGGTCGCAGCTGGCCGGCGGCATCAGCAGCGACAGCGTGTCGCTGCGACCCTGGCCGCGCTGTGCCAGCGCGCCCTCGGCGTTGCAGGTGATGTCCAGGAAGCGCGCCTCATCTACCTGCGCACGCACCAGTTCCACCGCCGCTACGCTCTCCGGGCTGGAACCGCTGCGCCCGAACGACACCAGCAGGGTCGGGCGGTCGCGCTGCAGGTACAGCGCCGGGTGGGTCAGCAGGCTGGTGGTGTGGAGGGCGCGCACGTCGGCCGGCCACTGCGCGTTGATCTGGTCGGCCACCATCTCGGCAATGAAACCCGAGCTGCCGGCACCGGTGAAGATCACCCGCTGGTTGGGATCGCTCAAGGCGTCGCCCAGGAAGGCGTCGATGCGTTCGCGCGCGCCATCGATCACCCCAGCCAGCGCCGACCACAGGGTCGGTTGCTGCGCGATCTCTTCAGCGGTGTGCGCGCCACCAAGGCGCTGCCAGGCGGGCAAGTCAGGGAGCAGGGTGACGTCCATTCGCGATTCCTGTTGGGCAGGCAAACAATCTTCGTTTTCTTTCGAAATGTCAAATAACGAAAGATATAAATAAGATTGGTCGATCACAGTTTGCAATCGCAATTTTCCCGGCAGCGCAATCGGAATGGTGTGCGCCGTGATAACTCAAGGGAAAATTCGCGCATTCAGGTGGCAGAAAGCAAGTGGTGCTTTGCATCAACTTTCTTTTCAGACAAATTCCTAAGCTTTTTTCTTTGCAATTTATTGACATCTTTCGACAGCCTGCCCCATAGTCGGCCGCACTGGTTTCGGACACCCGCCTACCGCGGGCTTTGGGGGCGAAGTGGTTACCCGTTGTCGACGCACCGTACTGGCCATCGCGCTGCTTTCGTCCCTGTCGCTGGCGACCCTGCCTGCGATGGCCGCGCCGCTGGGCAATCTCGCCACGGTGCAGGCTGCGCCTGGAAGTGAGGCAACCGCCTGGAACCTCACTACCGACAATGGCATGACCGTGCGCGTGGACCTGCTGCGCACCGACCTGCTCCGCGTGCAGGCCAGCCGCACCGGCAAGCTGCAACCGGCGGGCGACAAGGCCGCGCCGATCGTGCTGCCGCAGCCCGCCGGCGCCGTGCCGTTCACCCTTGAGGAAGATGCCGCCGAGGTGCGCATCCGCACCGACGCGCTGGTGCTGCACATCCAGCGAAAGCCATTGCGGCTGGCATTGGACCGCCGCGAGGGCGGCAAGGACGTGACGCTGTGGCGCGAACTGCAACCGCTGGACCTGGATACCGCACAGAGCGTGCAGGTGCTCAGCAGCCAGCCGGACGAGCAGTTCGTCGGCGGCGGCCAGCAGAACGGCCGGTTCGCCTTCAAGGGGCGCGAACTTGAAGTGTCCTACTCCGGCGGCTGGGAAGAGGGCGACCGCCCCAACCCTGCGCCGATGCTGCTCAGCTCGCGTGGCTGGGGCATGCTGCGCAACACCTGGAGCGATGGCAGCTACGACCTGCGCCAGGCCGACCAGGCCACGCTGCTGCATCGCGAAGACCGCTTCGATGCTTATTACTTCGTCGGCGACGGTCTGCCCGCGCTGCTGGACCGCTACACCGCACTGACCGGTCGCGCCGCGTTGCTGCCGCGCTGGGCGTTCTCGTATGGCGATGCTGACTGCTACAACGACGGCGACAACATCAAGAAGCCCGGCAGCGTGCCCGAAGGCTGGAGCGATGGCCCCACCGGCACCACCCCGGACGTGGTCGACAGTGTGGCAAAGCAGTACCGCGCGCACGACATGCCCGGTGGCTGGATCCTGCCCAACGACGGCTACGGCTGCGGCTACAGGAACCTGCCGGAAACGGTGAAGGGCCTGGCCGGCTACGGTTTCAAGACCGGGCTGTGGACCGAGAACGGCGTGGACAAGATCGCCTGGGAAGTGGGCACCGCCGGTACCCGGGTGCAGAAGCTGGACGTGGCCTGGACCGGCAAGGGCTACCAGTTCGCGATGGACGCCAACCAATCCGCGTTCAACGGCATCCTGCACAACTCCGACTCGCGGCCGTTCCTGTGGACGGTGATGGGCTGGGCCGGCATCCAGCGCTATGCGGTCGCCTGGACCGGCGACCAGAGCAGCAGCTGGGACTACATCCGCTGGCACATTCCCACCTTGGTCGGCTCCGGCCTGTCCGGCATGGCCTACGCCAGTGGCGATGTGGATGCGATCTTCGGCGGCAGCGCCGAAACCTTCACCCGCGACCTGCAGTGGAAGGCGTTCACCCCCGTGCTGATGGGCATGTCCGGCTGGTCGGGCAGTGCGCGCAAGCACCCGTGGTGGTACGACGAGCCCTACCGCAGCATCAACCGCGACTACCTCAAGCTCAAGATGCGCATGACCCCGTACATGTACGGGCTGGCGCACGAGGCAGCCACCACCGGCGCGCCGATCCTGCGCGCGCTGATGTGGGACTACCCGCAGGATCCGAGTGCGTGGGACGAAACCTACAAGTACCAGTTCCTGCTCGGCCGCGACCTGCTGGTGGCGCCGGTGTACCGCAGCCAGGCCGCCAGCCGTGGCTGGCGACGTGACGTTCACCTGCCGCAGGGCCGCTGGATCGACTACTGGGACGGTCGCGCGCTGCAGGTGGGGGCGGAGGGCCGCACCCTGGACCGCCCGGTGGAACTGGCCACGATTCCTTTGTTCGTGCGCGCCGGTGCGATCGTGCCGATGTACCCGGAGATGCTGTACGACGGCGAGAAGCCGCTCGACGAAGTCACCTTCGACCTGTATCCGCAGGGCAGTTCGCAGTACACGCTGTACGAAGACGACGGCAACACCCGCCGCTACGAGAAGGGCGAGTCCAGCCAGCAGCAGGTGCGCATGCAGGCGCCTGAGCAGGGCAGTGGTCCGGTGCAGGTCAGCATCGACGGCGTGCGCGGCCAGTACCAGGGCCAGTTGGCGCAGCGCCGCTATGCGCTGCGCGTGCTGAGCCGGCAGCGCCCGACGGCGGTGAACCTCGACGGCCGCGCGCTGCCGCTGCTGGCCGACGCTGACGCGTGGAACGGGGCCAGCGAGGGCTGGTACTACGACCCTGCCGAGCGCAAGGGCACCGTGCATGTGCGCACCGCTGCAGTGGATATCCGCACGCCGCTGGCCTTCCAGCTCGATATTCCGCAGGCTGCGGCGCCCGCTGACGACGTCTTCCCCGCCGCGCCGGTGCTGGGCCGCGCGCTGCCCGCCGACAGCCTGCTGGTGGTCAACCGCCCGGCCGAAGAGCGCGGCTACGAACTGGAGAAGGCCTTCGACGACGACCCGGCCACCTGGTTCCGCACCGTGCGCAACCAGGCCGTGCGCACCGGCGCGCACGAATGGGTGATCGGCTTCGGCGAACGTCGCCTGGTCGACGGCATCGTGCTCGCGCCGCGCAACGACCAGCACTGGAAGAGTGGCCAGGTCCGCGACTACGAGATCTACCTGGCCGACACCAACGGCGAATGGGGTGAGCCGATCAAGCGCGGCCGCCTGGCACTCAAGCAGGACAAGCAGCAGATCGACTTCCCCGCGCACGCCGGCCGCCTGCTGCGCTTCCGCGTGCTCAGCGTGCAGAACCCGGAAGGCGACGGCGCCGCCGGCAGCGATCCGATGGTCACGGCCGCGCAGGGCAGCGTCGCCCGCGCGGTGGATGCACTGCAACCGCGCGACGTCGGGCCGATCACCCTCAGTACCTTCCAGATCCTGGAGCACCAGGTAGCCGAGCGTCCGGCGCAGCAGCGCTACATCTCCGAGCTGCCGTTGCCCGCCGCCGCCAACGCACAGGTGCGTGCCGACCTCGCCTTCCAGGGCGGCCAGCCGATGCGCATGAACGGCCTGCTGTTCCGCCGTGGACTGGGCGTGGGTCCGGCCAGCCGCATCGACCTGCAGTTGCAGGGCCAGTGGCGCCTGCTGCGTGCCGACCTCGGTATCGATGACGCCTGCCGCACCGCTGGTGGCATGCAGTTCCAGGTCTGGGGCGACGGTCGGCTGCTGTACGACAGCGGCCTGGTCAAGGCGCCGGGCGTGGTCAAACCCGAACTCGACATCCGCGGGCTGCAGAGCCTGAGCCTGCGCACCCTGGGCGCACAAGGCGCGCAGCCCACGCAGGTATGCGGCAACTGGGCCAACGCCGCACTGATCGGACAGGAGGGCGATACCGCCAGCATCGTATCGCCGTAACCCACCGCACTACGCGTCATACCACCTCACCCCACGGTTTCCCGACTTCGGCCTCATGGCCGAGGTGCGGGGAACTGTTGCCCGAAAAACCCCACCCTGGCAGCCCCACGCTGCGGAATGTACAAGGAGCCAACGATGTTGAACGCACGCCATCGCCGCATCCCCGCCACACCCTTGTCCGTCGCGCTGGGCCTTGCCCTGGCCGTGAGCGGCCCCGCGTTCGCGCAGGACGACGACACCGCCACCGACGCTAAGTCCAAAGCCAACGCCACCGAACTTGCGCGCGTGCAGGTCACCGGCTCCAACATCCGCCGCAGCGACGTTGAAACGTCTTCGCCGGTGCAGGTGATCAGCAAGCAGGACATCGAGAACATAGGCGCGCGCACGCTGCTGCAGGTGCTCGACAACCTGCCGGCGGCACGGCCCGGCCAGCAGGATTCGCGTTCGCTGTTCACCGGCTCCGACGGCGCCTCGCAGGCCAACCTGCGCGGTCTTGGCGCGCAGGGCACGCTGGTGCTGCTCAACGGTCGCCGCCTCTCGTACTACGGTGCGCCGGCCGGGTTCCAGACCCAGTTCGTCAACATCGACGCCATTCCCGCTGCCGCCATCGAACGCATGGAAGTGCTCACCGACGGCGCCTCTGCCGTATATGGTACCGACGCGGTGGCCGGCGTGATCAACGTGATCACCAAGCAGAGCTACCAGGGCGCGGAGGTCAACATCACCGCCGACCGTTCCTCGCGCATCGACTCCTATGGCGAACAGCAGGGCAGCATCACCGCCGGCTTCGGCGACCTCGACGAGGACCGTTACAACATCTACGCCTCGGTCAACCTGTACCGGCGCAACGCGATCCCGCTCAGCGACTTCTACGACAAGCGGCCCAGCCAGTACTACGTCAACAACCCGAACTACATCACCAACCTGCGCCTGGGTACCGGCAGCAAGCCGGGCGTGTTCAACCCGGGCAGCTACTTTGCGTTCGATCCGGTCACCGGTGCGAAAGTCCAGGAGGCCGCGCCCGGCTGCAACAACATCCTCACTACCGAAGCAGCGGGTCCGCGCTGCATCTGGGAAACGTGGATGAACAACGAGATCGACGCCGGCGCGAAGACCGAGCGCAACACCGTTTACCTCAACGGGCACTTCCTGCTGGGTGAGTCCACCGAGGCATTCGCCGAAGCCACCTACACCGACATCGACCTGACCGCCAATGGCGGCACGCCGCGCGCCTACAACACCACCACCGGCAATCCCACCAGCTGGTTCTCGCGCAACACCGGTACCACCGTCAACCAGTTCCTGTACCCGTACCTCGGCCCCAACAACGAGTACAACCTCGCCAGCCCGGAGCTCAAGGCGATGATGGGCGGCGTGGTAGGCCTGCAGTACCTGCTGCAGGACGTCGGTGCCAACCACTTCGGCCAGCGCAACACCGACCAGAGCTATCGTGTACTGGCCGGCCTGCGTGGCAGCCTGGGCGAAAACTGGAACTGGGAAACGGCCTTCGCCACCGCCGGCACCCACTCGGTGACCTACCAGACCACCAACGTGAACCTGGAAGGCTTCGAGCGTGCGTTCGGGCCCTACACCGTGGACCCGGGCACCGGGCGCGTGATCATCTCCGACCATCCGGCCTACCAGTTCGGCGTGATCAATGAGAAGAACGCGCAGCTGATCCGCGAAGCGTTCCCGACCTTCGACATCCAGTCCTGGACCCGCCTGCATACCCTGGACGGCAAGATCGAGGGACCGTTGTTCAGCATGCCTGCTGGCGACGTGCGCGCCGCATTCGGCTTCAATGCCACCCGCGAAACGTTCTACACGCCCGGCAACCCGGACGCGGCCAACGGCCTGATCACCCAGCAGGGCGGCTCGTGGTTCGATGGCAAGCGCAGTACCTATGCGCTGTTTGCCGAAGCCGTGGCGCCCCTGACCGACAAGCTGGAACTGGATGCGGCGCTGCGCGTGGACAAGTACCCCAACTTCAGCGCCAACCTCGCTCCGAAGATCGGCCTGAAGTACCAGGTGCTGCCGCAGCTGCTGCTGCGTGGCACGTACTCCGAGGGCTTCCGTGCCCCCAGCCTGGCTGAGGCCGGTACCGGTGGCGTGTTCGCCCAGCTGGGCGGCTTCCGTGATGAGATCCGCTGCGACGAGACCAATGCCATCGCCAACCTGCTGCGCCAGTCCAGCCGCAGCGGCGACGTGGAGCTGGGCAACTCGCTGCTCAACAGCGACTGCAGCCGCACCGTGGCGCGCATGACCCAGCCCAACCCGGACCTCAAACCGGAAAAGGCGAAGATCTCGACGCTGGGCTTTGTCTACGAGCCGGCCAGCTGGATGTCGATCTCCGCCGACTACTGGTTCATCTATCGCCGCAACGAGATCGCTGCACCCGACTACAGCAAGGAAGAAGACATCCAGTCGATGACGCGCTCGCCGATCACCGACGCGGACCGCGCCAACCAGGCGGCGCTGGCGGCCATGTGCGCCGATCCCGCCAGTGGCGTGAGTTGCCCGACCACGCTGCCGGGCTACAGCGTGGGTAACGTCTCCAGCGTGGTGGGTCAGTACAAGAACCAGGGCCGCACGCTGGTTGACGGCTTCGACATCGACGCACGCAGCCGCTTCTCGCTGGGCGACTGGGGCTCGATGAACATCGGCGTGGCGGCGACCATCGCGCGGCGCAAGGAGACCTACACCGGCGATGAACTGCGCTGGTACTACGGCAACACCATCGGCTACTACGGCAATCCCCGACTGCGCGCCACCTTCAACGCGGACTGGAACTACAAGCAGGTCACCACGAGCTTCTTCATAAACTACGTGGGCACCACCAAGTGGGCGTGGGACCAGATCGATGCGGAAGACAACAACCCGGAAACCTGCACGGCCGGCTACCTGCCGGTGAACCCGGCCCAGTGCGACGGCGTGCCGTCGTGGTGGACCGCCAACCTCAGCGTCGGCTGGCGCCCGGACGACCACTGGAGCCTGGGCTTCACGGTCAAGAACCTGTTCAACCGTCTGCCGTTCTACGACCCGAACAGCTTCCTGGGTGACTCCAGTGACTATGCCAGCATCTTCGGCCGCAGCTACAGTCTGCAGGTCGGCTACAAGTTCTGATTGTTCCAACGGGAGTATCGTTCCATGAAACGTAGGGAATTCATTGCGGCCAGTGCGGCCCTGGCCGCCACCAGCCTGTTGCCGGAAACCCCGGCCTGGGCCCGCGGGCGTACGCTGCGGCTGGGCCTGATCGGCACCGGCATGCGCGGCCAGGTGCTGCTCAAGGAGCTGGTGCGTCGCGACGACGTTGAAGTGGTCGCGCTGTGCGACATCGAACCGATCATGCTCAAGAAGGGCATGGACATGGTGGCGAAGGCAGGCAAGCCTGCACCCAAGGCCTACGGCCAGGACGGCGACCGCAATGCCTGGAAGCGCCTGCTCGAGCAGCGCGGCCTGGACGGCGTGATCATCGCCACCCCGTGGGAATACCACGCCCCGATGGCGATTGCCGCCATGCAGGCCAAGGTGGCTGTGGGCTGCGAAGTGGTGGCCGGCATCACCCTGCAGGACCACTGGGACGTCCTCAAGACCCAGCTCTCCACCGGCACGCCGTACATGCTGCTTGAGAACGTCTGCTACCGCCGCGACGTGATGGCCGCGCTGCAGATGGTGCGCAAGGGCGTGTTTGGTGAACTGGTGCACCTGCAGGCCGGTTACCAGCACGACCTGCGCGGGGTGAAGTTCAACTCCGGCGATCCTTCCCAGCCGTACGACAGCGGCGTGGAGTTCGGTCCCAATGCCTGGTCCGAAGCGCGCTGGCGCACCCAGCACTCGGTGGACCGCAACGGCGAGCTTTACCCCAGCCACGGCATCGGTCCGTGTGCCATGTACACCGGCATCAATCGCGGCAACCGCTTCACCCACATCAACGCGTTCGCCAGCAAGTCGCGCGGGTTGCATGAGTACACCGTGGCCAAGAGTGGCGGCACCACCCACCCCAGCACCAAGGTGAAGTTCAAGCTGGGCGACATCGTGACCACGACCCTGGCCTGCGAGAACGGCGAGACCATCCTGCTGCAGCACGACACCTCGTTGCCGCGCCCGTACTCCATGGGCTTCCGCGTGCAGGGCACCAAGGGCCTGTGGATGGACGTCAACCAGTCCATCCACATCGAAGGCCGCAGCCCGCCGCACAAGTGGGAAGCGTTCCAGACCTACCAGGATCAGTACGAACATCCGCTGTGGAAGCAGCACGCCGACACCGCCGCCAGCGCCGGCCATGGCGGCATGGACTGGTTCGTGATCCACGCGTTCGTCGAATCGCTCAAGGCCAAGGCCCCGATGCCGATCGACATCTACGACGCGATCACCTGGAGTGCGATCACCCCGCTGTCCGAGCAGTCCATCGCCAACAGCTTCCAGACGTTGGAGTTCCCGGACTTCACGGCAGGTCTGTGGAAGCAGCGAAAGCCGATCTTTGCGTTCGACGGGACGTATTGATCGGCCGCCGCCCGGTGCAACCGCCGGGCGGCCATATTACCTGCAAAGTGTACTTATTTATGTACACTCGGGTATACTGACCCCGTTGCCTTCCATCGGCAACGTCATGTCAGCAGGGACGTGCGTGAAGGCGATCTTGGATGTGAAGTTCTATCGTTCGGCCTCCGGTGACGAGCCCGTCCGGAGTTGGCTCAAGGATGAGGTGTCGGCCGATGCGCGCAGGGGAATCGGCGGAGACATCAAGACTGTCCAGCTGGGGTGGCCATTGGGCATGCCCCTGGTAAGAAAGATGGATGAACGGCTGTGGGAAGTACGCAGCTCATTCCCAGAAGGTGTTGCACGGGTCATGTTCACCACCCTGCAACGGGACATGGTGCTGTTGCACGGGTTCGTAAAGAAGTCCCAGAAGACTCCAAAGTCAGATTTGGAACTGGCGAAGAAGCGCCGGGATGAGGTAATCAAATGAGCAGGAACAAACACGTTGGATCAAGTTTTGATGACTTCCTGGAGTCCGAAGGGCTGCTGGAAGAGTCTGAGGCGTTGGCTGTCAAACGTGTGATTGCGTGGCAGGTCGCTGAGGCGATGAAAGCTGGCAATGTCAGCAAGGCTACGTTGGCCAAGCGAATGCACACCAGTCGTTCACAACTGGATCGCGTGTTGGATGAAGCCGACACCGGGCTCACGCTCGATACGCTCAGCCGCACGGCGACTGCGTTGGGCTATCGAATCAAAGTCGATCTGGTTGCACCCGATGTGGTTGTAGCCAAGACGCAAGTCACAAAACGCAGAAAGAGCGCCGTCGGTCAGGTGGCCTGAGTCAAAGCAGCACCACGCGGGCCGAAGCACTGCGCGTTTGAAACTGTCTGCAAAGATCAAATGGCGCGCCCGGAGGGATTCGAACCCCCGACCAATGGCTTCGGAAGCCACTACTCTATCCGGCTGAGCTACGGGCGCGTTGTAGGACCGCCGCGCCACCGGCAAGCCGGGGCGGGCATCGCAGCGCCATGAGGCGGTGCGGGACGGGCATTCTATCCGTAAACGCGGCGCAGGTCTGCCCCCTCGGGCCAATCGCGTCGCAGCGCACCCCGTCGGGGGGCTTGGCGGTATCCTTTACGCATGGCTTACGAACGTTTTGACGCCCCCGCCGGCGCTCCGCCGTCGCGTTGGGGCCAGTACTGGAAACTGATGCGCGCCGATCGCCCGATCGGCACCCTGCTGCTGCTGTGGCCCACGTGGTGGGCGCTGTGGTTGGCTGCCGGCGGCCTGCCGCCGCTGTGGATCCTGTTCGTGTTCACCGCCGGGGTCTGGCTGACGCGTTCGGCCGGCTGCGTGATCAACGACTACGCCGACCGCTGGCTGGACCCGCACGTCAAGCGCACCAAGGACCGCCCGCTGGCCAGTGGGCGCGTGTCCGGGCGCGAGGCGCTGGTGCTGTTTGCCGGGCTGATGCTGGTGGCGTTCGCGCTGGTGCTCACCCTGAACGCGCTGACCATCGGCATGAGCTTCATCGGCATCTTCCTGGCCGCCAGCTATCCCTACCTCAAGCGCTATACCCACCTGCCGCAGGTGTACCTGGGCATGGCGTTCGGCTGGGGCATCCCGATGGCGTTCGCCGCCATCCAGGGCGAAGTGCCGGTGGTCGGCTGGCTGCTGTACGGCGCCAACATCCTGTGGTCCACCGCGTATGACACCTGGTACGCCATGGTCGACCGCGACGACGACCTGAAGATGGGCTCGCACTCCACGGCCATCCTGTTCGGCGACCTGGACCTGGTCATCCAGGGCATCCTGTACGCGCTGTTCCTGGGCACCATGGCGATGGTCGGCATGCGAAGCGGGCTGGGGCTCTACTACTGGCTGGGCGTGGCCGTGGCCGCCGGGCTGATTGCGTACGAATTCTGGATCGCCCGCAAGCGCGAGCGCGACACCTGCTTCAAGGCCTTCCTGCACAACAACTGGGTGGGTGCGGCGTTGTTCGTGGGTATTGCCGCAGCGCTGGCCCTGGGCTGAGGGTCACCCGGGCAGGGCCCGGGTGCTACCAATAGGTCACAGACAGCACCGTCGACCTCCTGCACACTGCCCGCCATTGAACCTGGGAGGGTAGGGCATGGCCACTACGGCATCGGCAGCAACGCAGGACGGCTGGATGGCGCGCGCGGCGCTGCGTTCGGCGGCATGGGCAGAAAAGTGGTTCCCCGACGCCTACGTGTTCGCGGTGCTGGGCGTGGTGATCGTGGCGCTGGCCGCCATGGGTTTCGGTGCCACCCCGCAGGCGACCGCCAAGGCCTTCGGCGACGGCTTCTGGAGCCTGATTCCCTTCACCATGCAGATGGCCTTCGTGGTCATCGGTGGCTATGCGGTGGCCACCGCGCCGGTGGTGGCACGTTTCATCGAGCTGCTGGCCCGGGTGCCGCGCACCGGCCGGGGCGCGGTGGTGTACGTGGGCCTGGTCAGCATGCTGGCCTCGCTGCTCAGCTGGGGGTTCTCGCTGGTGTTCGGCGGGCTGCTGGTGCGCGCACTGGCCCGCCGCGAAGAACTGCACATGGACTACCGCGCAGCCGGTGCCTCGGCGTACCTGGGTCTGGGGGCGGTATGGGCGATGGGGCTCAGCTCCTCGGCCGCGCAGCTGCAGGCCAACCCGGCCAGCATGCCGCCCGGCCTGGTGGAGATCACCGGCGTGCTGCCCTTCACTGAAACCATCTTCCTGTGGCAGTCGATCGCGCTGACGGCCGCGCTGATCCTGGTCTCGCTGCTGATCGCGTGGCTGACCGCACCGGGCCCGGCGACGGCACGCACCTCGCGCGACTTTGCCGGCGCGGCCGAGGCCGAACCGGAGCCACTTCAGCCGCGTACGCGTGCCGGCGAATGGCTGGAGTACAGCCCGCTGCTCACCGTGCTGCTTTCGCTGCTGGCCTTTGGCTGGTTGTTCAGCGAGTTCGCCAGCAAGCCGGTGGTCACGGCCATTGCCAACCTCAACACCTACAACTTCCTGTTCATTTCGCTGGGCCTGCTGCTGCACTGGCGCCCGCGCAGCTTCCTCAACGCGGTGGCCAAAGCCGTGCCCAGCACCACCGGCGTGCTGATCCAGTTCCCGCTGTATGGCGGCATCGCCATGATCCTTACCCACGCCGTGGGCAGTGGCGGCGAAACCCTCGCGCACCGCCTGTCCACCGTGTTCGTGCATATCGCCACCACCGACACCTTCGCGCTGGTCATGGGCATCTACTCGGCGGTACTGGGGTTCTTCGTGCCCTCCGGCGGTGGCAAGTGGATCATCGAAGCGCCCTATGTGATGCAGGCGGCCAATGAGCTGAAGGCGCACCTGGGCTGGGCCGTGCAGGTCTACAACGCCGCCGAAGCCCTGCCGAACCTGATCAACCCGTTCTGGATGCTGCCGCTGCTCGGCGTGCTGGGCCTCAAGGCGCGCGACATTGTCGGCTTCACCTTTATCCAGCTGCTGGTGCACATCCCGTTGGTGCTGGGCCTGCTGTGGGTGCTCGGAATGACCCTGACCTATGTCCCGCCGGTAATGCCGTAGGCGGTCCCGGCCGCCGGGCTCACCCCGGCGGCCAGTCATGCGCGCGCGCGAGGACTGCGTGCAGCACGGCCTGCACCTGGGTTTCCTTCAGGTGCCGGCGCAGCAGGGGTTCCAGCCGATCGCGCAGGTGTTCGTGGAACAGGATGCGGGGGCCGGCGTGCGCTTCGGCCACCACCACGTCGATCAGGGCGCCCATGGAAATGCGGTCGGCCTGGTGCCGGGTGGCGCCGAACAGGCCTTCCAGTACTGCCAGGCCGCGTGACGGTGCACAGCCGCCGCTGCCACCGTGCAGTGACACCTGCCGCGTGGCTTCGAATGCCTGCAGCGCGTCCAGTCGCATCTGGCCGGCGGGGCTCAGCAGTATCTGGCTCAGGTTGTAGCGCGCCTGCTCGATCAGATGCGGTTCTTCACCGGTCTGGCCGAGCTGGTGACGCAGGCGGGTGTACATCTCGTTGGACTGCTGTCTTCCTGCCGGGTCGCTCTGCTCAACCGGAGCGAATACCTGGTAGTCCAGCGGCTCCTCGTGCACTGCCGGTGCGCGCTCGCGTGCCCAGTGCCGCACGCGCAGGTCCTCGGGGTTGAAGCGGTCCTCTTCCAGCGCCAGTTGGCTGACCGCGTCGCGCAATACCGAGTAGCGATGCAGGGTGCTGCGGTAGCGCGCACTCACTGCGGCCTGTTCACCGGTGAACGCGGCTTCCGACGCGATTGCCACCTGAAGCCTCTGGCCGAACTCCGTGACGCGACGATGCAGCAGGTCACGCCGGCGCCGGTTCAGGTCGATGTCGTCGCCATGCGTGCCCAGCGTCCACTCCGGCGCGAGGTGATCGCGGCAGGCGTGGAAGTTCTCCTCTGCACGTTCGGGCAACAACCCCTGCAGGCGCCGATCATCCCCCGCCAGCGCGTCGCGGTTGACCTGCACCGAGCCGGGCAACCACTCCTGTCCGGCCGCGTCATTCATCCCGCTGGCATGGAAGTCCACGACCAGTGCGGCGCGCTTGTCCGGGTGGGGGGCATTGATCAGCCCCACCGCGCGCAGCCGCTCGGGGTCCGACAGCGGGCGGTCCACGTACAACAGGCCCAGCCGCGCGTCCTGCGACGCCGGGAGATCGCCATGTGCAATCACCAGCTCCACCTGCGGCGAAATGCCTTCCCATGCCCGCTGCGTGGGCAGGCCTCGACTGTCGTAGCCGGTCAACTGGGTCTGCAGGCGCCCATCGGCATGGAGCGCACGCTGGTAGTCCTCTGCTTCCTTCGGCGTCTCCACCAGCAGCGTGCCCCGCAGGTTGCGCTCTGCCACGCGAACAACGCCGTGGAAGTGCTGGCTGATCGCCGTGGCCACCTGTGCCTGACGCAGCTCGCCAGGGCTAGCCTCGGAATCCGCTGGCATGTCGCGGCTGAGTACCGGGAAGATCGCTCCGCCATCGCGCCACGCCGGCACCACCACGCCATCAGCCACCGCATGCTCCGGCGGGTAGTGGTACAGCGGAGCGCCGGGGTCCAGGTCCGCCGAGGGCAGCAGGATGGGCTGCGAGCTCAACGTGAGCCACGTTGAACGCGGCAGACAGCGACGCAGACGGCGCAGCAGGGCAGGCGGGCTCTCCCAGAAATTTGCGTCGACCACGAGCAGGATCTCGGTACCAGCCTCTTCCGCAGGCGTCGGCGGGGCGGCCTTGCGTCCCCAGCCGCGAAACACCCGTAGCGGAACCTCATGTGGCGAGCTGGCATGGCCGGCCAGGAACTCGGTGAGCTGGTCGGACGCCTGCGGGCCCGTCCTGCGCTTGTGGTCCTGTGGCGCCGGGGTGGGGCGGGCCACCGGCAGCAGTATGCGCAGCCCTTCGAACTCGGGATCCGCGCGCAACGCGTGCAGCAGCCAGTATCGTGCGCGCTGCAGCCCGCTGCCGGCGGCAAGGCACAGCTGTCCGCCGCCCCGCCTTCCGGCGGCATCGCGGCTGCGCAGCGCCTGCAGCGCATGCTGCACGGCAAAGAACTGCCCAGGGCGCGCCACATAGCGCCGCCCATGCGCGCCGGAGCGGAGGAAGCCGCGCAGCAGTTGCAGGAACCGCTGCGGCCCCAGCACACCGCGCAGTAGCTCGGCATGCGCGGCCCACGGCGGGTCCAGCGCTACCTCGGCGAAGGGCACCGGACGGTCGCGCAACTGGCCCTCCGTCTCGCGGCTCCAGCCATGTTCCCGCCAGCGCATCCAGCCATGGGCGGGCGTGCCCACGCTGGCATAGCAGCCGCCGCGCCGGTCCAGGCACAGCAGCAGTTGCGCGTGCAGCGCTGGCCGATGGGACACAAAGGCGGTCTTGCCACGCCACAGGTGGGAAATCCCGGCAGCGGCGGTGCCCCAGCGCTTCTCGCGGTCGCGCTCCACGCACGCCAGCACGACCAACGGAATGCCATTGACGTACCCGACCAGCTCGCGGATGTCGGGATCGAGGGGATCGGGGTATGGCTCCGCATCGGCCACGTCCCAGTGGTTGCGCTGCACATGTTCCCAGTCGATCAGCGGAACCAGCACCTCGGTGCTGCTTCCATCCGGCAGCTGTTGCACCGTACGCGCGCCTTCCACCAGCAGGCGATGTACGGTTGCGCTGGATGCCTCCCAGTCAAGGCTGTGGCAGCAAGAGTCCACCGTGGAAATGATCTCGTGGACGCCCTGCGGCGAAAGCGGCAGCAGCTCGCCGTTGCGCTCGAAGCGGAAGCGCCGCAGCCACGGCAGCAGGCGGTTCTCGAGCAGCGTGCTTTCGGCGAGTCCGCGAAGCGGCCTCAGCTCGCGTGCTTCCAGGTAGTTCCAGCCAAGCCGACGCAACCAGCCCAGTACCGAGTGGCGAACGCCAAATCTGCCGTGGTTGATGCTCATGCGAGCACCACGGAGAGACAGGGACGGAGACGTGTGTCCGCGACGACGAAAGTGAGGTGGGCGATGTTCATGCGGACAGTGTGTTCGATCACATCCATCTCACACTGTGTGCATCATTCCGAATCATGCGTTCGATGTGCAGAAGACGGAACGCATTCTCAATCCATTTTCGAAATGGGATAGAGAACGCCAATCGGTCGCACCCGAGCGCGTCGTTTCAGGCCAGCTTCGAGAACTCGCGCTCCAGCGCGTCCAGCTCTGCGTTCAACTCCTGCTGGATCGCTGCGAATGTCGCTTCCAGCGCTGCACGCCGCGAGCGCAACGTTGCCAGGTCGGTAGCAGCGGTAGCCGGTACCGGCCGCACGTAACGCGCAATGCTCAGGTTGCCGTGGTTGGCGGTGATCTCATCGAACCGTGCCAGATGCGCCAATCCTGGCGCGCTTGTGCGCTTTGCGCAAAGGCGATGCAGCGTGTCTGCTGCCTCCATGCCCAGGCGCGGACCGCGCTTGCCTGCAGTGGACAGCCGGCGGGCGTCGATGAACAGCACCGCTTCGTCCTTGCGCGCCCTGCGCAGCACCAGCAGCGCGGTCGCCACCGACGACCCGGCGAACAGGCGGTCGGGCAGCCCGATCACGGTTTCCACCAGATTGGCATCCAGCCACGCCTGGCGGATCCGGGCTTCCTCGCCGTCGCGGAACAGCACGCCGTGCGGCACCACCACCGCCATGCGGCCGCGCTGTGGATCCAGCGTGGCCAGCATGTGCTGGATCAGCGCCGCGTGCGCCCACTGGCGGGGCGCGGTGCCGTGCAGGAAGCGCAGGTACGGGTCGTGCGCAGCCTGCGCGGACACCCATTTGAGGTGCAGCGGCGGGCAAGCCAGCGCCACGTGGAAGCGCTGCAGGCGACCGTCTTCCAGCAGCGGATCCTCCAATGCGTCGCGCGAGCGGAGGTGTGGGTTGTCGCTGCCATGCAGGAGCAGGCGAAGGCGGGCAACAGCACACAGCAGCGGGTCGGCCTCCTGCCCATACAACGGGTAGCGGTAAGCCGGACTGGCCTCGGCGCCCGCCTTGCGCATCCGACGTGAGGCCGCCAGCAGCAACGTGCCCTGCCGGCAGATGGGGTCGTACACAGACTCGCGGGCGTCCGGATCAGTGAGCGCTGTCATCAACCAGGCCAACGCACCCGGTACCTGGCCCGCCTCGACCGGGCCGCGCCCGGCCACCGGGCGCTCCAGCAGACCTTCCACCGCATCGCTGATGCAGACATTTCCAAAGCCGGGGTGCCCACGGAAATTCAGCGCCGGCAGGGCAAGGCGTTCCAGCAGGTGCAGCAGCACCTCGTCGCGGCGGGTTTCATCTGAAGGCAGCGCATCGCCCAGCTGCAGCGCGGGGAAGATGCCGCCCAGCTTGCGCGGATTGGCCAGCGTGAACACTCGCAGCGCCGTCATCACCCGCAGCCCGTTGCCCTGCGCGTGGCGTTGCCGGTACAGCGTCTCGAACCGCGCATGCGCCGGCACGCAGAACGGCACGGAACGCAGCCGATCGAACGGCGCCTGTGCAGAGGGTGGGGTGCAGGCCTGGTGCGCGTCGCTGGCCAGCTTGAGCAGCAGCAGGGACAGGGTCAGATGCGTGTCGGCATCGGGACGCCTGACCTCGCCAAGAGCATCACGCGCATGGACCAGGGCGGCGAGGGTGGCCGGAGTTTCTGTTGTCATCATCGCGTGTACGGAGTGATCGGTTCGCCGACTCTACACCCGGATTCTTAATATCGGAAAACGCGATATTTCCCGATAAATCATGGGCATAACTGTGCATCACCGGGTCAGGTAGAGACGCCGCGGAGGAGGCGTTCCGCATAGCGGGAGACCTCTTCGGTGCGCGCTGCGATCAACTGCTCACAGTGGGATCGTTCAAGCAGTGCTGCTCTGGCGATGGTCACGATGCGCTGCTGATGGAGAAGCGGCGGCAGCCTCATCCGCAGGTCCTCAACAGACTTCTTCCGAAGGCTCTGCTGACGTGATCCGGCCGATTGCCTGTGTAAATGCTCCCGGGCCGACGACTGGTTCAACTGCCAAGCGATGAACGCAGGCAGCGTCCTGGCCAGGTCAGCTACCCGGATCACGTAAAGGTGCGGGCTGCACACCGTGTTCTCCGGTGGGTGGGTGAGCAGCGCTGCCACGGGGCGACTACCCCGTGCAGCGAGTACCACGTCCCCATCTTTCACCCAGTCCGGGGCTTTTCGGTTGCTCAGATGCGTGCGCATCAGCTCATGCACATCGTCCATGCCATTCACACCGACGTTCTTCAACTGGATGACCCGCACCGATCCATCCTCGGCTGCTCTGATCGCTCCGCGAAAAGGATGTCCCTGGCGGATGCTGGCGATGTCTCCCAGCCGTGCGATGGTGTGTGAGGTGTTCATCGCAGGGAACATGCGCGGCACCCCGAGAGGCGTCAACGCGCGTATCTGCACCATTTCAAATGATGCGAATTCAGGTGCTGGAACTGGAACGTGTTTGGCGCTTTACTGATAGGGCCTGTGAAATTGCTTTCCCGAATGCCAAAGACGGCATCAATCGGACTTCGATAGGTTGCGCAAATCGAAGGGAGGCAAATCCGCACACGGGTGCGTGTTCATGCTTCTGACTGCGCCGGAAAGCGGATAGGGACATGAGTGCATTCCATCGTGGAATAAGCTTTGCCATGGATCTCGGCAAAATCCATGAAAACAAGGTGTTTGGGTAAGAGTTCAGGCCCACGCTTGACGAATTCGTATGCAAATTGCCACATGGTTTTAACCGTCCCCTGCACAGCATGATCCTGACCGCGGCATCCCGCCCGCGGCTTCCGGAGATCCGAGATGGCCCAGCAGCGCAATCAGAGTTCCCAGCAGAACCAGCGTGGTCAGCAGGAGGGGCGCGGACGCGACCAGCAGCAGCAACAGCAGCAGGAACAGCAGCAGCGCAACCAGAACCAGCAGCAGGGCTGGAAGGACGAAGAAGAGTGACGGCTGGCTGTAGCGCCGGACGATGAGGCCCCGCTTCGGCGGGGCCTTTTTGCTCTGATATGCCAGGTGCGGATGCCCCGGACCACTAATCATCACCTTGCAGGAGGCCGGGTACTACGTCACATCGTCGTCGATGATCGATGTCGCAAGTCTGTCGTAGGGCGTCCAGTGGAACCCGTGTTGCCGCAGAGTACGAACAATGAGTTCAATTCCTTTATCACTGTCCAGGTTCATGGAGCGTCCAACCTTTATCCACCCCGATGGCGCCGAAGGCAAACTGTAGGTAAGGAACACAGTGGAATCTTCGAACTGGCGAGACTTCCAGCTCAGCATCGGCATCTTCGAGATGGGCGGCACCAGGCTGCGTAGACAGTCCAGCATCTCCCGGGCCTCCCCGTGAGTCGACCCGTGATCGTTGGTACGGGTCAATTCATTGACCGCCAGGACTTCAGGGCCATCGCCATTGGGGAACAGGTGCAGAACACCTGGTCTGCTCAGTGATATCCGACGTTTGTCGGCGCCAGTCCAGCGCACCTTTGAGAGAACAAAGTCCTTGAGCATGTCGGTTGGCAGTTCACAGTCGCCGCCGGGTCCAAGCAGAATGTCGCGGAGCAGAACCTCCCAGAGAGCCCCCTCCACACTATCGGCGGCGTAGAACATGGCGTGGGAGCCGCCAGTCAAAGCGAACCGGGCTCTGCTTGCCTGATTGGCCGCAGTAGCGCTGTACTTCCTTCTATGAACGCGATAGAGAACTTCGGTCGGAGTTTCAAGCCACGTTGGTTCGGTGGTCATCCATGGCGCACCTGCAGGCATCAGGCTTCTTCTACCCCCGCTCTGGCGACAGCAAGAACGCGGTCAGGGGCACGTTCCAGCAGTTCAGCAGCGGACGCTCCGTCGAGAGAGTGTCGGCGCGCGTTGAACCACGCCACTTCGCCCCACCCCGTCGTGCGGCGCTGGTTGTCGAAGAAATTCCCATGCTCGCGAACGACGCGCAGGATCTCGGCAAACTTCGCGTGAGGCTGGCCGTCTTTATCAAATTGCCAAGTTGGAAAACGCCAGCTTGCGGTCGGAGTGGGAAGGTAGACCGCAAGCAGCTTTCCTTCGCGACGATACCGTGTGGCCAGCTGGCTTTCGTTCTCTGCTGTGGTTCCCAGGGCGCGACTTACTTCGATGGCTGTGGGCCAGTGCTGCGCCAGCGCGATCCTTTTTGCGGCAGAAGCTGCGGCCAGGCTTAGCTTCGAGGTTTGTCCGTCTTGCGGCCCTGCCAACTCGACCGCAGAGGACGGCCGGCTGGCACGCCTCGACAGAGGCGGATCAATGATGTCGCCATAGAGCTGGCTCCACGCCCGCTGCGTGCTTCTAAGATTGTCCAAGTCCGTGCTCAGGAAGTCGATCATCACATTTCCGTGTAATGCATCTCTCGTCCAGGCCCTGAGAGAATCAGCCCGGCTTACCTCGTTAATTGAACTTGTCTGACCGTTTGGAGACCAGAGGTAAAGACGTCTTTTCGCGACGTTCTTCACATAGAAGGGCGCTGCCTTGAGCCGCTTCTTGCTGGCCGTGGCGGTGGCGAAGCAGGCAGGCGAAAAGAGCGTATGGAAGGCGCCGTCCAACGCCTTGGCCATGTTGACCAGAAAAGGCGAAGGGCCGTCTTGGCGGTCATCGTGGGCGGGTGTCAGGAGCCGGGCGGTTACTCCTTGCACATGACTGTCCCTTCCCAGGAGTCCATCAATCGTGCCCATGTCGCGATCCATGATGATGTGTCCGTCGACGTTGCCGACTTCCAAGTACTCGAATCGAACTTGCTGAGCGGCCATCACATCCTCCAGATGCAGGTTGTCGGAGACGTGCGGTGAGACTCGGCGCACGTTGACCCCCACTGGCCACTATATGTTAGACCTGTTAAACCGACAATGAGCGATGCCTTGGCACGGGCTGGGACTGCTTGGGCCGGGTCAACCTCCAAACAGCAGGTGCAGTGCCCCCAGGCCATGCAAGCGGCGGTTCAAACTGCTACCCCGCTCCAGCCATCAACTCATCCTCAACCGCCGAGAACCGCCCCAGGTCGAACGTATCCAGCCGCATCGCCTGCGCAGCCGTGGAGAACGCCAGCGTTGCCAGCACCCGTTCCGGATGCTGCGCCCATGGCGGCACATAGCGCGGTGGCGCGATCAGCCCGGAGGCGCGATATGGTGCCAGCGTGACCAAGTCACCCAGGTCCACGCGGCCGCAGAACAACAGCCTCAGCGTGTCGCCGCGATTTTCATGCAGGGCGCGCTTGATGAATGCGGTGACCAGCAGCAGGCCTTCGAGGTAGGCGCCGTCCTTGGTGAAACACACGCGGCCGCGAACGTCGCCACCACGGAAGATGCGCGCGGCGCTTCGGTAGCTGTCTTCCTCGGATTGGCCGGCGGCCAGGAAGGCCTTGAAGACATCGATGAAGTCCGCGCCTTCCAAGGCTTCCTGCAACCGGACCACGCGCAGCGCAAGGCGGCGCAGCCGGTTGATGTCCATCGATCCGGTGATGATTTCCGAGAACGTGGCCAGGCCTTCCTGCGTACGCGTCGTGCGTGGCGAGCCTGTACCCAGGCAACGCAGCCATGGCTGGTGCTTGCCATTGAGCAGGGTGCCGGCGTGGATGAAGGCTTCGTGCTCCACCAGCTGGTCCAGGTCCAGCTGCGAGAACAGCGCGTCCGCGCGCAGGCGGATGACCTTGCTGCCGGCCGCGGCCTTGGAGGCCAGTTCGGTATCCAGCACCACTTTCACCGGGTCGTCGGTGAAGAAGGGATCGATGCGCTTGCGCAACATCTCCGAGAAGTCCGGCGCGGGAATGTCATAGGCAATGCGGGGGACGTACTGCGAACCCAGCAGCTGGTCGGTGATGGCCAGCATCTGCGCGGCCGACTGCGCCGTGGTGGTGGTCTGTGAGCGGTACTGGGTACTGGGGTGCCCGTAGAGCAGGGTGGAACACTCGGTGAACTGCGGTGTGCCGATGCTGGAGAGCATGCGCGCGGCCACGCGCATGCTCCACGCGGTGCGGTACAGCCAGTCGCCCACCGGGTGGCCGCGATCCAGACGCTGCAGGATGTCGTCGAGCGCGGCGATGGTTTCGGCGTGGTCCTGCGGCTGGGTAGGCGGGGCCGGCAGTTCCGGCTTGCCGGCACGCCAGCCCTCCAGGAAGCGGGTCTCCGTTTCGATGGGCCACGCCAGGCCGGAGAGGATGCGGATCCTGCCGCCGAGTTTGGCGAGCTGCGCGTCCACCTCCAGCAGGGGCGCAAGGGCAGGATCGTCCCGGGTGGGATCGGTGGCGGGGGCGGCGGTCAGCAGTTCCACGGCGGGCAACCTGGGGTGGGCTGCACCCACTGTGTTGCGGGTACGCTGGGCGCGCAACGGTCCTTCTACCCGTCGCGGCTCAGCAAATGTACTGGCTGCCCAGGTGAATACGCGAACGCGGCGTGTTCAGCCTGCTTGGGGCGCAGTGAGCTGCCAACCTTCGACGTCATCGGCCAGCTGCCCGGCGTCCACATCGCCCAGGGTGACCTCGATCCCGCGTGCATTGGGAAGCACCTTCTGCTCCGGAAACCAGTGGCGGGTGGCATCCACGACGATCAACAGACCTTCGTCGTCGCCCAGTGCGGCGAAGTGCGGGGTCGGCGGGCTGAACGGCTGCAGCCCGAAGGCCGCCTCGGCGCGGGCGGTCAGCGCGGCGACATCGGCAGTGGGCAGGCCCACTTCACTGATGCAGGTGAGCTCGCTGCCGTGGAACGCGCCGGTACGCCCGGAGGCAGGCAACCGCCGCCGACCAATCAGTTCCAGGATCAATGCGTCGGGGCCGTCGTAGTAGATCGACTCCGACTCCCAGCGCCCACCGAAGGTGAAGTGCGCCTCGCCCTTGGCATTGCGCTGCAACGGCGAGCGTTCCAGCAGCCAGGTGGTGGCGGCCTCGAAGCGGTCGGCCGGGACGTTGAAGGCAAGGTGGACGCCACCTACCGGGTCACTGCCCGCGTCGCGAAGCTGCAGCGTGGTCCAGCCGATCTGAACGGCACTCCCCGTTACAGGCAGTTGCATGACCTCGCCGAACCACGAAGCGACTGCGGTTACATCAGAGACCGGAAGCTGGAGAACGTTGATACGCATCGTGCCAATCACCAGAACGCAGGGGCGGGTGTCAAAGGGCTGACATCGCCAGGGAAGACAATAAAAGCACCCGCATTACAGTGTGATGAGCTTCACGTAAATCACGTGCCTCACATCACGCATGGCATGCGCAAGCCGCGATGTAGCGGATATGTGAACGCCATCGCATTGGCGCGTCGCTATGCTACGCGACCCGGCGTAGTGTGATGTGCGCCACGACACGAATCAGGAGGATCCGTTGTCCCATCATCGTTCCATGACCCTGCTCGCCGTTTCGCTGAGCATCCTGCTGGCCGCGTGCAAGCCCGACGCCGCCGCCATCGCACCTGCAAACGCGACCCCACCGTCTACCACGGCGTCCACCGTCGCCCCCGAAGCCAGCGAACCTGCCGCACCCGCTGCGACCACCGCTGATGCGACCGCCAGCTGCGCCCACGCAGACTTCGAAGCGTTCCTGCCGCAGTTCGGCCGCGAAATCACTCTGCAGGAAAAATCCGTGGCCGACCCCCTGGTCAGCGAGCGCTACGACACCCAGGGCGACGAGCCCAAACTAGTGACCGAAAACGTGCCGCTGGCCGATGTGACCTGGCCGGTGATGCCCAATCCGTCCGGTCTGAAGGACATGGGCCGGGAGATGCAGGTGAGCCGGCAGGACGACGGCAGCATGAAGGTGCTGATCCGTACGCCCGACACCAGCAACCAGCAGTCGTACTACTTCGCCCAGCGCCCGTGCTGGCAGCTGGTGCGCATGACCGACGAGTCGATCTGAGTTGCAGGGCCGCGTCCGCACGCGGCCCTTTTCCACAACGGAGCCTGTGATGTCGAAACTGCGTTTCGTACCCGCGTTCGCCCTACTGTTGGCCGCGTGCAGTGCACCCACCGGAACACCCGGCGCCGCCGCCACACCCGAGCCTGCCGCCGCAGCGCCGGCGGCCGCCGCGGCTACCCCTTCACCCACCCAGCAGGAAGAGAAAGGCATGCACAAGGAATGCGCAGGTGCACGGCTGCACCTGACCGCGTTGCCAGCCCAGGACGGGCAGGCGACGCAGACGCGCCTGGACATCGAGAAGGACGGCCAGCGCCGCACCGTCGATGCCCCGGCTGAAATGAGTGGCTACACCGCCGTTGGCCTGGCCTGCGTTGAAGACGCGCAGGGAACACCGTATTTCGTGGTGCAGTACGGCGAGCTGCCGTACGGCTGTGCGTTCTGCGAATGGTTCTACCTGTACGACGCCAATGGCAAGCAGCTCACCCACAGCAACCCGCCGGTGCGCGGCGAAGGCGAGGCGCAGTCGCCCAACAACGACGAGTACTCCCAGCTCATCGCCAAGCTCGGCATCAAACACCCGGAGGTGGACGACATCGAAGACTGAAACACTGGAGCAACACCCTTTAAGGAAAGCCCCTTTCTCACAGAATGGATAGCACAGACATGCCCAACGACATCTACACCAGCATGGTGCAGCCGCCCGGAGCGGCGTACCGCAGCAGCCAGATCGAGCCGTGGAGCCACTACCGCGAGCCGATCGACGAAACCCGACCCCTGCATGGCCAGTCGCGCCGCTGGGGCGACGCCTCGCCGGAAGTGCAGTCGCGCGTGATCGACTCACTGATCGAATCCTCGCGCGAGGCCGGTCTGACCCCGCGCGAAACCGCCTACGTACTGGCCATTGCCCGCGTGGAATCCGGCTTCAATCCGGATGCCGCCGCCGGCACCACCTCGGCCTCGGGCCTGGGCCAGTTCATCGACAGGACCGGCAAGCACTACGGCCTGAACAATGCCAACCGTTTCGACGTGGACGCGCAGTCCGACGCACTGGTGGCGCACTTCGTCGACAACCGCAACCTGGCGCGTGATCGCGGCCAGGGCGAAGACTACATCTACAAGTACCACCACGACGGCCCGACCAGGGACTACGGCGGCCTCGGCCTGTCGCAGCGCAAGGTGGCGCCGCACCTGGATGAGTACGAGCAGTTCGTGAACCAGCGCCTGGGCCAGACCCTGGACCAGAGTCCCACCCAGCAGCAGCAAGCGGCACCGGGTGCCGCCGCAGCGGCCGTCGGTGCGGCGGCGCAGGCGCGTTCGTACGAGCACACCATGCAGGTAATGCTGCCGCCGCAGAACGGGGTGAAGCCGCACATTACAGGGCACTTCGGTGAGCACCGCGGCGAGAAGGCGCACGGTGGCAGCGACTTCAACTACGTGGGGGGCCAGACCGGCCGCAACCTGCAGCACCCGACCATCCACGCGCCGATTGCCGGCACCGTGACCTCGGTGGGCGGGAAGTACGGCACGGTGATGATCCAGGACGCGGACGGTATCTCGCACCAGATCCTGCACATGCAGAGCACCCAGGTGAAGGTTGGCCAGCACGTGGAACCGGGCGATCCGATCGGTACCATGGGTGGTCGCGGCCCGCAGGGCGCGAACCAGTACGCCCAGCACGTGCACTACCAGATGAAGGACGCGTCCGGAAAGCTGATCAACCCGGAAAGCTATTGGAACAAGGGCGTACAGCAGGAGGCGGGCAGGCACGACCACGAGCATGCCCCGGCCGGCACCCTGCGCAAGGGCGACCGCAGCGACGAGGTGACCGAGCTGCAGCAGGCGCTGAACCGCCAGGGCGTACGCGATGCCAACGGCAACCGCCTCGCCGAAGACGGAAAGTTCGGCGACAACACGCGCGAAGCGGTGCTGGCGTTCCAGAAGCAGCAGGGCCTGAAGGACGACGGCGTGGTGGGTCGCGAGACCTCCGCCAGGCTGGCCGCCACCCAAGTCCAGGCAGCGGAGACCCGCAGCCCCACCGGCCCGCAGCTCGGCGACAAGGCGCACCCGGACACGGCGCTGCACAACGCCATCCGCAGCCAGTTGCCGGCGGCGATCTCCAACGAGGCGGCGGCCAACGTCACGCTGCAGGCCAAGCAGGCCGGCATCGACTCGGCAGAGAAGCTGCAGAGCGTGAGCGTGCAGGACGGCAAGGCCTTCGTGATGGGCACCACGCCGGGCTACCGCGCGGCGGTGGACCTCAGCCAGGCCCCACCGCTGGAGCAGACCAATGCGGCTCTGCTGGGCAACAATGAGGCCCAGCAGCAGCGCCAGGTGCAGGAAGAGCAGCAGAAGGTGGCGATGGGCCGCTAAGCCCGCGTCGCCTTAAGCTTGAAGCGTGTGTAGTGATGGAGCCAGCCGGGGCAACCCGGTTGGCTCTTTTTGTTCCGGTGCTCGGCTGCCTTAAACTACGGCGCTGGGCGGTGCCCGGGTACCGGTAGTGAACAGGGTTGAACGAAATGGAGAGTGGGCAGCGTCCGGCGGCGATTGAACTGGTGGCCATCGACATGGATGGCACCCTGCTGGATCCCGCACATCGTCTTACCCCGCGGGTGAAGCAGGCCATCGCCCGCGCCCGCGAGCAGGGCGTCCGCATCGTGCTGACAAGTGGCAGGCCTGTTTCCGGCCTGGCGCCGTTCCTGGACGAACTGGGCATCGACGGCGCCGAGGATTACTGCATCGCCTGCAATGGGGGGCTGGTCACGCGCGTTGCCACCGGCGAGGTGGTGGTGGAGTACCCGCTGGGCTTCGACGACTTCCTGTTCTGCGAGCAGGTTGCGCGCGAGATGGGCGTGCACTTCCAGGCGCTGGACGGCGAGCGCCTGTACACGCCCAACCGTGACATCAGCATCTACACCGTAGCCGACTCCCACCTTTCCCGCGTGCCGCTTTCGTACCGGAGCGTGGCCGAGATGGACCCGGAAATGTCCTTCATCAAACTGATGATGGTGGACGAGCCGCAGGTGCTGGACGCGGTCATTCCGCGCCTGCCTGCCGCATTGACCGAACGCTTCGCGGTGCTCAAGAGCGCCGCGTTCTTCCTGGAAGTGTTCGACCACCGCGCAGGCAAGGGCCCCAGCCTGCAGAAGCTGGCCGAACACCTGGGCATCGACCGCAGCCAGGTGATGGCCATCGGCGACCAGGAGAACGATCTGACCATGCTGCAGTACGCAGGAACCAGCGTGGCGATGGGCAATGCTGTCGACATCGTCAAGGCGACAGCATTGCACCAGACATCAACAAACGCGGAAGACGGTGTCGCCTTGGCAATCGAACGATTCGTTCTCCGGTAGGGTCGGTTCCCAAACGACCGCACGTAACGATGGTCAGTGCATTAGCGCACTGACCTCAAACGGAGAGATGCTTCGGGCGATACGCCACCGCATCACGCCTGCTTCCCGCCCGCCCGCTGCGCAACATAAGCCTCCCACAGCGTGGCCAGATCATTCCCGGTGCGCTGCTTCCACAACGCTGGCGTATAACTGCCCTTGCGCAGCGCTCCATCCAGCGCTTCGACCAACCCCGGATGTTCCGCCTCGCTCCACTTCAGGAACGCGCCGGTAACCCGGTAACCCGTATCCACCTTGTGCTCGGCCTTGACCTGCGCCGGCAGCGCCCAGCCGCCGGCGGCGTTGTCCACGCCGTAGACATCGCGCGCGTAGTCGGCAATGCCTTCCACCAGCCACGACGGCGCCTGCTCGCTGGCATAGCCCGGGTAGCTCTGCACGATATGCATCGCTTCATGGGTGACCAGGTCGGTGTCGTTGGGATGCTTCTCCAGCCAGCGCGGATTGATGGTGATGGTGGCGGCCTTCTCCTTCTCGCCGACATAGGCAACACCGTCGTAGGACGGGTCCATGACGATGCGTACGCTGGAGGGCGCGGCCGGGTGGAAGTCGGCGCGTTCGCGCGGGTAGGCGGAGAAGAAGGTGGCGATGATGCGGTCGCGCACCTCTGCGTTCGTTGAACCGCTCGGGTCCTGGTAGGTCAGCGTGACCCCGTCGCGGGTCTGCGTGATGTCCGCAGCATGTGCGGCGGGGAAGGCGAGGACGGCGGCAACGGCAGGAACGATCAGGCAACGGCGCAAACGCATGGACGGCACTCCGGGACGTGACGGGAAACGCGTGGCGACCACAGCCAGGAATGCTGCAGTGCGGCGCGAGGAACGTGTTGTCGGCGGCTGTCGAGGCCGACAAGCGCGCTGATCCTGCATCAGCCGACGCAATGCCCGCAAGTGCCATTTCGTTCGATCTAATCCGGCAGAAATAGTTTCATTACAAATTATTGACATTCAATTTAGATCGATCTAGAAAAGTCGCTTCCCCACGCACCACGGATCCCCCGCATACCCAACCCTCCTGCGCCGGACCGGCAGCGGGAGACCTTGTACTGGAGAGCTGCAGAATGAAGCGCACGTTGCTGTCGTTGCTGGTGTCGTCCGTACTGATGTCCCCCCTTGCCGCCCAGGCACAAACCACCCCACCGGAAGAAAAGGGTGCCGAGCCCGCCACGCGCCAGCTCGATGCGGTGAATGTCACCGGCTCGCTGATTCCCCGCGCACAGATCGAAGGCCCTTCGCCGGTGACCACCATCACTGCCGAAGAGATTGAAGCCCAAGGCTTCACTACCGTGTTCGACGCGCTGCGCTCGCTGCCCGTAGCAAACGGCTCGGTCCAGGACTCGCAGGGCACCGGCTTCTACACGCCGGGCGCGAAGACGGTCAGCCTGTTCGGGCTGGACCCGAGCTACACGCTCACGCTGCTCAACGGGCGCCCGCTCAACAGCTACCCGCTGGCCTACAACGGCAACACCAGCATCGTGGACATCGCCAACATTCCGCTGGGCATGGTCGAACGCATCGACGTGCTCACCGGCGGGCAGTCCTCGGTGTACGGCTCGTCGGCCGTGGCCGGCGTGATCAACATCGTGCTGAAGGACAAGGTGGAGGGCGCGCACTTCCGCTACCGCGCCGGCGGCTACAGCGACGGGGGCGGCTCCAGCCAGCGCTTCATCTTCAGCAACGGCCATACCTTCGGCGACCTGGACCTCAGCTATGGGCTGGAGTACACAAAGCAGAAGCCGATCTTCGCCTCCGACCGCAGCGACATCGACAGCGTCAACGACAGCCCGACCGGTCCGCAGGATCCGTCGCGTACCTTCCTGCGCATGCAGATGTCGCCCAACGGCTACATCGACCCGGGCCAGGCCACGTGCGCGCCGCTGTCCTATCTGTTCGATGGCAGCACCAGCTACGCGCACCGCAACGCGGCGGGCACCGGCTACTACTGCGGCAGCCCGAACAACGTCGGCACCGCCACGCTCTACAACAAGAGCGAGGACGTGAACGCAACCACCTTCCTGCGCTACCACCTCAGTGAAACCACCGAGCTGTACTCGGACATCCTCTTCAGCTACGGCCGGCCGACCTACTCGGGCGGCAGCCCGTTCTGGAACAAGACCTTCTACAACCAGACCAGCGGCAACTACGAGCAGTGGCAACGCATCTACGCGCCCGAAGAAGTGGGCATGGATTCGAAGGACCAGCGCGTCTACACCCGCTCGTGGAACATCACCGCAGGTGCGCGCGGCGGGCTGGGCGATACCGGGTTCGACTACGACGTGTACGTGAACCGCTCCAGCACCGACGTGACCCGCAAGTCCACCGACTTCCTGGCGGTGGGCGGCATCGATGACTACTACCTCGGTCCGCTGCTGGGCAAGGTCAATGGCTACGACGCCTATGCGCCGAACCTGGATGTGCTGTACCAGCCGCTGACCCGTGGGCAGTACGACCAGTTCAGTGGCACCAACCGTGCTGAATCCAACGCGTCGCGCACCGGCGTGACCGCGCTGGTGACCAATACCTCGCTGTTCGGATTGCCTGCCGGCGACGTGGGCTTTGCAATGATCCTGCAGGGCACGCGCGAGAAGTTCTTCAACCAGTCCGCAGATCCCAATTCCGCAGTGCTGTTCCGCGGCCAGACTGCGGGAACCTCGGCCGAAGGCCAGCGTGACCTGTACGCGATTGGCGCCGAACTGCAGGTGCCGATCTTCGACACCTTCAGTGCCAACCTGTCCGGGCGCTATGACAAGTACTCGCTGCAGGGCGGCGGTGGCAACGGCAAGGCAACCTGGAAGCTGGGGCTGGAGTATCGCCCGATCGACTCGCTGCTGCTGCGCGGCAGCTATGCGACCGCCTTCCGCTCGCCGGACATGTTCTACCTGTACTCGCGCGAGAGCAGCGGCTACACCACCAACGTGGACACCTTCCTGTGCCGGCAGGCGGGATTCACCTCCGAGAACTTCGACGAGTGCCCGCAGTCGTCGCTGTCGGTGCTGTCCTCCAGCACCGGCAACCGCGACCTGAAGGACATCACGGCGGAAACGTTCACCTACGGCTTTGTCTGGTCGGCGCTGGACAATGCGTTGAACCTGTCGGTGGACTACAACTCGGTGAAGATCGAGAACGAGGTGTCCATCCTCGGTACCGACAGCATCCTCACCTCCGAAGCCAACTGCCGGCTGGGCACGTCGGAGAACGGTGACGTGAACTTCGACATCAACTCGCCGACCTGCCGCCAGATCCTGGCCCAGGTACAGCGCCTCCCGGCCACCGACCCGATCAATCCCAACGGTGTGTCCAAGGTGTTCTCGTACCCGATCAACCTGGCCAAGCAGCGCCAGACCGGTATCCAGGCGGCGGCCGACTACAAGTGGAGCGCAGGGCGTGCGGGCGACTTCGGGGTGAATGCTGGCTACTACCGGCCGCTGAAGCACGAGCTGCAGCAGCAGGAAGGCGACCCGGTCTACGACATGCTTTGCTGCGCCAACTCCAACGAGCTGCACTACCGGGCGACGTTCGGTGCGAACTGGAACATTGGGGCGTTCAGCACCAACGTGTACGGCATCCGCAACGCGCCGACCTGGAATGCCGTTGGCGAGGAGCGCAACATCGGCCCGTGGACGACCTGGAATGCGACGGTCAACTACCGCATCAACAAGCTGGCCAGCGTGATGTTGACGGCCAACAACCTGACCAACGAGCGACCGCCGGTGGATCGCACCAACGGCAACTGGCCGTACTACGACCAGGGTGTGTACAACGCGTTTGGCCGCTCGATGTTCGTTGAGCTGTCGCTGGACTTCCAGTAATGGAGTGCCGGGGTGGCCGCTATTGCGGCCACCCCATGGCAATGGCGGTTGCCCTGACGTCAGTCGCCCAGTACACCGCTCAAACCAACGTACAAGCCGGTGCCGTCGCGGTTGTTGGAGAAGCCACCTTCGAGACTCCAACGGCCACTTTCGGCGGTGTAGCGGGTACTGACACCTGCAGCGCCTTCTGACTTGTAGCCAGCCGCACCTACCGAGTACGTGACGTGGCCGGGCACGTAGGGCGCCTGTCGTGCCGCCAGGGCGGTTGCAATGCCGGCATGCATGGCCTGCTCAACCTCCTTGATCCGATGCCCCAGGGTGGCATTGCTGAACTCATTGCTGCGATTCAACGTCCAGTCGTAGAGCTGGGAGCCGTTGATGGCTTCCGTGCTGTCCGAGGCAACCCTGCCACGGGCAACATTCGACATCGTGACGGGCGTGCCTTGCTGACCCAGGGTTACCCGGGAGTAGTCAGTCACACCGTTGTTCTGGTCGTAACGGACCGACTGCCTGAGCTGGCCCATGTTGACCGCGTCGGTGTCCTCGCTACCCGCAGCAAGGTTGGTCAGCTGGCGCTCCTGTCCCTGCGTCCCGATAGACACAGTGTCTGCGCGATCGGCAACGGAACCATTACCGATGGACACGGCATTGGACGCAGATGCAACGCTGTCCGAACCCACCGCAAGGGCACCTTCGCCGGAGGCAATGGCAGGCTGATGCTCACGGTCGGTGACGTTGCTGGCAATCAACCCGCTGTCGCCCATGCCACCGGCTGCAAAGCTCGCCTCCAGTTCGTCGACGCGACCGCCCAAGTCCTGCGCATTCCGCTCAATGTCTTCAATGCGGGACGTATGGTCCGCGCCGGTGCCCATGCTGCCTGTCCCAAGTGCGTTCAGCTCCTGCCTCAACCCGGCAATATCGCTGCTTGCCTGATTGGCGCGCCCATCAAGGCTGGCAATTGCATCCCCGACATTGTTCACCGCAATGCCATTCACATGGTAGGTAGGTGCGGAGACTGTGCCGTCGATGTTCATGGTGGCACCGCCGCCGAGTGCATTCGCGAACGAGTGGCCGGTGGCAAAGAGCTGCGCGCCGTTCACAGCCTGCCGGCTCGCGCCGTCCACCGTACCGGCCGACACTCCTTCGAGGGTGCGTGTACCCTCGGAGCCGGTGAAGTCGACCAGCCTGCCGTCCCGAACCTTCGCCACCTCGATGTCGCGGCTCACGTCGTCCTGCTTGACCAGCCCAAGCACGCCGCTGTCTACCTGGTCGCCCAGGTTGTTGATGGAGGCTTCCACGCTGGTGACACGACCGTCCAGCTGGGACACGGCAGTGTTGGTGGCGAACAGCTGCGAACCATTCACTGCGTCGTCGCTGTCCGCGCGGACGCGGCCAGCGCCAACGCCGGAGAGCGTGCGTGCCCCGTCGGTGCCGGCAATACTCAGCGCAGTGCCGCCCTTGTCGGCCGCCACGGTCAGGGCCAACGATGCGGCGTCCTGGCGGACAAGGCCGATTGCCCCATCGCTGATGCTGGTGATCAAGGTGTTGTTGACGTTTGTGATATCTGTCTGCAGCGTGGAGATGCTGCCCTCAACATTGGACATGCGGCCGTCGACGTTGTCGACGCTGGTGGAAAGCAGGTTGATGCTCCCCTCATTCACGGTGAGGCGGTCGCCAAGCCCACTCAGCTCCGTACCGATAGTGTCGAGACCGTTGTTGATCGTTGAGATATCGCCCTGGATCGTGACGATGTTTCCCTCGGCCACGCTCACGCGGTCGCCGAGAGACGCGAGTGAGCGGTTGGTGGCGAACAGCTGCGATCCGTTCACCGCGTCGGTACTGTCTTCGCCCAGCGCGCCCGCGGCCATGTCGGTGATCTGATTGCCATTCATTCTGACGGTACCCAGCATCGAGATGCCAGCGTCGCCTTTGAGTTCCAGCAGGCCATCGTAGTAGCCGGATACGCGAGCGGTGGAGACATTGAAGCCCTGCGCCCCGGTGTCCGTGCCACGATTGTTCAATGAGAACGCGAAGCCGGATACGCAGGTCAGGCCCGCCGGGTCCGTGACGCTGGCAGATCCCATCGAAATGCCGGGTCCGCTGGTGCCGTCGCCATTCGGGCTGCAGAGCTGCAGGCCCGAGTTCTCCGCGTAAGCGGGTTGCGCTGAGATGGACAGAAGGATTACGGCGATGCCAATGGCCAAGGCACCGGCGTGCTGGACGTGCCGTGCCTGCTTCCTGGTGCCGGAGTGCTTCTTCGCCAACTCACTGGCAACTACGAACGTACGCTTGCTGACATTCCAGACAACGCTGTAAACGGTATTCATGACAAAGGTATCCTCACCCAGCGCGGTGGGCGCTCGGCGGCTCGGTAAACGAAGTAATGACCGTATGGCCACGCAGCGCGATGGCGCGGAACGGAGTGCGGCGTTGTCGAGGCAGGCATGCGTCTCGGCGACCGGTGCAATGTAGCGAACCTGCATCGAAGCATCGATGCAACATTTATGAAAGTTGCGAAAATGAGGCCCCGGGCAGGCTTTCATTCACCCTCATCCGCGGAATGTACAACTAATTGCATATCCATAGCGCGGATAATCTCGGGGATGACACGCGCGGTTAACGGGGATAGCATCATTGGAAACTCGAGCTGCAGGCCGCCTTGGGGCCTGCCAAGGAACGCTCCATGCGCCGCGTGATTGTCACCGTTGCCGGAGGCTTGTTCGCGCTGTTTCTGGCGGCCCTGTGCAATGCCCAGAGCCTGACTCTTTCGCCCAAGCAGGAGGCGTGGGTCCGGGAGCATCAGACGGTGCGCGTTGCGGTCTATACGGCGGGATGGCCGCCTTTCGAGGAGTGGAACAACGGGCAGCCTCGCGGTCTGGGTATCGACTATCTCAGCGAAACGCTTCCCCGCCTTGGACTCACGCCGCGCTATGTACCGTTCGATTCCTGGCCGGAAATGGTACGGGCGGCCTGCGACGGCGAGGTCGATCTGGTGATGAACATCTCCATTACCGCGCAACGTACCGAGTGCCTGGTGTTCACCCGCGAGTACGCCAGGGTGCCGGTGGCCGTCGTCGCCCACGTTGACGATCCCCGACCGGCCTTGTCGAGCGACTTCCGTGGTCTTCGCATTGTCACCGAGCGGGGTTTCTCCACGGGTGATTCCGCGCAGGAGCAATACCCGCGAGCCACGCACATATATGTCGACACCACCACGGAGGCGCTGCAGGCGGTCGAGAATCGAACGGCAGACTTGTATGTGGGCAACGCGTACGTCGCGGCACACCTGATCGACGAAGGCGGGTTCGGCGACATCGGTCTGATCCGTGTCAGCGCGTTGCCGGCATTCTCGATCCACTTTGCCGCCCCGAATGCGAACCGGGCGCTGGCCGAGGCGATCAACGTCGCGATGCAGGCCGCCCCGCAGGCGGGCCGGGAAAGCATCGAGCTTCGCTGGCTTCCCGACCTGAGGTGGATCAACGCGGACGACTCGATACTGACCGAGGAAGAGGAGGCGGCGCTGAAGAAGCCACTAAGGTTGGCCTTCCCTCCCAGCGCGGCTCCGATCATTTTCGCAGACGACAGCGGCAGGCCCGGTGGCCTGGTTTCCGACTATCTGGGGCGCTTCGAGGAGATGGGCGCAACCTTCGTTCCCACCCAGGGGGCGACTGCGGGTGCGCGTGGGGCCGCCCAGCAGACTGAAGTGGATGCCGTCATAGCGGCGCTTGATCCCTTGGACGCGAGCCGGGATTGGATCCGCAGCCAACCGATCGTGACCGTTCCCAACGTCATCGTGGTCAGGAGCGGCGCCAATGAACGCGTAATCGACCTACGTGCGCTCTCCAACAGGACGATAGCGATTTCCGATCCTGCACGCCTGGAGCGCCTGGTGTCCCGGACGGCGCGCGCGGTGACATTCATCCATGCGTCCGATGCGGAACATGGCCTGGAGCTTGTCCGTGGCAGGAAGGCAGACGCCTATGTCGGCAACCTGGCCGTGGTAGACGCCGCACTGCGCGGACGGTTCGCAGGTGAACTCCAGGTCTCCGCCCCGGCAGGGTTCGACGACAGCTTCGTACTGTCGGTCCGGAAGGAACGGTACCGGGTCGTTTCCGCATTCGACCGGATGCTGGCGTCCATGTCTCCCCGGGAGCGCTCGGCGATCCGCAACGACTGGTTGGCGGTCGAGTACGGCAATGGAATCGACTGGCAGCGCGTCTCGCGCTGGCTCGTCCCGATTCTGGTGGCAATCGCCATCGCGTTGCTGATGCACGCACGTGGCTACCGCCGACTGCGTGATGAGGTCAGGCAGCGACGGGCGCTCGAGCGTCGCTTTGCCGAGGTGACCTTCAACCTCCCGGCTGTGGTCTATCAGGCATCTGCAGACGAACAGGGCCGGATCGTGTTCCCCTTCGTCGTGGGGGATCTGGTGCCCATGTTCGGGATCTCGGCCGAGCAGGCCATGGCCGATGGCCAATTGCTGGTGGATCGGGTCGAACCCTCCGACCGCGTGAGGCTTCGCGAAGCGATCGACCGTGCAATCGAAGGCGACACGGGCGTCGACATGGAGTTTCGTGCAAGATCCGGCAACGGGTGGCGGTGGATCCGCGCCAACAGTCTTCCCTACCAGGCCGAGGACCAGCGCAGGCATTGGACGGGTTACTGGATCGATGTAACCGACCAGCACCGCCAGTGGCAGGATCTGCTGGAGGCGAAGTCTTCCGCAGAGAATGCAGCCCGCGCCAAAGCCGATTTCCTGGCGACCATGAGCCACGAGATCCGGACCCCCATGAATGGAGTGGTGGGACTGCTGGAGGTGCTCTCGCATACACCGCTGGACGACGAACAGGACAAGATTCTCGACACCATTGAAGATTCTGCACTGATGCTGCGCAGGATCCTGGACGACATCCTGGACTTCTCCCGCCTGGAAGCGGGGGCATTGACGTTGCAGCCACGCCTTCTCGACATCCGCGACATTGCGTATGGGACGGTGCGCATGTTCGAGCCGCTCTACGAGGAGAAGGGGCTTGAAGTCAGTGCGTCCGTCGACGCGGGCGTCGCGCCCCAGCATGTAGGCGACGACGTGCGTCTTCGGCAGGTTCTCTTCAATCTGATGAGCAATGCGATGAAGTTCACGGAGCAGGGCGGGGTCTCCCTGGTGATCCGGTCCACTTCGGAAGCGGACGGCGTGCAGTCGCTCACCCTGGTCGTGACCGATACCGGAATCGGCATAGCGCCGGAGGTTCAGAAGCGGCTGTTCCAGCCGTTCTCCCAGGCGGAGACCGCGACCACGCGCCGCATCGGCGGTACCGGGTTGGGGTTGAGCATCTGCCAGCGCATCGTTGCATTGATGGGGGGCACGATGACGCTGCGGAGCACGCCAGCGGTGGGCACGCAGGTGTGCGTCGAGTTCCCGCTGCGCCTGGCGACAGAGGGCGACAGGCAGTTGGAGCTGCAGCGGATTCAGGAGGAGGATTCCAACCGCTCACCTGCCAGCCGCGGTGGTCTTCGCGTCCTGATTGCGGAGGATCACCCGACCAACAGGATCCTGATGACGTGGTACATGAAGCAGCTTGGCTTGCACCATGACCTTGTTTCCGACGGTCGGCAGGCGCTCGCCGCGCTGGAGCGGAATACATACGACCTGCTCATCACTGACGGGCGCATGCCGGTGATGGACGGTTACGAGCTTGCACGGGCCATTCGCAGCCAGGAGACGCGCGAGGGTACGACACGACTGCCCATCGTCGCCATTACGGCGAGCGTGTACGGAAGCGAAGCAGAGCTCTGGAAGGCGTCAGGCATGGACGGGTTCCTGGCCAAGCCCGTGTCACTCAAAGCCATTCGTTCTACGGTTGACCGATTCACGCGGGGCGACGCCCTGGCACCCGACGGTTCCGACATTCCATCATTGCCGCCAGCGGCGTTGGCGCCGGTGGACGCGCTGGTGGGGCTCCAGGCGCGCCTTGCGAACCAGTATGGCTCCATCGAAGTGGCCGTCGCGATGCTCGCCAGCTTCTGCGACACCATCCGCAAGGACCTGAAACGCCTGGCGCAATTGCGTGCCGGTGCGCTGGAGGTCATGGCGCCTGTCCTCCACCACCTTGCCGGAGGTCTGTACACGGTGGAGCAGCCGTCACTGGGCGAACGCGCAAACGCGGTACGGCAGGGGCTGCTGTCGGGCGTTGAAGAAGCGCGATCGGAGCTGACCCAGCTCGTGACCGATGTGGAAGCGCTGGTCGAAACGATCGAAGCGGAGCTCCACGGCCGTCGGGTGTAGCGGGAGTATGCTTGCCCAACCCCTACCCGGCCCACGCAGGCTTGTAAGGTGATCCCATGGAAACCCGGATCGTCATCGCTGATGATCACCCTGTTGTTCTGATCGGTGCGAGGGCCATCATCGAGTCGGCACGCGTCGGCGTGATCGTGGGTGAAGCCGGCAGTACGGACGCGCTGATCGATCTGCTGGACAACGTCGAGTGCGATGTACTGGTCACCGACTTCTCCATGCCAGGCACGCGCTACGCAGATGGGTTGCGGATGCTGGACGTCATCCATCACCGTCATCCGCAGCTTCCCATCGTGCTCCTGACCATGCTGGATAACGCTGGCGTGCTGAAAACCGCGATGTCCAAGGGTGTTTCCGGCTTGATCGACAAGTCGTCCACGATGGCGGGGCTGGCAAATGCCGTCAACGTGGTGAAACAGGGCGGCGTCTATGTCGCCGAAAGGTGGCGCGAGCCGCTCGAGGCCGACCGCAGGGGACGGGTCTCCGGCTCGCGACAGGTCCGGCTGTCGCCCAGGGAGTACGAGGTGGTGAGGCTGCTGGCCAGTGGATTCAGTGTGAGCGAGATCGCCGCACGACTTGACCGGACGATCAGCACGATCAGTCGGCAGAAAGGGACGGCAATGCGCAAGCTGGGAATCGACAGCGATGCAGGACTGTTCGAGTACGCGCAACACCACGGGCTCCTGAGTCGATGACAGGGCCCGCGGTTGCAGTCATGGCGGTATCTGGATAGTCGCAGCGAAGATTGTGGGCCGCCTGTCGAACGCGGATACTTCTACTCGCATCGCCCGGCCAATGCTGTGTTTCTTCTGCTTTCCAATGCGAAAGGTGCCCAGATGAAAGCCTTATACCCTGCGCGTCGCGAGTTCCTTGTCAATTCGAGCCTGGCCGTCCTGGGCCTCGCGGTGTCTTCAGCCCTGCATGCCCAGGCGCCTGCCAGTGCCACGCCGGATGGCAGTACGGCGTTCGACATCAACCAGGCATTTGCAACCTTCATGCGTGACCTGGGTGGTACCGCAGCAGACGGTGGCGGCAGCGTAACCTTCACCGGCGCCGATCCGATCCTGCGCAGCCACTTCCGTATTGGTGCCAGCATGGCCATACCCGCCATGGGTGCGGGTGTCGGTGCGGCCGCCGTCTGGAAGCTTCGCACCGGGCAAGGCCAGGACCTCAAGGTGGATCTGCGGGATGCGGTCTGGAACGTCAACCCGATGGTGGGGCTGGTTGCCAGGCAGCTGCAGGCCGCGGGTCGCATTCCTCCGGCCGACCCCATCCCGGCCAATCTGACCTGGATGCCCACGGTCAACGGGCTGATGATGCAGGCACCGCTCGGCCTGGATCACCCCATGTCGTTCCGTCCGTTCGCCACGCAGGACGGTCGCTTCATGAACTTCACCGGTGCCTACCCGCATCTGAGCGACAGGATCCTCAATACACTGAAGTGCCCGCCCAATCTGCAGGCGATCGAGGCAGCAAGCCGCAAGTGGAATGCCCTGGAACTGGAAGATGCCCTGGCCGAGGCCCGTGCGGCCGGCGCGATGCATCGAACGACCGAGGAATGGGCGCGCCATCCGGAGGGCATCTTCCTGGCAGGAAAGCCTCTGGTCGAGATCGTCAAGATCGGCGAGTCCGCGCCGATTCCGTTTACCCGGGAGCCGACCCAGCCGCTGTCTGGCATCAAGGTCGTCTCCTGTACCCATGTCATTGCCGGCAGTACGGCGTCACGCACATTGGCCGAGTACGGTGCGGACGTGCTGCACATCGCCAGGGACCAGGGTTTCGAGCACGAGGCGCTGGTCATGGATGTCAACGTGGGAATGCGTTCAACCTTCGTCGACCTTCGCGATGCCCGCCAGCGGCAGCGCTTCGAGCAGCTGCTGCCGCAGACGGATGTGTTCGCCGAGTCCTTCCGTGGCGGTGCCATCGAACGGCTGGGGTTCGGCCCAGCGGAGGTGGCGTCGCGTCGCCCGGGCATCATCTACCTGTCGGTGCGCTGCTACAGCTACGACGGCCCGTGGCGCAACAGGGCCGGCTTCGACATGGAAGGCCTGACCGTTTCGGGATTCACCATGGCTGAAGGGCAGGGCACCCCCCGATTCCCGCCCACCCTGGTCATGAATGACTACATCGCCGGCTATCTGGGGGCCGCAGGCGTGATAGCGGCGCTGCGGCGGCGTGCCGTCGAGGGCGGCTCCTACCATGTCAGGGTGTCCTTGACCCGCGCGGCGATGTGGTACAAGTCGCTCGGACAGTTCGCCACGACCGACTTCGATGCTACCCAGCCCGAGCATCGCATCGGTACGCCGGAGACGATCAGGCGGCAGACCCCGTACGGTGAGGTCGAAAGACTGGCGCCCCAGGTGCGTCTTTCCCGTACGCCGGGGCGATGGCGCGACCCGCTGGTCGCCGTACGCGGCAGCGATCTCCCCACGTGGTCCTGATAACGGGAGCGCAGCCATGCGAACTGTCCTCCATCTTGCCCTGCTCCTACCGCTGTGGGCTGCGGATGCCTCGGCGCAGGAAGTAGCCGGGCCGGATCAAGCCGCCCCGATGGTGCTTTACCCGCCGTTGCTCGAAGGCACGCTTTCTGCCGACGGTGACCAGAAGGCGGCTGATGAAGAAGCCACACGGTCTCCGTTCCCGCGCGACTCCGTCCTTGAGCCCTGGCTCGCGTACAAACAGCGTTTGCAACAACGAACCGGCCTGACCATTGGTGGGTCGTGGGGGCTGCTTTACCAGAACTACTCCAGCAGTCGCGTCGACGAGCACCAGTCCACCGGATCAAAGTTCACGCTCAACCTGGCGTATGACCTGTTCCGCCGGAACTCGCCGGAGGCGCTGACCTTCGCAATGGCGGTGGAAGACCGGCGCCCTGTGTTCGGAAGCGACCTTGCGCCGCTCTTCGCCGGCTTCGCAGCGGGCTCGGCAACGCCCACCGCCGCGACCTGGGGCGACTTCGACGTTGGTGTGACGCAGGCCTACATCCGCCAGAACCTGTTCGGCAACAGGTTCCAGTACACCATTGGCAAGATCTTCGCGCCGAACTTCGTCAACGCTTACCCGTTCTTTGACGACAACCGTCAGTTCCTCAATCAGCAGTTCTCGACCAGCCCGACCATCCAGACCCCGCTGCGCGGCTTTGGCATGGTGGCTGCGTACTATCCAACAGCATCCGGTCTTTACCTGCAGAGCGGGGTCTACACGGCGCGCAGCGACGACACGGGGAGCACGATCGATGACTTCTTCAACACGTCGGAGCGCTTCTATCACTTCGACATCGGGTACTCAGGACGACCCCGCGCGGGACTGCCCATCGAGGCGCGCGGACCTACCGACAGCGACAACGTCCACCTGACCAGCTGGTATCGCGACGCGCAGGCCGACGGCACGCCGCGCTCGTACGGGTTCGCATTCAACGCCAACTGGATGGTAGGTGACAGCGCGATGGTGTTCGTGCGCGGCGGCTGGTCCCAAGACTGGGCACTCAAGAGAAGCGTCTCAACCGGCGTAGGTTGGCGTCCGGGCGGCGCGCCTTCGGACCTGGTGGGCGTTGGAATCGGCTGGACCGAGCCGGAGTCCTCGTTCCTGCGCTCCCAGTACACCGCCGAGGTGTTCTACAGATTCCATATCACGCGGAACCTGGCGATCACCCCAGACCTGCAGGCGGTGATTGATCCTTCTACGAACCCTGACACCAGCATCCTCTGGGTGGCAAGCGTGCGGGCGCGGGTGACGTTCTAGCTCAACCCGAACAGCCCCTGTCCACTTGCCGATAGCCGATTGCCTCAGCCAGGTGCCCGGTGGCGATCCGCTCGCTATGCGCCAGATCCGCCAGGGTTCTGGCAACGCGAAGGATCCGGTGCATGGAGCGGGCTGAGAGCTGAAGCTGTTCAACCGCTGATTCCAGCAGGTGTTGATCGTCGGGCTCGAGTCGGCAGTGGAGGTCCAGCTCCGTCGGTAGCAGCTGGGCATTGGGCTTGCTGCTGCGCTCGAGCTGCACATTGCGCGCGGCCACGACGCGTGCGCGAACGGTGGCACTGTCTTCGCCGCAGGGAGCATTGCTGCGCAGCTCTCTTGGTTCCAGTCGTGGCACCTGCACGTGCAGGTCAATTCGGTCCAGCAGCGGGCCGGACACGCGACCGCGATACCGCTGGATGGCTTCACCGCTGCAACGGCATCGGCCACTGCGGTCGCCGGCCCAGCCGCAGGGGCAGGGGTTCATGGCCGCCACCAGCTGGAAGCGGGAAGGGAACTGGTCGGTGCGCGCGGCACGCGCCACCATCACCGTGCCGGACTCCAGCGGTTCGCGCAGTACTTCAAGGGTGTGGCGACTCCACTCAGGCAGTTCGTCCAGGAACAGCACACCGTTGTGCGCAAGGGAGATTTCACCCGGTCGTGGGTGCGTTCCCCCGCCGACCAGCGAGACTGCGCTGGCGGTGTGGTGCGGGGCGCGATAAGGCCTGTGCCGCCAGCGGGCTGCGTCGATGCCGGCGCCGCTGCAGGAGGCAATGGTGGCGGTTTCCAGTGCCTCGGCTTCTGTCGCATCGGGGAGGATGCCCGGCAGGCGTGAGGCCAGCAGGGTCTTGCCGCAGCCCGGCGTGCCAAGCAGCAGCAGGTGATGGCCGCCGGCCGCCGCCACTTCGAGCGCGCGACGCGCCTGCAGCTGGCCGCGTACGTCGCGCAGGTCGGCGACCGCCAACGGCGTGACAGGAGCGGGTACTGCATGCGGCAGCGAGCGGCTGGCCAGGGAGGCGCAGACCTCCAGCAGGGTGCGGGCTACCCGCACGTCGGCGTGCTGGGCCAGTGCCGCTTCTTCACCGTTGCCCGCCGCGAGTATCAGCGTACGCCCCTGCTGGGCGGCGGCAATGGCAGCGGGGAGGGCGCCATCCACACCGCGCAGTTCGCCGGTGAGGGCGAGTTCGCCAAGAAACTCGTAGTTGGCCAGCAGGTGCCGGTCGATCTGGTCGCTGGCGGCCAGGATGCCGAGCGCGATGGCCAGGTCGAAGCGCCCGCCCTCCTTGGGCAGGTCGGCCGGCGCCAGGTTGATCAGGATGCGCTGCTGCGGGTAGTCGAAGCGTGCGCAGAGAAGCGCGGCACGCACCCGGTCGCGCGACTCGCGCACGGCGGCCTCGGGCAGGCCGACCATGGTGGTATGCGGCAGCCCACCGCTCAACATCACTTCAATGCGTACCGCCGGCGCAGCAATGCCAACACGCGCGCGGCTGTGCACCAGCGCAATGCTCATGCAGGTTTCCGGGTTGGTCGTGAGGTTGTACAGCGTGCCCGCTAGCGCATCGTCGTGATGTCAGCTGGTGGCGAACGACCTTGTAGGAAATTCGCTAGGCTGACTTGCAGAAGATCGGCCCTTGCCGTCTAAGATCTCGCCCCGAGCTGGTCTGAAAGCTGTTCAATACAAAATTAAATTCATCTTGAGAACGGAAGGACAAACTTAATCGGGTATGGCCAAGCGCACTCCACCAATGATGCCTCGCGCCCAGCGGCAACTAAAGTCCCTCGGTGAGCGGCTGCGTAAGGCGCGGTTGCGCCGGGAAATGACTCAAGCCGACATGGCCGCACGGGTTGGTGTGAGTGTTCCTACCATTGCAAAGCTGGAGGTCGGAGACAGTTCGACAAGCTTCTCCACCATCATTCGAGCATTGAGGGCGCTCGGGCTTGACGGAGACATCGACCTTCTTGCCAAAGAAGATGCGCTGGGGCGAGAACTTCAGGACACGCGTCTGCGTCGGCCGCCCGGGACTAGGCGATGAGCGTTGCGGCTCAACAATATGCCGCTATGCAGATCAGGGCGCCGGACGCTCCGGAGCGGCAGCGCCGGCTTCCAGTGCCGCCACGGTCTTTTCCAGCGCTTCCAGCTTCTCGCGGGTGCGCAGCAGCACCGCACGTTGCACGTCGAATTCTTCGCGCGTCACCAGGTCCAGCTTGCCGAGGCCGGCCTGCAGGGCGCTCTTGAAGGTGGCCTGCAGCTCCTCGCGGGATTGACGCAGGCCCGGCGGGACCATGTCGCTCAGGCGGCGTGCAAGGTCATCGAGCTGGTTGAGGTCAATCATGGGGATCTCTGCGGGTGGGGCTGGCCAGGCACTAGGATAGCGTTATCCTTGCGCCGCAGATCAAAGGAGCCGATAGATGAAGATGGTCATGGCGGTGGTCAAGCCGTTCAAACTCGACGATGTGCGCGAAGCGCTGGCCGAACGCGGCGTCACCGGGATCACGGTGACCGAGGTGAAGGGCTTCGGCCGCCAGAAAGGGCATACCGAGCTGTACCGGGGCGCCGAGTACGTGGTCGACTTCCTGCCGAAGGTGAAGATCGAGGTGGCGGTGACCGACGAGCAGGTCGAGGAGGTGGTGGAAGCCATCGTCAAGGCGGCTGGCACCGGCAAGATCGGCGATGGCAAGGTGTTTGTTTATGACCTTGGCAGCGTGGTGCGGATTCGTACGGGCGAGTTGGACGCGGACGCGCTCTAGCCCTTGAACCACCGATAGAACCGCTTCCAGGCCACCCGCACCCCGGCCACCCAGCGCGGGTCGGCCACCTGGGCTGCTTCGGCGGGGCTGGGGCGGGCGCCGGTCAGGCGCTGGCGCATCTTCAGCAGGTTCTTCATGTCGCTGCGGCGCAGCTGCCGTGATACCGGGTGAACCGGCAGCCAGCGCGGGCTGCGCCAGGCCGAGGTGAAATCCACCAGCACCGGCACGCCGCCGCTCACCATCACATTGGTGCCATGCAGGTCGTTGTGGGTGATGCCGGCCGCGTGCAGCCGGCCCAGCGCGTGCTGCAGCTGTTCGAACACTTCGATGCCGACCGACTGGGCCGCGCTCAGGGTCTGGCCGGGAATGAACTCCATGCCCAGGGCGAGGCCGCCGATGGTGCCAAGCAGGGCCGGGGCGTGCTTCCAGCCACTGAGACGCTGCAGGATGCGGGCCTCGCGGCGGACCAGCAGGCGGGCCACCGGGGACAGCGGGGTGCCGCGGTATCGGGTGTAGTCCTTGACCACGGCCGGCTGTCCATTCAGGCAGGTGCGGTAGACATCGGGTTCCAACAGGCGTTCGCCGCGCTTGAGCAGCTCGGCGGGGGCGGTGTCGTCGACACACGCAGCAACAGGGGTATTCATGACGTTCCAAGGCGACCCGGCGGTCGGCGCAAAGCGTCAGGCGTACCGGTGCTACTGAATGGGGGAGGGATGAAGGTTTCGTTAATTTTAGTACTCGGGAGTACACGAAACCAGTGTTTGTCGGAAAAATGTCGTAACCGGGGGTGGAACAGAGCGTCGCGCGTCTGAATGTCCCGTGGGGACTGGCTTGACCCAGGACCGGCTGGCCCGGACCATAGCGGGCTTGAATGCGCCCGCGCGGCAGTCCCGCACCTGACGGCACGTCTCCGTCGCGCCTGGCTTTCCCCCTTACACCTTCGGGTTCCGGCAGCGGCCGGTGGATGCTTGATGATCAAGATTATTGTGGTGGCCCTGTTCGTGGCCTGCGTGCTGTACGTGCACTACCGCGGCAAGGTCCGCGCGCGCTGGTCGCGCCAGTTGCTCGACCATTCCAGCTTCATGGCGCCGATCAACGTGGTCATGTACATGTTCTCCAAGGTGCCGACCACGCCGTTCCTGGATCCGGGCAAGGAGTTCCCGCAGTTGGAACCGTTGCGGGCGAACTGGAAGATGATCCGCGACGAGGCGCTGGCGCTGCGCGATGCGGAAAAGATCGCGGCCTCCAGCTCGTACAACGACGCCGGCTTCAATTCGTTCTTCCGCCGTGGCTGGAAGCGCTTCTACCTGAAGTGGTACGGACCGTCGCACCCGTCGGCCAAGTCGCTTTGCCCGCAGACCACCGCGCTGCTGGAGTCGATTCCGGACGTGCGCGCGGCGATGTTCGCGCAGCTGCCGCCGGGCAGCGAGCTGCGCCCGCACCGCGACCCGTTCGCCGGTTCGCTGCGCCTGCACCTGGGCCTGGCAACGCCGAACGACGACCGCTGCTACATCGAGGTCGACGGCATCCGCAAAAGCTGGCGCGACGGCGAGTGGATGATGTTCGACGAAACCTACGTGCACCACGCGCACAATGAAACCGAGGCGGACCGGGTGATCCTGTTCTGCGACATCGCCCGCCCGCTGCGCTTCGGCCTGCCGGGCCTGTTCAACCGTGCCGTGGCCGCCACGCTGCTGGCCGGCGGCGCTTCGCCGAACTTCCCGGGCGACCCGACCGGTGGGGTAAACAAGGCGTTTGGTGGGTTGTACAAGGTGCGGCTGAAGGCCAAGGCCCTGCGCGCGCGCAATGCGTTCGCGTATCACGCGATCAAGTGGGGGTTGGTGGTGCTGGTGATTGCGGGGATCTGGGCGATCTAGGATCGCCTGGAGCCGGCCGGCGGCCGGCACTACCGGATGCCCACGCACAAAAAAACCCGCGCCGTCACCGGCGCGGGTTTTTTCTTGCCGTAGTGCCGGCCGCCGGCCGGCTCCTCCGTAACCTCAGCTCTTCAGCGCAGCCTGCACGAACGGCGGGGTCACAAGAACTCCGGTATGCAGCGCAGCGGTGTAGTACAGCGTCTCGAAGCCCTTCGAGGCCGAATCCGCCTGGCGGAAGTCGAAGCTGCTCTGGCCCTTGCGCGCCAGGGTCACGCTCCACCAGCCGGTCGGGTAGCACGGCTGCGGGAACGGCAGGGTCTTGAACGACTGGAAGCCGGCCTTGCCCATCTCGGTGCGCATTTCGTTGATCAGGTCCAGCTGCATCAGCGGCGACTCGGACTGCTGCACCAGGATGCCGTCTTCCTTCAGCGCCTTGAAGCAGCTCTCGTAGAAGGCCTTGTTGAACAGGCCTTCGCCCGGGCCGACCGGGTCGGTGGAGTCCACGATCACCACGTCCACGCTGCCGGCCGGGCAGTTGGCCATGTAGGCCACGCCGTCGTCGAACATCAGCTCGGCGCGCGGGTCGTTGTTGGAATCGCACAGCTCCGGGAAGTGCTTCTCGGCCATGCGGGTGACCTGCTCGTCGATGTCGCACTGGGTCACGCTCTCCACGCCCTTGTGCTTGAGCACTTCGCGCAGGGTGCCGCAGTCGCCGCCGCCGATGATCACCACGCGCTTGGGCGCGGCGTGGGTGAACAGCACCGGGTGGCTGATCATCTCGTGGTAGAAGAAGTTGTCCTTGCTGGTCAGCATGATGGCGCCATCGATGGTCATCAGGTTGCCCCAGTCGGTGGTCGCGAAGATCTCGATCTTCTGGAACGGGGACTGGACCTCGTCCAGCTTGCCCTTCAGGCGATAGCCGATGGCCGAGCCGGTGCGCTCGAAATGCTCGATGTACCAGTTGGTGTTGTCAGTCATGGTGTAACAGTCCTGTTCGGAGAAGGTGGAGCCGGGGTCCGCGCCTGTTCAGGTTCAATCCCCGGGGTCGGGCGCGGGCGCGCATGATAACGGAGCTGTCGCCTGTTAGGCGTTATCATGCACCCCCTTTTTTACCAACCAGGCCCACTGAAATGACCGATTGGTCCCTCGACCAAGCCCGCAAGACCTACTCGATTCCGCATTGGGCGGATGGCTACTTCGACGTGGATCAGGCTGGACACATGGTGGTGAGACCGACTGGCCAGGACGGCCCGGTGGTGTCGTTGCCCAACATCGTGGACGCCGCGCGGGCAGGTGGGGCCAAGCTGCCGCTGCTGGTGCGCTTCCCGGACATCCTGGGCCAGCGCCTGGGCAAGCTGCAGGCCGCGTTCGGCCGGGCCCAGGCCGACTGGGACTACCCGGGCGGCTATACCGCCGTGTACCCGATCAAGGTCAACCAGCACCGGGGCGTGGCCGGCACCCTGGCCAGCCACCATGGCGAGGGCTTTGGCCTGGAAGCCGGCAGCAAGCCGGAGCTGATGGCGGTGCTGGCGCTGTCGCGCCCGGGCGGGCTGATCGTCTGCAACGGTTACAAGGACCGCGAGTACATCCGGCTGGCCCTGATCGGCCGCAAGCTGGGCCTGCAGACCTTCATCGTGATCGAGAAGCCGTCCGAGCTGAAGCTGGTGCTGGAAGAAGCCAAGGCGCTGGACGTGAAGCCGGGCCTGGGCGTGCGCATGCGCCTGGCCTCGCTGGGCGCGGGCAAGTGGCAGAACAGCGGCGGCGACAAGGCCAAGTTCGGCCTCTCCCCGCGCCAGCTGCTGGACCTGTGGAAGTCGCTGCGCGACACCGAATACGCCGACTGCCTGAGCCTGCTGCATTTCCACATGGGCTCGCAGATCTCCAACGTGCGCGACATCGCCAACGGCATGCGCGAAGCTACCCGTTACTTCGTGGAGCTGTCGCGCCTGGGCGCGAAGATCACCCACGTGGACGTGGGTGGCGGGCTGGGCGTGGATTACGAAGGGACCCGTTCGCGCAGCTTCTGCTCGATCAACTACGGGCTGGATTCGTACGCCGGCAACATCGTGCAGCCGCTGGCCAATGCCTGTGAAGAACACGGCCTGACCCCGCCGCGCATCGTCACCGAGTGCGGTCGCGCGATGACCGCGCACCATGCGGTGCTGATCGCCAACGTCTCCGAGGTCGAAGAAGCGCAGGAAGGCCGCGTGCCGGACCAGCACGACGACGAGCCGGCCGCGATCCGCCACCTGCGCGAGATCCATGCCGACCTCGACCAGCGCCCGGCGGTGGAGCTGTTCCAGGAAGCGCAGCACTTTCATGCCGAAGGCCTGGCCAGCTACGCGCTGGGCCAGATCGACCTGCCGCAGCGTGCGCGCATCGACGACCTGTTCTACGCCATCGCCCACGCGGTGCGGGCGCGCCTGAGCTACGACGAGAAGAGCCACCGCCCGGCGCTGGACGAGTTGAACGAGCGCCTGGTGGACAAGTACTTCGTCAACTTCAGCGTGTTCGAGTCGATCCCGGACGCGTGGGCGATCGACCAGGTGTTCCCGATCGTGCCGATCGAACGCCTGGACGAAGTGCCGCAGCGTCGCGGCATCATTGCCGACATGACCTGCGATTCGGACGGCATGGTGAAGACCTATGTCGAGAACGAGAGCCTGGACACCTCGCTGCCGCTGCACGCGGTGCGCCCGGGCGAAAGCTACCGGATCGGGTTCTTCATGGTGGGCGCGTACCAGGAAATCCTGGGCGACATCCACAACCTGTTCGGCGACACCGACGCGGTGGAAGTGCTGGCCGATGCCGACGGCTACGCCATCACCCAGCAGCGCCGGGGCGACACCACCGACGTGATGCTGGACTACGTGGGCTACAGCCTGGCCGACCTGCGTGCCAGCTACGCCGAGCGCGTAGCCGCGGCAAACCTGTCGCCGGAGCGCGCGCAGGAGCTGTCCGAGGCGCTGGAAGCCGGGTTGACCGGTTACACGTACCTGTCTGACGAGCCGCTGGTCTGAGCAGTCGCGCCATCTTCCATCTGTTCCTGCACGCCGCCATACCGGCGTTGCTGGCGTGGATGTTCTGGCGCAAGCGCTTCCTGTCGGCGTGGGCGCTGATGCTGCTCGGTTGGATCATCGACCTGGATCACCTGTTGGCTGATCCGATCTATGCGCCGAACCGCTGCAGCATCGGCTTCCATCCGTTGCATACGGCGCCGGCGATCGCGGTGTATGCGGGGTTGTGCGTTCCGAAGAAGACGCGGTTGTTCGGGATCGGGTTGATGATCCATATCGTGCTGGATGCGATTGACTGCTGGCTCATGCACGCGGGATCAGCCCGCGGGTAACACCAGCTCCGCGACCAATCCGCGCATCCCATTCCGCAACACCAACCCGCCGCCGTAACTCTCGGCGATATCCGCCACGATCGCCAAGCCCAGCCCGCTGCCCGGCGCGCGCTGGTCCAGCCGCACGCCGCGGCCGAGCACGCGTGCGAGGTCTTCCTCGGGCAGGCCGTCGCCGTCGTCGCTGACGGTGATCCGCAGCCGCTTGTCGGCCAGCGCAACGCCCACCTCCACCCGCTGCGCCGTCCACTTGCCCGCGTTGTCCAGCAGGTTGCCCAGCATTTCTTCGAGGTCTTCGCGCGCGCCTGCGAACACACCCGGTGCGTCGGCGGCGCACACGAACGCGACGCCACGCTCGCCGTGCACGCGCTGCATCAACCCGCACAGCGCGCTGACCACCGGCGCCACCGGCGTGCGCTGCTGGTGGTCAGCGGCCACGCCCAGCGCCAGGTAGCGGTCGATACTGGCCTGCATGCGTGCGGTCTCGCTGCGCAGCGTCTGTCGCCAGTCGGTGCCGGCACCTGCGGCTTCGGTGGACAGGACGGTCAGCGGCGTCTTCAGGGCGTGGGCCAGGTCTTCGGCACTGCGTCGCGCGCGCAGCACCATGCGGCCGTGGTGGTCCAGCAACGCATTGAGCTCGGCGGCCAGCGGCGCGACTTCACGTACCAGGCCCTGCTGCGGAAAACGCACGTCCTCGCCGTTGCGCACCTGCTCGGCAATGCGCCCGAGTCCTGTCAGTGGGCGCAGCCCGTAATGCACCTGGGCCACCAGCACCGCAAACCACAGGGCGATCAGCACCATCAGCGCCAGCGCGGTACGTTGCCGGAAGACCGTGACCTGGGCATCCAGCTGGCTGCGGTCGGTGGCCACGACCACCCGCAGCGGCAGGGCGGCACGGGGCAGGGTGACCTGCTGCGCCATCGCGCGCAGCGGCTGCTGCAGCGGGCCGCTGGTATCGAACGACCGGGCCGGGCCGGTACGCAGCTTGGCCGGCGCAGGCAGCGTTTCGTCCCACAGCGAGCGCGACTGCCCCAGTGGCTGGCCCCGCGCGTCCTGCAACTGCCAGTACGCACCGGAAAACACCCGCCGGTACCGCTCGCCGCGCAGCTCGTCGCGCACCTGCACGTTCCCCTGCGCGTCCACCTCCAGCAGGGCCAGCACCGCGAGCAGGTCCGTGTTGAGCTGCTGGTCCAGGGTGGACTGCGCGGAGCGCTCGTACATCGCGCCCAGCCACCAGGTGGCCAGTGCCGAGACCAGCACCATGCCCAGTCCACCGGCCAGCAGCAGGCGGCTGCGCAGCGAACGGGTGTTCATGGCTGCGCCGACAGGCGGAAGCCCTGGCCGCGGTGGGTGTGGATGAGCGTGCTGCCGAGTTTGCGGCGGATGCGGCCGATCAGCACGTCCAGGGTGTTGGAGTCGGGATCGAAGCCGGACTCGTAGACATGCTCGCCCAGCCGCGAACGGCTGATCACCACGTCCGGGTGGTGCATGAAGTAACTCAGGATGCGGTGTTCCTGCGGGCTCAGCGGCAGCAGCACCCCGTCCAGTTCGAAGCGGCCGGCGTTGACGTCCAGCCGCAGCGGGCCCCACTGCAGGCGCGGGCTGGCATGGCCGGCGCTGCGCCGGATCAACGCGCGCAGCCGCAGCAGCAGCTCCTCGGGCTGGAACGGTTTGGTCAGGAAGTCATCGGCACCGGCGTCGAAGCCGGCCAGCTTGTCGTGCCAGCGCGTCCGCGCGGTCAGCACCAGCACCGGGAAATCGCGCCCGGCCTGGCGCCAGCGCTCGATCACGCTCAGGCCATCAAGACCGGGCAGTCCAAGGTCGACCACCGCCGCGGCGATGTCTTCCACCTGGCCCTGGTACTCGGCGTCCACGCCCTCACTGCTGTGCACCACCACGTACCCGGCGTCTTCCAGCAGCAGCTGCAGCTGGCTGGCGAGCAGGGCATCGTCCTCGGCAAGCAGGAGTCGCATCAGTCCTCTTCCATCTTGAGCAGGCGGCCGCTGGTCGCATCATAGTCCAGCTCCATCACCACGCCGTTGGGGCCGAGGATCTCGATCTCGTACTCGCCGTCGTCCAGTTCGACCTCCAGCAGCTGCCCGGGGTAGCGGCGCAGGGCGTCGCGCACCACGGTTTCCAGCGGGACGTAGCGGCCCTGCTTGACTGCCTGGCGCACCGCGTCCTGCTGGCGCGCACCGCCGTCCAGCACCCGCATGGGGTCCTGGGCCGAGGCGGTCAACAGCAGGGGCAGCAGCAGCGCGAGGGTATTCATGGCCATACGGTATACGCGGGACCTTTAAACGGGTCCTAACAGCGGGCCTCATGCTGCGCTTAAGGGCGCTTGCCAGACTGGCGGTGCCGGGATGATCCGGTCTCTTTCCAGGAACACCCCATGAACAAGCTGATCCTTGCCGCCGCGCTGGCGGCCACCTTCACCACCGCCCCGGCATACGCCGCCTCCCTGAACGCCGCCGAGGTGCAGGCCAAACTGAGCGCCGCCGGCTACACCCAGGTCATGGAACTCGAGCGCGACGATGGCGTGTGGGAAGCCGATGTCATCCGCGCCGACGGCCGCCTGGCCGAAGTGATCGTCGACCCGGCCAACGGCGAGATCTTCGATCCGCTCAGCGGCCGCCCGATGCTGGAGGCCGGGCAGATCCTGAGCCTGGCTGGCAAGGCCGGACTGACGAAGATCGAGTCGGTGGAACGCGATGGCGCCACCTGGACCCTGGAGGCGCGCAATGCCCGCAACCAGCGCGTGGACGTGCGCATGAGCGGCCATGACGGGCGGATCATTTCCACCCAGCGCGACAACTGGTGGGACTGAGCCGGCTTACCAGCCGACCGGCGGCGGACCGCCCCAGTAGCCGGGGCCGTACCCGCCGTAACCACCCCCATACGGTCCATAGAAGCCAGGGCCCTTGCCCTCGCTGATCTGGATGTTGAGGTTCATGTTGCGGGTCTTGCCTTCGTCGTTGGTGTAATTCTTGTTGAGGTTCAACTCGGCCGCGTTGTAGTGCGTGTTGCCGAAGTTCTTGGCATAGCCGATCCCGGTGGTGATGCTGCCGTTGACCCGCAGCTTGTCGTCGACCACGTCGGCGATGCGGTTGCCCGCCGCATCGCGCGATACCGCGCGGCGGCCGCTCTTGTCGCCGTAGAAGGTGCCGGGCGGGTCGCCACGCAGGGTGGGGTCGTTCATGTACTGTAGCGGCTTCTGCGGCAGCGACAGGTCAAGGTCGGTGGCCGACTGCGGGCCGGTGGCACCGGCCGCGGACTGTGCCAGCACGACGCCGGGGGCCAGCAGCAACAGCAGCAGGGAAAGCGGGCGGATCATGGTGGGCTCCGGGGCAAGGCAAGGCGGCCGACAGCGCTGACGCTAGCAGCCGTTGCTTGAATGATGCCTGTAGTGGCGCCGTTTGGGTCAGCGCTCCAGGCGCTCGAACCCGAACAGCCCGGCCAGCGGGTGGCGGCGGCGCTCGATCTGCGCCCGCAGCAGCTCGGCACCGATCATCGAATAGGTGATGCCGTTGCCGCCGTAGGCCATGGCGAACAGGACCCGGGGCCCCCACTGCGGGTGCGGTCCGAAGAACGGCAGCCCGTCTTCGGTTTCGGCGAAGGTGCCTGCCCAGGAGAAGGCGGGCTGCAGCGGCAGGTGCGGGAACAGTTTGCCGACCTGTTTGAGCAGGGTGCCGGTCTTGCCGGCAACGCGGCGGTCGCGCCGGGCCGGAATGTCCACCGTGTCGTCTTCGCCGCCGACCAGCAGCCGGTGGTCGCCGGTGCTGCGCATGTACAGATAGGGCCGCGCCGACTCCCAGACCATGGTGTCGGCCAGCGGGCCGAGCAGGTCCTTATCGATCGGGTCGGTGATGAAGGCGTAGCTGCTGCGGTTGCGCGCCACCTTCTGCTTCAGCCAGTGCTGACCGGCGTAGCCGGTGGCCAACACCACGTGGCGGCTGCGGATGCGTACCCCTTCCGGCGTGGTCGCGGTGACCCCGCGTGCGGTGGACTCCAGGCTGTGCAGTACGGTGCGGTCGTGTACCGCGCACCCGGCCTTTGCCAAGCGCATCAGTAGACGATAGGTGAGCTGGTACGGGTCGACCCGGGCAGCCAATGCACTGAGGATCGCGCCGGGTGCGGGTACGCCGTACTCGGCGCGAACCGTATCCGCGTCCAGCCAGCGCACGTCGAAGCCGTGCTTCCGGCGCAGATCGAATTCGTCCTGCAGGACCGAACGGTGGCGGCGCTTGCTGGCGTAGTAGAGGCTCTGCATCGGCTGGCAATCCACGCCGCGGAACCCGGCCGACACCACGCGCAGTGCCGGGATCGCCTCGGCGCAGGCGCGATAGGCCTTGACTGCATCCGCCTCACCGAAGCGTTTGGCCAGGTCGATCAGATGGGTGTCGATCTCATACTGCAGCAGCGCGGTACTGGCGGCCGTGCTGCCCCAGCCGATGTCGCGCTGCTCGACCAGCACCACGTCATGGCCGTGCGCACACAGCTCATTGGCGATCAGTGCGCCGCTGATGCCACCGCCCACCACCAGCACGTCGCAGCTGCGGTCTTCGCGCAGCGGTGGGAAGGCATGCATCAGCCCGTTGCTGACCGCCCAGAAGGGATAGCCGCTCTTGAGGTCCATGCGCGATCAGGCAGTGGGATGGCCGGTGTGCGGGGTGCGGATCAGCGGGGTCAGGTCGAAGCCCTGCAGGCGCGCCACTTCCAGGTAGTGCTCGGCGGTGGTGGCATCCAGCGTGGGCTCGCGCCCGAGCAACCACAGATACCTGCGATCCGGGCTGCCGACCAGGGCGACGCTGTAGTCCGGCGCCACCTGGATCACCCAGTAGTCGCCCTTGGTGAAGGGAATCCAGCGCAGGCCTGCCGGCAGGAAGCTCACTTCCAGGCGTGCGGGGTCGTCACCGACCGGAGTGGCTTCGCCTTCGGCTTCTTCGACCTTGTCGCCGATCCGGCAGCGATTGCGCACCGCCACGTGGCCGTTGTCCTTCAATGCGTAGTGGGCCGTGACATCGGTGCAGTCTTCCGGCTCATGGGACATCGGCAGCCGGGCGAGTTCGTACCAGGTACCGAGGTAACGCGGCAGCTGCAGGTTGGCAACGGTTTTCAGTTCGGAATGCGTGGTCATTGAGTGCCCCCGTAGTGGAAGTGGACGCCACGATGCCGGGGCCGCCGCCATGGCCGGGTGAAGCCTGAACGATGCGATTTACACATGCATACCCGGTGTGAACAGGGCTCGGTTTATAGTCCCCGGCAGGCGCGGTGGTCCGCGTGAACTCCAGGTGCAGGTTTGTCTTTCCGTCCTCGTAATTCCCTGCTGCGGCCGCTGGCCGCGTTGCTGCTGAGTGTCTGGCTGTGCATGGCCCCCGGGGCCTGGGCGCAGGCCACCGACGATCCCACCGCGCAGCCCAAGGCGCAGCTGTCCCAGGCCGGCAAGGAACTGGACGCGATCCGTGACGCGCTGGCCGACGCCGAAACCCGCGAGACCCTGAGCTCGCTGTTCGACCGCGCCATGAAGGTACAGCGTGATGCCGATGGTGCGCAGGGCGCCCTGCAGCCGGAGCTGGACCAGCTCGACAACCGCCTGACCCAGCTGGGCACGGTGCCCGAGGGCACGGTGGAAGCGCGCGAGCTGGCCCAGCAGCGCAAGGCACTGACCCAGCAGCGCGCCGACATCGCCTCGGCGATCGCCCGCGCCAAGCTGCTGGGGGTGGACGCAAAGCAGCTGGGCGCGGACATCGAAAAGATGCGTGTCACCCAGTTGAGCGAAGATCTCGCCCGCAAGGTGAACTCGCCGCTGTCGCCGACCCTGTGGCGGCAGTTCGCCAAGGACGTGCCGGCCGACATGCAGCGGCTGGGCGCGCTGTACCGGCAGGGCGAAAGCACCGCACGCAAGGCCATTGCCCAGCACGGCTGGGGTGCGCCGCTGACCGGCCTGGTGCTGGCGCTGTTGATGTTCTTCCCGCTGCGGCTGTGGCTGCGCGCGGCCGGGCGACGCTACGCGGCTTCTGAACGCGCTCCGGATGGACGCCTGCGCCGGTCCGGGCTGGCGGTGTGGTTGCTGCTGGTGGGCACGATGCTGCCGGGCCTGGCCGGGGTGGTGTTGATCGGTGCACTGGATGCGATCGGCGCGATTCCACCCCGCCTGCAGAACGTGGCGATGAGCCTTCAGGTGGCCACCTTCATCGCGGCGTTCATCACCGCGCTGAGCGCCTGCCTGCTGGTGCCCAAGCGCCCTTCGTGGCGCCTGCTCAACCTGGACGACACCGCCGCCTGGCGGCTGCGCAAGTACGCCTGGGGCGCGGCCGGCCTGACCTGGCTCAGCGTCGTGCTGGTCGCGCTGAACCGCGCGGCACGCACCAGCACCATCACCACCGTGGCGGTGGATGGCCTGATCGCGATCACCTACATGGCGCTGATCATTGCCATCCTGATCTCGCTGGCACGCCTGCACCGCCGCCAGACCGACGAAGCCGCCGCCAAGCTGGAAGCGCAGGCGCAGGCCGATCCCAATGCCAAGCCGAAGGGCCCGCCGCGCCGCAGTGGCTGGATCGTGGTGGCGCGCCTGGCCGGCCACGTGGTGGTGGCAGCTGCAGTGATCGCTACCCTGCTGGGCTATCTCAACCTGGCGCTGTTCGTCGGCCAGCAGCTGGTCTGGGGCGCGGTGGTGCTGATGGCCGCCTCGCTGCTGATGAAGTTCGCCGACGACCTGGCCACCTGGCTGCTGTGCCCGACCAGCAGCATCGGCCGCACCGTGCTGCTGACCACCGGGCTGAGCGAGTCGCGCGTGGTGCAGGCCGGCGTTCTGCTGTCGGCGGCGCTGCGCATCGGCGTGATCCTGCTGGCGGTGATCGCGCTGACCGCACCGTTCGGCAACGTCAGTGCGCTGTACGGTGGGCTGGATACGTTGTCCAAGGGGATCAGCCTTGGCGACAACCTGACCCTCAAGCCCAGCAACATCCTGTACGCGGTGCTCGCCTTCCTGCTGGTGTGGGGCGTGATGCAGGCGTTCCAGCGCTGGCTGAGCGACACCTACCTGCCCAAGACCGAGCTGGACGCTGGCGCGCGTAATTCGATCAGTACAGTCACGCGCTACCTGGGCATCATCGCGGCGGTGCTGTGGGCCTTGACCGCGCTGGGCATCGGTTTCGAAAAGCTGGCGCTGGTGGTGAGTGCGCTGTCCGTGGGTATTGGTTTCGGCCTGCAGGCGATCACCCAGAACTTCGTGTCCGGTCTGATCCTGCTGGCCGAGCGGCCGGTGAAGATCGGCGACTGGGTCAAGCTGGGCGACCAGGAGGGCGACATCAAGCGGATCAATGTGCGCTCCACCGAGATCCAGGTGGGCGACAAGTCGACGCTGATCGTGCCGAATTCCGAGCTGATCACCAAGACCATCCGCAACATGACCATGGGCAACGCGCAGGGCCGCATCCAGATCCAGTTCACCGTGCCGCTCAGTACCGACGTGGCGCTGGTGCGGCAGATCCTGCTCGATGCGTACACCGACCATGTGGGCGTGCTGGCCGACCCGGCGCCGTCGGTGTTCATCGACTCGATCGCCAACGGCCAGGTGGCGATCAACAGCTTCGCCTACACCTCCGGCCCGCGCGCGGTGTACGGCGTGCGCAGCGACCTGTACTTCACCATGCTCCAGAAATTCGCGGAAGCCGATATCGCGCTGTCCGCGCCCACCGACATCCACCTGGTGCGCGACCCGTCGCTGCCACCGGAAACGCCCTGACCGCACCTGCGGTCCGCCTTATCGGTGGGCCGCAGGTATCCCCAGGGCGCGATGGTCGGGCAGCACCACCACGGGCGGCTGCAGTTCGCCCTGTTCGGCATCGCCTTCTTCGTCGGAGGCCTTGCCGCCCTGCTTGATCGGCTTGAGCGCCTTGCCCGGCGACACATGCGGGGTGCGCGGGCTGCCGCCCACCTTGATCAGCATCCCGGCCGCGTTGCCACCTTCGCCCAGCCGCTCCTGGAACGCCGGTCCGTACAGGGTCAGCGTGGCGGGGTCGACCAGGTGCAGGGTCCGGCTGCTCCCGGCGAGCGGCGGCGGCGCCACCAGCGCACCGGGAATGCCGTCCACGGTGCGCACCTTGATCTCATACAGCGGGGACGCCAGCGAGCTGCCTTCCTTGGCGATGGCCATGCCTTCGCGCATCGCCCAGCGCATGCCCAGGGCGCGCGCCGGTGGTGGCTGTCGACCCATCAGCTTCCACAGAAAGCGAAGCCTGCCGCGCGCCACGCGCTGGACCACGCTGACCCCCAGGCCCATCAACGCTACGCTGCCAGCCGCCGGGTTGAGCGCGTCCACGGTACCGCGCCCGACAATCTTCGAGAGTTCGGCAAGGCGCGCGCTGGTCAGCTTCGCTCCCGGCCTGGCCAGCGCCTTGGCTACGCTGCCGAGCACCGGGCCGAACACGATCACGGCTTCAAGATAGAACCCGAACACCGCGAACGCGACTTCGTTGCGGTTCTTCGATGACATCCGGCGCAGGTTCTCCACGAATGGCACGATGAAGTCCGCGGCCCTGAGCCAGAGCGGAGCGTCTTGCATGTGCGCTTCATAGCCGGTGATGGCGAAGCCTTCGCGATGGAAGCTTTCCTGCTCGAGCCAGAAGAACTCCCGTTGGACGGGGTCGACCAGGGCATGGAACGGTGAGCGGGTGGCGTTGTCGTGGTCGCCCGCGCGCGGTGGCGCCAGCAGGGGTTCGACGATCACGTTCGACAGCTTGCCGGCGGTCGGTGCCTTGTCGCTGGAAAAGGCATCCCAATCCACCGGCAGGGGCGTGCCGCGGCGGACGTATACGGTGGCCGTGTTTCCGCTGCGCAGGCGCACCTTGCGCTTCTGCAGCTCGCCGCCCAGCGGCAGTGGTCCGTCCAACGGCAGCGGCACGATCCGGCTCTGCAGCGGGAACAGCTGGAAGTGACGCAGCTGCCCGGTCACGTTCAGCGAATAAACCACGCCAAAGCGGCCCCGATACGGGTCGGTGTCGTTGCGGGTTTCCTGCCCGGCTTCCAGGTCCGGCTCATGCGTGCGCAGGGTAAACACCTGCACGTCGCCGCGGCGCAGCGCATCGCGCTCCGCTTCCGGCCGCTGGTACAGCGCCTCTTCGATCAATACCCCGTAGCCACGTTGCGCCTTGCGGAAGTACCCGTCGAAGCGGTGTTGATAGCGCGCATTGATGTCGGCCAGGCGCCGCAGCGCGGGCTTCATCTGCACAAAGGCGTCCTGCAGGGCGGCCTCATAGCGGGGATTGCCCGGCGCGCGGTTCAGTGGGGTGTCTGGAACGAAGGTGCGGCACGGCCGCCAGCGATCGCTGCTGTTGCGCAGCGCCCCGGCTGCGACCAGTTCGAAGAATGGAAAGCTGGGGCCAAAGTGGTTGTCGTCGTGGCAGAGCAGGAAGGCGGTGGAATTCCAGGCATGCTCGGCGAGCACGCCGGGGAACGTCGGGAACAGGCGGTGGATCTCTGCCTCGACCAGTGGCATGCGGTAGGGCAGCGGGGCCAGCACGTCCGCTACCGCGTGCTCGATGTCGGCCACGCGCTGTTCGAACGCCAGCAGTGCGGCTTCCATGCGTGCGGAGCGACGCAGCGGTCGTGCCGAGTTGCGTTCCAGCTGGCGGAACACGTACCAGTCCTGGGTCGGCAGGCGTCGCGCCTGAAGCGTCATCTGCTTGACCAGTTCCGGCACGTCTTCTCCCTCCATGAGGTCGGCCGACAGGGTCAGCAGTTCGCTGAAACGCATCTGCTGCGACAATCCGCGGCGGATCCGTTCGGCCAGATGCACGCCGCAGACGAAATGAATCGAGGCGATGGTGTTGGCATACACCAGGTTGGGTGGCACGTCGCGCGCCAGCAGCTCCGGCGCGGCATCCTGCAGCGCCAGCGTTGTTGCCATGCCCAGCATCGAAGTGGGAATACGTCCCATGCTGCGCAGGTAGTCGAGGAAGTCCAGCCGGATCTGGGCGAACGTGCGCCCCCAGTTGGAGGGCTTGTGCAGGCGGTAGCCCAGCAGCACGCGCGCGTCGCGGTTGGAGGGCGGGCCCAGGTCGAGCACGATCGCCACCCGCATCAGGCTGGCCAGCAGGGTCGGGGAGGTGGGCGCATGGGTGCTGCCCTGGTACCAGCCGAGCGCGCGCAGCAGCGCGGTCTGCAGCACCTGCGCGCGCGGCGTGCGCGCCATGGCGGCGATGAAATGGCTGGCGCGGTGGACCTGGTCCCAGGCCATCTCACCGCGCTCGATCAACGGCCGCGCCAGGTACTCCAGCAGGGTCTGCTCGCCCGGCGCGCGCTGCGCGAGGAAGGCGGTGGTGGTGGCGCGGACCTGTACAAGGTCGTTGGCATCCAGCGCATCCCACGCATGCAGCAGGTCGGCGCGCATGCCCAGCCGAAGTTCCGCCAGCAGTCGTTCCACGCAACGTGCCGCACCGTCGAAGTGGGTTTCCTCTTCGGGTCCGCAGCCGCCGTGCGCGGTGAGGATGTCCGAGATATTGACCCGACCGTCGGAGCGGACCTGCCCCCCCAGGTGGTAAGCGACCGCACGCACGGTGGCCAGCTGCGCTGCAGCGTCAGGTGCGTGTTGCCAGCGGTCGTTGCGATCGAGCGGGTGCAGCACACCTGCCGCGTCCAGCGCCGTCACGTTGCCGTCGATATCGACGCTGATCCAGCGCGGGACCCACTGCTGGCGCTGCAGCGCGGCCTGCAGCCCCGGCGAGGCCAGCAGCGCGGCGAAGGCCTGCAGCGCCGGGTACAGGGTGCTGGTGGTGGTAGTGCCCAGCGCCGCCCGATGGTCCTCGCCGGTGGCGTCGGGATGCTCGGTGAGCAGCTGGCCCAGGTCCTGCAGTTCGTTGCTCGCCTGGTGCCAGGCCGACTGCGGGGGCGAGTGCTGCACCCAGCTCTCCTGCACCCGCGCGATGGCCAGCAACAGGTGGGCCTGTGTGCACAGGGTGGGCACCGCGCACGGCAGCGCCGAACGGGGCGGCAAGGCGCCATGGAACTGCAGCGCATTGCCCAGCGGCACTGTCGTACCCGATGAGAATCGGCCCAACCGGTCTGTCATGCGGTACAGCGCTTCCAGCCAACCCGACAGCGGCGGCGCAAACCTGCCAGGCAGGCCGTCGGCGATGATCACGCTGCGCCCGCCGCCGCGCACCTGCGCGGTAAGCCCGTCGGTGCCGACCCGCAGGGTGGTGAAGGTTGCATTCTGGCGGCGCATTGCCAGCCAGATGTCGGGCTGCTCGAAGACAAGGCGCAGCTGCTGCTGTGCCTCGCGCCATGCGGCCAGCAGCGGCGAGGACGCGGTGGGGGCCAGGCTCTGCTGTTCGAGCGCCTCCTCCCAGGTGTAGGGCAGCGCGTCGAAGCGCTCCCACAGGCGGTACAGCAGCCGCTGGTGATCCTGCTGAGCCAGGGCGTCGCTGCGTTGGCCCCACTCGATCGCCACGCGACGCGGTTCGGGCACCGGCGGCGGTGACGGTGCCAGTTGCCGTTCGAGTGCGGCCAGGCAGGTGTCGAACGGTGCATCGTCGATCGGCGCGGCGGGCAGCGGTGCGGCGTAGTAGGCCAGCATTTCCGGCACCCGCAGTCGACCGTCCGAACGCACTGGAGCATGCAGCAGCGTGGCCAGGCCACGCAGCAGGCTGTCGATCGAGGCCAGGGCCGCAGGCGGATCACCGGCATCGAACAGCGGCACGCTGCGGGTGCCCTGCAGGCCGCGCGCCAGCACCGGTCCCTGCGCCGGGTACTCCAGCTGCGCCGGGTCGGCGTGCTGGTGCCAGCACTGCGCGATCACGTCGGCGTGCTGCGAAACCTGCAGCAGCAGGCTGCGGGCCAGCGCCATGTTGTGGCCCAGGTGCGAGCGTGGATCGGGCCGCCAGCTGCGCCAGATGGGTTCCAGCCCGCGGATCGGCGCTGCTTTCAGCGCCCGCACGTCCTGCTCGAGCGCCAGCAGCGTGGTGGTCTCGTTGGTGGCGGCGGTCTGCCCATCCGGCAACTGCAGCAGCCGCTCCAGGTGCTGGATGGCGCTGTCGATCGCCAGCGGTCGCTGCGTGCCGGTGGACGCCGGGTGGCCCAGGTAGAACCCGAGCGCGCAATCGAGGCGGCCGGGCACCGCGTTGTCGAAACATCCCCCGGCGCTGCGCACGATGCGCTGCAGGTCCAGCAGCAGTACCTCGGTGGGCGTCGACCAGGTGTTGATGCCTTCCGCATCGAACTGCGGATGCAGCTGGATCACCGTGCCGGAGGTCGCGCGTGCGGCATGCACTTGACCGTCCGCCACCCGGATCGTCGACGGCGGCGTGCGCTCGGCGTACAGGCGCTGCTGGAAGTCGTCCTGGCGGTAGAGCCAGCCCAGCTGTTCGCGTATTCCGAGCAGCGCCATCGCCAAGGGTGAGCCGGCGGCGGGAGTGAACGCGGTGCGCGGGATCATCACGCTGCCCTGCGTGACGGCGGCATCGCGCAGCGACCAGAGCGCTTCGATCAGGGCCACTTGGTCCTGTGCCGCTGCCTCGGTCTGCCCTGCAGTTGCCGTATCCAGCGAACGAACCGGGCGGCGCGGCGGCGTGGGTTCGCTGTCGGTGGCCGGTGGTGCGTCGGTGCGAAATACAGGTTCGAATGGCGCGCTGTTCGTGCCCGGTGCCGAGGTGGTGGCCGTGTTCAACGCCCAGGTGGCCAGACCGGCAGCGGTCGTCGAAGCGGCCACGCCCACGGCAAGGGCTGCGCCGCGCTGCCGCCCTAGTTGTCGCGCCAGCGCGGGCAGCGTGGCTGCGCCGGCCATCGCCACCGGTAACGCGGGGTGCAGCAGACGCGTGGAGGCAGCCGCACTTGTAATCGCCAGCGCCGTGCAGGGAAAGGGAGACGACGCAGCATCGGTGAGTGCGGGCGCGACAGGCGCGAACAACGCGCGCGCGCCAGTGCCCAGCCGGTCCAGTTGGTCCAGCGCAGCGGGCAGCCGGGCCAGCCGCTGCCCGACGGTCGTGGTCGGTGGTGCAGGGGCCTGCTGCCGGAACCACAGCGCCCACACCGTGCCGAGCAGCAGCAGGCGCAGCGGCGCGGACGGCAGTTCCAGCGCCCGGTGCAGTTCGCGATGCCCGGAGGCGGCCTGCTGCAGCGTGCCGTCCAGCCAGTGCGGCAGCAGTGCGATCAGCGGTTCGACCCACGCGCCACCGCGCAGCGAGGGCAGCGGCAGCTGGCATAGCCATTCCAGCCAAGGCAGTGCGCTCCGCGCGTGCAGCAGCTGCGGCAGCGCCGCGGCCTGCTGCGACCACGCCAGCAGGCGCGCGCCCTCCGGGCCCAGTGCCGCATTGCTGACGGCGTACAGCGCCAGCCCGGCCGCGCGCCTGCACTGCAGCTGGCCCAGCCCGCGGAGCAGCGCTGCTACCACCCGGCTGCATTCCTGTGCCCACGCGTCCGGCGTCGGCAGGGGCACGGTGGACTGGGCGGCTAGTGCGGTGTCGAGCGCCGCGGGTCGGGCCGCCAGCGGCGCATCCTTCAGCACGGCCGCCAACTGCATGCCCAATGCCTCCGGCGAGGTGGTGGCGAGTGCGTCGCGGAGCCTCGCTTCAACGCGGGTGAGCTCGGAGGGAAGCAGCGGGCAACGCCGCAGCAGGCGTGTCAGTGCAGGGGTGAGCGGGACGTCGGTCGTGTCGTTACCACCGTCCCATGCCGCGTTGCGCAGGCTGACGGGCGCCACGCCGGGTGTCGGTTCCATCGGTGCAGGAACAGCACTGGGCGGCGGCGCCGCAGGACGGCTCGCGCCCTGCAGTGGGCCCAGCATGATGTGCTCCCCGGATCGACAGCGGCGGGCGCCGATTCTGCCGATCCGGCACCGATCAGGCTGTGCGGGTCATCCCAGAATGAGCCCGTTGTGCGACGCGCCGCGCCACTTTCAGCCGCGATTGCCACGTCGTGACGGAATCAGCGCGAACGTGTCGACTGCCAGCTTCTCGGCATGGTTCAACCAGGCGCGGATCTCCAGGTCATCCACTTCGTGATCCAGGCCGACAGGAACGGTGATGCGGCCCTCGGCGTCGGGCTGCACCCACTGCTGCGCCACCACGACCTTGCGCTTGGAGGACACCGCTTCGATCCAGAAGCCACGGTCGGGCGACTGTTTCGCGACCAGCTGCAGCATGTACTGGCCGGCGCGGGTGCGGCGGCCTTTCTGGGTAATCATGTGCGCCTGGCGGATGCTGGGGCGCGGGCCATTGAACGGGTCTAGTGGCGCATCCACGGCGAAGCCCTCGCGCAGCTGGTCGTCGCGGTAGAGCTTGATGCCCTTGTCGCGGTTGACCAGCATCGCGCACCAGTCACCGTCGGCCGAGCCGTCCTCGAAGGCGGTACAGCGGTCCACGTAAGCCAGCGTATTGGCCGGGTCGGCCAGGTCGAACTGCTTGGAGGTGTTTTCCAGGTAGACCGACTTGAGGTCCCAGGTCTTGTCGTACTCCAGAAGCACCGGCGGCTGCACGTGCTGCAGGCCGATCACCACCTGGTTGTCCTCGTCGATGCGCAGCTGGCGGGTCTTGTCGCCCAGCCACAGCGAGCGCGAGAACGCCAGGTAGCGCGGGAAGTCCTTGCCGCCCTCGCGGAACGCGGCGGCACTGGCGCTGTTGGACTGTTCCGGATGCAGCAGCGAACGGCCAAAGCCGATCTCACCGATCCCGGGGTCGACCAGGCTGAGCAGGGTGGCGCCCGAATCCAGGGTCGAGCCATTGCGCGCGGCCAGCTGGCGCGGTGCGATGTCCTTGCCCAGGAACAGCAGCAGGTTCTCGCGCTTCTGCTTGGCCAGGATGTGGCTCAGGTCGTTGGGCATGGCCAGGTGGTCGGAGGCGATCACGATCAGGGTGTCGTCGCCGTAGGCGCTGGCCTGGATGCGGTCGACCAGTTTCGAGATCAGCACGTCGGTGCACTTGAGCGCATTGAGCATGCCGATGTTGCCGTACTCACTCTGGTAGCGGGTGCGCTTGCACGCCACCGGCAGGTGGCCGGCCGGGTGGTGGGTGTCCATGGTCAGCGTGGTCAGCATGAACGGCTGGCCGGCCTTGGACAGCTGCATGAAGCGGTCGAACGCCTTGTCCAGCAGCACGTCGTCGTGCACGCCCCACGGCGAGAAGTGCGCACGCGCGATCTTCTGCTCCTTGAACCAGGCCAGGTCGTCGACCGCGTCGAAACCGTGCGTGGCCAGGAACTGGCCCTTGCCGGCAAACAGCCCGTTGGCGCCGCCCATGTAGTGGTTGGTGTACCCCTGCTGCTTGAGATAGTCGCCCAGGCACACCGCTTCGGGCAGGAAGCTGCCCATGCGGTCCATGCTGTTCTCATCGCCCTGCGCGGTGGTCAGCGGCACGCCGCACATGGACGACACCAGTCCGGCGATGGTCCAGCCACCGCCTTCGGCCGAGACCAGCCCACGCACGTCCAGCGACTGGCCGGCCAGGCGATTCAGGTTGGGCATCAGCCCCGGGAATGTGGATTCATCGAGATAGGTGCGTTCCAGGCTTTCGCCGTAGATCCACACGATGTTGCGCGGCGCGCGCAGCGCCTGCTGCGGGACGCGATACTCCGGCGCCACCATGCTGTAGTCGACCGGACGCGTCTGCTGGTACAGGCGCTGGCCGTCGCGATACAGCGGGCTGACCCCGATCGCCACTACCCACAGCGCAAGGAAGCCGGCAAATACGCTGCGGCCATGTGCGGTGCGGTGCCAGCGCTTGATCCGCGGGGTGAGCAGCGGCAGCAGCGACAGCAGGACCAGTGCGATGAAGCCGGCGATGTAGCCCTTGAAATCGGAAACGCCGGCGCCTTCCATGTCCGCGCCAAGGTGATACAGCGTTGCTGCATTCAGCCCGTCGCCGGACAACTTGTTGATCAGCCACCACGCGCTGAGCGCCAGCAACAGCACCGACATCAAGCTGGCCTTCCACCATGCCCAGCGACCCGAGGCAAGCAACAGCCAGGTGAGCAGCAACAGCGACAGCAGCAGGATCCAGGGCATAGGCATCATCGGCAGCGGAGACGAACCGGCTGCCAAGCACACCCACATGACAGGCCGATGACCCGATCATGCATGCACGAACCTGACTGAAATGTTTGTTGAATACGCGCGCTGGGTGCCTACACCGCATTGCGTTGCAAAGGGTAAAGCGCGCGTGAAGCCTCAGCGATGACCGCGTTCTTCGCGCGAACGCGCACGTCGATCAAACAGCAATGCACTGAGGATGATGCCCAGCCCAAGGATCACGCCGATCAGCATCAAGGTGAATGCGATGGCGGGATAGCCGAAGAAGTGCCAACCGGTATCCACCTTCATCATCAACGCCGCAGCAAGGATGAGCGCGGCAGTGACGATGCCCGCCGACACGCGGTTGGCAATCTTCTGCAGGTTCTCCATCAGGCGCGATTCTTCCAGCCCGGTTACCTTCATCTGCAGGCGGTTCTCGGCCAGCAGTGCCAGGATGTCGGACATCTTGCGCGGGCCTTCGCGCAGCAGCTGCTGCACTTCCATCGCCTCACTGGCGAGGTTGGCGGCAGAAAGCGATTTCTTCAGCCGCGCGCGCATCACGTGCTGCAGCTGGCGTTCGACGATGCGGCGGGTGTCCAGGTCGGGCGAGAGCAGCCGGCACACTGTTTCCAGGTTGAGCAGCGCCTTGCCGAGCAGGCTCAGTTCAGGCGGCGTGCGCAGCCCGCTGGCGGTGGCGATGCGCACCAGGTCCAGCACCACGCGGCCTTCGGAGAACGTGCCGCTGGCCGCGTAGCGCGCGATGACCTGGCCGGTCTCGCGCAGGTAGCGTTCCTCGTCGAAGGCTTCCAGGCGCGTGCTGATGCCGATGATCTCATCGGCCACTTCCTCGCCGCGTCCGTCGACGGCGGCGAACAGCAGCTTGAGCAGGCGCTCGCGCAGGCGCGGCGGCATGTGCGCGACCATGCCGAGGTCGAAGATCGCCAGGCGGCCGTCCGGGGTGACCCGCAGGTTGCCCGGATGCGGGTCGGCGTGGATCTCACCGTGCACGAAGATCTGGTCGATGTAGCCGCGGATCAGGGCGGCGGCCAGCGGTGCCATCGGTTCTTCGGTGCGGCGCACGTCGGGGATCATGTCCACGCGCACGCCCTGCGCCAGTTCCATGGTCAACACGCGGTGGCTGCAGTAGTCCCAGATCGGCTGCGGCACCCACAGCGGCTTGAACGGCCGCAGGTGCTGGCCGAAGCGCTGCAGGTTCTCGGCTTCGGCCTGGTAGTCCAGCTCCTGCATCAGGGTCTTGGCGAATTCGTTGAGCCAGTCGCGCAGGCGCACCCGGCGGCCTACCTGGGTCAGGTGGTCGGCGGCCAGCGCGAAGCTGCGCAGTACCTCCAGGTCCGAACGCAGCTGTGCGGCCACTTCCGGCTTCTGCACCTTCACCGCGACCTCGCGGCCGTCATGCAGCTGCGCGCGGTGCACCTGGGCGATGGAGGCGCAGCCCAGCGGCACCGGGTCGAAGCTGGCGAACAGCTTGGTCACCGACGCGCCCAGTTCCTGCTCGATGATGCCGTAGACCCGCTCGACCGGGATCGGTGCCACCTTCTCCTGCATACGCTCCAGTGCCACGACGTACTCGGCGGGCACCATGTCAGGCCGCGTGGACAACATCTGGCCGAGCTTGACGAAGGTCGGGCCCAGCGACTCCAGGTCGGTGACGAACTGCTCCGGGTTGCCCTCCGGGGGCAGGTCGTGGACAGCGCGTGAATCCAGGTTCATGCCCGAAAACACGCCCGAATTCCGGTAGCGCAGCAACAGGCGCAGGATCTGGCTGCGGCGGTTCATGCCTTTGACCAGCGAGGGCGAGCCGGGGACGAGGGGCGTGGTAGTCAAGCAGGGCTCCGGGGGCGATACGGACCCGAAGTGTCGCCGCCTGGAAGTAGTGGGCCGGTGAATGCCGGCGATCTTCCACGAATGCGGCCGTATCGGGCAGAATCGCTGCCACCCTTCGATTCCTGGATGACCATGGCCGGTGCCAGCCTGTTTGCGTTGCTCGACGATATTGCCGCCCTTCTGGATGACGTCTCCATCCTGACCAAGGTGGCGGCGAAGAAGACCGCCGGCGTGCTGGGCGACGACCTGGCGCTGAACGCGCAGCAGGTCACCGGGGTCAGCGCCAACCGCGAGCTGCCGGTGGTATGGGCGGTGGCCAAGGGCTCGCTGGTGAACAAGGCGATCCTGGTCCCGGCGGCGCTGGCGATCAGCGCGCTGGAAACCTGGCTGAAGGCCAAGGGCTATCCGATTCCGATCGTGGTGCCGCTGATGATGATCGGCGGCGCGTTCCTCTGCTACGAGGGCGTGGAGAAACTGGCACACCGCTTCCTGCATTCGAAGGAAGAGGACGCGCAGAAGAAGGCCGAGCGGGTTGCGGCGCTGGCCGATGAGAAGGTCGACATGGTGGCGTGGGAGAAGGACAAGATCAAAGGCGCGGTGCGCACCGACTTCATCCTGTCTGCCGAGATCATCGTGTTGTCGCTGGGCGTGGTATCGGCCGCGCCGTTCCTGAACCAGGTGACCGCGCTGGTGGTGATTGCGCTGGGCATGACGGTGTTCGTGTATGGGCTGGTGGCGGGCATCGTGAAGCTGGATGACGCGGGCCTGTACCTGTCGCGCAAGGGTGGCGCGCTGGCGGCGTTCGGTCGCGGCCTGCTGGTGTCGGCGCCGTGGTTGATGAAATTCCTGTCGGTGGCCGGTACGGCCGCGATGTTCCTGGTCGGTGGCGGGATCCTGGTGCACAACGTACCGGCGCTGCATCACTTCGTGCAGGGCCTGGGCGGGGATGGCCAGTGGGGGTGGCTGGTGAGCGCGCTGGGCAACGTGGTGGTCGGCGTGATTGCCGGTGCAGTGGTGCTGGCGGTGGTGATGGGGATACAGAAGGCGCGCGGCAAGACCGCGCATTGAATCCTGCACCGCTTGGGACACGCGTGGCGTGTCGCTACGCGGGGTGCGCATTGCCCGGTAGAGCCACGCCCTGCGTGGCTGTCGCGGTGTCGGACATGGCGTAGCCACGCAGGGCGTGGCTCTACCGCAGCCGGCCGTCAGCCGGCTTGTACGCGGTTCTTGCCTACGCGCTTGGCGGCATACAACGCCGCATCGGCCCGCTTCAGCAGCGCGTCGGCACTTTCACCGGGCTGCCACTGGCTCAGGCCGGCGCTGAAATGTACCGGTACGCGCTGGCCGTCCAGCTGCAATGGCCGCTGCGCCAGCGAGCGCTGCAGCCGCTGCAAAGTGGACATGCTGTCGGCGCCCGGGGTTTCCGGCATCAGCAGTACGAATTCATCGCCACCGATGCGCGCGATGGTGTCCGAGCTGCGCAGCAGCAGCTGGCACACGGTGACCAGGTGGCGCAGGATCGCGTCGCCGCCGGGATGGCCGTGGTCGCTGTTGGTCTGATGGAAGTCGTCCAGGTCCAGCAGCGCCAGCGCAAGCGGGTGGCCGTGGCGTTCGGCGCGGGCCAGTTCGCGCTCCAGCAGCTCGTCGAAGCCGCGCCGGTTCAATGCCCCCGTCAGCGGGTCGGTACGCACCAGCCCGGAGACGTCGCGCAGTTCCTGTTCGAGCTCGGCAATGCGCGCTTCGGCCTGTTCCACGTCGCGACGCGCGTTGCCCAGGTGGTCGCGCGCCTGCAGCGCCTGCTCCTGCACGCGGCCGGTGTCCTGCAGTACGTCCTGCAGCAGCTGGTTGAGGTCGGCGATGCTGCGCGCCTCCTTCAACGCCAGCGCATAGCTGCTGATGCGGTCGTGGTACTCGCCGGTGCTGACCGCCATGCCGTCCAGCTGTTCGATGAAGTCGCCCATCAGGCTCTTCATGGCGGCCTTGGAGTCGACGATGCCCTGCTTGAGCAGGCCCTGCTTGTAGATCACTTCGCGCAGGTTGGAGCGCGCCTGCTCGACCGAGTCGCGGTCCAGCGGGCCGCCGATCAGCGCACGCACGGCATGCAGCTGGCCATGCAGCCAGCTGCTGTCGTCGAGCAGTTCGCCGATGTTGTCCAGCAGCAGGTCGAACAGGCTCAGCAGCAGTTCCTGCTGTTCCTGCCAACCGTCGCTGCGCACGCCGATCTGGTGGGTGAGCTCGCGCAGGCGCAGTTCCAGTGGCTGCAGCGGCTGGCCGGGGTGCCAGTGGCGCAGCTCGGCGGCCAGCTGCACCGGCTCATCCTTCAGCTCGGGCATGTTCTGCAGCAGGCTGGCCACGGTCACGCCCAGGGTCATGCGCAGCAGCTCGCGCAGGCGCAGGCTGTCGGGCGGGCCGTCAGGGCTGTCCTGCTCGATGGTGCGGATGTACTTGTCGATCAGCTGGCGCATGGCGCGGCCGTAGCTGACCCAGTCGGCGCTGCGCTGGGCCGACTGCAGGCGCTGGCCCATGTCGCCCAGCTCACCGGGCAGCGTGGCCATGCCTTCGGCGAACGCCGCCAGCAGCGGCTCGGGCTGCTCGGCGCCGGCGAACAGGCGTTGCAGCTGGGCGCTGCTGCCGCCCGTGGTGACAGGCGTCTCCACCGTGTCCCCGGCCGCCTTGGCCGCGCCCAGGCGGCGCGACAGCAGCCGCCCCACGGCAGTGCCGGGGCCGGGGCTGGGGAGGGCGTCCTGCGGGTCCTTCATGCGGCGGTCTTGGGACAGGGTGAGGTTGGAACAGTATCGGCGCGGCGGGGCCCGGCTTGAACCCCCTCAAACGACGACGGCCACCCTGCGGTGGCCGTCGTCACTTCCTCACCTGGCGCCGGTCAGTTGGCCAGGGCCAGGTCGTCCAGCATCGCGCGCAGGAAGCGGGCGGCTTCGCCACCGGTGGCGGCGCGGTGGTCGAACGTGACCGACAGCGGGATCACCTTGTGCGCTTCCACGCCGCCCATGACCGGGGTCATCTGGTGGCGGGCACGGCCGGCGGCGACGATGGCCACGCACGGCGGTACCACCACCGGGGTGGCATAGCGGCCGGCGAACATGCCGAAGTTGGAGAGCGAAATGGTATAGCCGCTCAGCTCCGAGGCCGCGATCGAGCGCGCTTCGACCTGCTCACGCAGGCGGTTCACGCCTTCGCGGATGCCGCGTGCATCCAGCACGTCGGCGTTGCGCAGGGCCGGTACGAACAGGCCGTCGTCGGTGTCCACCGCGATGCCCACGTCCACGTGCGCGTGCAGGGTGCGGGTCAGGGCGTCGCCGTCGAACCAGGCATTCAGCGCCGGGACCTTCTGGCAACCGACCACGATCGCACGCACCAGGCGGGCGGTCATGTCGTTGCCCGGGGCCCAGGCATGGATGTCGGCGTCGTCGTTCAGCGTGGTCGGCACGACCTTGCTGTGCGCGTCGGCCATCACCCGCGCCATGTTGCGGCGCACGCCCTTCAGCTGTTCCGGCTGGCCCTTGGCGACCACGCCCGGCGGCTGGGTGCGCATCGGCTTGCCGGCGGCCGACAACGGTGCGCGGGCTTCAGCGGCGCGTGCGACCGGCGCGGCAGCCGCCACCGGGGCAGCCGCGGCAGGCGCCGGTGCGGCACCGACCTTGGCGCTGCCATCGGCAGCGGCCTGCTTGACGTCGGCCATGGTCACCGCGCCGTCGGCGCCGGTGGCGCGCACGCGGGTCAGGTCCACGCCCAGCTTGCGCGCGGTGGCGCGCACCGCCGGCACGGCCTTGACCCCGCCTACCGCCACAGCCTGTTCGGCATGCACGGCATTGGAGCTCTGCATCGCACCGACCACGGTGCCTTCGTCTTCGCGCTCGGCGCCCGGCTTGGCGATCTCGCCGCCGTCGTCCGAAGCCACCACCTTGGCCGGCTGGGCCGGAGCAGTCTGGCCGGTACTCGGGGTCGGCGCCGCGGCCGCGTGGCCGTGGCTGTGGCCGGTGTCCTGGCCATCGGCGCGCTGCGGCAGGTTCGGGTCCAGTTCGAACTGGGCCAGCACGCTGCCGGTGGGAATGATGTCGCCGGCACCGCCGGCCAGCTTCAGTACCTTGCCGGAGAACGGCGAGGGCACTTCAACCACGGCCTTGGCGGTCTCCATCGAGACCAGCGGCTCGTCCAGCTTGATCACGTCGCCTTCCTTGACGAACCACTCGACGATGGTGGCGTCCGGCAGGCCTTCGCCGAGGTCGGGCAGGTGGAAATTCTTGTTCTCACTCATGTGCAGTTCTCTTCCAGCAGTTCGAGATCGCGGGCCGGCAGCCAGCCCGTCGCGCCGTTCGCGCGTTCGGACCACCACCAGCCGCCGTGTTCATGATGCAGTTTGACCATTTCGCCGCTGTCCACGTCCAGTTCGCGGGCGTCGTAGTCGCGCAGGGCCTCTGCGCGACCGTCGTCCAACCGCTGCAACCACGCCACCGGTGCCCAGCCGGCACGCCCGTCATCGGTGCGTACCCAGGCAAACGCCGGCCATTCCTCGTCACGAACACCCAGTTCGACGATCTGGCCGGTGCGGAACCGGAGCGGGTTGGGGTACTGGCTGCGGTACGGGCCTAGGAGACGGGCCCGCATGTCAGCCTGCCGCCACCGCGCGTTTGGCCGCGCTGACGATCCGGTCCACGCTCGGCAGGTACTTCATTTCCAGGCGGAACAGCGGAATGTGGGTGTCGTAGCCGGTGACGCGTTCGACCGGTGCGAGCAGGTCGTACAGCGATTCCTCGGCCAGGCGCGCGGCGATTTCAGCGCCGAAGCCCGCGGTCTTCGGGGCTTCCTGCACGATCACGCAGCGGCCGGTCTTGGCCACCGACTCGGCGATGGTGGCGAAGTCGAGCGGACGCAGCGTGGCCACGTCGATCACTTCGGCACTGATGCCTTCGCCGGCCAGCTTGTCGGCCGCTTCCAGCGCTTCCTTCACCTGCGCGCCCCAGGTCACCACGGTCACGTCGGTGCCGTCGCGCAGCACGAAGCACACGTCCAGCGGCAGCGCTTCGCCGTCGTTGACCACCACTTCCTTGTACTGGCGGTAGATGCGCTTGGGTTCCATGTAGATCACCGGATCCGGTTCACGGATCGCGGCCAGCAGCAGACCGTAGGCGCGCTGCGGCGAAGACGGCAGCACCACGCGCAGGCCCGGCACGTTGGTGAAGATCGCTTCGTTGGCTTCGCTGTGGTGTTCCGGCGCACGGATGCCGCCGCCCCACGGCACGCGCAGCACCATCGGGCAGTGCAGGCGGCCACGGGTCCGGTAACGCAGGCGCGCGGCGTGGCAGACGATGTGGTCCACCATCGGGTACATGAAGCCGTCGAACTGGGCTTCTGCGACCGGCTTCATGCCCTGTGCGGCCAGGCCGATGGTCAGGCCGGCAATGGTGGTTTCATCCAGCGGGGTGTCCAGGATGCGGTCGGCGCCGAAGCGCTGCTGCAGGCCGGCGGTGGCGCGGAACACGCCGCCGTTGACGCCGACGTCCTCGCCGAGCACCAGCACCGACTTGTCGTGCTCAAGCTCCCAGGCCAGGGCCTGGGTGATGGCTTCGATGAGGGTGATGGGGGTGCTGGTCATCGTCTCTTCTCCGCGCGCGACGGCGGCGCTGTCGGCGGCGTTGGTCTGCGCGCCGGAGGCGCCGTTCTTGATCTCATCCATGGCGCTGCTCCAGGGCAATCGCCTGTGCGCGCTGGGCCAGCAGGTCCTGCGGCGGATCGGCATACAGGAAATCGAACATCGCCTCGACCGGCTGCACCGGGGTGTTGAGGTACAGGTTCACTTCCTCGTCCACGCGATTGCCGCACTCGACGGTCCACGCCTGCTCTTCTTCCTCGCTCCACACGCCGGCACCGATCAGGTACTTGCGCAGGCGCAGCATCGGTTCGCGCTGCCAGGCGTCCTTCACCTCGGCATCGCCGCGGTAGCGGCGCGCGTCATCGGCGGTGGTGTGGTCGGACAGGCGGTAGGTCATCAGTTCCAGCACGGTGCCACCGTCGCCGGCCAGCGCGCGCTCACGCGCCTGCAGCATGGCGGCCATCACCGCGATCAGGTCGTTGCCGTCCACCTGCAGGCAGTGCAGGCCACCGGCCAGGCCCTTCTGGGCCAGCGTTTCCGCGCCGGTCTGGGCCGAACGCGGCACCGAGATCGCCCAGCCGTTGTTCACGATGCACAGGATCAGCGGCAGCTTGTAGGCACCGGCCGAGTTCAGCGCAGCGTAGAAGTCGGTCTTGGAGCTGCCGCCGTCGCCGCAGACGGCCACGGCGATCTGCTTCTCGTGGTTGAGCTTGAACTTCAGTGCAGCGCCGGCGGCGTGCAGGCACTGGGTGGAGATCGGCACGCAGAACGGGAAGTCCTTGGCCGCATTGCCGCCGTAGTCGTTGCCGCGCTCGTCGCCGCCCCAGTACATCAGGACGTCGCGCGGGCGCACGCCACGCATGAACATGGCGCCATACTCGCGGTAGGAGGGGGCGAACACGTCGTCCTTCTGCATGGCCGCGCCAATGCCCACGTGCGCGGCTTCATGGCCCAGGCAGGCGGCGTAGGTACCCAGCTTGCCGGTACGCTGCAGCGCGATCGACTTGCCGTCGAACACGCGCACGAACAGCATCTGCTTGAACATCGGCAGCAGCGCGCGCGGGTCGCGCAGGGCTTCGGGCAGGTCATCGCGGACGAGCGTGCCGTCCGTGTCCAGGTACTGCAGGTATTCGATCTTGAACTCAGCGGCAACCGTCATTGCGTACTGCACCTTCGACAGGAAGTTACAAATGATATGAATTGCCATGTTAAGGAAGGCGTATGAAAAAGCCGTCCTGCGGCGCAGCAAGAACTGCCCCGGGCAGCACCCCGGTATACCCCGGGAAGGACCCCCAACGCCAATAACATCAACGTATTCAGTTGTATCAACGGCGCATGAGCGGTTCGCCGCCTGCGGCCCCGCCCAAGCCGGTCCCGGCCGCCGTCCGCGCTGAACGCGGGACCCCGCCGGCTCCACACGCCAGCGTAGGGTGCGGCCTGCCCAGGGACGCGGCCACTGCGCTACCCTTTCTCCCCCTCAAGCGGTCCCCGCCATGTCTGTCGACAAGAACCAACGCGATCTGGAAGCCGGCATCCACACCGACCTGGAAGGCCGCCTCACTTATGGCGGCTACCTGCGGCTGGACCAGCTGCTCTCGGCGCAGCAGCCGCTGTCCAACCCGCCGCACCACGACGAGATGCTCTTCATCATCCAGCACCAGACCTCGGAGCTGTGGCTGAAACTGCTGGGGCACGAGCTGCGCGCGGCGATCGGCTTCCTGCAGAACGACCAGGTCTGGCAGTGCCAGAAGGTGCTGGCGCGCAGCAAGCAGGTGCTGCGCCAGCTCACCGAGCAGTGGTCGGTGCTGGAAACGCTGACCCCATCCGAATACATGGGCTTCCGCGACGTGCTGGGCCCGTCCTCGGGCTTCCAGTCGCTGCAGTACCGCTACATCGAGTTCCTGCTGGGCAACAAGAACGCGCAGATGCTGCAGGTGTTCTCGCACGACCCGGCCGGGCAGGCGCAGCTGCAGCAGGTACTGGACGCGCCCAGCCTGTACGAGGAATTCCTGCGCTACCTGGCACGCTTCGGCCACGACATCCCGGACGGTTACCAGGCGCGCGACTGGCAGTCGCCGCATGTCTCCGACGACACGCTGCTGCCGGTGTTCGAGCGGATCTACCAGAACACCGACCGTTACTGGCGCGAGTACGCGCTGTGCGAAGACCTGGTGGACCTGGAAACCGCCTTCCAGCTGTGGCGCTTCCGCCACATGCGTACGGTGATGCGGGTGATCGGCTTCAAGCGCGGCACCGGCGGGTCCAGCGGGGTGGGGTTCCTCCGCCAGGCGCTGGAGCTGACCTTCTTCCCGGAGCTGTTCCAGGTGCGCACCACGATCCGCAACGACGATCCGCTGCCGCCGGACGCCTGAGCCGGCGCGGCGCTGCCGCCACCCATTCATGTTTGCCTGCCGGAACCGCCGTACGGTGCGGCAGGCCCCGCCGTTGCTGCACTGGCGGCGGTGGGGCGATGGTTGCAGGTGCAAGTTCAGCAACCTTGCCGTCACCTGCAAGGATCGGTGTGTATTTGACGTGAACGCCGTTGTTCTGGGATTCTCCCGCGCTGTTTCGCACATCGGACGTGCATGTCTTCCACCGAACCCAGGAATCCCGCATGAGCGTAGACGCCGCCGCGAAATCCGTTCCCGAACCGGCGTTGCCGGAGTTCAAGACCACGCTGGGCCATCCGCGCCCGCTGTGGATGCTGTTCATGACCGAGTTCTGGGAGCGCTTCGCGTTCTACGGGATCCGCTGGGCGCTGGTGCTGTACATCGTCTCCCAGTTCTTCAATGGCGACTCGGCCGGGCAGGCTGCGGCCAGCCGCACCTACGGTGCCTACCTGGCGCTGGTGTACGCGGCCGCGATCTTCGGCGGCTATGTGGCCGACCGCGTGCTGGGCTACCAGCGCTCGATCCTGACCGGTGCGGTGATCATGGCGGCCGGTCTGTTCATGGTCGCGATGCCGAACAAGGAAGTGTTCGAATTCGGCCTGGCCACGATCATCATCGGCAACGGCCTGTTCAAGCCGAACATCTCCACCATGGTCGGCAAGCTGTACGGCCTGAAGGATGAGCGCCGCGACTCGGGCTTCACCATCTTCTACATGGGCATCAACATCGGCGCGATGATCGCCCCGGTGCTGACCCAGTTCCTGGCCGAGAAGGTGTTCGGTACCGAAGCGATGCCGTCCTACAAGATGGTGTTCATCGCCTCGGGCATCGGCATGCTGCTCAGCCTGGTGTGGTTCTACATCGGTCGCGCTGGCCTCAAGGGCATCGGCGCGCCGCCGGCCGGTGGCGAAGGCATGGGCCGCGTGGTGATGGTGTTCGTCGGTTCGCTGGTCGCCATTCCGGTGGCCTACTTCCTGCTCTCCACCGGCGCCACCGCGCTGGCCTGGATCCTCGGCATCATGTTCGTGGCGCTGGGCGCGCTGCTGCTGGTGGAAGGCATCCGCGAAGGCAAGGTCCAGCGCGACCGCGTCATCGCGATGCTGATCATCTTCACCTTCAACGTGATGTTCTGGATGTTCTTCGAACAGGCCGGCAGCTCCTTCACCTTCCTGGCCGACAACATCGTCAACCGCAACCTGGGTGGCTGGACCTTCCCGACCGCGTGGTTCCAGTCGGTGAACTCGGTGGCCATCATCGCGCTGGCCCCGATCATCGCCTGGATCTGGATCAAGCTCGGCCGTGCCAACCCGTCCATCCCGCGCAAGTTCGGCCTGGGCCTGCTGTTCAACGGCGCTGCGTTCGCGCTGCTGATGCTGGCCCTGTCCAGCATGGTGGTGGACGGCAAGATCCCGTTCTGGACGCTGTTCATGGTCTACGTGATCCAGTCCGTGGGTGAGCTCTGCCTGTCGCCGATCGGCCTGTCGATGGTGACCAAGCTGGCGCCGGTGCGCCTGGTCGGTTTCGGCATGGGTGGCTGGTTCCTGTCCACCGGCATCGGCAACAACCTGTCGGGCATCTTCGCCGGCGCGGTGAGCGGCGAAGGCGGCATGACCGTGGAGTCGGCGCTGAAGGGGTACACCTTCGGCTTCTGGGCGTTGATCGGGTCGGGCGTGGTGCTGTTCCTGATCGCGCCGCTGATCAACAAGCTGATGCACGGCGTCAAGTGAGGTCTGCGATGCGCATGTCTGCTCTGGGTTCTTCGTTGATCGTGGCCGGCCTGCTGGCCGCCTGTTCGCCGTCTGCGCCCACCGCCGCACCTGCGCAGCCGCTGGACACCACCGAGCAGAAGCCACCGGTGGCCGATCCCAGCCAACCGGTGGCCTCGGGCAACACGCCGGCTGCCGCGGACGTCGCTGCGGTGGCCGCGCTCAATGCACAGTTCGACCCGGCCCGCGACCCGGTGGCCGACCTGGCCACCGCCAAGGTCGAAGCCCAGCGCGGTGGCAAGCGGATCGTGCTGGACGTGGGCGGGGAGTGGTGTTCGTGGTGCCACCTGCTGGACGCGTTCGTCGAGGGCGATGCGGAGATCCGCAGCTTCCGCGACGCCAACTACGTCTGGATGAAGGTGAACTACAGCGAGGACAACGAGAACGCCGCGTTCCTGTCGCAGTACCCGCAGATCAAGGGCTACCCGCACCTGTTCGTGCTGGACGCGCAGGGCAAGCTGCTGCACTCGCAGTTCACCGGCGAGCTGGAAGCCGACAAGGGCCAGCCCAAGGGCTACAACCGCGACAAGTTCGTGGCCTTCATGAAGGACTGGGCGCCGCCACAGGCGCCCTGATAGCCCGGAAAATGCCGCGATCATCGCGGCATTTTTTTTGCGATGGTTCCCGTGGACCGGCTTAGACGTAGTGCCGGCCGCTGGCCGGCTCCTCGCACAGCGAGGTTCCATGGGGAGCCGGCCGGCGGCCGGCACTACAGTTCCTGGATGTGGCGCCGCTAATGAACGGATGCAGCCTGCCTCCAGTGACAGCACATCAGACACCGCCCTCGAAGCACCGGGCGGCGTGAGCCTGCCGCCGGCGGACGTGTTGCTGGACGACCACTCCGCGCACGGTGGCGATGCCGACACGCCCGACCCGGGTGCGATGTTCTACCGCCTGCCGCTGGTGTCGGTCCCGGACAACGTGCTGCTCAAGGCGGCCGTGCAGAAGCTGGTGGAGCAGAAGACGCAGCTGGACGCACTGGCGCGCAACCCGGCGCTGGCCGGCGTGCTGCCGGCCGAATGGCAGGGCAACGGCACGCGCGGCGTGGACCTGCAGGCCTTCGTGCTCTCGGTGCTGCCCTACCTGCACAACACAACCAAGGCCGAAACCGCGCCGGCGCGGCTGCCGCTCAGGCACGTGCTGGGCGACAGCGGTCGTTGGAACCACGCCGATGTGGCGGAACCGAAATCGCTGGCGTTCTTCCTGGCCAGCGACGACCGCGCCAGCGCCGGGGTGAAAGACCCGGCCGAAGCCTACCTGGTTACGCCGCTGGGCCTGGCCTGGGCGCAGGAAGGGCGTACCCGCCCCGGTTTCCTGCGCCAGATGGGCTACCCCAGCATGGCCGCGCGGGTGCATGTGCTGCCGTATCCCGAACCCGGCCAGCTGGCGCTGTACAGCGTGGTGGCCCATGGCGTGCCCCAGGTCTGGTGCGTGCTCGACCGTCGCAAGCTGCGCCCCCTGCTGGCGCCGTGGCTGAGCGTGCCGCTGCTGACCGCCTACGGCGTGGGAGCTCCCACGCCCTGGCCGGCGTCGTACCCGGCCATCGACGAAGTGGCACGGGCGCTGGCCACCGCACGCACCGGCAAAGGTCCGGTGGAAGTGGACCTGCCCAAGGTGGTGGCCAAACTGGCCGAAGACGCGTCAGGCGAAACCTGGATGCCGGTCAGCCTGCTCCAGGTGGGGACGTGGGCGCCGCGCTGGCGGTACTTCCTGGCCACCTTCATCGCGCTGCCGGCCGCGCTGCTGGTGATTGCCGCGCTGGCGTTGCCGGGCGCGCTGGAAGCGGCCGCCGTGGCCGCCTCACTGGGCCTGGCCGCCGGTGCGATCGGTGCGCTGGCCGCGCCGTGGGTGCATGCGCGGCGGAAGCATCTGAGCTGACGCGTCCGGTCAGCCCTCGTCCATCCGCTGCAGGCCATCCCCGGCCAGGCGCAGGATCAGCTTTTCCAGCATCTGCTCCTCCTCCTCGCTGAGCACCGACATCAGCTTGCGGGTGATCTCGATCACCAGCGGGGCGATGGTCTCGTACACCTCGAAGCCGGCCGCAGACAGCGCCAGCACCGAGCGGCGGCGGTCGTCGCCATGGGTTTCACGCTTGATGAAGCCGCGTTCGAGCAGTCTTGCCACGGCCCGGCTGACCGCCACCTTGTCCATCGCGGTGCGGTCGGAGACCTCGCTGGCCGACGAGCCCGGATACAGCGCCAGGATGGTGATCACCCGCCATTCGGGAATCGCCAGACCGTATCGGTCCCCATACAGCTTGGCGATATTGCCGCTGACCCGGTTGGACAGGACGCTCAGCCGGTAGGGCAGGAACTGCTCCAGGTCGAGCAGGGCGTGCGAAGCACGGATGCTGTGGCTGCTGGGATCGGCTGGGCTCATGCTGCGGTGCACCTTGATGGTGGTTTCATGTGAAACTATAACCTTGTTTCCGGATTCCGCATTCTCGCGGGTCTGCCTTCCGCCCGCACCTGGTTTTTTCCGGGGGTGGGCCGCTTCGGAGCCCAATCATGAGCAGCCAGCCCGCAACCGCGTCGCACGCCCCCAACCCCGGCATGCAGGTCACCACCTTCGAGAACCCGATGGGCATCGACGGCTTCGAGTTCGTCGAATTCGCCGCGCCGGCCGGTCGGGGTGCCGAACTGCACGCGTATTTCCGCAAGATGGGTTTCACCGCCGTGCTGCGCCACAAGCAGCGCGCCATCACCGTGTACCGCCAGGGCGACGTCAATTTCCTGGTCAATGAAGAACCCGATTCGTTCGCCTCGGACTTCGCCGACAAGCACGGTCCGTGCGCCTGCGGCTTCGCGATCCGCTTCAAGAAGCCGGGCGAGGAAGTGCTGCAGCTTGCGCTGGGCAACGGTGCCGAGGTGGTCGACTTCAAGCCGGAAACCAAGGCGGTGCCGGCCCCGGTGATCAAGGGCATCGGCGACTGCATGCTGTACCTGGTGGATCGTTATGGTGCCAACGGCAGCATGTTCGACACCGACTATGCGCCGATCGAAGGTGCAGATCAGCGGCCGGTCGGCTTCGGCCTGACCTTCATCGACCACCTGACCCACAACCTGTACTTCGGCAACATGCAGCAGTGGTCGGATTACTACGAGCGCCTGTTCAACTTCCGCGAGATCCGCTACTTCGACATCAAGGGCCTGAAGACCGGCCTGGTGTCCAAGGCGATGACCGCGCCGGACGGCATCGTGCGCATTCCGTTGAATGAATCGTCCGACCCGAAGAGCCAGATCAACGAGTACCTGGACGCGTACAAGGGCGAGGGCATCCAGCACATCGCCTGCTTCACCGAGAACATCTACGACACCGTGGAAGCGATGCGCGCGCAGGGCGTGGAGTTCCTGGACACGCCGGAGACCTACTTCGACGTGATCGACATGCGCGTGCCGGGCCACGGCGAAGACGTGGCGCGACTGGCGAAGAACAAGATCCTGATCGACGCCGACCCGGAAACCAAGCAGCGCAAGCTGCTGCAGATCTTCACCACCAACTGCATCGGGCCGATCTTCTTCGAAATCATCCAGCGCAAGGGCAACGAAGGCTTCGGCGAAGGCAACTTCACCGCGCTGTTCGAAAGCATCGAGCGCGACCAGATCAAGCGCGGCGTTCTGTAAAAAGGGAACCGACCATGACGTCCTCCATCTCCGCACGCGGCTACCAGACCGGTTTCGGCAACGAGTTCGCCACCGAGGCGGTGGAGGGCGCGCTGCCGGTTGGCCGCAATTCACCGCAGCGGGTCGCGCACGGGCTGTATGCCGAACAGCTGTCCGGCACCGCCTTCACCGCACCGCGCGGCAGCAACCGGCGCAGCTGGGTGTACCGGATCCGCCCGGCGGTGACGCACGGCGAGTTCCAGCCGTACGCGCAGCCGCACCTGCACAGCGACTTCGCGCACGGCGCGGTGTCGCCCAACCAGCTGCGCTGGGACCCGCTGCCGCTGCCGGGCACGCCGACCGACTTCGTCGACGGCCTGTACACCATGGGCGGCAACGGTTCGCCCGACGCGCATGGCGGGGTGGGCATCCACCTGTACGCGGCTACCGCCGACATGCAGGGCCGTTACTTCTACGACGCCGACGGCGAGCTGCTGATCGTGCCGCAGCTGGGTCGGCTGCGCCTGCTTACCGAGCTCGGCGTGATCGAGATCGAACCGCAGCAGATCGCGGTGATCCCGCGCGGCGTGCGCTTCCGCGTCGAACTGCCGGACGGACAGGCACGTGGCTATGTGTGCGAGAACTTCGGCGCGCTGCTCAAGTTGCCCGACCTGGGGCCGATCGGCTCCAACGGCCTGGCCAACCCGCGCGATTTCGAAACCCCGCACGCCGCCTACGAGGATGTGGACGGCGACTTCGAACTGATCACCAAGTTCCAGGGCCAGCTGTGGCGTGCGCCCATCGACCACTCGCCGCTGGACGTGGTGGCCTGGCATGGCAACTACGCGCCGTACCGCTACGACTTGCGCCGCTTCAACACCATCGGCTCGATCAGCCACGACCATCCGGACCCGTCGATCTTCCTGGTGCTGCATTCGCCCAGCGACACGCCGGGCACCAGCAACATGGACTTCGCCATCTTCCCGCCCCGCTGGCTGGTGGCGCAGGACACGTTCCGGCCGCCGTGGTTCCACCGCAACATCGCCAGCGAGTTCATGGGCCTGATCCATGGCGCGTACGACGCCAAGGCCGAAGGTTTCGTGCCCGGTGGTGCGTCCCTGCACAACAGCATGAGCGGGCATGGCCCGGATGCGGCCACGTTCGAGAAGGCGTCTGCCGCCGACCTCAGCAAGCCGGACGTGATCAAGGACACCATGGCCTTCATGTTCGAGACCCGCGGCGTGATCCGTCCCACCGCGCAGGCGATGGACGCTGCGCACCGCCAGCGTGGCTACCAGCAGTGCTGGAAGGGTTTGAAGAAGAACTTCAGCGCGTGATTCGAGGCGGGCGTCAGCCCGCCACCACCCCGGCCTGTTCCAGTTGCGCCAGGTGCGACTCCGGCAGCACCTCGAACAGGCGCTGGCGGACCCGCTCGCAGTAGCCGGGCGAGGTCAGGCCGGGCAGGGCGTCCAGCGCGTTGTGCAGGGCCGCGATCACCTGGTCGTCGCTGCGCGACTGCTGCAGCGCGTACAGCAGTGCGGCGGCCTGCGGGTGCCGCTGGAGTTCCAGGATGCCGAGCAGGTAGATGCGTGCGGCCACCATCGAGCGGCGGCGCTCGGTGACCGGCGCGGCCGTGGACGCCGCAGGCGCGGGTGCAGCGATTGACGGGGAGGTCAGCGGTGCAGCTGCGGGTGCGGGTTCCGCCGGTGCCGTCGACATCAGGTACCCGGCCTGGATCAGCTGGATCACCATGGCCGACGCCTCCGGCCCGATCATGGCTGAGAGCTGGGCCAGGTCGCGCTGGCCATCGCACAGGATGAGCAGGCGCCGTTGGCGCATGTCCAGGGGCGCACGGTGGGCCTGCAGGGCGTCGCGGGCGAGATCGGTCTTGCGCGGTTGCATGGGCATAGGGGTCGAAGCGGTGCACGCCGAGCCTGAACGGCCCAGGTGTAACTGTGATGACAGGCACGCTCTGCATGCATGGGCTGCACATTGCCCACGCTAGCCTGCGGACCATCCAGAGGAGGACGTGCATATGAAACAGCTGGGAGGCATTCTGGCCTTGGGCATCGCGCTGGCACTGAGTGCCTGCGATCGCGCCCCGGAAACCCCGTCGACCGACGCGGAGGCGGCGGTGGCCGAGCCGGCTGCGGCCGCACCTCCTGCGGGCACCTCGCCTGCCACGTCGGCCGCAGAGCCCGCCGCGCAGGGTCCGGCACGCCTCGACGGCTACGGTCCGCTGACCCTCGGTTCGTCCCTGGAGGACGTGCGCAGCGCGTGGAAGGAGCCCCTGCAGGGAGAGGTTCCCGATGATTACTGCCACGCCCTGCGGCCGCAGGGCAGCCAGGCCGACGATGTGATCCTGATGATCGAAGGCAACCGCCTGGTCCGTTATGACGTGCGCAACGACCGGATCGCCGCACCCGGTGGCGGCAAGGTCGGCATGTCGCTGGGCCAGCTGCAGACCCTGTACCCGGAACGCGGCGACCTGATGCCGCACAAGTACGACGAACGCGGCCACAACCTGCGGGTGCGTCCGGTGGCCGAGGGCGGCGCGCTGATCAACTTCGAGATCGACGGCGACGGCAAGGTCACCGCCTGGCGGGTCGGGCAGACCCCGCAGGTGGACTACGTGGAAGGCTGTTCCTAGAATCGGGCCACGACACCTGGGGATCCACCGATGATCGCTGCTACCGCTTGGTTCCTGCTGGGCCTGCTGCTGCTTGCATTGGGTGGCGACTCCATCGTCAAGGCCGCCTCCGGGCTGGCCCAGCGCTTCGGCGCCTCGCCCTTCGTGGCGGGGCTGTTGCTGGTCACCTTCGGCACCTCGCTGCCGGAACTGGTGGTCAATGCACGCGCGTTCGTGGTCGGCGCCGAGGACCTGGCGCTGGGCAACGCGGTGGGCAGCAACATCGTCAACGTGGGCCTGACCCTTGCCCTGGCGGCGCTGGCGGCACCGCTGCTGGTGCGGGCACGGCTGCTCTCGCCGCTGCTGATCCTGCTGGCCGTGGCCAGCCTGGCGCTGATCGTGTTCGGCCTGGACGGGGTGATCGCGCGCTGGGAAGGCGCGGTGCTGCTGCTGGGCTTCGTTGCGCTGCTGGCCTTCGTGCTGCGTGCGGCGAAGCGGGAATCGGAACCGGTGCGGGAAGCGATTGCTGGTTACGCGATGACCCGCACCGGCCTGGGGCTCAACCTGATCCGGGTGGTGTTCGCGGCGGTGTGCCTGTACTACGGCGCGCGCTGGATCGTCGGTGCGGCGCCGGTGATGGGCGCCAGCCTGGGTTGGTCGCCGTTGCTGGTCGGCCTGCTGCCGGTCGCCATTGGTACCGCGCTGCCCGAAGTGGCGGCAGCCGTCGTGGCGGCACGCCGTGGCCAGGGCGACATGGTGCTGGGCCACGTGATCGGCTCGAGCCTGTTCAACCTGCTGGTGGTGGTAGGCGGCATGGCCGCGCTGCGCCCGCTGGCGCTGCCCGAATCATTCGTGAAGCTGGAGCTGCCGGCGGCCATCGCCTTCGTGCTGGTGCTGTACCCGATGCTGCGCGGCGACCTGGTGGTCAGCCGGAAGGAAGGCGGGATCCTGCTGGTGGCCTTCGTGGGCTGGGTGATTCTCGAGCTGGCATTGTTGGGTTGATTGCTTTGGAACGTTTCGGGACCGCGTGGGACACGCATGGCGTGTCGCTACGCCAATGGGCTCGCCAGCACGCGTAGCGACACGCCATGCGTGTCCCACGCGGTGCCGGATCAGCTCTTCTGTTCCGGGTCCCCAGCGGGTTCCGGACGAGGCGGCGGCAACTGCTCCTCTTCCGCCGTCTCATTCCCCGGCAGACTCGGGCGCTTTTCCATCATCAGCGACAGCGCCGCCTTGGCCATCATGTGCGCGCTGATCGGGGCGGTGATGAACAGGAACACGGTGATCAGCAGCTCGCGCGGCTGCGGGTCTTCGCCCAGGAAGATGTGGTACAGCACCGAGCCCACCAGCACGCAGCCCACGCCCAGCGTGCTGGCCTTGGTCGGCGCATGCAGGCGCTTGAAGAACGTGTCCAGCTTCACCAGCCCCAGCGCACCGACCAGGATGAAGAAGCAGCCGAACAGCAGCAGCAGCGACAGCGCGATCTGGATGAAGGTGATCATTCGACGATGTCCCGGCGCAGCACGAACTTGCTCAGCACCACGGTGCTGCCGAAGCCCAGCATCGCAATCAGCAGCGCCGCTTCGAAGTACACCGCCGAGTTGAGGTACATGCCGAACAGCATGAGTTCGGCGATGGCGGTGACCGACATGGTGTCCAGCGCCAGGATGCGGTCGGGCACGGTCGGTCCGCGCAGCAGGCGCCAGGTGGCCATCAGCATGGCCAGTCCGACGATGTGCATGCACACCGCCATGGTGGTCTGGATGAAGGTGAAACCGGTCATGGGAAAATCTCCATCAGCGGGGCTTCGTAACGGCGCTTGATCTCCCTGATCAGCGCGTCTGGATCTTCCAGGTGCAGCACATGCACCAGCAGATAGCGGCGATCGTCGGACAGCGCGGCCGACACCGTGCCCGGGGTCAGGGTGATCATGCTGGTCAACGCGGCAATCCCGTGGATGTTGGCGATGTCCAGGGGCAGCCAGATGAAGCCGGGGTGGATCCGGCGCTCCGGCCCCAGCACCTGGATCGCCACGCGGATGTTGGAGACCAGGATGTCCCACAGCGTCACGCAGACCAGCTTGGGCAGCGGCCGCAATGTGCCGATGCGGGCGAACTCACGGTCCAGCCGCGCGGCGAACAACGGCACCACCACGCCCAACACCATGCCCAGCAGGATCTGGCCCAGGGTGAAGCTGTCGGACATCAGCACCCAGAACGCCGTCACCATCACGCTCAGCGACGGCGAGGGAAACACGCGGCGGAACAGCGGGCGACGGCTCATGGGTTGCGGATCTCCGGCGTGGTGGCACGCAGTTCGCCCACGTAGTCCTGCGGCGTGAGCAGCTGGGCGGCCATGGCATCGGTGTACTGCATCAACGGATTGGCGAACACGCTCATGCCGATGCCGTAGCAGAGCAGCAGCGCGGCCGCGAACAGCTCAACGGTGCGCGTGGGGGCCTTGCGCGGCGGCGGCACGCCTTCTTCCAGCACCGGCACGTGCCAGAACAGGCGGATGCCACCGCGGGTGATGCCCACGATCACCATCAGGCTGCTGCCGAGCACGGCGGCCCAGACCACGGCGGTGTACTGCGCCGGCATGCCGGCCAGCAGCGCCGCCTTGGCCAGGAACCCGGACAGCGGTGGAAGACCGGCCACCGACACCGCCCCGATCAGGAACAACACCGCAGGCGTTTCCTTGCCCGGCATCGGCGCGATGATTTCCTTGCGGTCGCTGGCGCCGCCACGGCGGCGTCGGATCAGGTCGGCAACCAGGAACAGCGCGGCGGCCACGAAGGTGCTGTGCGGCAGGTAGTACAGCCCGGCCGAGAGCACCTCCGGGGTGCGGATGGAGAAGGCGATGAACAGCGTCGCCGCCGACACCACCACCAGGTAGGAGATCAGCACGCGCAGGCGGGCAGCGGCCAGCACGCCCAGCCCACCGAGCAGCAGCGTGCCCACGCCGGCCCAGAACAGCCACTGGCTGCCGTAGCCCGCCATGGCACCGGCGTCCTCGCCGAACCACAGGCTGCTGACCCGCAGCACGGCGTACAGGCCGACCTTGGTCATGATCGCAAACAGGGCAGCCACCGCCGCCGGCGCGCGCGCATAGGCTTCAGGCAGCCACAGGTACAGCGGCATCAGCGCCGCCTTGCTGCAGAACACCAGCAGCAGCAGGCCCATCGTGGCCTTGGTCAGGGTCAGGTGGCTGGCAGGTACTTCGGCGATGCGCTGGGACAGCTCGGCCATGTTGAGCGAGCCCAGCGAGGCATACAGCAGGCCCAGTGCGATCAGGAACAGGGTCGAGGCGGTGACGTTGAACACCACGTAGTGCAGGCCGATGCGCATGCGCAGGCCGCGCCCGCCGCTGAGCAGGAGGCCGTACGAGGCGATCAGCATCACCTCGAAGAACACGAACAGGTTGAAGATGTCGCCGGTGAGGAACGCACCGTTCAGGCCGACCAGCTGGAACTGGAACAGCGCATGGAAGTGCGGCGCGCGGCGGTCCCAGCCCGAACAGGCGTGCAGCAGGCAGGGGATGGCCAGCAGCACGGTGGTCAGCAGCATCCAGCTCGACAGCCGGTCAGCCACCAGTGAAATGCCCAGCCGCGACGGCCAGTCGCCCAGCAGGTAGACCGCGATGCTGCCGTCGGCGGTCTGCGCGAACAACAGTCCCACGGCCGCGGCCAGCGCGGCCAACGTGGTCCACGCCACCGTGCGCTGCACCGTCGGCCCGTAGCGACGGTGTTCGACGAACAGCGAACACGCAGCACCGACCAGCGGAATCAGGATGGGCAGGATCACCGCATGGTTCATGCGCCGCCCTCCCGGCCGGGCGCGGTGTCGGGCTGCTCGGCCGCCTCATCCTCGTGCGCGTCGACATGGTCGCTGTGGTTGTCGCTGCGGCTGCGCATGGCCAGCACGATGCTCACCGCGGTCATCGCGAAGGCAATGACGATCGCGGTCAGTACCAGCGCCTGCGGCAGCGGGTCGGTGTAGTTGCCCAGGTTGGAATCCAGTCCCTGGCGCAGCACCGGTGCCTTGCCGCTGACCAGGCGACCGCCGGCGAAGATCAGCAGGTTGGTCGCGTAGGACAGGAAGGTCATGCCGAGGATCACATCGAAGCTGCGCGCACGCAGCAGCAGGTAGATGCCGATCGCACCCAGTACGCCGATCGCACTTGCCAGGGCCAGTTCCATCAGTGGGTCTCCCCGGTAAGTGCCGAACGGCGGGTGGGATCGATCTCGCCCTTGCGCGAGTCGCGGGTACGCGAAGGCTTCACCGTGCCCATCATCGACAGGATCAGCATCGCCCCGCCGAACACCACCAGGTACACGCCGGTGTCGAAGCCGATTGCACTGGCCAGCGGTACCGTGCCGATCAACGGCAGTTCCAGGTCGATGTGGCCGCTGGTCAGGAACGGCACGCCGAACAGCATCGATGCACTGCCGCTGACGATGGCGATCAACAGGCCCGCGCCGATGCAGCGGATGTAGTCGAAGCCGAAGCGCGACTCCACCGATTCGGTGCCCTGGATGACGTACTGGATCAGCAGCGGCACCGCCAGCACCAGGCCGGCGATGAAACCGCCACCCGGCGCGTTGTGGCCGCGCAGGAACAGGAAGATGGACACGGTGAGGGTCAGCGGGAACATCACCTGGGCCAGGTCGGCCGGCACCGGCAGCTTGATCGGCGGGCCGGGCATGATCTGCTCCGGCGCCATGCGCGAGCGCCGCAGCATGGCGTGCACCACCAGCGCGGCAATGCCGAACACGGTGATCTCGCCGAAGGTATCGAACCCGCGGAAGTCGACCAGGATCACGTTCACCACGTTCTCGCCATACGCCTCGGGCAGGGCGCGCGCCAGCATTTCGCCGGCCATGGTGTTGGGCGGCAGGGTCATGGCGCTGTAGGCCATGGCGGCCAGGCCGGCACCGCCGACCACTGCGATCAGCGCATCGCGGCGCTTGCGCCACGGCGACTTCTCCGGCGGCGACTGCGCCGGCAGGTAGTTCATGCCCAGCAGCATCAGCACCAGGGTGACCATCTCCACCAGCAGCTGGGTCAGCGCCAGGTCGGGGGCGGACAGGTACACGAAGGTCAGCGAGACCATCAGCCCGGTGCCGCCCACCACCAGCACCGCCAGCAGGCGCTGCCGGTACAGGAACAACGCGCCCAGCGCGCAGGCCATCATCACCAGCCACACCACCCAGCCCAGCAGCGACAGCGGCTGCGGCGAGGGCCAGTTGGGCGAGACCGGGTTGGCCACGAACGGCGCGGCGGCGACCACGATGGCGACCACCACCAGCGCCATCAGCATGCGCTGCAGGCTGCCGTTGGCCAGCGTGTGGGTCAGCCAGTGGGCGAAGCCGAATACCACGTCCAGCTGCTTGTGGAACAGGTTGCGGCCGGTGGCGCGGGTGATCACCGCATGCAGGTTGATCAGGCGGCGCAGGCCGAAGTACAGCGCGATGCCGCCGAGCACGCCGCCGATGCTCATCATCAGCGGCAGGTTGAACCCGTGCCACAGCGCCAGGCTGTACTGCGGCATGGCCGGACCGAGGATGGAGAAGGCGGCCGCGTGCAGTACCGGAGCCACGGTGATCGCCGGGGCGATGCCCACCGCCACGCAGATGATGACGAGGATCTCCACCGGCACCTTCATGAAGCGCGGCGGCTCATGCGGCACGCGGTCCAGGTCGTGCGGGCCCTTGCCGAAGAAGGTGTCGTGCACGAAGCGCAGGCTGTAGGCGACGCCGAACACGCCGGCCAGCAGCGCGGCGACGGACACCGCCATGCGCATCGGCTCCGGTCCCTGCGCGGTGATCGCCTCGGCGAACAGCATTTCCTTGGAGAGGAAGCCGTTGAGCAGTGGAATGCCGGCCATCGCCAGCGAGGCGATGATCGCCAGCGCGCTGGTGAACGGCATCAACCGCCGCAGCCCGCCCAGCTTGCGCATGTCGCGGGTGCCGGTTTCATGGTCGATGATGCCGGCGGCCATGAACAGCGAGGCCTTGAAGGTGGCGTGGTTGAGGATGTGGAACACGCCGGCCACCACCGCCATCGGCGTAGACAGGCCGAACAGCAGGGTGATCAGGCCAAGATGGGAGATCGTCGAATAGGCCAGAAGGCCTTTCAGGTCGTGCTGGAAGATCGCATTCCAGGCGCCGATCAGCAGGGTCAGCGCGCCGATCCCGCTGACCGTATAGAAGAACAGATCGGTACCGGCCAGCGCCGGGTGCAGGCGCGCCAGCAGGAACACGCCCGCCTTCACCATCGTGGCCGAATGCAGGTAGGCCGACACCGGGGTCGGTGCGGCCATGGCATGCGGCAGCCAGAAGTGGAACGGGAACTGCGCGCTCTTGGTGAAGATGCCGGCCAGCACCAGGAACAGCGCGTACGGGTACAGCGGGCTGCTGCGGATCAGGTCGCCGGCGGCCAGCACCGCGTCCAGCTCGAAGCTGCCGACGATGCGTCCGATCAGCAGCACGCCACCCAGCAGCGCCAGGCCGCCACCGCCGGTCACCACCAGCGCCATCCGCGCGCCCTCGCGGGCGTCCTGGCGGTGCGACCAGAAGCCGATCAGCAGGAACGAGCTGATGCTGGTCATTTCCCAGAACACCATCAGCAACAGCAGGTTGCCCGACAGCACCATGCCCAGCATGGCGCCCATGAACAGCAGCAGGTAACAATAGAAGCGGTGGGCGTTGTCGCGCGGGCTCAGGTAGTAGTGCGCATACATCACCACCAGCGCGCCGATCGCCAGCACCATGCCGGCGAACATCCAGGCCAGCCCGTCCAGCCGCAGCGAAAAGGCCAGCCCGATCTGCGGCAGCCATTCCCCGAAACTGCGCACGACCCCGCCATCCAGGATGCCGGGGGTCATGGTTGCCAGCAGCGCCAGGCCGCCCACGGGGGCAGCGGCGGCCATCCAGGCGGCGGTAGCGCGGGAGCTGCGGCTGAACACGGCCACGGCCACCGCCAGCAGGAAGGGCAGGGCAAGCAGCAGGAGAAGGTTGGGATTCATGCAGGGAATGCGGGATTCACGAGCAGGCCTTTCAGTCTAACAGGCGGGGATTTGTCGCGGAAAGACTCGATTACGCCATCAATTGCAGGCAACGTGCGTGATTCATTTTCTCTATCGCCACGCACACGCCCATTCGGGTACGTTCCATCGCGTATGGAGTCGTCCGGACATTCCGCGCAACGCGCGGTCCGGCGGCCGGTCGGCCCAGCAATGACGGGGGCTGCGCGCTGCGCAGCCGCGTCCAGAACATGAACGGTTCCCCCGTCCAACCGCACTCCCACGGCCATGCTCCACCCGCCCGCGTGGAGCAGGAGTGAGCATGATTTTCGTTCAGGTTCGCGTGGCGCCGGGCGCTGCCCGGCGCATGCTCAATACCGCCAGTCCATCCGGTGGTAGAACTTGGCCATCACCCAGGCCGGGCCGATCAACAGATAGGTCAGGTCAGTGAGGAAGCTGGGCTTGCGCCCTTCGTACTTGTGGCCGATGAACTGCGCGATCCATGCCACCACGAACACGCCCAGCCCCAGCCAGGCCAGGTTGGCCAGGCCGATCTCGGCTTCCAGCAGCCGGCAGGTACAGCCGGAGACGAAGAAGAAGGCCAGCATGCCCAGCCCCAACCGGCGCGAGAGCCGGTTGTAGAAGCACCACGCGGTGAACATCGCCACCCCCGCCCACACCCCGTACTGGAACCAGGTGATCAACGGCGGCAGGCACCACAGCAGGGCGACCACCGACCACAGGATCGCCGGTACCGCCACCACATGGATGCGCTGGTTCAGCGTATTGCGGTGGTCAGCCGAGTAGCTGGCGAAATACCGGTCGATGGGTCGCACAAGCTGGGTAGTCGTGGACATCGAGGTTCCTCAATCGACCGAAATTCCCGCCAGCCGCTGCAGTGCTTCAGCGTACTTGGCGCGCGTGCGTTCGATGATCTCCGCCGGAATCGCCGGGCCCGGAGCGGTCTTGCCCCAGTCCAGGGTCTCCAGGTAATCGCGGACGAACTGCTTGTCGTAGCTCGGCGGGCTGGTGCCGACTTCGTACTCGTCGGCCGGCCAGTAACGCGAGGAATCCGGCGTCAGCATCTCGTCCATGATGTACAGGCGGCCGTCGGCGTCGGTCCCGAACTCGAACTTGGTATCGGCCAGGATGATGCCGTGCTCGCGCGCGTAATCGGCGGCGAACTTGTAGATGCGCAGGGTGGCGTCGCGCACGCGTTCGGCCAGGTCCGCACCGACCGCCTTCACCATCGCGTCGAAGTCGATGTTCTCGTCATGGTCGCCCACGGCGGCCTTGGTCGAGGGGGTGAAGATCGGCTCGGGCAGCTGCTCGGCCTGGCGCAGGCCGTCAGGCAGTTCAATGCCGCTGACCTTGCCGGTGCGCTGGTAGTCCTTCCAGCCGCTGCCGATCAGGTAGCCGCGGGCGATGGCTTCCACCGGCACCGGCTTGAGCTTGCGGGTCACCACGGCGCGCTTGGCATACAGGGCCGGGTCCACGCCTTCGGGCAGCACGCTGGCCACGTCGATGCCGGTCAGGTGGTTGGGCATCAGGTGCGCGGTCTTGGCGAACCAGAAGTTCGACACCTGGCAGAGCATTTCGCCCTTGCCCGGGATCGGATCGGGCAGCACCACGTCGAAGGCGGACAGACGGTCGGTGGCGACCATCAGCAGGTAGTCCCCCGGCGGGGTGCCGGCAGGCAGCCGCTCGCGTGGAATGTCGAAAACATCACGCACCTTGCCGCGATGGCGCAAGGGCAGGCCGGGGAGATCGGATTGCAACAACGTGGTCGGCACGGGCACTCCTGAGGCTTCGTCGAGACAGCTGCCCAGGGCACCCGGAGGGCCCGCAGGGACAGCGGGCGGCCTAGTGTAAAGCGGGTTGGGCCCGCTGTGACGTAAAATGAGGATCCCTTGTTGCCACGGCCGCCCCGACGACCATGCGCTGGTACGGAAAACTGCTCGGATTCATCGCCGGCGCCCTGCTTTTCAGGCCCAATCCGCTGTTTGGCGCCGTGGTCGGCCTGCTCATCGGGCATGCCTTTGACTCCGACTGGTTCCGCCTGAACAGGGAGAACCCCTACCGCGAGCTGGGGCTGACCTCCGAGGCCACCGACGCCGAGGTCGACCTGGCCTACCGCCGGCTGATGTCCCAGTACCACCCCGACAAGGTCGTGGGCGCCGCCCCCGAGCTGCGCCAGCAGGCCGAACGCCGGTCGCGCCAGCTCAACGCCGCCTACGACCGCATCAAGACCCTGCGCAAGCGCTGAGCGCGCGCCGCCCCCTCTCCACGTCCCTGAAGGCCCCGGCCATGTCCAACTGCATCATTGCCCCGTCCATCCTGTCCGCCAACTTCGCCCGCCTTGGCGAGGAAGTGGACACCGTGCTCGCCGCCGGCGCCGACTGGGTCCACTTCGACGTGATGGACAACCATTACGTGCCGAACCTGACCATCGGCCCGATGGTCTGCCAGGCGCTGCGCAAGCACGGCGTGACCGCGCCGATCGACGTGCACCTGATGGTGGAGCCGGTGGATCGCATCATTCCGGACTTCGCCGAGGCCGGTGCCACGTACATCAGCTTCCACCCTGAAGCCAGTCGCCACGTGCACCGCACCATCCAGCTGATCCGCTCGCTGGGCTGCAAGCCGGGCCTGGTACTCAACCCGGGCACCCCGGTCGACATCCTGGACTGGGTGCTGGACGACCTGGACCTGGTGCTGCTGATGTCGGTCAACCCGGGCTTCGGTGGCCAGGCCTTCATTCCCTCGGCGCTGGACAAGCTGCGCGTGGTCCGCCAGAAGATCGATGCCAGCGGCCGCGATGTGCGCCTGGAGATCGACGGCGGGGTCAAGGCCGACAACATCGGCGCGATCGCCGCCGCCGGTGCCGATGCCTTCGTGGCCGGCTCGGCGATCTTCAATGCGCCGATCAGCTACAAGGACGTGATCGACCAGATGCGCCACAACGTAGCCAAGGCGCGGGGCTGAGGATGGGCGCGGCCGGCCTGCAGATCCGTACCGCCACCGCCGCCGATGCCGCGCTGATCCTGCGCTTCATCCGCGAACTGGCGATCTATGAGAAGGCCGAATCGTCGGTGCAGACCGACGAAGCCGGCATCGTCGCCAGCCTGTTCGGCGGCGACGCCAAGGCCCGCGCGCTGGTGTGCGAAGTCGATGGCACCGCCATCGGCTACGCGGTGTACTTCTACAACTATTCCACCTGGCTGGGCCGCAACGGCATCTACCTGGAAGACCTGTACGTCAGCCCGGATCACCGCGGCAGCGGCGCCGGCAAGGCACTGCTGCAGCACATCGCCCGCATCGCCGTCGCCGAAGGCTGCGGCCGCTTCGAATGGTCGGTGCTGGACTGGAACGAGCCCGCCATCAAGTTCTACGAAGCGGCGGGCGCGAAGCCGCAGAGTGAGTGGACGGTGTATCGGCTCGAAGGCGACGCGTTGAAGAACTTCGCGTCGTAAAAAAAAGACCGCACTCCTGCGAATGCGGCCCTGGGAATAGCGGGAGGCTGATCCTGCCTCCATCCGTCGTCCCTGCTATGGACTTCCATTCTCCGGACGATCGGTGACCGTTTGATGACGTTCACCGGGCCTGACATATCCCCCTGATAGCCTGCGCCTCCCCCTACCGTGGAAGTGCTGTATGCGTGGTCTTCGCTGGCGTCTGATCCTCAATGGCAAGTCGACCGGCAACCAGGAGGTGCGCGAGGCGGTGCATGCGCTGCGCGAGCAGGGGGTGACCCTGGAGGTCCGGGTCACCTGGGAGGATGGCGATGCCGAGCGGTACGTGGCCGAAGCCATCGAGCACGGGGTGGATACCATCATTGCCGCCGGGGGCGACGGCACCCTGAGCGAGGTCGCTGAGACCCTGGCGCACCGCGACGAACCGGCCGACGCCTTGCCTTCGCTTGGACTGGTGCCGCTGGGCACCGCCAATGACTTTGCCACGGCCGCCGGCATACCGGACGAGCCGCTGCAGGCCCTGCAGATGATCCTGGCCCAAACCGCCCGACCGCTGGACCTGCTGCGCATCGATGCCGAAGGCGATCTCTGGTGGTGCGCCAACGTGGCCAGTGGCGGCTTCGGCACGGAGGTGACGGTGGAAACCGACGAAGGTCTGAAGAAGGTGCTGGGTGGCCTGGCCTATCTGGTCACCGGCATCTCCCGGCTTGGCCGGATCGAGCCGATCCGTGCACGGCTGCGCACGCCGGACTTCAGTTGGGAAGGGGGCTTCATCGCACTGGGAATCGGCAACGGCCGCCAGGCCGGCGGCGGGCAGGTGCTGTGCCCGGAGGCGTTGGTCGACGATGGCCTGTTGGATGTCACCGTCATTCCAGAGCTCAGTGGCGAAGTCGCGTCCACCCTCGCCGCGCTGGTGCGTGGCGGCAAGCAGGGTGCACTGGAGCAGGTGGCCGAACGTACCCGGGCGCCGTGGGTGGAGATCGACGCCGACGAACCGATGACACTCAATCTGGACGGAGAACCGGTAAAGGCGCGCCGTTTCCGCATCGACTGCGTCGCATCGCGACTGCGCATGCACCTGCCGCTGGACAGCGCGCTCCTGGCCGAGCTTCGCCCGGCACCCACCCTGCGGTAGAGCCACGCCTTGCGTGGCTGCCACACATCAAAGCAACGGCACATCTTCCTCGCGCGACGGGAACTTGAACGCCTCCCGCTTCTTCCGGATGTGCTCAGGCATCGGTGGACGTTCAATGCCGCGCGCAATCAGCCATGCCTGGCTCTTCTTTTGCCACGGCAGAAGATCCGGTGTGGTGATTTCCCAGTAAATGTCTTCCACCATCATCTGGCGCGCGGGACCATTCGACCCCGCCGCAGCGGGCGCGGATATCGTCGGGTCCGCCCCATGTTCCAGCAACCAGTACGCCGCGTCGAAGCCACCACGTGCCGTGTACCAGCTCAGTACCGTGTCGGCCTGGCCAAGATTGTTGTCGTTGACCCTGGCGCCAGCCTCAACCAGCTGCTGCACATTCTTCCATTGATTGCCGTTGATGAACGCCTGGAACAGCAGCGACTCTCCGCCGCTGCTGCGGGTGTTGGGATCACCGCCATGCTTGAGCAACAGCCGCAGGAATGCCGGATCTTCCAGGCGCACCGCATACACCATGGCGTTGTTGTACTTGAACGGCTTGCCATCGACCTCCCGCACCCGCCGTGCATTCGGGTTGGCGCCGTTGTCCAGCATCGCGCGTAGTCCTTCCAGATTGCGCGCGCGCAACGGCCACGCGAGCAGCGGGATTCCATCGCGTTTGGCGAACTCGACGTCGGGGTCGACCCCATCGCTTTTCATCAGGCGCTGCACTTCCGCAGCATCGCCACGTTCGCTGGCAACGGCCAGTGCAAGCGCCTTGCCTTCGAAGTACTGTCCCGCGCCCTGTGCAGATGATGCCGTGCATCCACAAAGGAGAAAAACTGTCAGCCACGCCGCAAAAAGAACGGATTTCGTTGTCATCGTGTGAAGGCGCAACGGCATGATCTTCCTCAATTCGGTCCGTGAAGGGTGACAGTAGCAAAGTGTTCTAGTATTCGATAAGGCGTGCGACGCGAGAGCGTCGCGCGCTTTCACTGTGCAATGGAGCATGCCATGAGTGGTCCCGACAACGAGGCGCGCAGCCGCGCCATCCAGGAACAGAATCGTCTCGTCCAGCAACTGCGCGACAGCGGCAACGACAACGCGGCAGATCGACTGCAGGAGACCTATCACGCGCGCGAGATGTCCGGTCTGGCCGCAGACGTCTATCTTTCGGCAAAGCACGATGGCGAGCCGCCTGCAGGCTGGACACGCGCGAGCGTGGATCCTGCGGCGCTGCGGGCCGCTGGCATCGAGATGTCGGACGCGGAAATCCGAGTCCGCCTGCAGCCGCCAGATTCAGGGTTCCGTGCGGAAATCTACCTTCCAGACAAGCGCGTGTTTGGAGATGATGCCAAGCCCGTAGTGGTGTTCAAAGGTTCGACCGGCGAGATCATCGATCCTGCCGCGCCGAGTGGTCGTCGCGAATCGGGCGGCGAAGACTTCCTCAACAATGGCCAGCAGGGTATTGGCATGCGCAGCGATTACTATGATCGCGCGATGCAGTTGGGTGCGCTGTTGAACCAGAAAACGGCGGGCAATTTCGAAATCGCCGGCCACTCCCTCGGTGGCGGCATGGCCTCTGCGGCGTCGGCCGTGACCGGTGCGCGTGCCACCACCTTCAATGCAGCCGGCCTGCATCCCGACACCGCTTCGCGGTACGCCAAGGACAACGGGCTGCCTACATTCAATCCGCAGCAGACCGTGCATACGTATCAAACCAGTGGTGAAGTACTCAACGATGTGCAGAACGGCCTGCAGCGCTTGAACGAGCGCCAGCGCAACGGTTACGGACTGCTGGCCAACGAAGCCAGCAAGCTGCTGCAGGAACCCATGATGCAGTCGCTGGTCACCGAGAAGATGCGCGAAATGCTGCCGCCCGGTGCGCAGACCGCCGCCGCGCAGTTCGTCGAGCAGCTGGGGTCCAAGCCCGGCAATGAAGCGCTGCGCAACGTTCCGGTGGCGGCCGGTCGCATGGAGATCGTGCTGGATGCCAAGACGCGCATTGCGGGCGAGCTGGTCGACCGTGCACGCACCGCCGCGCCCAGCCAGGTCGCCGAACTTGCGGGTCCGCTGTCCACCGTGCTGCACGCCGGTGCGCAGGGCATGCGCGCCGGTCGCGTAGCGGGCGAACAGGTCGAACGTGCCGGTGCTGGCGTGGCGTACGCACTGGACAAGACCGGTGATGGCCTCGAGCAGGTCGCACGGGTGCAGGGCATGGTGGTCGGCAAGGTGGTGGAAACCGGGTCGGCCACGCTGCGGGTCGGCGTGCAGGGCGGCACCACGGTGATCGCCAGTGGGCGCGAACTGACCGGCATGGTGGAAGCTACCCGCGACCGCGTGCGCGGCCACCTGATGGCCGGGCCGCTGTCGGCGCTGTCTGCCGGTGCGGACCTGATCGGGTTGGACGACGTATCGAAGCGCTTGCAGGCAAACGCCGAGCAGATCCGTACCACACAGGAGAGCCGCGCCGTTGAAGCCGAGCGCGAGGCGCGCGAAGACGCCGCCACCGTGCGTGCGGCCGGGCAACGCGTCGCTGACGGCATCGACCGTCAGGGACAGTGGGTGGCCGGCACCCTGCGAAATGGCTACGCCACCGCCGGTGCCTACGTCGACCAGGGCTACGACTTCTCTGCGTACCACGTGAAGAACGTCACCGCGCAGGCGCCTGCCGTACTCGCCACCGTAGGTGGCGTGGGTACCGCGACCGCGGCGGCCGTTGCCACGCATGTGCCGACCGCCAACCGCCCGCAGAACCTGCTCAACCTCGCCGAAACCGCCGTGTTCGCCAACCGCATCATGCCGTCCTTCGGCGAGGCGGCCGCGCGCCATGGCATGGCAGATACCGTCATTCCAAGCCTCGATGCCGAACTGGAGAAGCAGGAGGCCCGCGCCCGCGACCTGCTGGAAAAGCACGAACGCATCCAGCACCCGGGTGAAAAGCACGCTGCGATCGCCGCCGAGCCCTCCACGCTGGTGGTCGGCATCAACGACCCCGGCCACAGGCAGTACCACATGTTCCAGGGTGCCCAGTCGGGTGTTCATGGCATCGATGCAGCCCACAACCGCGTGCCCGACCTGCAGAGCGACCAGTTGGCCGGTGCACTGGCGGCCAAGGCCACGCAGGAAGGCCTGGAACGCATCGAGCGGGTCGTACTCAGCGAGGACCGCACCCGCGTGTTCGCCGTCGATACCCAGGACCTGACCTCGGTGCACCGCCAGCTGGCGCAGGTGGACGTGGTTGCCGGCCGCCAGCAGCCGCTCAGCGTGAGCACCGAGCAGGTGGCCGAGGTCCAGCGCCAGCAGGAGCGATCCGCCGCGGCGCCGGCGCTGGCGGCCGACCTGGGCGCCGAACAGCGCGAACAGGAGCAGCAGGCCGCGCGCCGCATGGGCTGACGCATCTGGCCTTGTCGGCGGCTGAACCGCCGACGGGGCCGGGATTCGACCGGGCGTAGGCGGGTTCCATCCGGTGCCGCCAATGCGGTACAGTCCCCGGGTGTCCATTCTGACGACCCCGCATACCCTTTCTTCCGCTCGCCGTGGTTGGCGATGGTGGCCTGTTGCCGTCGTCCGTCCCGCCACCGCCGTTTCCCGGAAGGAAAGTCGTCTTGATCACGCTCGAGCAGTTCCAGCAGCAGGCCGCTGAAGGCCATACCCGCATCCCCGTCGTCCGCGAAGTGCTGTCCGACCTGGACACGCCGCTTTCGGTCTATCTGAAGCTCGCCGACGGCCCGCACACCTACCTGTTCGAATCGGTCGAAGGCGGCGAACGCTTCGGGCGCTACTCGATCATCGGCCTGCCGGCGCGGCGCGTGTATGCCTTCCATGGCCATACCCTGACCGTCAGCGAGGCGGGGCAGGTGGTGGAAACCCGCGACGTGGCCGACCCGTTTACCGAAGTCGAGGCGCTGCGCAGCGCCCATTCGGTGCCGAAACTGGCGGGCCTGCCCGGCTTCACCGGTGGCCTGGTCGGCTGGTTCGGGTTCGAGTGCATCGGCTACATCGAACCGCGCCTGGCCCCGCCGCGCGGACGCGATGAGCTGGGTACCCCGGACATCCTGCTGCTGCATTCCGAAGACCTGGCGGTGTTCGACAACCTCAAGGGCCGCCTGTACCTGATCGTGCATGCCGACCCCGGCCAGCCCGGCGCATGGGACGACGCGCAGGCGCGCCTGGATGCATTGGTGTCCAAGCTGCGCGCCCCGGGCGCGGGCTACCCGGCGCCGATCACCCGCGACGTGCTGGACGAAAACGACTTCGTGTCGGGTTTCACCCGCGAAGGGTTCATCGCTGCGGTGGACAAGTCCAAGGAATACATCCGCGCGGGCGACATCTTCCAGGTGGTGCTCAGCCAGCGTCTGAGCGTACCGTTCAAGGCGCGCCCGGTGGACGTGTACCGGGCGCTGCGCGCCCTCAACCCGTCGCCGTACATGTACTTCCTCGACACCGGCGACGTACAGGTGGTCGGCTCCTCGCCGGAAATCCTGGTGCGGCTCCAGGACGGCGAGGTCACCGTGCGCCCGATCGCCGGTACCCGTCCGCGCGGCGCCACGGTGGAAGAAGACAACGCACTGGAAGCCGAGCTGCTGGCCGACCCGAAGGAACGCGCCGAGCACCTGATGCTGATCGACCTCGGTCGCAACGATGCGGGTCGCGTTTCAAAGGCGGGCACGGTGGAGGTAGGCGAGCAGTTCGTGATCGAACGCTACAGCCACGTCATGCACATCGTCAGCGAAGTCACCGGCCAGCTGCAGCCGGGCTTGAGTTATGCCGACGTGCTGCGCGCGACCTTCCCTGCCGGCACCGTCAGCGGCGCGCCGAAGATCCGTGCGCTGGAAGTGATCCGCGAGCTGGAGCCGATCAAGCGCAACGTGTATGCCGGCAGCATCGGCTACATCGGCTGGCATGGCGACGCCGACACCGCCATCGCGATCCGCACCGCGGTGATCAAGGACGGCCGCCTGCACGTGCAGGCCGGCGCCGGCATCGTCTACGACTCGGACCCGGGCAAGGAATGGGACGAGACCATGAACAAGGGCCGCGCCCTGTTCCGCGCTGTAGCCCAGGCCGCCAAGGGCCTCTGACCAGGAAATTCCGATGTTGTGGATGATCGATAACTACGATTGAGGTCTACTGGCGTCTATCAACCTCCATGGAACAACTCTAAGTCTATGTTTTTAAAGGGTTGATCGTCCATCGAGCGATTCTGAAAGCTGGACAAATCCAGTGCTCATGTGTGTAATGGAGTGTGTAACGGGCCAAACTGGAGGCGTTATACACATGGCACTCACAGCACTCAATCTTCTCTCGGCGCGCAAAGTGGAAACGGCGCAGCCCAGGCCCAAGGTGTACCAACTCCGGGACGGAGGCAGCCTCTTTTTGCGCGTTCAGCCCAACGGCTCCAAGCTCTGGTGGTACCGCTACCGGCTGGGCGGCGCTGAACAGGTGTACTCAATCGGGGTGTACCCAAAGGTCACGCTGGAGGCAGCCCGTGCGGAACGGGACCGGGCAAAGGCGTTGGTCAAGAAGGGCCTCGACCCCATCGTGGAGAAAAAGGCGGCGATCGCCCTCCAGGCCGACACATACGAACGCACGTTCGAGACCGTTGCTCGGGAGTGGATCGTCAGCAATGCTCACTGGAGCGAGTACTACACCAACCAGGTCACCAGCTACCTTGAGAAGGATGTTTTCCCCCGGATTGGCAAGTTGCCGATCAGCAGCATCAGGGCTCCACATCTGCGCCCCATCATCAAGGATGTGGCGGCTCGTGGCGCGAAGACTGTGGCGATCCTCATCCGCCAGTGGTGTGGGCAAATCTTCAGTTATGCGGCTGCCCAAGGTCTCTGCGAATACGATCCTGCCGCCTTGCTCAAGGGACTGGTCAAGCGCCCTCAGGTCCGCCACAACCCTCCGTTGACATGGGCAGAGATCCCGGACTTTCTCAATCGTGTGGACAACGAAGGGGGTTACCAGACGACAGTCCTCGCCCTCAAGCTGATGGCTTTGACCTACGTGCGCACCGTAGAACTGCGCAAGGCCTCCTGGGAAGAGTTCGACCTGGACAACGCCATGTGGTCGATTCCGTCCGAGCGCATGAAGATGCGACGCCCCCATCTGGTTCCCCTGTCACGGCAGGCGGTGGCCGCTCTTAGGGAACTACATGCTCTAACTGGCGGCGGCAAAGTATTGTTCCCGAGCTACAGAAAGCCGGGACAAGTGATGTCGGCAACGACGCTCAATCAAGCACTCAAGCGCATGGGTTATGGCGGACGGTTTTCGTCCCATGGCTTCCGCTCGACCGCAACGACGATCCTTGGACTGTTGGGATATCCGGAGAAGCGGGTCGATCTTCAACTCGCTCATTCCAAAAAGAGCAAGGACTCATCGCGCGCGCCCTACGATCACACGAAGTTTGTGGAGTCCCGCAAGGTAATCATGCAGGACTGGGCTGACATCCTTGACTCATTGCAGGCAGGGAAACCCGTTGAAGGGGTCACGAAGGCGTTTGGCCCCATGTCGAAGCGTAGAACGGCGCTGCTCCGTGTCATAGAGCGCGAGTGATGTCTGCTGCTTGGCGAGTGGAATGCCTAATGCACGTGTAGCACCTTGAACTGAAGACGCAGAACGAGGACATTGGCACTCGACTAGGTTGGAGCATTCTTGGCGACCTGCAGTGCTCTGCGCTCGAACCGCTCTGAAACAACGTCGGCTTGTCCGCAGGGCCGCTGCAGGTGGGTCACGATCTCGTAGGGTCCGTCAGACAGCGGCCGTGTGTGAATGCCCCATCCCTGCGCATGCTCAATGCGCGATTGCGCGGATACCCCGACGCCGTAGCCGGCAGCGACCCATAGCGCGATCATCTCGAAGGAAGAGACACGCTGAATGTTCTGTTGACTCACCGCGGGAAGAGAAGGCAGCCGCTGATCCAGCAAAGGGCAATTCTCTGCAGGCCAGCGAAAGACGGAGTAGTCCAACAGTTCGGCGATCGTGAGCTTCGCCTGGTCAAGTAAGGGAAAGCGCAACGGCATGGCGACGGCCATGTTCTCGGTCCATAGAGGTTGGCTTTTCAGCGACGGATCGCTCGATCCTTCAAGCGTCATGCCCGCGTCGTAGCGGCCTTCCCGAAGTCCCGCAATCAAATCATCGGCTGTGACCTCATGAAACGAAATGGTGACTTCCGGCTCTTCCGCACGCTGCAACGCAAGCAATGCCGAAAGATGCGATGACGGTACGCCAGGCGCTATGGCAAGCCTGAAATTGGAAAAGGAAAACTGGCTGGTGGCGTCGTGCATGAGAGCCCCCACAAAGCGATCGGATCAAAAAGGCGAGCCACCATGATAGCCAAAAGAGATATCTTTAACGTGGTTAAATTCGGTCGATTGATCGACGCTTCTGGTGATGCAGAAGCGCAGCGTTCAACCGGGCCGCCCCCCTGGCACAACCACCTATGAAGCCGAGCCGGCACTGGCCTTCGGCCAAGCGGTGCGTGCTGCCCGCTTGGCGCAGGGAGTCGCTCAGGATGAATTCGCGTCCATGGCTGGTATAGCTCGCTCGCATATGGGCAAGATCGAGCGTAGGGAGCACATGCCCACGCTCGCATTGATACTGAAAATCTCCGCTGCCCTCAGCATAAGTGCGGCAGAGCTGATGAGTGCAACGGAACGCAATCTTCGTGCCGATGCCCAATCTTAAGTGGTGCGGTCCGTTGCGTCAGTCGCTCGAAGGGTCCCGGAGGCGGTCGATAAATCGCACCAGCGAAGCCGATGAGTTGCTGCTTTCGAGTCGAAGCAGGTAGGTGGTGATCACGGCTGTATCCAGCGCCAATGGACGGATCACCACGTCCGGTCGCTGGCTGACCGGAATCTTGGTCGCCGTCATGAAGCCCACGCCGTAGCCGGCACCGACCAAGGTGAGCATCATGTCCAGCGAGGAAACCTCCTCAACGACATTCAGTTTGTGTTCCTGGGTCTGCAGGAGGCGCGCCAACTCGCGGCAGTAGCCTTCGCACACCTGGGGATCGCACAGGACAAGAGGATGCCCCCGGAGTTCATGGAGTGGAACCTCCTTGTGGACGAGCAGTGCGTGCCGGGCTGGCAAGGCGACCACCAGCGGGTCCTGCCAGATAGGTTCGGCGACGATGCCATCACCGACGTCGGCGGTATGAGCGAATCCGATGCAGAAGTCGCCCGAGCGCAGGCCGCGCAACTGCTCGGCCAAAGGCACTTCGGACATCCGTATCTCGATCTCGGGTTCTTCGGCACGGCAACGGGCTAGAAACGCCGACAGCCGGGGATCGAGCGCGCCGTCGGATACGGCGATGCGCAGGCTGCCTCGCAAGCCCGCCGCGACAGCCTTGACGTTCTCGCGGGCCTGCTCCAGGACGGTGAATAGCCGGCGAGTGTCCTGCAGGAACACGGCACCCGCAGCGGTCAGTCGGGTGCCCCGGCGGTCCCGGTCGAAGAGCACAGCGCCTAACTCGTCCTCAAGCTCCTTGATGGCGCGGGACAGAGGAGGTTGCTCAATGTGAAGACGCTCAGCCGCCCGTGTGAAATGAAGTTCTTCGGCCAAAACGATAAAGCAACGCAGGTGCCGCAGTTCCATGAGCAATGTTCCTATTCAGGCGCTGACGACCTCCTTCTGTTTGCTCCACGCGATGCAGGTTGAAAACTTCTTTTAAGCGATGTTTTTTCATATGTTCTTGAGCATGAGATGTAGGCGTTCAACTTTTCCAAACGAGAGGCCGGGCTGTGTTTGACCGAGCATTCAAGAGCCCTGTTTATCCACGGCGCTAAGGTTCAATCTTTACAATGTCCCCAATGCCTTGTACGTATGCGAGTGCATAGGCCATCTCTCCAGAGGTTTGCGCATGCAAAAACATCAATGGTTGTCCGCGTGTTATCTCGTCACCTAAGCGCACCTGCAATTGAATCCCTGCGGCTGGACTCTCAGGCGCACCGGCCAATTTGGCTAAACGAGAAAGCTTACGGTTGTCGATGTGTACTGCTCGGCCTGAAGTGGTTGCCAAAAGCGGTTCGACATAGAGAGCTTGGGGCGGCTCACGAAATCCCCCCTGAGCCGCGCAGATTCTCTGAAATTTTTCCCACGCGCGGCCACTGCTGATCGTCTCATGAGCCAACCGAAGTCCCTCCCCTTCTTTGGCGACGCCGCCAAGCTCAAGCACCGCGCCCGCCACCAACGCCACGCGGTCACATAGGTCTTGCGGCGCATCCGCCTCGTTGCGCAATACGGCCAACACGTCGCGCGCCTCCAACGCCGGGCCGATACCTCTGCCGACAGGCTGATTCCCGTCTGTAAACAGGCAACGCAATACAAGGCCAAATGACGCGGCGACTTCCGAAAGGTGATGCGCAAGATGCTCGGCAGTTTCCCGGCTGCGGACTTTTGCGGTTGGCCCAACCGGAATATCGATCACGATGTGGGTCGCCCCTGCTGCAATCTTCTTGGATAACACCGAGGCAATCAGTTGTCCTTGCGTGTCGATATCCAGTTCACGCTCAATACGCACGAAGATGTCGTCCGCGGGGCTGAGGTGCATCGCGCCGCCCCACGCCACGCATCCACCCTCTTTCTCCACGACCTTTCTGAGCGTATCCAGGTCCAGGTCTACAGGAGCCAGCGTTTCCATGGTGTCCGCGGTGCCAGCGGGAGAGGTGATGGCGCGTGATGAGGTCTTGGGCATCACCAATCCATTGGCTGCGGCGATGGCAACCACCAACGGCGTGGTGCGATTTCCCGGTAATCCGCCCACGCAATGCTTGTCCACAACAATCGGAGCCTGCCATTGCAGGTGATCCCCGACATCGACCATCGCACGGGTGAGATGGATGGTCTCTTGCATATCCAGAGGCAGTACCGCCGTTGCGGTCAGGAAGGCCGAAAGTGCGACATCGGTATAGCGACCATCGACCACATCACGGACGATCGCCTGCAACTCCGTCGTTTGCAGTCGGTGGCCGTGAATTCGCGCACGCACGGCCGACAACGATTCGAGCAGCGGAGGATGCCGAACCTGCACAAGATCGCCCTCATGAATGTCCAGGGCATCCCAGGCGGCCTCGGACAGAGCGATCTGTCCGGTTTTGAGCAGATCGCTGTCGATTTGGTACAGTAGCGCTTGCACAGTGCGGTCGCCGGCAATGATCAGTACCTGTGACCGCGGTGCCAGCCCTTCGGCACGGCAGACATGGCAATCGGTACGCATCAAGACGACGGGTTGATGCTGGGCATGCAGTCGCATGCGCAATGCTTGCAAGGCGGGTGTCTGGGGCGTGATGCGGGCACTCACAGGGCGAACTCCTGGTTTTGCATGGGCACCGATGCGTGCCAATTGAGTTCGCGCTGGATACGTTCGCGCAGCGCCTCAGAGGCATCAGATTCACCGTGAACAATGAACACTCTTTCCGGCGCCTTGGTAAAGCCGCGCAGCCATCGCATCAGCTCATCGCTGTCGGCATGAGCCGACAACATCGCAAGCTCGGCGACCTCTGCCTTGATCGGCATCCAGCGTCCATGGATCTTGACTTCGCGAGCGCCCTCAAGCAGCTTGCGCCCGCGCGTACCTGCTGCTTGGAATCCAGAGAACAGCAGCGTGTTCTGATGGCTACCGCCAAACGCTTCTATGTGATGCAGCACGCGGCCGCCGGTGGCCATGCCGCTGGCGGAAATAATCACCTTGGGGTATCGATTCGCCGATAGCGCCTTGGACTCTTCAACGTCGCGCACGTATGTGACTTCTGAGAATGCCGTCTCGAAATCGTGTTGAGCGAGCTTGTGGTCGTCGGCATGGCGGTGCAGCAGCGCAGTTGCGCTGGTGGCCATGGGACTGTCCAGATAGACGGGCACGTTGCGGAGCCGACCGCGCTGTCGCAACAGCCATAGGTCATAGATCAACGACTGCGCGCGTCCTACGGCAAAAGCGGGAATCACTACGGTGCCTCCGCGGCGAGTCGTACGCTCGATGATGTCGCCTAGCGCTTCGACGGCATCGGAACGGTCATGATGACGATTGCCATAGGTGGACTCGATGATGATGTAGTCCGCTTCCGTGACGGGTTCAGGATCAGGCATGACCGCATCGTCATAGCGGCCCAGGTCGCCGGAGAACACCAAACGCTTGCCGCCGATGTCGATCTGCGCCGTCGCCGCTCCAAGAATGTGGCCGGCCCTGCGTAGAACCAGGCGTGCACCGCCCGGCAATACCGTCTCCTGATGCAGTGGCACGGGCTTGAACTGCAAGAGCGTGCGTTCGGCATCTCGGACCCGATACAGGGCAAGGGCTGGCTTGTGCTTGGAAAATCCCTTCCGGTTGGCGAACTCGGCATCCTTCTCCTGCAACCAAGCACTGTCGAGCAGGATGAGTTCGGCGACGTCCCGTGTGGCTGGCGTCGAGAAAATCTTCCCGCGGAACCCGTTCAGCACCAATCGGGGGAGATATCCACAATGATCCAGGTGCGCGTGCGTCAGTACAACCGCATCGATGTCCTTGGACTCAACGACAAGATGCTGCCAGTTCAGCTCGCGCAGGTTCTTCAGTCCTTGGAAAAGTCCGCAGTCGATCAGGATGCGGGTACTGCCATATGTGATCAGGTGTTTGGAGCCGGTGACGGTACCGGCACCGCCCAGGCTGGTCAGTGAGAGCATGAAGTTGTCTCCTCGCTTGTTGGTGGGTTGTGAAATCAGGAGCTGGCGCGGTCACTGCGGACCGTGTCAGAACCACTTGAAATTCACGCGTCGGTCGCGGCAGCAGCAGCCTGCGAACTGTTCCAGCCGGTCACTTGCGCAGCGGCATAGATGGCATCCACCCAGGTGCATCGATTGGCGATCAGCATTCCAGCCACATCGAGGGTGCCGCCGTGGTTGATGTAGCCCAAAGCCCGCGTCTTCGAAGGGCCGCTGTCAATGCGGCGAAGCACGCCCAGCATCGGCTCAGGGCGGGTATGGCTTATCAACACGCGCGGCAGGTGAGGCGGGAAGAGCGCTTGCAGGGATTCGTCACCGAGCACGAAGGCGGCCTCAAGTTCGTCTCGCGGAATGCGTAGACGGCCGGGCTCGACCACCACGGTGATGCACGACGCAAGCCCATGGTGCTCCAGGCGGGCATGGGCTTTGAGCGCTTCCTCCAACTGGTAGGCGCCAATCGCTACGAATTGCAGTTGTGCGGTGGACGGATCGCCGGCTACATGGGCTGCTCCATGCTCGATCAGCGATTGAGCCGCGGCGGCACTGAAGTGATTCGGCGTGTCGCGCTTGGAGACCACCACACAAGCCACTTGGCCGCGGCTGGCGTAGACCGCTCGCAACGCGGCGCACGCCGTGTTTTCATCCACCGGGAACAACACGCGTGCGGTGTCCGACATCTCCCCCAGCAATGCTTCGCCAATGGTCGGGTCCTGGTGTGACTGCTCGTTCTTGCTGTTCTCCCAGGTGTGGGATGTGACGATCAGCGGGACGGAGATCCAGCCTGGCGGCTGGCCCAGCTCCTTCTGCCGACGCGCGAAGATGATCTCCTGGCGCATCAATCCAAGCATCTTGACCGCGAATGCCTCGTAGCTGACGATCAGGTTCAGCCCCCCTTTGTTGGCGAGGGCGGCGGCCGCAACGGCTTCTTCATTGAGTGCGGTGACCACCGAGCCATCCGTCGATTCCGGGACGCCGGGTTCGGGCACGTTGACGCGGTGCTTGAGCAGCGCCAGAGTGGCCCCCATCTTGTTGCTGGCCAGTTCGTCGGGATTGCCGATCCGGATGCGCAACTGTGGATTTGCCTGCACCAGCTCCACGAACCAACGGTCCAGTGCGGACATGGCGCTGCCCGATACCTCCGTTGGCGCCCAGGCCGGCATCGGCAGATGAGGGCTCGCTGGATGGCGTAGGGCCATGGGGTGCTCGCTTTCGCGCGAGCGCTGGCTCTGGCCGTGATTCGCAAGGACGGTGAGCGCGTTTTCCAGTTCGCTCTCGGGCACGAACAGCGCCGCAGCCCCTGCGTTGAAGGCCTCGCGTGCCTGCGCATCCTCGCGCGGATTGCCGTTCAGCGGCAGGTTGTGGGCGGCATTGGTCGCCGCGCCCGGGAAGCCAAAACCTTTCTCCGTCTCGGCGATCACGTAGGGCAGCTTGACCGGATAGCGCCGATCCGAGCGTGCGGCGAAGGCGCTCAGCGTGTCTTCGGCTTCAACAATGGCCCATGCGATCGCCATCGGATCACGTCCATCAACGATGACGGGATCGAAGCCGTTGTGGCGCAGATCTTCGGCCAGCCAGGTAGCGCCACCTTCCTGCACGATCTGGGTGCGCTGCTCGATGCGCCGTCCGTTGAGAATCATGACCGGGATGGCGAAGCCGCAGTCCTCGGCGCGCCACCAGCGCGGCGCCCAGTCCGAGCCACGGTGTTCCTCGAAAGCGCCATCACTGAGGAATGCCACCAGGCTTTCTCCCGGCAACGGCGTGTGCACATACTGCAGCCCGGCGAACCCCAGATAGCCGCCTTCGGAGATCGCGCCGGCCGTGTTCGGCCCGGCATGGCTACCCAGCGGTACCGCGGGCCGACCCTGCTTATCGATGGCATAGGAGTAGAAGTCCGCGATCAAACGCGACAGGCCCGCCTCGCTGCGGTCGTAGCGTCCACGCTGGGCGGCGGATACATCGCCGGTCAGTGCGTTCACCGCCTCGATCGCGGCCACGCAGTGCCCCTGCCCCATGAGCCAGCCGCGTGTCGTCCCGGTCAGCGCGTTGGCCAACAGATAACCCACGAAGGCTGGCACCATGTTGAGCGAGCCGCCGGTGTGGCCTTCGGGCGTTTGTTTGAAATCATCGGAGCCCAGTGGGCAGCCGCTTCGGTCGATGCGCCGGGCATAGGTCATATGCGCCACTACGCTCATGGCCGTGCAGGCCACCCGGTCGGCTGCAGCCAGCAGCGCATGGGCCGAGGCTTCGTCTGCTATACGCCTTTGCGCGACCAGACGTTGCACTAGGGCCTGCATACGTTCGATGGTTTCAGACCTGTGCGCGATGGGCCCGTAACCAGCACGCCAATCGGTTGCGAGGTTAGCTTGAGAGGACATTTCAGGTCTCCTTGAAAATAGTTGGATCGATAAAAAGATCAGCCTCGCGGATCGGTTTTCCCGCTAGAGAGAGCGTCGGCAATCAGCGAAGCGAGACCAATCCGGTTGCTCGGATGCGGTACTGCGTCGGTGGACGTAATTCGGGCAAACAACGGTGTCAATTGGGCCCAGGCATCCTCGGCGAACAGGGCATGCACCACTACGCACTCCGGCTTGCGCATTCCTTGCTCGGCGAGCTTGCGCGCCGCGACGGCGAGCGTGCGGCCTGATGATGCGATGTCGTCCACAAGCACCGGCGTTCTGCCGCGCCAGATCGACAGGTCGGGAACATCGATGTCCACGCTGCGATCGCCATGGCGTGTCTTGCGAAGCACAGCGTGCGGTACGCCGATGCGGGACGCGATGGCGCCGGCCCACTGCTCGCTTTCCTCGTCGGGGCCCACGATCAAAGGTTCTTCGACATGATTCGCGATCCAGTCGGCCAGCAGTGGTGCGGCATGCAAGGTGATGGTGGGGATCGTGTAGACCGCTGATAGTGTCGGATAGCGGTGCAGATGCGGATCCACCGTGAGCAGCTTGTCGAAGGTCGATGAGACCAGACGTGCGAAGGACCGCGACGTCACGCTTTCTCCGTCATGGAATCGCTTGTCCTGGCGCATGTAGGCCAGATACGGTGCGATCAGGTTCACCTCTTGCGCGCCAAGTTCGCGCGCCGCGTCAGCGGCAAAAGCCAGAAGCAGGAACTGCGGATCAGGATGGGCCAGCGTGCAAATCACATCCACGATCCGATCGGCAGGTTCGCCATGCAACCGGACATAGCTCTCGCCATCGGGGAATCGGCGCGTTTCGATGCGGCCGGCTTCGCTGCCGCATGCCTGCGCGATGCCGCGGGCCAGATCTTCATTGCCGGGTAGGGCCAGGGTGAGTCGTTGCATCCATTTATCTCCTTATTTGTTGTCCTTGGTCTCTTATCGAGCGCGGGTGCCTTATCGTTCAGCTCGCTGTGTTCACCTTGCCAACTGGCTAATGACGACGGCATTGGCAGTACTGCGTCGACGTGGTAGCTCCACAAGCAACCAGGCTCTTGTCATGAACAGCAACAGAGTGGCTTGCATGGCGTTCAAGGAATCGATCTGCATCAGAATCGCCGTCCTACGGTGATCGTTCCGTAGACCGGGATTTCCTTTTGTCCACGAAATTCGCGGGTGCGGTGGTAGCGGGCTATCGCGATGCGCCAGTTGCCCTGAGTCATCGCGATGCCATAGCCCACATCGGCCACGAATGGCCGTTTATCAACACTATGACTGGACTTGAACGTATTGCCGTCCAACGTGATGTCGTGCAAAACCCAGCGACCGTCGAGTGCCACGAACAGGTGCCCGTTCCAGTTGCTGCCAGCGGTCTTACGCACGGGCGAGGTGTTTTCTCCAGCCGGGCGCAGCGGTGCGGTGCCTAAGTCGTCCGGCAGGCGTAGGCCATAGCGCAGTTCTCCGCCGACATTCGCGTAGGTGGCGAAATTGCCCAAGCTGCCGCCCCAGTGGCGGGTCAGATCCCAACCCCAACCGCTGACGTTTTCTTGCCTGATGACTCGTGTTCGGCGTTCGTGGAGCAACTGCAGCACGGGTTCGTCGCGCAGTTGATGTCTCCAGCCATTGAATCTGTCCACTCCGACGGTGTCATGCCACCAGTTCTGGACTTGCCTGGCCTGGGAGGAGGGCCCCACCACCCCCACGCGGAGTTGCGAAGTGCGCAGCGTATCGCCCCGCCTCGCGTTATAGCCAAGGCTCAACATCAAGGCGCCCGCGAAAGGACGATCATCCTTGATGAGATCGCTGCGCGTTTTGTCGTTCGGGGTGTACATCATCTGCCCGAAGCCGATGGTCATGTTCTGTTCGTCGAAGCCTTGGGGTTGGAGCATCGTGAGAAAGCGATTCAGCCCACGGACGAGACGCGGTAGACAAGGGTCATCGCTATAGTCCACGAGGTTGGGGGAAACCCAACTGGCGAGAAACCCGTTGGAGTACCCTTGGTCTTGTCCAATGCCGCCGAACATGTCGTTGTCGATCCGCAGATTGAGCGTTCCCGTTGAGCGCAGCGGGTTGTCCTGGTGGCAGGACTGGGCCTGTGCGGAGGCGCTCAGCAATAGCAGCAGCAAGGGGGCTGCGACTTTCAGCCTCCATTCAGTTTGGTCGGTGGACTGAACCTTCGTCACGCTGGCGTGCCACCCTGCCCAGGGGTTGCAGTCGCAATGACCGATTGGGGCTGGCGCACCAGCATCACCGGAACTGGTGCGATGCGAGCGAGCTGCTCTGCATCGCTTCCCATCAGCAGCCTGTCCACGCCCCGGCGTCCGTGAGTACCCAACACCACCAACTCGCATTGAGTGGTCAGTGCCTGCTGAGCGATGAGCACCGAGACGCGCTCGCCCTTGCTTTCCAGAAGGACGGTCTCAACCGCCAGGCCTTCCTGCCTCAGCCGCAGCGCCGCCTCGTCCAGCAGCTTCTGCCCGGCCGCCAGGAAGCCCGGCCTCACTTCTTCAATATAGATCCTCGGCCTCTCGAAGCCGTTGCTGTGCTTCATCTCCTCGATGACGTGCAGCAAGACGATGGTTGCGCCATTCAGGCGTGCCAGCACCGCAGCGTGGTGGAGCGCCAAATCGGCAGTAGGACTTCCGTCGAGCGGAACCAGGATTCTTGAGTACATGAATGTCTCCAGTTATCAGAGTAGAACGGGATGACGAACAGATATTGCGTATACCGTGTCGCAATAGCGGACGCGGGATACGCTTATTCAGTTGCGTACATATTCCCCTGGGGCGTCGCAAACAGTGGGGTATCCACTGGATTCAGCACCTATGAGCGGAGGCGCAACAACATCACCGGAACGCTCTCGCAGCCACGCCGACCATGCGGGCCACCAGGAATCCGGATGCGTCTGCATCGTCGCTTGCCACTCATCCGGCGCCATGTATCCATCACCGGCCGCGCGGGTATGGATTTGATATTGGCGGTTACCTCGGCCGGGCTCGCTCACGATGCCGCCGTTGTGTCCTCCAGTGGTCAGCACGAAAGTCAGCTCGGCCGAAGACAGGAGATGCAGCTTGTAAACCGAGCGCCAAGGCGCAATATGATCCGAGGCAGTGCCGACGCAAAACACCGGTACAGCGATGTCTCCCACTGAAACGGGGCGACCCGTGACGGGATAACGCCCCGCGCTGAGATCGTTATTCAGGTAAAGGCGTCGGAGATACTGCGAATGCATCTTCGCGGGGAGGCGAGTCCCATCGGCATTCCAAGCCATCAGGTCGGTCATTGCCCGGCGATCGCCCAATAGGTATTCGTCAATCATGCGAGACCATATGAGATCGTAGGAACGCAGTAGCTGAAAAGCTCCGCTCATCTGGTCGGAGGTCAAATAACCGGTTTGAGCCATGCTGGCTTCCAACAGCGCCACTTGACTCTCGTTGATGAAAAGACTCAGCTCGCCCGGTTCGCTGAAGTCCGTCTGTGCGGCAAGCAGGCTTACCGACACCAGCCGCGTATCGCCATCACGCGCCATGGCTGAAGCACCAATGGCCAGTAGCGTTCCGCCCAGGCAATAACCAGCCGCGTGGACTCCATGCCCGGGGACGACGGAAGTCACAGCGTCCAGCGCTGCATGCAGGCCGAACTCCAGGTACTCATCCATGCCCAAATCTCGATCCTCAGCATCCGGATTTCTCCAGGAGATGCAAAAAACCGTATGCCCTTGCGCAACCAGATACCGTATCAGCGAGTTATGCGGTGACAGATCCAGTACGTAGTACTTCATGATCCAGGCAGGAATGATCAGGATCGGTTCGGGATGGACTTTCTCGGTAGTGGGCGTGTACTGAATCAGTTCGATCAGTCGATTTCTCAGAACGACTTTTCCTTCCGTGACCGCTACGTCGCGCCCAACGACGAAGTTCTCCGTTCCCGCGGGAGGCTGGCCGGATAGTTGCCGACGCAAGTCGTCGAGAAAGTTGGACGTCCCCCGCGCTAGATTGGCGCCTTGCTCTGCGATGGTTCTTTTCAGGACAACGGGGTTGAAAACCGCAGCGTTGGCGGGCGAAAGCATTTCCAGCCACTGTTTGGCGCCAAACGCCAGCAGGCGTTGGTGTTTCGGATCCACTCCCCACACCCCCTGCGTGGCCTGCTCCCACCATTTGGTCTGATTGACGAATGAACTGCGGAAAAGGTCGTAGGGCCATTGATCCCATGCAGGATCGTTGAAGCGGCGGTCATTGACAGGTGACCGGTCAGGAGCGGTGGCTCCCCGGTCCGGGTTGGCCGGATTCTTCTTCAATACGGCCATCCATTGCTCGGACAGGGAGGCTGCAAACGCCAAAAGCTCGGCTTGCTTGCCAGGACTGTTTGCTAAATGGCTCGCCCAGTCCACCCACGCGAGCAACGATGTCTCCGGCGAAATAGACGACCAAGCCTGTGCCCAAGCGACATGGGCATCCCCATCCAACTTCGGATTGATGGCTGAGTCGATATTGCCGTTCTTTTTATTCGTCAAAGCGTATTACCTCTATTTCTGCACAAGTAGAAAGAGCCCCTTGCTTGAAAACGGGAGTCGATTGCGATTTCCTGGGCGACGACGCCTCGCCAGCGCGTCAGCGATGTATCCATCTGCCAGCTCGCTCCGCTGTTTCGCTTCGCCTAACCGGCCATCAGGCTGATTACCAGTGCGTTCGCAATATCGATGACGAACCCACATACCAAGGGCACCACAATGAACGCCTCGCGTGCCGCACCATGCTCCCGAGTCACCGCCGTCATGTTGGCGATGGCAGTGGCGGTAGATCCCAGCGCAATACCGCCGAAACCCGCGCACACCACGGCGGCTTGGTAATCCTTGCCCATTGCCCGAAAAACAATCAGCAAAACGAATGCGATGACCAAGGCAATCTGCACCAGCATCGCCGCCGTGATGAAGGCGAGCACGGGCTGCAGTTCCCAGAGCCTGAGTCCCATCAGCGCCATGGTCAGAAACAGGCCCAATGACATGTCGGAAACCAGGGCGATGCCTGGCTGCATGCTCGGCCAGTTCCATAAACGTCCGCGCCCACTTGGCCTCATCCAGTCGGCCGCCATGCGCAGGAGAATTCCGGCCAGCAGGCAGCCCACAAAGGCGGGCAGCGTGACGGCGGTACGCGCGACCAAGGCATTGATTCCGTATCCCAACATCAAGGCGAAGTTGAGCCAGAGCAATGCCAGCAGCAGGCCGTAGTAGTCCAGGCGGGCATGCTGCTCATCCCTGTGCAGCGTGCCAATTTCCAGGGCGCTGTCCCCAGAGGCTTGAAGCCGATGCCTACGCATGAGCAAGCTTGCGACTGGGCCCCCGATGGTGCAGGCCGCGATCAGGCCGATCATGTTCGCTGCCAATCCCAGTTCCTGCGCTTGCGCAATGCCGAGGTTGTGAACGAAGTGATCGGACCAGGCCAAGGTGGTGCCCACGCCTCCTGTCAGGGAAATCGATCCCACCATCAGCCCGGTGCGCGGATCCAGGCCGAAGGCGCGTGCCATCTCCATCCCGGCCAGGTTCTGCAGCACCATGAACCCGATGGCCAACCCCGACAGGATCAGCAAGGGCCGTCCACCATGGCGCAGCGTGCGGGCGTCGGTACCCAGGCCAATGGCCGCAAAGAAGTACAGCAGCAGCGCGTCACGCGCTTCGAGATCGAAACTGATGACGATCCCCGCACCGTAGTACAGGGCGAAGACAACCAGGGCGCAGGCCAAGCCGCCCACCAGGGATTCCGGGATGCTGTATCGACGCAAGATGCCCCAACGCGCAACCAAGCCCTTGCCCACGAACAACAGCAGGATGGCGAGCGTGAATCCATGGAAGGCATCGATCGTCATCGCGCCTTCTCCCTGTCCAGGCAGGACAGCGCATGGCTGGCGGCTATCCACTCTTCGTTGGTGGGCTCGACCGCCACGGTGACCTGACTGTGATCGCTGGAAATCTTCGCCGCGTGGCTGGCGTTGGCATCGGTATCCAAGGCAATGCCCAAAAAGCCCAGCGCCGCACAGATGCGCTCGCGAATGAACGCATTGTGTTCACCGACACCCGCCGTGAACACCAGCATGTCCAGGCCACCCAGCACGGCGACCAAGGCCCCGATCTCGCGTACGATGCGGCGCACGTAAAGGGCCAGTGCCAAGCGCGCTCGCTCCCCCGTTTCGCCTGCATCGTTCTCGTGTCCGACAATGACGCGCGGCTCGGCCGAGATTCCCGAAACGCCGAGCAGGCCGGACTCGTGATAGAGGACGCGCCCCACTTGCTCCAGTGAGAGCTTCTCGATTTCCATCAGGTAGAGCACCGCACCCGGATCGAGCGCGCCGGTGCGGGTGCCCATCATCAGGCCGTCAAGCGCGGAGAAGCCCATGGTGGTGGCCGCGCTTTTGAGTCCACGCATGGCGCACAGACTGGCGCCACTGCCCAGATGGGCAACGACGGTGCGACCGCGCGCGGCGTCGCCATGGCGTTCGGGCAAGGCCACTGCCATGTACTCATACGACAGGCCGTGAAACCCGTACCGACGCAGACCGCGCTCCCATGCGGCATAGGGCAACGGCAGGACCTTCTCGACCTGGGGCAAAGTGTGGTGGAAGGCCGTGTCGAAGCAGGCCATCTGTGGCAGATCTGGCTGCTCCCGCAGCAGGATCTCCACGGCTTCGAGCGCGAATGGCTGGTGCAGCGGGGCCAGAGGAATGTAGCCCTTGAGGTCGGCCAGGACATTCGCGTCCACGCGCACGGGCATGAAGTATTTACTGCCGCCGTGGACGATACGATGGGCGACCGCACCGATCCGGCGGCCGTCGAGCCGCCGGCTGACACGATCGCGGATGAGGCGCAGTGCGGCGCGATACGGATGTGCCGTGTCCAGTTCGATCGAGAACGGCGCAACTCCGGTCTCTCCGAAATCCGGGTTGGCGCCGCCGATTCCCTGCACCTTGCCATTCCACAATGCCTGACGCGGCAGTGGCGCGGCCGAGGAATCGAACACCGCAAACTTGATGCTGGATGAACCGCAGTTCAGCACAAGGATCAGTCCGTGTTCGCGGCGCCCGGAGCGGGCCATGGTGACGTCCATCAGGTCGTCCTCTCTGCGCGCCGTCCGCGCGACTTCGCCGAGGTGTGCGGGGGTGTCTGCTGTCTCATCGTCTTCAGACTCAGCGCGCCGTGTAGCCGCCATCGGCGATGAGCTGGGTGCCCACAAGGAAGCTGCTTCCTTCCGACAGCAAAAACGCCACGGCATGGGCGATTTCGTCCGGTGTACCCAGGCGACCGATCGGATGCAGGCCAACGGCCTCTTGGAGGGCCGATTCATCCAGGAAATCCAGGATGGGCGTACGCACGTAACCGGGATGAATCGAATTGATCCGGATTCCCTTGGACGCATAGGCCAGTCCTGCCGAGCGGGTCAGCCCGGTCACGCCATGTTTGGCTGCGACGTACGCAGGGTTCGCTGCGTCGCCCACCACCCCCAGGATGGAGGAGACGTTGACGATGGCGCCGCCTCCCGAGCGCAGGATGGCGGGAATCTGATGGCGCAGGCCATAGAACACGCCGTTCAGGTTGACATCGATCACCCGGCGCCAGGCGGCAGGGTCCAGTTCTCCCGCCGGGCTCTGGTCGCCACCGATACCGGCGTTGTTGACGGCAAAATGAAGGTCGCCGAACGTATCGACCGCGCAGGCCACGGCAGCCTGGACCTCATCGATGCATGCCACGTCGGCCACGTTGGCCACGGCGTGGCCGCCCTCGGCGTTGATGAGGCTGGTGACGCGCTGCGCATTGTCGGCGCTGACATCGGAGACGACGACATTCAGGCCGTTGCTTGCAAGCAGCCGGGCAATGGCCTCGCCAATGCCAGACCCTGCACCGGTGACCAGGGCTACGCGGCCAGAGAATGAGTACTGCATGGTGTTTCCTCCAAAGGGGTGGTTAAGTTGCTAACAAGTCCGCTCAAGGGGGTGACAGCCGATAGTGGTGGGCCAGCATCAGTGCGATCGCGCATGAGGCGATGCGTGTATCACGCGAGTCGGCGCGGCTGGTCAGAATGACTGGCACCTTGGCTCCAAGAACGATCCCGGCGCTGGCTGCGCCGCCCATGAAGATCAACTGCTTGGCAAGCATGTTGCCGCTCTCCAGGTCAGGCACGACGAGGATGTCAGCTTGCCCGGCGACCTCGGAAACGATCCCCTTGATACGCGCAGCGGCGATGGAGACGGCGTTGTCGAAGGCCAGCGGCCCGTCGAGCAGGCCGCCAGTGATCTGGCCGCGATCGGCCATCTTGCACAGCGCCGCAGCGTCCAGCGTGGCCGTCATCGTCGGGCTGACCGTCTCGACTGCGGCCAGGATTGCGACCTTGGGTTCGCGCACGCCGATCACCTGCGCCAGCTCGATGGCGTTGCGGATGATGTCTGCCTTCTGTTCCAGAGTCGGGGCGATATTGATCGCTGCATCGGTGACGATGAACGGGCGCGGATAGGCCGGTGTCTGTAGCAAAAAGCAATGGCTGACCCGGCGCTTGGTGCGCAACCCCGCTGCTGCCGAAACCAGCGCGGACATCAGTTCGTCGGTGTGCAGACTCCCTTTCATCAGGGCTTCGACTTCGCCATTGGCCGCCAAGGCTACGGCTTGCTGCGCGGCGGCGTGGCTGTGGGGTGTGTCCACAATGGTGACGTCGGCCAGATCCAGCCCGGCCTCTGTGGCGACTGCTTCCAGCCGCGCCCGTGATCCGACCAGCACCGGTTCGATCAACCCCGCGTGGCGTGCTTCGAGCGCAGCGGACAGACTGGGGGCATCGCAGGGATGGGCGACGGCCACCCGAATCGGTTGCAAGTGCGCGACGTGCGCCAGCAGGCTTTGCAGGCCTGTGCGGCCCTGCGCATTCGGGTGGATTTCCGGCAACACGGTGCGCGTTCGTTCCAAGCGTTCGGTGGGCGCCACGACCTCTACCTGGCCTTGGAAAACCGCTACCCCCTCCTGGTTGGTGCAGGTGCAGGCCAGCGTGACATGGTGGTTGGCCGTGTCCTTGCTGGTCACCTGCATCCGCACGGTCAGCCTGTCGCCGGGTCGAACGGCCCCGAGGAAGCACAGATTCTGGTTGACATAGCGGGTTCCAGGCCCCGGCAGGCGTGTGCTCAGCACAGCCGAGATCAGGGCGTTTGCACAAATGGCCTCCGTGGTGCCCCGAGCGCTTGAGGACACAGCAGGTTCTGGATCCACATCGCCCGATTGCAGCGCGAACATGTGGATGTCTTGCGACGAAAACGCGCGTTCGAGGCTGGCGCTGTCGCCGATGGCGATCTCGTCGAAGGTGCGGTTGCGCAGGACATGCCATGCATCGGCAGTGGCATCGACCGGTTTGGGCGAAGTCGTCATGTGCTTTTTCCTCGCCGTGTTTGTCTTGTCTGCGGCGCGGCGGGTGTCTTGGACGCGGTTGTCTTTTGAGGCGCCTTCGGCTTTGGCGAGGAGGTCTTGGGTTTCGTGTCCGCGACCGCAGAGGGTGCGTCATGGGCAGAGGGCATAGCGGGCGCCGAAGCCGCCTGCGCCCGGCGGATCGCCTGCTCGAACAGGGTAGACACCTGCTTCAACTTGGCTTGCTCTGGTGCGGACAGCGCATCGCCGCTGCCGAGCACCTGCGCGATCATCCCCGCAACCTGTCGGATGTCATCAGGCGCTACGTTGTTCAGCAGCCCGGGGATGGCGGACACCGCGGCGTCCTCGTGGAGCCTCATGAGCAAAGCCTGGCGACGCACGAGGTGGCGGAAGGCCTGCATGTCGAAGTCGTTGCCCAGTTGGGGGCGCACCAGCTCTTCTGCGTGGCGAAAATGCCGTTCATCGGCCTCGCCACGCTCGGCCAGCACGAAGAACAGTGCCCGTATGGCTGCTTCCACCAGCCCACCGCTGTGAACGGCTCCTTCGAGGCGGGTCAACTCTTGCGCCAGATACTGGCGGTGCTCGGGCGTCTCGCTGGGATGGGCCCGCGGCGGTGCCTCATCGTGCAGGCTCTGCCCTGTCATGGCCTGCACCAGCGGCAGGCTGTACAGCGTGTCAAAGGCTTGCGCGTAGATCCGGTCGCGGCAATCGCGGAATTGATCCAGCGTCTGTTCGAGAGCGGTGGAAAACTGTGCCTGCAGTTGCAGGAAAGGATTGGCCTCGGCGACGGGCTGGCGGTGCTCGCGCACATGTTGCGCAGCCTCTTGCACAGCGGCTGCCAGCGGCTGGCGGTCGGACCACAGTTCGTAGCCGACGCGCAGGGGATGCAGGGGCTCCAGCGACCGTGCGCCCTCGGTCGTGACCCAGGCGCGTACACACGGCTGCACGAAGCTGCGGTAGCAGGCCAAGTTGATCTCGGAGATCCGCGCAGCGGCGGCAAAACGGCGATCGCTCTCGGGATCGGGGCGAACGATCTCACGGATTTCATCGATGTTGCTGCGGCGAATCCGGGTCAGATAGGCGTCACTGGCTGGCTCGTGTTCCTGCGCCTCGTCGTGATGCTCGTCGATCTGCATGTGGTGAATGCCTGCCGGCAGCACGTCGATGATGTCGATGTTCTCAGCGAACTCCTGGTGCTCTTTACGCCCGACGCTGCCGGAGACGAAGATTCCCAGATGTCCGATGCTGTCATGGGTAGCGTAGACGATGGTCTGGTCATGTCCCAGCACGTCCAGGTCGTTGCGGTACAGGTCGGTGATCCAGCCCAGGGCCTGGGGCGGTGGCGTGATGTTGTCCCCATAGGAGCAGAACACCAGGATCGGCGAGCGAATATTGCGCAGGTCGATGCGCACGCCATCGGATGTCATCAGTTGGGCGGTGCTCAGCTTGTTGCCGATGAACAGGTTATCGACGATGTACTGTATTTCCACATCGTTCAGGAACACGTGGCCGCCCCAGTACTTCTCGAATTGCAAGTGGCGCGGGCCTTCCGTGTCGACCTTGGCGTACAGGTTGTACTGTTTGCTCCACAGCGTATTGGCCGGGTCCAGGTTCTCGAAGTTCTGTACCAGCCAGGCGCCGTCGAACCGACCGGCGCCCAGATCGCCGGTCAATGCCGTCAACCAACTACCGCCGGTCAGGCCGCCTGCATAGCGCATCGGCATGTCGCCCGCCCAGTACGACAGCGGCGCGCCGGCGACGATGATCGGTCCGAACAGTTCGGGCCAGACGGCAGCTGCCATCAGGATCTGCCAGCCCGCCTGGCAATTGCCGATGACAGCGGGCTTGCCGCGGCTGCCGGGGTGCAGCTCGCCGACCTTGCGCACGAAGGCCGCTTCGGCGCGCATGACGTCCTCGACGGTCTGGCCGGGAACGGGATCGGGCAGAAAGCCAACGAAGTAGCAGGGATGCCCTGCCTTGAGGGCTGCCCCGACCTCGCTGTCGGGTTTGAAGCCGCCGATGCCCGGGCCGTGGCCCGCGCGTGGATCGACCACCACGAACGGTCGCTTGCGGGGATCGCTCGGCGTGTCGGCTGGCGGCAGGATGCGCACGAGGCCATAGTTGACTGGCCGCGGAAGATCCAGCCCGGACATGATGACCTCGGAGGCGAAGTCGAGTACGTTCGGCGTCTGCTCCTGCAAATGCTCCAGGTACTGGTTGCCGCGTTGGCGGCGAACGTCGGCATACAGAATGGATCGCTGCCAGGCATCCACTGCATACTCGGTTGCCATCGCCGATAGTCGCAACGGGTCCCACAGCAACTGCCCCCAATCGGCCGCTGGTGATGTCGTGGTGTCTCGATTCATGGCGATGGGCACTCCTTCTGTGATGAAACTGAAAAATTGAATGGCAAGGGGCCGCAGGCACATCGTCTTGCTGGCCCTTCCTCACTCAGTACATATGCTGGCCACCGTTCATCGATACATTGCTGCCGGTCATGAACCCCGCAGATTCACTGACGATGAATGCAACCAGTGCAGCGATTTCCTCAGGCCGTCCCAGACGACCCACGGGAATACCGGCAATCACTTGCTTGACCACTTCTTCCGACATGCTCGTCACCATCTTCGTATCCAGATACCCCGGCGAGACGGTGTTGACCGTCACGCCCTTGCGCGCCACCTCCTGCGCAAGGGCTTTAGTGAAGCCATGCATGCCGGCCTTTGCGGCGGAGTAGTTGGTCTGGCCGAACTGCCCCTTGGAGCCGTTGATGGAGGCGATGTTGACGATCCTGCCCCAGCCGCGTTCGAGCATGCCGTCGATGAATGGCCGGGTGACGTTGAAAACGGAGTCGAGATTGACGCGCAGGACCGCATCCCAATCGGCGTAGCTCAGCTTGCGGAACGTAGCATCGCGCGTGATGCCCGCGTTGTTGACCAGAATGTCGATGTGGTAACCGTCTGCTTGAATGAGGCCGGCCAACTCCTGGCAGGAGGCATGGTCGGCCACATCCGCGCCGTAGGCGATGAAGTTGTAGCCTTCGTCCGTCTGGGCTTCCAACCACGCGCCGATGCTGGCATTGCCTGGCGAGTGGACGACGAGCACGGTATGGCCAACATCGTGCAAGGCCCGGGCGATGGCTTCGCCCAGGCCGCCAGTGCCGCCCGTGACCAGGGCGGTACGTTGTTCAGCCGGCATTGCGGCCACCGGTCTTGCCCGGTGCCTCCTTATCCTGCGCCGAGGCCCACACGGCTCCCCACTGTTTGAAGATATCCTGGAACGGGAGTACCGCATCGCCCTGGCCTACGGCCTGCGTAACCGATTTCTGCCAGTCTTGAATAGCTATTTGCAGGCCTTGGGTGAAGGTTGTCTGGTTTTTGATCGCGACTTGTGTCAGCGCCTGCGCGCCGCCCACGTGGTACTGGAACTGACGCCAGAAGGCTTGTGCGGGCAGCGTGGCCAGTTCCTGCCAATTCTGGGCCTTGAGCAGGCTTTCGATTTCGGCGCCGGACTCGGCAATGCTCTCGCTGCCCGCGCGCGTGGCGTTCTCCAGCCATTGCTGGCCGTTTTCCTGCATCAAGCGCTGTAGGCGTAACTGCAGTTCCACGTTCGCCTTGAACAGGTTCAGGGGGATAGTTTCGTTGCTCATGGTCAAGCTCCTTACTGGTTGAAATGCCCAAGTGGGCGGTGAACCGATCAGGCCATCTGGCCGATGGTTTTGCGAAAACGCGCCAACGACAGGGAAAACAGCACCGTGCCGATCAAGGCCAGCGCCAGAAAGGGCTGCCACACCGTCTCCAGGCCCGCACCCCGGTAGAGAATGGCCTGGCTCAATTCCACGAAATGGGTGGTGGGCGCGATCAGCATGATGTTCTGCACGATCTCGGGCATGCTTTCGCGCGGCGTGGTGCCACCCGAGAGCATCTGCAGCGGCATGATGGTGAGCATCATCAACATGCCGAACTGCGGCATGTTGCGCGCCAGCGTGGCGATGAAGATGCCCATCGACGTGGTGGCGAAGAGACTCAGCGCCGCGCCGGCGAAAAACAGCGCAAGGGAGCCCTCGATGGGCACGCCCAGGACGCCGCGCACCATGAGGTTGAGGGACAGGAAGGAGGCGATCAGCACGACCAGAGCCATCGACCAGACCTTGGAAAGCATGATCTGCGCGGGCGTGACCGGCATCACCAGCAGGTGCTCGATGGTGCCGTGCTCGCGCTCGCGGATCAGCGCTGCGCCGGTCAGGATGATGGACAGCAGTGTGATGTGGTTGATGATCTGCACCACCGAGCCGAACCAGGCCTTGTCGAGGGCGGGGTTGAAGCGCGCGCGCAAGGCCAGATCCACGGGTGGCGCGGTGGTGCTGCGATAACGCTTGACGAACTCGTTGACTTCACCGGTGAAAATTTGTTGAACATGGCCACTGCCGGTGAAGGCCTGGCTCATGCGGGTGGCGTCGACATTGAGCTGCACGGCAGGCGATCGCCCCGCCAGCACGTCGCGCTGGAAGTTGGGCGGAATGACCAGAGCGAAGGTGTACAGCCCCGCGTCCATGCCCGGGTCCACGTCCCCATAGTCGATCATGGCCGGTGGCGTGAACTGCGGGGGGTAGAAGGCCGAGGCAACCCGCTGGGACAGCGCCGAATTATCCTCGTCGACGATGGCGATGGGCGCGTTGTGCAGCGTCTCCGGCATGGACGTGGCCTTGGTGTAGACCGACGCGGTGAACACGTAGACGATGAGCACAAGCATCATCGGATCGCGCCAAAGACTCCACAGCTCCTTGACACCAAGGTCGTAGATGTTGGCCAGGTTTCTTCTGCGCATCTCAACGCTCCTGCTTCTTGAGTAGCAAAACAGCCACGCCGAGAATGACCGGAACCGAAATGAGCATCGACCACAGCGGCCCTGTCAGGTCGGCCAGGCCAAGCGCTTTGCTGAATACGCCACGGCTGATGGAAATCATGTGCGTGGCGGGGTAGATCTCGCCGATGAACTTGCTGGAGCCTTCGAGCGAGGACACGGGATCGATCAGGCCGGCGAACTGGGTGGCCGGTATGAGGGTGCCGATCATGGCGAAGAACATGGCCGCGATCTGGCTGCGTGTAACGGCCGAGGCCAGCAGCCCCATGCCTGTCGCGGCGAAGGAGAAGATCAGCGCGGCCAGCGCCAGGGTGAAGAAGCTGCCCTTGACCGGCACACCGAAGATGGTCACTGCGAGCAGGCTCATCAGCAGGAAGTTCACCATGGCCAGGCCGACATAGGGCAACTGCTTGCCAAGCAGGAACTCGATGCGCGTGACCGGCGTCACGTAGAGATTGGTGATCGATCCCGTCTCTTTCTCGCGCACCACCGCCAGCGCGGTCAGCATGGCCGGCAGCATGAGCAGCAGCAGAGGGATCACCGCAGGCACCATGGCCGGCAGGCTCTTGACATCGGGGTTGTAGCGAAAGCGCGTCTCGACGTTGGTGTTGCCAGCCATGCTGGCGCCGCCGCGCTCGCTGGCCTGTATCTGCAGCCAGTGCTGGTGCATGCCCTGAACGTAGCCCTGGACGGTTTCCGCGCGCTGCGGCATGGCGCCGTCGAGCCAGGCGCCGATCTGCACGTTCTGGCCCCGCAACACGTCGCGGGCAAAGCCAGCGGGGATTTCGATGGCCAGCGACAGTTCGCCGTTGCGCATGCGTCGATCAAGGTCCTCGTAGTCGATGATCGGCGCGTGCTCGGTGAAGTAGCGCGATCCGGCCAAGTTCAGCGTGTAGTTCTGGCTAAGCGTGGTCTGGTCGCGATCGAGCACCGCATAGCTCAGGTCCTCGACGTCCATGGTGATGCCGAAGCCGATCACGAACATCAGCAGCAGCGAACCGCCCAGCGCCAGCGTGGCGCGCACCGGGTCGCGCTGCAGTTCCAGCGTTTCGCGCCATAGATAGCTGAACATGCGCTGCAGACTGAAACCGCCAGCGGAGTGACCGCCGCCGTGTTCGGCGGGCACCGCGGGTGGCTGATCCGCCTGGTCGGCAGCCGGAGGCTGGCTGGCCGGGGCGGCCGTGCCGCCCTCCGCTTCGACGAGGTAGCCGATGAAGGCCTCTTCCAGGGTTTTGGCACCACGCTTCTCAACCAGTCTGGCGGGCACGTCGCTGTCGAGCACCTTGCCCGCATGCATCATCGACATGCGGTCGCAGCGTTCGGCCTCGTTCATGAAGTGGGTGGAAATGAAGACCGTCACCCGGTCGCGCCGCGACAGCTCGATGAGCAGCCGCCAGAACGCGTCGCGTGCCACCGGATCGACGCCGGAGGTCGGTTCGTCCAGAATCAGCAACTCTGGCTTGTGCACCATGGCAACGGCCAGCGACAGGCGCTGGCGTATGCCCAGAGGCAGACTGGCCGGCAGACTGTCGATGACGTCCACCAGGCCGAAGCGCTCCACCATCTCTTCGACGCGGCCCGGAATGTCCTTCGGGGGCACGCTGAACAGCTTGGCGTGCAACTCCAGGTTCTGGCGTACCGTGATTTCGCTGTAGAGCGAGAACGCTTGGGACATGTAGCCGACGCGGCGGCGGGTGCCCAGATCATGCGGGTTCACTTCGTGGCCGAACAGCCAGGCCCGGCCCTCGCTCGCCGGCAGCAGGCCGGTGAGCATCTTCATCGTCGTGGACTTGCCGCACCCGTTGGAACCGAGGAAGCCGAAGATCTCACCGCGCCGGATACGGAAGGAGACACTGTCGACAGCAACGAAGTCGCCAAAGCGCATGGTCAGCCCCTCGGCTTCGATGGCGATATCGTCCGCGCCGTCCTCAGGCAGAGGCGGAATGACAACCGCTTGGTGTCCGCGCTTTTTCTCTTCCGGGAGCAGGCGGATGAATGCCTCTTCCAGGTTCGGGCTGTTTGTTGTCTCCAGCAATTCCTTCGGCGTACCGGTGGCGAGGACCTTGCCGTCGTCGATGGCGGCCAGCCAGTCGAAGCGCTGGGCCTCATCCATGTAGGCCGTGGCCACAATCACGCTCATGCCGGGGCGATCGGCGCGGATACGGTCAATCAGATCCCAGAACTGCGCGCGCGCCAGCGGGTCCACGCCAGTCGTCGGCTCATCGAGAATCAGAAAATCCGGGTCATGAATCAGCGCGCAGCACAGGCCGAGTTTTTGCTTCATGCCCCCGGACAGCTTGCCTGCCGGGCGCTCCAGGAATTTGAACAGGCCAGTGGCCTGAGTCAGTTCGTCGATCCGCTGGCGGCGCTCTGCGGCGCCATGACCGAACAGGCGCGCGAAGAATTGCAGATTCTCCTCGACCGAGAGCGTCGGATACAGGTTTTTGCCCAGTCCCTGCGGCATGTAGGCGATGCGCGGGCATACCTGCTTGCGATGGGCCTTGCTGGCCATGTCGCCACCCAGCACCTCGACCGTGCCCTCCTGGATGATGCGCACACCCGCCAGCAATGAGAGCAGACTGGATTTGCCCACGCCGTCGGGGCCGATCAGACCGACCATCCGTCCAGCGGGGATGTCCAGGTCAATGCCATCCAAGGCAATGACGTCGCGGTAGCGCAGTCTTACCTGGCGGACACTTGCAACGGTCGCGAGCTGCGCGCTGTGGCTCATATCTTACTCCGGCACACGAACGGAGAGGTTCTGAGGCCACTCGGCCTTGGCGTCGAGCTTGACCCAGGCTACGCCGGGCAGACCGGTCTTGACCTGGTTCAGGTGCTCACGCAGCAGCTCCTGCGAAATCTGCGCGCGCACGCGAAACATCAGCTTTTGTCGCTCGCTGGCGGTTTCCACCGTCTTGGGGGTGAACTGCGCTGCGCTGGCGACGAAGGAAACGGTGGCTGGAATCACATACTCGGGCGCGGCATCCAGAATGATGCGAACCTCCGAGCCCAGCGCAACGCGGCCGGCCACGGTTTCGGGCAGGAAGAAGGTGATGTACACGTCCGACAGATCAAGGAGGTTCAAGACACGTCCGCCCGCTCCAAGCACCTCGCCGGGTTGCGCGACACGCACCTGAACCCGTCCGTCGCGCGGAGACCGCAGTTCGCTGTCGCGGATGTCGGCTTCGATGCGGCTGATACTGGCCGTAGCGGCGGACACGCTGGACTGCGCGCCGACAAACTGCGCCCTGGCGGCTTCGACCGCGGCGCGGGCAGCGGCGGCCTGTGCCTTGCTGGCCGCGAGGGTCGCTTGGGCGCCCCGTACGCGCGCCCGGTCATCGTCCAGTTCCTGGATCGAGGCGGCTCCCTCACTCGACAGCGTGCTGGAGCGTGTCAGGCGCCGTTGCGCGGCGTCCAGTTCGGACTCGCGCTGACCAACCAGAGCCAAGGCGGCAGTCACGTCGGCTTCACGCAGCGCCACCTGTGCCTGCGCCGCGGTCACCGAATGCTCAGCCTGCTGACGCATGGCCAGGGCCTCGTCGCGCTGCGCTTCCAGCGTTTCCAGCCGCATCTTGGCCAGTGGCTGGCCGGCTGTGACGAAATCGCCTTCACGCACCAGGATGTCTTCGATGCGGCCGGGAAGTTTGGTGGCCACGTCGATCTCGGTGGCTTCGATGCGGCCATTGCCGTTGACGAATCCTTCGCCCGGGCCGCTGTCGGTAAACCTCGTCCAGCTCCACCAGGCCAGCGCGGCAACAACCGCTGCAGCGAAAGCGACCAGGAGTTTTTTCTTGAGAGAGGGGGAGACAGTCATGGGTTCGGCGTGCCTTAACGGGTTGATGGGGTGGAAGCGGGAGTCGAGGCCGCACCCTGTGCCTCGCCGGCTGCGGCGAGGGTGCCGCCGCCGAGCGCGGCATACAGCGCCACCTGGCTGGACAGCAGCGCGCGGCGCGCCTGTACCAGTTGTTGCTGGGCTCCCAGCAGATCGCGTTGGGCATCCAGCACTTCCAAGAAGGCGGCCGAGCCGTTGTCGTAGCGCAACTTGGCCAGGCGTGCGCGTTCGCTTTGCGCTTCCAGGTTGGCTCTCTGGATCGTCAACTGCTCAGCCAGCCAGTGCTTTGCGCTCAGCGCATCGGCCACCTCGCGGAAGGCCGTTTGAATGGTTTTTTCGTATCCGGCGACGGCGATGTCGCGGCGCACTTCGCTCAGCTCCAGATTGGCGCGGCGGCGCCCGCCATCGAAGATGGGCAGCGACAGGGTGGGCATGAAGGTCCAGGCACGACTGCCGGAATCGAACAAGCCATTCAAGTCGGAGCTGGCCGTGCCGAAGCTGCCGGTCAGCGCAATGCGCGGCAAAAACGCCGCGCGGGCCGCGCCGATGTGGGCATTGCTGGCACGCAATTGGTGTTCGGCGGAAATGATGTCCGGGCGACTGACCAGCAGCTCCGAAGGCAGACCGGCCCGCAGCTCAGCCAGAACCGTCGTTTCATCGAAGGGTGCCTTGGCGGGCAGCGGGCCGGGATCAGCGCCTACCAGCAGTGCCAGGGCGTGCAGTTGCGTGGTGCGAGCCTGCTCAAGCTGCGTCAGCAGCGCCTGAGCTTGGTTCAGCAGGGTCTGGACCTGTGTGAGATCCAGCTTCGAGGTCGAGCCGACTTCGACGCGGCGCCGGAAAATGCGATAGGACTCCTCGCGGGTGGTCACGGTTTGCCGTGCGATCGCCACGCGTTCGTCGATCTCGCGCAGGCCAAGATAGCCGTCTGCCACCTGGGCGATCAGCGCCAAATGGACGGCCTGGCGAGCCGCGTCGGAAGCCAGCCAAGTTTGCAGGGCGGCGTCTTCCAGGTTGCGGATCCGACCCCACAGATCCAGTTCCCAGGTGGTCAAACCCACCTCGGCCCGGTACTCGCCGCCCACCTGCGATCGGCCCGACATGTTCAGGTCGCCAGGGACCCGCGCGCGTCCACCTTGGGCGCCCACGCCCATGGCAGGAAAACGATCCGAGCGCTGAATGCGGAATGTGGCGCTGGCTTCCTCGACGCGCAGCGCGGCCACGCGCAGGTCGCGGTTGTTTTCCAGCGCAGTCTCGATGAGGCGTTGCAGCAGGGGGTCGGTGAAGTACGCCTGCCAGGCAAGCTCTCCCGCGTGGGCGCCGTCGGTGCCTGATCCAAGATGCGCGGGCCAGGCTTCGGGCACGGGCAATGGCGGGGTGTCTGGCGCCGGAGCGAGCGACATGCAGCCGGTCAAGACGACGGCGCTCAGGGCCAACGAGGCAGCGCGCAATCTGAACGCGGGAAACAACGGGGAAGTTGGGAGCATGGTCACGTTCCGTACAGGTATCGGGCTGAAGAGGGTCTGGTCGCAGAGGAGGGAATGGCTGCCACCCCCGCAATGCGGGGTTCGTGGCTGGTGTCCGCAGGCCCTACTTTCTTGCTTGCAAGTGCTGTCAAGCCCACTTCATCTCCTTGTTGATATGTGCATCCCCGTGTTCCCCGGCTGGTTGATAGGGCGCTCTTCCTGTGTCGTAACCCGATGTGCCGGGTTCACTCGCGCCCTGTGTTGATCTGCATTGTGAAATCTGAAAACAAACGACTGGACGGTTGCTTTCAATTATACGTTACAATCCAAGAACCGCAATCAGCGGGCTCGTCGGTCATTGACGCAGGTCAATTCGAGCTGCCGGCTTGGGTTCAAGGAAGGCCCTGATTCTTGGTAGAGCCGGTGACAGGCCCATGGGAACACCCCTCAGATCTTTGAACAGAGCCTTTGAATGCCACCCAATAAAGATGACGCGCCAGACAACAAGCGCCCCTACCTGTCCTCTGCCGCCAGGAAAGAGGAAATACTCGACGCGGCCCTGGTCGAATTCGCGGATCGGACATACAACGCAGTGTCGATGGAGCGCCTGGCGGAATGCGCGGGCTTGTCCAAGGCTGGCATCTATGCCCACTTCAAAAGCAAGGAAGAAATTTTTCACGCCTTGCTCGAACGTACGACGAAGCAGATTTGTGATTTCCAGGGCTGGCTCCCGGATGAGGATCTGACGTTGCCAGAGCTGGTAGATGTCTACCTGGATCGCCTGTACGCGACCTTCAGCTCCCCTGCCACGATGTCGATCTACCGGCTGCTTCTGGCCGAAAGCGCCCGAACTCCAGAGCTGGTGCAGCGTTGGCACAACGAAGTTGCGCTCGGGCTGAAAGAGCGGGCGCAGACCATCATCCACCGCAACATACGCCGAGGCGTCATTCGCCCAGGCGTCTTGACCGAACACTTCTTCCCGTTGGCGCTCGCGCCCGCAGTGCTGTGGCTGAGTTCCTCGATGCTGTCCAAGGGCAGTCCTTCCATCTCGCTGGTGCAGTTACGGGATGCGCACCGGCAACTGTTGCTTGAGCTTTTGCAGCCTCAATGAGCGGAGTGATGCACAGAGTCCTGCGCGCCCTTGCAGGCTTGGCGATCGGCTTTGTGGTACTGCTGCTGACTGTGTGGGGTGCGCTGGCTCTGTGGCATCAGATGCCGGGACCTTCGGTGGTGCGATGGTTCGTCATTGCCATGTGGTCTACGTTGGGTGTGACCGTTGTCTTGTCGCGGGCGGGCTTGCTTGGGCGGCGCAATCGCAACATCGCCGGATTCGCATTTGTGATCGCAGCCGCCTCCCTGCTCATGTGGTGGGGGACGCTGCAGCCGTCACACCAGCGTGTATGGGCTGACGATGTCGCCCAGTTGCTGGAGGCCAGGATCGACGGCAACCATGTTCACCTGAATAATGTGCGCAACTTCCAGTGGCGCAGCGAAACCGACTACACCCCGCAGTGGGAGAGCCGCACATACGACCTGGATCGTCTGCGCAGCGCCGACTTGGTGCTTTCCTACTGGATGGGGCCGCACATCGCCCACACCCTGGTGTCGTTCGGCTTCGATGGCGGTGATCGCGTGGTGTTCTCGCTGGAAATTCGCAAGGAACGCCATGAGTCCTTCTCGGCGGTAGGAGGATTCTTCCGTCAGTTCGAGCAGATCCTGGTAGCCGCCGATGAGCGAGACATTGTGCGTACGCGCAGCAACGCGCGAGGCGAAGATGTTTATCTCTATCGCTTGCAGATGAATCAGGCGAGTGCCCGCGCGTTGTTTCTGGAGTTTCTGAACGCGGCCAATGAACTGCGGCAGAAACCGCGCTTTTACAACACGTTAACCAGTAACTGCACGACCATCGTATTCGAGCTGGCCCGGGTCATTGCGCCCGCATTGCCAATGGACTATCGCCTGCTGCTGTCTGGATATTTTGCGCGGTACGTCTACGACATGCATGGATTGACGCCTGGCTATCGTTACGATGAATTGCAGGCACTGGGGCATATCAACGAACGTGCCCTTGCTTCCGATGTGTCAGAGGATGACTTCTCGATGTCGATTCGACAAGGCGTGCCAGGCATCCCTGCCAACGAGGTGAATCCATGAGGTTCCCGCAGGCCTGCCTTCTCATTACATGCGCCGCTCTTGCTCCGCTGCTGCTGGGGGGCTGCTCGATCCTGCGCGAGTTCGGCCCAGTGGTTGAAGTTCATACGCTACCTACCAGGGAGGCCATCGAACTCAAGCGCGGCGACATCCTGACACGTGGCAAGCTCAGCGATGCGACTGTCCAGACCATCAGGGTGGCGGCATTGGATGAGCAGGCATGCGCAAAGCCGATCTCCTCGGAGTGCGCGGAGGCCTTGGCTACCGTGACGGGGGTTGCCACGGATAGACGCCTGGCTGCACTGTCCGAACTATGGCTGGCGCAGGCTCAGGCCATGAAGCCCGGTTCAGCGCAGCAAGCCGCCTGGCTTGAGACGATTCGCTATGCCTATGCTTATCTGTTCCTTGGTGACCATACTCCGGGAGAGCGGGCCTTCGAGGATCGCCAGACCCAAGTGCGGGATTGGTATAACTATGCCGTCGAGCATGCGGCCACCGGCATGTTCGAAGTTCGGCAACAAATGCCGACGCAGTTGTCCGACCAGACCAGTTGGAACATTGCAGGCTGGGAACTGAAGCTGGATATGCGCGGCGCGCGCTTACCGGGCAGTACGGCGGTGCCAGCCGAACTCCTGCCAGCCTCGTCCCTGTCTTTCCGTGGATTGCGTAGCCTCTACCGGCGCGACGGCTTTGGCGCCGAGCTTGTGGCGGTCATTCCGGACGAGTCCCTGAGCGCCGCCCCAACTCGGGGTGGTCGCCCAGCGGCAAAACATGATCAGCAACCGCTGCCCTGGAGCGAGATGCCCGCGCCGTCCATGACGGTTCTGCTGCATCCCGACGGAGACAACTTGGACAGCGTGCTGCATGCTCGTACAGCCCGTCTGACGGTGCATGACCCCTATGTGGAATCGGCCATTATGCTGCGCGGCCAACGTGTGCCGCTGGCGGCCAATTTCACGGCCGGCTATGGCGTATGGCTGGCCCGTGCCAATTTCAACCGCCAGTCGCTGCGCAGCCTGCTCGGGCGCGAGGGTGGCATCGACCGCCCGCACGTCTACTTGATGCAGCCCTACGATCCGAACAGGCGGATCATCGTCATGCTGCACGGACTGGCCAGCAGCCCTGAAGCCTGGGTGGAACTCGCCAACGAAATCCTGGGCGATGAGGCCCTGCGCCAGCATTACCAGATCTGGCAGGTCTACTACCCGACCAACATGCCAGTCGCGTTGAACCACGCCATGATTCGCAGGGCGCTCGGGGATACGCTGACGCATTTCGACCCATCCGGCCAAGCGCCGGCGTCGTCCGACCTCGTGCTGGTGGGGCATAGCATGGGCGGGGTCATCGCGCGGTTGATGGTGTCGTCAACCGATCAATCGCTGGTGCAATTGGCTGCGGATCACAGTCGGTTGACGCCGCAGCAGATCAGGCGCATTGATCCCATGTTGCGCTTCGAGCCCTTCCCGAATGTCAGCAGTGCCATCTTCATCGCGGCGCCTCATCGGGGCACATCGGTCGCGGGTGGACGCCTGGGGCGCTGGATGGCGGGATTTATCCGCTTTCCCATTACGGTGCTCGAAGAACTCGCCCATACACTGACACCCAATGCGGCCGCCAGCAGCCGTGAAAGCCTGGCAACCATTCCCAATAGCGTGAACAATCTCGACGAAAACGATCCGTTCGTGCGTACGGCGGCGGGCTTTCCCATCTCATCCCAGGTGCGCTATCACTCGATCGTGGCCCAAGCCAATTCCGAAGTGGCCCTCGATGATTCCGATGACGGTCTTGTGCCTTATCGCAGCGCACATCTTCCCGGCGCACAGTCCGAGAAAGTCATTATTTCGGGGCACAGCGTGCAACAGAGCGCGGCCGCGATACTGGAGATCCAGCGTATTCTGAGAGAGGACATGGCTCTGCGGGAAGCGCATTTACAGCCATAGACAACTGCCATCTGCTGTGCGCGGCCGAGCTGATTTCGGATTTCGTATGGGCGTAATGCATTCATCTGAATGCGCAAAGAGCATCAGACTTACTGTTGCCCGCTCGACGCTGGCACAGTGGGTCGGTGCGTGCGGCGCGCAACTGCAGCCGATGGTAAAGGCGCTGGATGACGAACTGCGTCGCCACGTGGTGCTGCACGCCCACGAGACGCCGATGCTCAAGCCCAAGCATCTTGGCGACGGCAAGGCGTACCCAACGTGATCCGCCGTCTGGCGGCGACCCAGCCCATGCTCGACAAGATCGTCGGCCACCAACGCCACATCGCTCAGGCCTACGGCATATCGATGGAGCATGCGCGCTGGCTGTTGACCACCGTGGCGTTCCACTGCCTTGCCGTGGCCGACACGGTGTACTCGGTCGCCGAACGGGAACCCGTCGTGGATGCAGACCGTGCGACGGAGGAAGCCGAGATGGAGGCCGAACTCAACAGGGCATGCACGCACTCATTGTTGGCATGCTGGCCTTGATGGATGCTGATGGCCTTTCAGGAGATAGTTGATCGTCGTTCTCGTTTGTGGGGGTTGAATGGAAATCCAGGGATGCCGTAATTGAGGAGCCTGGACGGCGTATCGTTCAGGAACAAACACGCACGGGCGGCCAGGCCCTGCCGTGGCTCGACATGACGGCCTTCCTGCGCGGGGCCATCGACCTTGCGCTAGACAACCATGCCAATGCGCCACGCAGCAATACGCAATGGGTGTTCTTCGACCGTGGCCTGATCGACGCGGCGGCAGCACCCCAGGCACTGGACGGCACTACTATTCTGGACACGATTGCCCAGTCGCATCGCTACCACTCGCGCATCTTTCTGGCCCCGCCGTGGCCTGAAATCTATGTGCAGGACGAAGAACGCCGTCACAGCATGGATGAAGCGCGGGCTGAATTCGAGCGGCTTCAGCGCACCTATCCAGCGCTGGGCTATGCGGTATCGCGGTTGCCCAAGATCAGAGTGGCGCAACGCGCTGACTTTGTGCTGGACACCTTGGCTAGCCGCTAACCTACCAAGGCGAACTCTACCGTATCTCACCGCCACGTAGGACTCCATGCTCAAATCTCTTGCGTAACTCTGAGATAAGGATTGTTGGGTGGTACTGCATCGAACAACCAATTCGCATCGATCAGCAAATACCCATGCAGCTTCCGGGACTTGCGCGGCCCGGTGACTTCACAGATCCAGATGTTCAAGCCGCTGTCGTGCTTTCGATGCAACCCCAGTTTCTCAAAGCGCTTCTGCACCCACTGCCAATCCGGCATCTTGTCCTGCCGTGCCAGCGTGCCGACATGAGGGTGCTCCTGGACGTAGCGCTGGAACACACCTGGGCTGACCAAGTAGGCCGTGTCATTCACGGAATGCACGAGCGCTTTTGCGTCGTTGATGATGAGCCGGCGCGAAGCAATTCCCTGTTTCAGCCACATCATGAAATGTTCGCCTGACGGGGGCGCTGCTGTTAGGGGTGGTTTAGCAGTAGATGGTGGTGGCGAAGGAAGCACTGCGGCAGTCGCTGGCATAGGAGTGCTGGGGTCTGCGGGGTAGCTTCTCTGTGCAACCGGCTCCACATCCTGCTCGGCACCAGGCGAGCCGCTCGTGCTCACCATTGCCAGCATGTCCTCCATGACATCGGACACGGGCTGGGCCTTAGGCGGTGAGGCGGTGACGGTACTACTGCCTTCCCAAGATGGAAGTTTCTGACCGTTCGGGGCTGCCTTCGCCATGGCCGCAGGCGGCATTTTCGGCGCCTCGGCGTCGTTTTCGGCGACTGCCGCGTCGATCGCTACCGTGCCTGCAAAAGGCGTCGGTCGCTCGCCAGATTCCCAGATCAGCGCAGGAGCGAGGCGCAACAGGGTGAACGAGTGGGACCAGCCGGTGGAACTGGTTATGGTCGCGCGCCAAATAGCCTTGCCGTCGGGCGCCGGCTGCAACATGCCGTGATCCTGGAGGACGTTGAACACCGCGGTGTTGTTCGCAGGGATGCCATCGACGCCTTGGGACAGCAGGTGCGCACGCAGTTTGTCCGAGACCGTTTTGCTCACCAGCCACAGGGCATCGTCGGTGAGCCAGCCATCGGAGGCTTCCGGCTGGTTCAGTTTCAACTGTTCCTTGAGCAGGTAGCGCAACCCGTCGAGCAGCTTGCGCTGCAGCGCGTGCTTGGGCGCAGCCATGGCGCGGGCCGGATCGCCGCCCAGCTCCTGGGCCACCGAGGCCCGGTCTGCCTGCACGACAAGTTCGCCCAGTACGCCGGCGTGCTCGTACTGCCCGGCCAGGACGTAGAGCAGTGGTGCCCACAGGGACGGATAGCCGCTGAGCCAGTCCAGGGCCTCACGGTCGAGCAGTTGGTGGTAGAGCAAACCTGTCGCGGCGCTGTGCAGGCGGTACTCGCGATCGTCGCGGTAGCGGAATCGGTATGGCTGGCGCAGCGGGCCGTGCCAAGGGTGCCAGATGCTGCCGTCGGCCAGCTCGACGTGCAGATCGACGGCGATCTTGCCGATGTCGTGCAGCAGCGCGGCGTAGGCGACGGCGGCGGTCCAGGCTTCGGACTGTGCCGCTTGGTCTTCGGGGCTGGCGCCGATGGGCAGCAGATGGGACTGCCGCAGTTTCAGACTGTAGGCGACGATTTCGAGGCCGTGGTCGAGCATGCCGCCCAGATAGGCATGGTGATGCGCCTCGGAGGCCGGGAAGGCCTGGACCAGCTCGGCGTAGCGTTCCAGGGGCGCTCGGTACAGCGTGGCGAATTGCCTGCGCGACAGCGAGGTGCGCTGCCAAATGTGCTCCAGCAGCTTCTGCCGGCGCGGGGTGGCCAGCAGCGATGCGGCCGACTCGGGCCGCATCAACCCTTTCGGGAGGACGGTGGCGGGTGCTGGCGGTGGCGCGCCGGCGACCGGGGGCCGTTTTCGCTGGAACAGGGAGAGCATGCGGGTGTCCTGTGGCGGGCCGACCGGGAGGCCTTTTTGCCTTTTCGAGGTAGGGCCTTTCCCCTTGCACCCCATTCCCTTGCCGTTTCGGCCCTTTGGCCTTTAACCGTTTCGGTATAGCGGGGCCTGGGTTGCGGTTCCAGCGTCAATGTGGAACCCGCACGAATGGATTGCGCGGCGACCAGCCGCTGGCCTCGGCCTATGCTGCGGAGACGCTGTTTTCGCCAGGTAGGTTGCTCTCTAGGCGTCAAAGTTGACAAATGCGACAAAGGCGACTAGAGTAAGTCCTGTCTCAAACCTACCTGGGAGATGACCATGCCCACCGCCATTGAATTCATTGCCGACCGTCTGCCGCGTGTCACCGTGGAGGATGTGCGCCGCTTCGCGGATACCGTCGAAATCCGGGATGCGCCGGCTTTCGCGGCCGAGTTGCAGGCGTTCATTCACGAGCGCGTGGAGGCGGTAAAGCTGCCAGCCAACCTCGAAGGTGAAACGGTGGAGCACGCCTTGAAGCGTAAGACGGCTGCGCTGCGCGCTGAGACGCGCTGGGCGCCGACTGAAACCGACGTCCAGCGAGGCCGCGCCGTGCTGCTGGAAACCTTCAACCAGCCGCACAACCTGCCGCCCGCGGAGTACGCCAAGCTGGCGGACAAGTCGCGCCAGCAGATCTACAAGGACATCCTCGCCCGTCGGCTGCTGGCGCTGAACGTGGGGCCGCGAGGCCAGAAACTGCCCGACTGGCAGCTCGACCCGGTGAAGCAGCAGTTGACCCAAACCGTGCTTCAGGAGGTCGAGGGCATCGACCCTTGGACGATCTACCGCGCACTGTCCGAACCGCTCGAAGGCTTGGGCGGCCGCTCGCCAGTGGATGCGGTGACGCATGGCACGATCGACGACGTGGCCGAGGCCGTGTTCAACGTGCTGGGCGTTCAGGTGCATTGAAGCGAGATCGCCATGAGCCACGAGCTGCCTTCGTTCCTGATCGATGCCGGTGAGCTGCTCCAGCATGTGAGCCGCGTCGTCTATCGGGGCAGCCCGCTGTACTATGGCCGCAGCAGCACCAATCGCTACGATGACCCGGCCCAGGCCTACGGGGTGCTCTACCTGGGGCGCGACCTGCCCACGGCGCTGATGGAGTCGGTGTTTCATAAGCACCAGTGGCTTGCGGACACGAAGCGCTCGATCGCGCTGAAAGAAGTCCAGAGCCGGATGGTGCGCGCAGTGGGCGTGATGGACGACGTGCTTCTGGCCGACCTCACGGCGCCGGGCGTCATGGCGGGCTACTTCGGCCTGAACCTGGAGCAGTTGGCCAGCCGCGACTACACGCACACGCAGCAGGTGTCGGCCCAGGTGCATGCGATGCTTGGAGATGACGGCCAGGTGCTGTTCGACGGGGTGCTCTATCCGTCGCGCAACAACTATCCCGCCAAGAGCATCGCGCTGTTCGAGCGTGCCAGCGCGAAGGTCAGTGTCATCGAGGACATCGATCTCGTTGACCATGTGGACTGGCCGCGTTTCGTTGCTACATACCGCATCGGCGTGGAGCCCGACCCTGGCCCGTTGGAACCGGATGACGAAGCGTCCTGAAGCAGCAAGAGAACACATTGAAGCCCTAAACAGAATGAAATGGACCAAACTGAAATAGGCATCCCTCAGCAGTAGGAGACGACCATGAACACCACGACTCGCACCAGCACCGCAGAACGCCTCGGCCGCGCCTTTGGCCGCGGATGGCGTGCCTACGCGCGCTGTGAACGGCGGGCGTCGAACTGGTTGGTTTCCAAGGGCATGCCGACGGCTGGAGCCACCGCGCTCGTGTGGATGGTTAAGCTGGCTGCGCTCGGGGTGCTGCTGTACACCACCTTCTGGCTGGCCCTGGTGATGGTGTGCGTCATGGTGGTTGCCTGGATGGCCCGCAACACCGACTTGGGCGAGGAGTTGCCCGAGCCAGAGTGGCGAAACGGACCAGCAGGATTCGGCCTATACACCTACGACGGTTTCCGCATTGATCCTCATGTCGAGGACGACTAGCAGCGATCACTTCTTCGACACTGCATTGATCGCAATGCTTCCTCCCCTTCCGCCAGCAGCCTTGGCATCTCCGGTGGCTCCTGCGAGGCCTTGCAACACGTTGCCGGCACGAACGCCCGCCCAAGCCAAGGCCATGATCCAGAACGTAGGCAGTACGATGAACATCGTGCCCGTGACAAACATCAGGAGCATGTCTCCGAAGGCGTTGTTCAGCCCCACCAGCGGGTCGAAGTTGGTGTGCGGCCGATTCCAGCCGAACCCCCAGCCATAGAGCGCATCCAGGATCGTCGAATCGATCCAGCGCGCAAGCTGAAACCAGAAGTCCGTGAAGAAGAGCGCGAACTGCACGACGCTGACGGTAACGACCGTCTTCAGATCGTAGGTGCCTACGACCAGCACAAGCGGGATGCAGATGACCAGCGCCATCTTGAGCAAGGCGAGGACCATGGGCAGAGACTGTCTCACGACGTCCATGGCGGGAAACGCGGCAATCGCGCCGACGGCCATCCCAACGTCTCCCGTGGCCCGCGTCACGATGTTCGGCAAGGTCTTGTCGATCTGGCCGCCATAGTCCGTATAGACGCTACCCTGGTTCAATTTCTGTTGCCGCGGTGACGCGATGGCGCGGATCACCGAGTCGTCCACCTCGGCCCTGCTCAGGAACCCGGCCCAGCCTGCCAGGCGATTCAACAGGTTCGGGTCCACCTGTCCCAGCAGGCGTGCCCGCAGGCCATTGCCGCCATCGGCCCACCACTGCCTGCAGGTCGGGTAGCCGCCACCGCTGCCCACCTGTGCAAGCCCCGCATCGCGGGTGCTGTCGTAGGGCCAGTCGTCGCGCGGCGTGCTTGAGCGGTAGGTGTCGTAGTAGCCGCCCGTGTCCGTGAAAAACCTCGACCCTATCCAGGTCACGTCGTGCATCTGCTGCTCATCAAGCTGAGGGCGCTGCATGAACAATTTGGCCCGCGCAGGCCCATAGCAATCCCGCGAGAAATCCGCTACTTCCTGAGCCAGTACCGGGTCGTCAATGCGGGTCGCGTCGATCTCCATGCGCATCTGCCGCAGGTCCGTGCCGCATGGGATCGCCGCCACCGAGGCGCTCGTGACGGCGCGCGAGAGCGCGTGCATGAAAGCCCACCAGACCGGCACCTTCGCCGACTGGTTGTTGATGGTGCTGAAGGACTGCGACCAGCCGGTATCCGTGGGCTGCGGCACGCTGACCTGGCACTGGGCCGAGCGCGAGCTGTCGTACTGGATGGTGTTGAGGTCCACGTCGATGAACGGGATGCCAGCGAACATCACCACCACGATGGCGACGAAGACCCGGTTCTCGATGCGCGCAGCCGAGAGCACGCCCTTGTTGCCTTCGTCGGCACCTTCCGCACGGGCCTTCAACCACTCCTGCACGATGATGGCGACGAACGGCAGCGCGAATACTCCGCTCGACACCAGCACCGCCCAGATGCCGTTGTTGACGATCCAGGACACCAGCGTCAGGTAGTACTCCAGGTAGTCGGTCGTAAAAAGCGTCATGGCGCGGCTCCCTCTTCAGCTCTGCATCAGCAGGCTGGCTTCCAGCGCCACGATGGCGACGACGCCGGCGATCTCGCTGCGCACCAGGCGTCGCCGCGCTTGCGCGTCTTCCTCGCGGGCCAGCAGCCGGCGGCGCATCCAGACCCAGCCATAGACCGTCGCGCCGTACAGGCACAGCCGCCACACCAGGAAGTAGCCCGCGCTGGCAGCCAGCCACCGCTCCCAGCCGGCAACGCTGCCGACGAGGTAGATGCCGACGAGATTGGCGCCCACGGCCGCGGCGATGATGACCACCGCCAGGAGCAGCGCCTTTGCCGCGCGCCGGCTGAAAAGCCAGCGCGGGCGCAGCCAGGCCGCGTTCATGGCGTGCCTCCCGGGTTGCCCCGCTGCAACCGATCGAGGCGGTCGGGCACCGGGTCGCCTTCGTAGATGCCGCGCGAGCCGGCCGCGCGCGTCCCGTGGCGCTGGATGATGGCCATGGGCGAGTTGTTCGCCAGTTCGCGCCGCAGTTCAAGTTCGGTCTTGAGGTTGCGGATCTCCTGATCGAGCGTGTCGCTCTCGTGGTTCACGGCCTCGACCGCCAACTGGTTGGCCGCCACGTTGGGTTCCTTCTTGCCGGTCAGCAGGGTCCGCTGGAGCAGCAATGCCTTCTCCAGCACGGACGACAACGCGACCTCGGACGCGAGACGTCGCGCCAGCAGGTCTTGGTCTGGCTCGTCGCGCAGCGCCTCGATGACGCCGCGTGTAATGGGCAGCGAGGTGCTGCCGGCTGCATGCAGGTTCTCGAACGTCGTGTTGCGCGTCCCAGAGACCAGTTCCTGCAAGGCCTCCAGCTTGGTCTCGTACTCCTCCTGGATCAGCGGCGTCAGCCCGACGCCAGGCACGGTCTCGGTCTTGGTGCAGGAATCACACGTGCGCTGTACCTGTTCCCCGAGAACCCGCGTCGCCCATTCGGTCGCCTGCTGCGGCGACGTCCAGGTCTGGCAGGACAGGCTCGCGCAACTGGCGGGCGCGATGGAGGACGTGTCAGTCACGCTGCGCCCGTTGACCAGGTTGTAGCCCGCCCGCGTCACGTCACCGACCACCCGGATGGCCGACTGGCCCGCGCCGCCGGCATTGCTGCCGCCCACCCAGGGCACGCCGTCGTTGCCGCGGCGCGTCTCGGCCTGCTCGATCGCCGATACGGCATCCGTGCTCGACACCGCATCGCGCAGCGCCATGCCTTCCGCCATCTGGCTCCATCCGAGCTGGCCGCCCGCCGTCTCGGCCATCTTCTCGGCCATCGCGCGACACGTCAGCTTGGAGCGGTCGAAATCCAGCCTCGCCTGCAGCACACCATTGGTCAGCAGGTTGTACAGCCCCGGATCGGCACGCTGGATGATCAGCGCCGGCAGCGATGCCACGGCACTGGTCGCGCTCTGGATCACGTTGCTCATGATCTGCTGGAACCCATTCGTGATCCCATTGAGCTGATTGCGCAGCGTGGTCTGGATGCTCATGTCGCCGCAGATGAGGTTGCTGTTCCAACCCAGGCCGACCCCGATCGAACGCATGCCAGCGGCGCGGCCCATGGACACCGCACTGCCACCGCCGATCGAGTACATGACCTCATCGCCGATGACGGGGCCGCTGGTCTGGAAGCCGGCCTGCGCCCACGCGAGGCCACAGACCAGGGCGAGCGCGCCGGCTAGCGCCGTGGGGCGCAGCGGGCGGCGAACCTTGGCGGATGGGTTCATCAGTTCAGGACGCTTCATCGCCGTACCCTCAATAGAAATCGACGCTGCCGAGGAACACCTGGCCCCGGCGTTCGCAGCACGCATAGGGCCGCCACAACGCCCAGGCGTAGTCGCCTTGTTGGGCCTGTGTCAGGAAGCCGTTGCGCGGGAAGACCGTGCAGGACGAGGACAGGACGGGCGTGAGTTCCTGCCACTTGCCGGTCGAGGCATCGCCCTCCATCAGCGCGCCGGCCGGCCAGTAGCCATCGCGGGAGTTGGCGAGCAGCGGCTGATAGACGTGGATCTGCCCGCGGCGCGTGACCACATCGCCGGCCCGTTGGGCCACCACGGCACCGGCCTTGTGGTCGTCCGTCTGGTGCAGGAAGCCGCCGCGCGGATAGACGTTGCCCCAGAGGTTCAGGGTCGAGCGCGTGCCGACCTCGCGCATGCCCGGGATCAATGCCTCCGGGTACACCATCTCCGGTACGTTGTAGCGCCAGGCCGGCGTGTCCAGCGTACTGAGCAGGTACGGCATGAAGGCCGTGCCTGCGCCCTCGCAGAAATAGCCCGAGGACGAGACGAACTGGTTGAACACCTCGACGCCGGGGTGGCCGATGACGTCCGCGTTCTTGAACTTCGCGAGATTGTTTTCGTGATCTTCATTGGTGGTGCCGTCCCCGCCGGCCTGGGCCGAAGGGTTGGGCGTGCTCATGGCGCGCACTTCGACCCAGGGGTTCTCGCCGGTGTTCGAGTAGGACGAAACCACCGCATCGGGGATGTAGTGCCTGACCTTGACGGACGTGCGCACCGTGCAGCCGGTCCAGGTGCAGTAGAGCCAGTAGCAGATACCCACCACCCGGTACTCCAGGCAATCGGGCGAAGCCACTGAACCCACGATGGTCGCCGTGTTCAGGGCGTAGCTGCCCGTGGCGCTGAGCAGCAGCACGGAGGTGACGGCAGCCCGCATGCGGCGCAGAAGGTCGAATGAGCGGATCACGGTTCGGCCCTCCGGTGCTGTTCGATGCGCGCGATGGCGCGGGCCACGTCAGGCTCGCCATAGACCACGTAGCGCTGATCCACCACGACAGCCGGAATGGTGGTGATGCCCAGGCTCCATGCGTCGGCAACGCCCTGGTATTCGGTGGCGATGCGACGCTGGAGGTCAGCGCCCCCCTGGCTCAGCCGGCGCTTCACGATGGCTGTTGCCTGTCCGGGATCGGCGGGCAGCGCCGCAGAAAGCTCCGCTTCGATCCGGGGCGCTTCATCCAGCTCGATCAGCTGCTCGCCACCCATGGTCCTGACCGGGTGACGGCTGTCGGTGATGATCACCACATCGGCGGCGAAGCTGGCCGGGCTGAACACGGCCAGGGAAGCCGGCAGCGCAACGGCCAGGCCAAGGGTTCGCCAGCCCGATGCGAACCTGGATGAAGATGCTGGCATGTCGAGCGCCCCCAAGAGTTGTCAAGGGCCATAGTCAAACGCCGAACGCCATGCGGCCCCAACAAACAATGCGCATCGCGGACTGCCCGCATACCTGCTTGTCTTGCGCCAATGAAAAGCGGAGGCCGAAGCCTCCGCGTGGATCAAGGAGCCGGTGCCATTGCTACAGCAGGCCGGATTCCGCAAAGGAGAACGGGGCACCCTGGCCGACGATGATGTGGTCCAGTACCCGCACATCGATGAGCGCCAGCGCGGCTTGCAGTTGCTGGGTCAGCATGCGATCCGCGCTGGACGGCTCGGAGACGCCCGAAGGATGCTGGTGGGCGAAGACCACCGCGGCGGCATTCAACTCCAGCACACGCTGCACGACGACACGCGGATAGACCGAAGTCGCGTTGATCGTGCCCCTGAACAGCGGCTCGTAGGCCAGCACCTGGTGCAGGCTGTCCAGGAACACAGCGGCGAATATCTCATTGGGCTCAGCGACCAGTTTCAGACGCAGGTAGTCCCGTACAGCGGCCGGTTGGCTGAGGCACGGTCCAGCTTTGAAGACCCGTCTCTCCAGCAGCACGATGGCTTGCTGGATGATCCAGTCCTCGTGTTGGGCAGCGATGGCGGAAAGCGACTCCAGGCAGGAGTCATTGACGGCGAAAGACATGGCGAACCTCCAGACGGTGAGATCGGAGGGCACTCGCCCTGGGAGGGCAAGCCCTCCTGGGGAACGAACAAGGTGCATCCATCACCGCGGCAGCGGTGATCGTTCGCGGCCAGGATGCGAGGCGAACGGGGTTGTGGTCAGCGCAGCGGACTGCGCCGTAGCCTTGAAGACCGGGGCTACCTGGGCATGTCGCCGACGACGTCGGCAGGCATTTCCGATGTGGGTGTGGCGGCGGGATCGCCGGCCGCGAGCATGTCCATGGCCGACAGCAAGGCATCGCCCTCGATCGGGCCCTGCAGCAGGATCGCCTTGCCGGTTTCGCGATCGTGCAGCCGCAGCGACGGCGTGGCGGTCACGCCGCTGTTCGTGGCTTCCGCAGTTTGGGTACGAATCGCCGCGTCGGGCCGCTCGCTCGCAATGCACTGTTCGATGGCTGGCGTCAGGGCGGGGTGGCGCAGGTCTTCGGGCAAGCCCTGGCCGTCGCTGTGTGTGTGGACATAGACCCACTCGACAGCCTGCCAGAAGGCGGGATGGCCGCCGGCTTCGCCCGCGCATTCCACCAAGCGCGCTTCGGCGGACGCGGCCGGCTCATGCGCGGCCAACGGCAGGTGGTGCCATTGCAAGGCCACGTCCGCATTGCCGGCCACCCAACGCTTGAGGACAGGGAAATAGGACCGGCAGAACGGGCATTCGAGGTCCGCGTAGAGCGTCAGCGTGAAACGACCTGCCGGGTTGCCCATCTGCCAAGGAGGCCCGGCCACCTGCGTCTCGCTGACAGGCGCCGAGGTTTGGGGCGTGGACTCGCCTGGCGAACGGGACACGAGCCAGATCAGCAGCAGCGCAACCAGCACTGCGCCTAACGCCCATGGCCAGCGGGCCCGCCAGCGCCGACGGCGGAACGCCTGGACCTGCATCGGAATGGATGAGCGTTTCTGTTCCATGGCGTTCTCCGGTGCACGGCAGATTCAGGGCAGGGCCAGGGCCGGCGACTCGATGCCGCGTGCCCGGTCGATCTTCTCGGCCACCTTGAAGGCGGCATCCAACTCGCTGACGCCGTGCTGCTGCATGAGCTGGTAGCGCTCGGCCTTCTCTTCGGGTTCGGTCTGCGCGAGCGCGAGATACAGGCTCGGCGGCACGGCGCGGAAGAGCACCTCCATGCTTTTGGAGAGGATGACGCCCTCGGTGAACTTGCCCGCTTCCTTGCGTGCCGAAAGCATCAGCGCCTTCTGCGCCGGCGAGAGTTCGCGGAATCGTGCGATCTTCTCCACCTCGTCCGGCGGCATCGACAGGCAGATCCACCACTCGATCATGTTGAGCATGGGCTCTGCGGCGCGCGGCAGATCGTCGATGTTTTGCGTCGCCAGCCAGAACCAGGCGCCCAACTTGCGCCACATTTTTGTAATTTTCACGACATACGGCGCGAGCAGCGGGTTCTTCGTGATGATGTGGCCTTCGTCGGTCACGTTGATGATCGGGCGGCCGAGATACTGGTCACGCTCCGCGATGTTGTTCACCGTGCTGATGAGGCTGATGTACGCGATCGAGAGCTGCGCGTTGTAGCCCTCACGGGCATAGGTCGCGAGATCCACCAGCGTGATGTCGGCCTCGGGCCACGGCGTGCCGTCGCGGTCGAACATCTCGCCGTCCGTGCCTTGGCAGAACATGTCCATCGCGTCCGCCATCTCCAGCAGCCGCACGCGCCGCATCTCGGGCAACGTCGGGTCCTGGCCGCGGGTGCGCAGCGCATTGCGCACGTCGCGCGTGAGCACCGTGCGCTTCTCGGCCACGCAGTGCTCGGCGGCGTCGAGGATGCACTGGCGGATCAGCGAGCGGTCGGCGCGCGTCATCCTGGCTTCCTCCTTGTCCTCGCCGCCAGTGATCATCAGCCGCGCCGTGATCTCCAGTTCGCCCAGCACGTCGCGCTGTTCGTCCGCCTCCATGGCTGAGGCATCGGGTGGCAGGTCTTCGTCCAGCGCATCGGCATCGAGCGTTTGCACATCGCTGGGCGTTTCGATCAGCCGGCGCGCGTCGGCGAACGGCGCTAGGCTGATGCCCGATCCGGGGGCCAGCTTGACCCGATTCACGGTCAGGCCCAGGCGCCTGGCGAAGTCGCTGAACAAGCCGAAGCTATTGCCGGCTTCCACGATGAAGAGGCGCGGCCGATAAATGGCCGTGACCTGGTTCAGCAGATTGTTGAGCGTGGCCGATTTGCCGGAACCCGTCGGGCCGAACAGGAACAGGTGGGCGTTCATCTGCCGGTCCAGGCGATTGAGCGGATCGAAGGTGATCGGCCCGCCGCCGCGGTTGAACATCGTGATGCCTGGATGCCCCGTACCCTGGGCACGGCCCCACACCGGCGACAGGTTTGCCGCGTGCTGGGCGAACATCAGTTGCGTGTACCACCGGCGCCGATCCTTGCCGGGGTTGTAGCAGCACGGCAGCCAGCGCAGGTAGCTGTTGAGCGGCGCCACCTCATCATCCTCTCGCACCGGCTGCAAACCAGCGTTGAGCATCACGTTCGCCAGGTCCAGGCCGCGCCGATCCAGTTCCGCCTCGTCGCGCCCGCGCAGGTAGAACGCCAGCGTGCCCCGGTAGAGCTTGTGCGCGCTGCCGATCAGCGAGCGGGCTTCATGCACGTCCTTGAGCGTCTGCTCCGACGCCAGCGTCTCGCCCACGGCCTTCTTCGCCAGGTGGTTCAGATCCGATTCCAGGACATCCTGGGGCGTGGCAACCATCGTGAGACAAAGCAAGGTGTCTTCCGGCATCTGGTCGAACAGCGTGTTGATCGCATCGCCCTTGCGGGTCTCGCCGGTTAGATGTCCCGTGCCGGGCGGCATGCGCAGCCGGTCGGTGATCAGCACACGGTGCGGCATGCCGTCGAAGTACCAGGTGCCGTGCTCCACGTCGGAGCGTGGCTGGCCGAAGAACAGCCGCTGGCTGAAATCCCGCCCGCTCGCCAGTTCGATCTCGCCGGCCTCAGTCTCGTCCGGGTAGCGCGCCAGTGCGTAGAAGCGCTCCCGGTCCTCTGTACTGGGCCCGAGCATCGCGGGGCGCGGATTGAGCCACCGCAGCAGCCAGTCGTGGACGTCGGCTGCGACCATGCGCCGTGCCTGGATGCCGGCGTTCGCCAGCCCGCCACACAGGCGGTCGCAGACGATGTTCAGCATCTGCTCGGGCGTCTGGCCGCGGCGGCTTGCCTGCCCGGTGGCACGTCGATAGACCACCATGCGCACGCGCCGCGTCTGCCCGCGCCAGCGCAGCCGCGTGACCACCGTGTCCTCGAACAGGCCGCCGGGCTTGGCCACCGCACGCAGATGGTGGCCGAAGAAGCGCAGGTAGAACTCGGTGAACGCTGTCCCGCGGGCACGTGGCTGCACGTAGTCACGCAGGGTCTGCATGTACTGGTCGAAACTCGGCTCGTCCTGGGCATAGAGCTGGAGCACCCAGGGGTTCTCGTCCAGCTCATCGAAGCTGTCCTGCAGCGCGTTCTCCAAGGCGTCGCGGGCGTGGGCAAGCCAGCCCGGTTCCCGGCCCTCGGTCCCCAGCGGCACCAGCTCGAAGAAGGCCGCCACCGATTGGCCGTCCTCCAGCAACATGGACCTTGACTCGGGCAAGAACTCGACCCAGGGCAGCAGTTCCACGAAGGACGGTGCGACCTCGTACAGCGCCTGCTCGTCGGCCTCCGTCGCCGGTTTGCGGCCCCGGACTGCCGAGCCGGGTTCGGGGATGCCGGCTTGGCGCAAGGCCTCAATGTGGCGCTGCCAGCCGTCCGGCTGCTCGTCATCACCAGCGCCGGATGCGGCCAGCTTCAGCGCGGCCGGCTTAGGCCAGGGAAGTTTCCAGCGCATCAGTAGTCCTCCACGCGCTCACCCGGCATCGCGTACTGAATGCGCTGGTACAGCGGGAAGACGGTCGTGTAGCCGGGCACCGGCACGGGATCGGTGCCGGCCAGGTGCGGGTACACGTACATCACGAGATCGGGATTGGGCAGGCGCTGGAACTGGCGATGGACCTCGTTGCGCGCGGTGCGCGTGTAGCGCATCTGCTCGGCAGGTGCGGCCTGCATATCGGCGTCGGTCAGCGGCCGACGCAGGCTCTGGCGCGCATCGAGCAGTTGGCCGCCGGCGTTCCGTCCGGCTGCGCCACCGCCGTCCCCGGCCTCCTGCTGCCAGATGTCCATCATCGTGCGGTCACCGTGGGTCAGCAGCTTTTCCTTGCTGGTGGCGCAGCCGGCGAGCGCCGCGACGGCGAGGACCAGCGCCAGGCCACGGGCCAAGCTATTCAAGTTCGAGAGCATGGCTTTCTCCTGTGCGGTGATCGACCTTGCGGCCTTCGGGATCGAAGTCGATGGCGAGCGGCTTTTCGAGGTGGACGGCGACCTTCGCGCCGGGCTGGACATAGACGGCGGCGAACGCTTGGCCGTAGAGCTTGTTGACCCAGGCCGACATGTCCCGCACGCCGCCCGCCAGAATCTGGCCGACCGCCTCCTGGCCGCTGATGCCCACGGTGCCGATGGAGCCGTCCGAGCCGACATACGACATGCGGCCGCTGTCGCTCTCGATGAGCGAGGCCACGCCGGCACCGGCCGCCGTGATCAGGGCCTGCGAGCCCAAGTACTGCTGGGCGTTGCTGCGCCGCTCGCCGCTGACGCAGGGGATGCCGTGCGGGTCGCTGATCCATCCCAAGCCGTCGCGTTGCTGGTTATTCTGCTGGTTGCCCTCGCGGTCTTCGGGGATCGTGCGGATCGTGCCGTCGTTGAACACGAACGTGATGCTGCGCACCTGGCCGCGCACGCACGAAAGCGTCCAGTCGCCCGAGGCGGTGCCGCTGAACACGGCGCCGGCCACATCGGGAATGTCGATGCCATTCGCCGTCAGGTTGTCCGGCCCGACCAGGACTTTGAACGGATAGGGATCGTTCACCGTGCCGTCGATCGGCACACGGCCGATCAGCGCCGTCATCGCGACCGAGCCCATGAGCGTGGAGTTGGTCGGCACGGTATAGACGGGCTTCGCGGTCTTGACGCCCGCGACTTGCGCGCCCGCGTTCGCCACGGTTTCCGCGGTGGTTTCGAGCGTGCTCTGCGCCGGGCCGAAGCTCGTGGGGAAGCTCATTCCGCCGCTCGCGCCACGACCGGCGTTGCGCCCCTCGGCGGGCTTTGCGTCGTCCGGCTCGACCCACCGCACGCCGCCCTCCATGCCGGCCTCGTCGCCGCCCTGCAGCCCCAGGCCCACGGGCAGGTCCGCATGGCCGCCGCCGCGCCCGCCGATGCTGTCCAGGCGCCGCTGCAGGTCGGCGAGCAGCCCTTCGGTCTGCTGGCGCGCGCTGGCCGCCTGCTCCTGGTCGCGGCGCAGGTTGGACCGCTCGGATTCGAGCGCCGAGTTGATGCGCTGGTCGATGGAGTTCTCGCGCTGGCGCAGCCGCTGGTTCTCTTCACGCTGCGACTTGTTGTCCGAGAGCGCGGTCTGAAGCTCGGTGCGCAACTGCTTCACTTGGGCAACGAGCGTCGCCACGGTGTCGCGCGGGGTGTCGCCTTCGATGCCCAGCGCCTTCATTTCCTCGGGCGTGAGCTGGGCGCCGTTGTCCGCCGCGGGTGGCGCCGTGCTGCCGCCACCCGAGAACAGCCGGATACCGACGAACAGCACCAGGATGGCGACAGGGATCATCAGCCACTTGAGCAGGCCGTTACTGCGCATGGCGGGCCTCCTCGACGTTCTCGTCGCCGTCCGGCTGCGGCAGATGCACGGCAGGGTCGAAGCGGTGAATCGCCGGCAGCAGCGACTGCGCGAGGCCGCGGCCGCGCGTGACCAGGTAGAGGACGGTCGTGTCCTCGGGCGTGCCGCGCGGACCCAGCGCCTCGTGCTGGAAGGTGGCGGTGAGGAAATCGCCTTGCAGCACGCGCGGGTCGAGCGCGACCCAGTCGGCGCCGGTGTTGGTGAGGCGCACGGCAGTCACCCATTGGTCTTCCAGGCGCCACGACGCGAGCGCGACCGCGCGCACCGGCAGCGTTGGCATCAGTGTGTCCAGGTCGAGGTCGCGGGGCAGGTTGGCCCGCATGACGCCCGGAAGCGGCTCGACGGTGCGCAGCGGTGCGTAGAGGTTCTGCGCGGCGAAGCGCGTCAGCACGACAGGGACCGGAGTTTCGCGCCGCGCGGTCCGCGCACCTGCCTGGCCCTGGGCGCGTGCCGGGGCCTCGGCACTGTCGGCTTGCTCGCCATAGCGTCCCGGTGCGCTGTCACCCTCGACGATGCGCACCGGCTCCAGCTCGGCTTCCCCGTCCTTGGGCAGTTCAGCTGCGATGTCCAGCAGGATCAGCGCGCCCGTGTCGGCGTCCTGCAGTTGCAACCGCGTGGGCTCGATCGGCTCGCTGGCGCGCAGGTACACCGCGCCGCCCGCACTCTGCACGCGCAGGCGTTCGCCCACGCCCGCGGGCACGCCCACGCGCACGTTCCGGTTGATGAACACGATGCGTTCCTGACCGACCTTCAGCGGCACTGCCAGTGGCATGCGTTCCCAACGCAGGATCTCCACCGCCTGGGCGACGGGTGCCGCGGCCACGGCCAGTAGCCCCAGCAGCGCGAGTACAGGATGCTTCATGGGGTGTTTCCTCCTTGAGGCGCTTGCGGAGAAAGGCCACTCGGCGCCGGGCGCGCCGGCTCCGGTGCACTGATGCGCTGGGGCGCGCCCTCATAGCAGTCCAGCGCCAGGCCGAACGGGTTGCGGGCGGGATCGACGTCCACCCGCGTGACCTTGATCGGATAGCGCACCAGGGCGCGTTTAACCTGCTCGGCGCCGTAGTACTCGTCCGCCGTGATGTCCAGCGTCACCACCCAGTCGCGATCGGATACGGTGCGCACGCGCGCCGTGGGGTCGTCGCCATAGCCGCGGCCGGGAATCTCGTAGATGCCGCGCACGCGCTGACGCAGCTCGCCCGTGGAGCGGCGGTAGTCATAGTCCGCCCGCAGGAAGGCCTGGCAGGACGGGGTGAGGTACGGCGAGAGCGTGTGGAGGTTGCGCGAGTAGTCTTCTTCGCCATTGGTCGGCCAGCGGTTCAGCGTCTGGAACACGTAGAACGTGAACGCATAGACCGATTCGGGCGGCACTTCCCACCACTTGCGGGTACTGCCAGAGCGCAGGTCGGGCGGGACGTGGATGGTCAGGTCGCGCGGCGCGCTCCACCAGCCGCCGCCCATGACCAGGGCGACGACGACCAGCGCGCCCGCGCCCAGCCGCAAGGTCTTGATGTGCGCCTGCAGGTGGGTAACCTCGTTTTTGAAGCGGCTCATCGCATGCTCCTGCGGGTGGACCAGAAGCCCGAGCGCGAGATCAGCACATGGCCACCGACCCAGCCAGCCATCAGCGGATGGCGCGTGGCGATGCGCCATTGCAGTTGCCGATACAGCCAGGTGTCGGGGCGCCCACGCTTGAGGCGGCGCAGGATGCCGCCGCCGATGAACACGCCCAAGGCCACGCCCAGGACGACGAACGTCGGCGCCAGCGCGATCGTGCGGAACACCCAGGACAGCGGCGCGCCGACCAGCAGGCCGGCGGCGCCGGACAGGCCGCAGCAGATCCACAGCTCGTCGGCGGTGAGGCCGCGCACGACAACGGGATGGCGGTTGAGCCGGTGCGGAAGGAAGGTGACCGTTCCGTCCGCACGGACGTGCTGCTGCTCGGACATACCGGCCTCGCTTACAGGATGCCGGTGGCTTCGGTGAGCAGCCAGATGCCGATCACGAGCAGCACGGCGCCGATGGCGACCGTGAGGCCGAACTGGCCCCAGGTCTTGCGGCCGGTGTGGATTTCCGCGTAGGTGCCGTAGGCGTGGTAGCACACGCCGATGAACATCGACGCCACCACCAACAGGGCCACGAGCATGATGATGTCGTAGCCGTAGTTGCGGATCGTCTCCATGATGCCGTTGCCGGTGCCGCGCGTCGGGTTCTCCAACTGCGGCAAGCCTTGCGCGAACGACAGCGCGGGCAGCGCGGCGGCGCCCAGGGCCACGGCGGCGCGCTGGGCAAAACGGGAAGTGAAGATGCGGTTGTGCATGGTCGGGCCTTTCAGGTCAGGACAGGAGGAAGAAACTCAGGACGAGGTACATCGCGACGAAGCGGATGCAGACGCCGAGGAACTGGCGCTGGTTGAGGCGGCTCTCGGACCACCCCACGTAGGCCGTTCGGATGGCCCAGACGCCCCACACGAGCAGGACCGCGAACACGACGCCGACCAGGACGGTCGCCATCGCGGAAGGCGCGATGCCGCTGTTGGCTTGAAATGCTGAGACCTGGGCGCCGTTCATGGCTTGCCCTCCGCAGTCGTCGCCGGCAGCGGCTCGGTCGCCCGCTCGGTGCGGTAGTCGCCGGCCAGTTCGGAGGGGTCGCGCGGCTGGGCGCGCGATGGCGTCAGATGGAACTGGATGCCGGCGCGAACACGCGCCAGGTCAGCCAGCAGCCGCGGGTAGTCGAAGTGGTAGCGCTCGCCCGGCTGGATGGGGGCATGCGCGGCGCTGTCCGCGACGGTGCGCTCCAGCGCGTCGAGCTGGCGCAGTGCGGCGACCAGCTCCTGGCGCTGCGCAGGGGACTCGGCCAAGGGCATCGGGGACTGACCCAGCAGGAGGGCCGTCACGAGAAGAGTGGGTACGCCGCGATGCGCGGCGCGCAGCCAGATCGAAGCCACCATCGCGCCATTCCTGTGTGATCAGCAATGGGGTGATCGTGGAGATCAGGGCTGTTTTAGGCCGCAAACAATAGGAACTGGCGGACGACCGGATTGGGCATGCCGCGAGCGAACCTACAAAAGCCCGGGTCGCGTTTCGATTATTGCGTTTTTCGAGTGTTTCGAATATGATCGGCTCTGCAACCGTTTTCGCTTAGGAGCTACCCATGACCACCGCCACTGCCCAATCCAAGATGACCCTTCCCGCCGCGGGAGAGGTTAAGGCAGCCGTCCAGGGTCAACGTGCCTTGGCGGCTTACCTCGCAACCCAGTTCGAGACGCAGCACATCCAGATCTTTGATGACCACAAACAGGCTCATCAGGTGGAACTGCCTACCTCGGCGTTGCGCCTGCTGGTCGACATCCTGGCCGAGTTGGCCGATGGCAATGCAGTAAAGGTGGTGCCCGTCCATGCAGAGCTGACGACCCAAGAGGCGGCGGACTTGCTCAACGTGTCCCGTCCCCATTTCGTCAAGCTGCTAGAAGATGGGGTGTTGGCATTTCATCGCACCGGCAAGCACCGCAGGGTGAGGTTCGCCGATCTGATGCAGTACAAGGAAGCGCGCGAGCGCGCCAGTGAGCAGGCGATGGCCGAACTCGCTCAGCAGTCGCAAGAGTTGGGAATGGGATACGAATGAGGCATTCCCCATTCACCGCCGTCTACGACGCGTGCGTTCTATATCCCGCGCCACTGCGGGATTTCCTGATGTGGCTCGGCCTGTCTGGCCGCTTCCGGGCGCGGTGGAGCCAAGCCATTCATGAGGAGTGGAAACGCAACCTGTTGATCAACCGCCCCGATCTCACCCGGGTTCAGGTCGACAGGACGTCGGATCTCATGGACAGGGCCATTCCGGACGGCTTGGTGGAGGGCTACGAAGCGCTCGTGGCAGGCCTGACATTGCCCGATCCGGACGATCGGCACGTCCTGGCTGCGGCGATTCGCTGCGGTGCGAGCGTGATTGTGACGTTCAACGAACGGGATTTCCCGAACGATCTGCTGGCTCCGTACGGCATCGAATCGCAGCACCCCGATGAGTTTGTGGACAACCTGCTGGATCTGGATGCGGCCGCCGTAGTGTCGGCTGCGCAGCGCCAGCGTGCCCAACTCAAGCATCCGCCGATCGATGTGGACCGCTATCTCGAAATCCTGCTGCGCCAAGGCCTTGTGCAAACGACCAAGGTGCTGGCGACCTATCGCACCATTCTCTGACCCGCCGAGAGCCACGGATGACCAAGAATCCTTCATCAGACGCCACTTTGCCGAAAGGCATCCATCGAAGCTGGAAGCTGCCGGACAAGTCGCTGGGTGACTTGTGGGATTCGATCGTGATGGACGAAGCCATCAAAAAACAGTTGCTGTCACAAGCGATCGTCAACTTCACGGTGCGCCCCAAGGTGGAGCGCACGGTACTCCCCCTGCACGGCGTGATCTTGTTGGTCGGCCCACCGGGGACTGGGAAGACCTCCTTGGCACGGGGCTTGGCGCATCGTGTGGCCGAATCTTTTTCTTCTGCGAAGTTTCGATTGCTGGAAGTGGAGCCTCACACGCTGACGAGCTCTGCAATGGGAAAGACTCAACGCGCCGTGGCAGACCTGTTCTCGCAATCGATCGCAGAATCCGCAGCGGCGGGCCCGACGATCGTCCTTCTGGACGAGGTCGAAACGCTTGCGGCTGATCGAGCCAAGCTCAGCCTGGAAGCCAACCCGGTTGATGTGCACCGGGCCACCGATGCGGTGTTGGTGCAGTTGGACATGTTGGCCGAACGCAACCCGCATCTGCTGTTCGTGGCCACCAGCAACTTCCCACAGGCCGTCGACAGTGCCTTCCTGTCTCGTTGCGACATGGTGATGGAGGTGCCACTGCCCGGCAAGGATGCCTGCAAGCAGATCCTGGTGGACTGCCTGAATGGCCTGGCAAAGACATTTCCGGGGATTGGCAAGCTTTCCTCGGCTCACCAGTTCGACGCGTGTGCTGGCGAGTGCGTCGGATTGGATGGTCGGGCCATTCGCAAGGTCGTAGCCAACGCCCTCGCGGCCGACCCGCAAGTGGCTATCGATCCGAACAAGCTTTCCGTAGAGCACCTGCGCAGTGCGATACGACAGGCAAAGCAAATGCGCCTTCAAGGAGGGAAGCAAAAATGACCACCGTTGTCAGCCGGACGTTTCGCAGTTCGCCGCACCGCGATGCGTTGCAGACGTGGGATGCCATTGTCGAACTGCTCACTCAGGGCAAGGACGGCACGGCTCGCTCTGAACTCAGGGCCGTGGCGGGCGTGGCCGCCAGCTTGATCGCCGACCAGGCACCCAAGAGCGCGCCCATCGTTGCGACATGCGATGGACCACGGACCAGGATCTACTGCCTCTTCGACGAAGACGCGATCGATGGTGATGATGCCAACGAAGAAGTCTTGGGGTTCGAGCCGTTGAAGGGAGACTGGGGAGTCTCGCTGCCGTGTCCGAAGGAGCAGCTCGGCTGGGTGCAAACCGCGCTCAAAAAGCACTGTTCTCGCATCATTGCACGGGACTTGAGCCAAGGAATTGCCACGCAGGCGCAGGACGATGCTGGGCAAGCGCTGTCGCTCGACCTCGGAGGTTTCCTCAAGTCATGAGCACCGTCGCCACCTACTCGTACACGCACTCGGTTACCTATGTGACCGACAACATCCTCAAGAGCTTGAAAGACATCATCCTGCTCAGTGGGCTGGACCCTGAGCACTTTGCGGATCGCTGGGAGAGCAATACCCGAGCCATCAAGACGTGGCTCGGGACCGGTGATCTGCGCAAGGTGATTCTGGAGATCTACAACCCGGCAACCGACAAGCTTGTGACCCGATGGGATATCGACATCGTGTATGGGTGGTCCGATGGCGACGGCAGCTTCTGGACAGATACCGAGCAGTTGAAATACGCGATCAAGAAGGCTGGGCTGTTGCCATCGCAGGCTAAGTACAAAGTCATGCTTGATACAAAGCCCGGGCGGCCTGACGTGGATGGGTGGAGCAAAGGAAGCTATCGCTCGACGGATGGGATGGTCAAGCAGAGCCTGGGCTCGACTGTGGAACACAGCGGCCTGGCGGGTCAGGCTGGATATTGGAGGCAACGCTGATGCTGTCGATCGATGAAGCTTTTCGCAAGTTCAAGTCGCGCCTGGAACTCAACGAGCGCGAGCAGAAGAATGCCTCGCAGCGCCAGAACGAAGTGCGAGACTACCTGCAGACGAAATTCGGTATTGCGCGCAGCTTCCTGACCGGCTCCTATGCTCGATACACGAAGACGAAGCCGCTCAAGGATATCGACATCTTCTTCGTGCTGAAGGACTCGGAGAAGCATTACCACGGCAAGGCCGCATCGGTAGTGCTGGATGATTTCCACTCTGCATTGGTGGAGAAATACGGTTCGGCAGCCGTGCGCAAACAGGCGCGCTCGATCAACGTGGATTTCGGTGTTCACATCGACGCGGAGGACAACACGGACTACCGGGTGGTCAGCGTGGATGCGGTGCCCGCATTCGACACCGGCGACCAGTATGAGATCCCCGATTCGGCGTCCGGAAAGTGGATCAAGACGGACCCGGAGATCCATAAGGACAAGGCGACCGCAGCGCACCAAGCCTATGGCAATGAGTGGAAAGGTCTCGTGCGCATGGTGAAGTACTGGAACAACAATCCCAAGCACGGCGATCAGAAGCCGGTGAAGCCCTCATTCCTTATCGAGGTGATGGCACTGGAATGTCTCTACGGCGGCTGGGGTGGATCGTTCGATCGCGAGATCCAGTCATTCTTTGCCACGCTCGCTGATCGTGTCCATGACGAGTGGCCTGACCCGGCCGGCCTCGGGCCGGCGATCAGCAACGACATGGACGCTGCGCGCAAGCAGCGCGCGCAGCAACTGCTGTCGCAAGCGAGCCAGGACGCAAGTGTCGCCATCGACCACGCGCGTCGCGGTCGCAATCTCGAAGCGCTTCGAGCCTGGCGTGCGCTGTTTGGCCCCAAGTTCCCGCTTTCCTGACCCCGTCGGCTGCCATACGTCCAATCGAGGTACAACATGTCCCAGTGGTCGCTTTCCCAACTCTTGTCGTCCTTGCACGAGGACATCCAGCAGCGCCTGTCCGTAGTACGCAAGACCTTCGGTCACCCGGGCACGAAGGGGGATGCGAGCGAGAACGTCTGGATCGACATGCTGGATACCTATCTGCCCAAACGGTACCAGGCGGCCAAGGCGCATGTGGTGGACAGCCTGGGGAACTTCAGCCAGCAGATCGATGTGGTGGTGTTTGATCGGCAATATTCGCCTTTTATCTTCACCTACGAGAACGAGACGATCATCCCAGCCGAAAGCGTGTACGCCGTGTTCGAGGCCAAGCAGACGGCTGACGCGGGGCTTGTGGCCTATGCCCAGGAGAAGGTCGCCAGTGTGCGCAGGCTGCACCGCACGAGCCTGCCGATCCCGCACGCTGGCGGGACCTACCCAGCGAAGCCGTTGATTCCGATTCTGGGTGGCTTGCTCACCTTCGAGAGCGAATGGAGTCCAGCATTGGGCCCATCCATGGACAAGGCGCTGAACGCAAACCTCACCGAGGGGCGTCTGGACATCGGATGCGTTGCCGCCCACGGGCACTTTTTCTATGACCAAGCCAGCGGCGCGTACAGCTACACCAACGAAAACAAGCCGGCGACCGCGTTTCTTTTCAAGCTGATCGCGCAGCTTCAGTTCAGTGGAACGGTCCCCATGATCGATGTGGAGGCTTACGGTCAGTGGTTGACCAAGTGAGGGGTCGCTGTGGCAAGCATACGTTCGGAGTACCACCGGTTCCTAGCGCACTTGGCGCAGCGGCACGTGCACGACGACGTGCGCCGGCTGGCGCACCTGGTGCTCGATCACCTGCAGCCACTGGCCGAGGTCGGTGCTGCACGCCGGGGGCGCTCCACGCGCTTGGCGCCGCTGGCCATCGCGCATCTGGCGCAGATGCCTGTCGCCTACAACGGGGACGCGCGCGGCCCCGAAAACGGGCCGGCGCTCGGGCGACTGCACCAGCTCGAAGTCGGGCCGTTTCGAGGATTCATGCGGCAGGAGACGTTCGACCTCAGCCATGACATCACCTTGGTCTACGGTGCCAACGGCACCGGCAAGAGCAGCTTCTGCGAAGCCTTGGAAGTGGCGATGCTCGGTTCGATCAGCGAAGCGCAGGCCAAGCGGGTCGACCAGCGGACGTACTGCAACAACGCTCGCCTGCGCCGTCATGTCGCGCCTGTCCTATCGTCCCGGGCGGAAGACCAGCCCCAGGCCGTCCAGCCAGATGAAGCCGAATACCGCTTCTGCTTCATCGAGAAGAACCGCCTTGACGACTTCGCCCGCATCGCCGCGCGGACGCCGGGCGACCAGCGGCAACTGATCGCAACCCTGTTCGGCGTGGACCAGTTCAGCGAATTCGTGCGGGGCTTCAACCCTTTGCTTGATCAGGACCTGATGCTCACCGGTGTCCAAGCTGCGCAGCTGGCACAACGCCGCGTACAGTTGGCGAACTCCGAGCAGACGATCGCCGCCTATCCGCAGAAGATTGCTGCGGTCGAGGCCCTAGAGCAGGCCTTGGCGCAGCGCATGTGGCCTGGCGCGACCTACCAGGCCTGCGTCGACTGGCTGCTCGGCACACCGCAGCAACAAGGGCGGCTGCCGTACGTCCAGGCACAACTGGACGCCAACCCGCCTGCCATTTATGAAGTGACGCAGGCCCGTCTGCAGGCGTTGCTGGCAGAGGCTTATCGGATCCAGGGACTGTGGCGGGCGTCTTCCGGGCAGCTTGCCGCCCGCGCCGGCGAGGTGTCATACGCGAAGCTCTACGAGGCCGTGTTGGCGCTGGCGGACGGGGCGACGGCTTGCCCCGCCTGTGGAACTGCACTGGCCGCTGTGGCGCAGGATCCGTTCGCGAAGGCACGCGCGGGCCTGGAGCAGCTTGCTCAACTGGCTGCCCTCCAACAGCAGGAGACCGGACATCGCACGCAGTTGAGCGAGGCGGTCCGAGTTCTGTGGGAGGAGATGCGCCGCGTGGTAACGGCGGGTGCCGTTGCCTGTCCGGCCGAATCACAGGGTGCTGGCCTGCCGCTGCTGCCTCCCACTGCGGCCGGCAATTGGCTTGGTGCCTGGGTCGATGGAGATCGACGTGCCTGGAACGCTCTGCTGCGGATCGCCGAGATCATTGAAGGGGTCGACGCGCAGGCGCGGGAAGTGCATGCCCAGCGCGGCGCATTGGCACAGGAGCGAGATGGCCTACAGCAGCACCAGTTGGAGGTCCAACGACTGCGCACCTTGCGGGGGGCGGCCGATCAGGATCTGGCCACTGCCCGCCAGACCGTCGCCCAGTTCGACGAGGCGAACCGCGAACTGATCGAGGTCGTTGCTGCGGAAGTGGCGGTGGTGGCGCACCATCAGCGGGTCAAGGTTGCCTACGACGGCTTTTTGCCCGAGATTCAGGCCTACCTTGCCGCACTTCCAGGTGTGCTGCTCCAAGGGCTGGGAGAGCAAGCGCGCCAGCTCTACAACGCATTCAACCGGGCCGATCCGCCCGGCGATCTGCTGCACGCGCTGTGGCTGCCAGTGGCCGAGAACGGCAAGATCGAGGTGGAGTTCGCTGGGGAGCCGGGTGTCCGTTACGACGCGCTAATCGTGTTCAGCGAGGGGCACATCAAGTGCCTCGGCCTGGCGATACTACTCGCCAAAAATATCGCGCAGGGTTGTCCCGTCGTCATCTTTGATGACGTCGTCAATGCGATCGACGATGACCACCGCGACGGCATCTGGCGCACCTTCTTCGAGGATGGCCTGCTCGACGGTAAGCAGGTCATCCTCACCTCGCACGCCGAGGAATTCCTGCATCGCATCCAGCAGGAGCTGGGCGCCCGGCGCGCTGGCGCCATCAAGCGCTACAAGTTTCTCCCGCATCAGGGAGAGCACGAACTGCGGGTCGACAGCGACCCGCCAGCGAAGAACTATGTTCTTCTGGCCCAGCAGGCGTTGGCGGCTGACGAGAAACGCGAGGCACTGCGTCAGGCCCGGCCGGCGCTGGAGAGTCTGACGGACCGCCTGTGGACGTGGCTGGGTCGGCGGACGGACGGCCGGATCGACATCAAGCTGAGCGGGCCCCGCGCGCCTTGGGAGCTGAACAATAAATGCACCAAGTTGCGGTCGGCCGTCGAGCGTATCGCGGCGCAACACGCGGGTGCGCCGGATGCCGTGGGGGCGTTGGTCAGGCTGCTCAATGTCAGCGGTACGAGTATTGAATGGGGTTACCTCAATAGCGGTGTGCACGACGCTCAGCGCGATCATGAGTTCGATCGGGCGACGGTAAGAACGGTCGTCGAGGCGGTTACGGCGTTGGATGCTGCTCTTGATACCCTGCAGAACCGATGAACGGCACACGGCTTTGCAGAGCAGTGCCGCCCGTGTCACCTCATAAGTACTTCTTGAAGCTGCCTGCGGTCAGGCTAACTGCCATCCCCAGCAACGCCGCGCTGGGCAGCAGGATGACCAGAGGATGCACCGATATGGGCAGAGCGAGATAGGTGACCCAAGGCAGCACGGCCAACGGCATCAGGCTGGCCTTCGCGCGGTGGTAGATGAAGCCGGATTCGCGGCCCGCGCCGAACCGGCGCACATCCCGTCGCACCAGGCCGTCAATCAGGCCGACGAATGCCGCCGTGAGGATCAGCGGCAGCGTGAGCACCAAGACCAGCAGGCGCACCAGGAAGGTGAGCGTCGTGAAGGCCGCAGCGATCAGGTAGCTCTCGGTCCAGACATAGACCTGGCTGATCCAGTAGCGGAAGTTGTGGGTCTGCCCGTGGCTGGGCGCTCGGGCGCGCTCGGCGGTCTGGCTCATGTGCTCCAGCAGCCCCGAGCGCACGAACACCCATTCGTATCCGGTGTCCACCAGCTCGTGCGCCGTCCGTCCCGGCTCCTGTACGACCACGCTGCGCGTGAAGTGGCTGGACAGGTGCCCGAGTTCGTACTGCAGCATCTGCTGGGAGTGGCGCCAGCCCTGGTCCTTCCAGAACAGGTGCATGCCGACGCACTCCACCACGATCGAGAACAGCAGCGAGCCGATCAGCACCCCGAGTAACCGGAACGGTAAGGTGAGGGTGCCGACGATCAAGCCTTGGCGTTGGTTCTGCTCCCGCTGCGCGGTCGAGGCGGCATCCTTCATGGCACGGCCTCGTTGCCCGCGCCATCGTCGGCGCCGGTGGCCACCGCGTCGGGCTCGGCCGCAGCGGCATCGTCCAGCAGGTCGTCGGGCAAGGCCGCATCCTGCAAGGCCGGCGAGCTGGTGAACTCCCACCACTGCGTGGCCTCGCTGTAGCTCTGGCGCATGTACCCGGCCAGTTGCTGCAGGTCCGCCGGCATCACTTCATCCGGGTCCGGCGCCGGCAGCGGCATGCGTACCTTCCAAAGCTGGCCGCCCTGCAGCAGCGCGAAGCATTGGCCTTTGGGCAGTCCAACGACGTGCGACGGCTCGATCATCGGCACGCTGGACATGCTGATGCGGTCCTGCGTGTTGCTGGTGAAATCCGTCGCCCCACGGATGTCCGAGCTATCGGTCGCGCCGGAGACGATGGTGGTGGTATAGACCTCGACCTTCGGCAACTGCCTCGTCAGCAGTTCGGCCGTGGCCGTCTCCCTGACCCTGAGCATGAACAGGTTGTTGAAGTTACCGATCACCTGACCGGCCTTCGCGCGGTTGCCGATGCGGGCCTCGATGTCCGAGAGCGTCTGCGTGTACGCCGTGACTTGCAGGCCGGCACCGCCGCCCTTGTTGATTAGCGGGATGAATTCATCGCCCATCAATTCATTGAATTCATCGGCATGAACGTTGATGGGCACGCGCGCACCGGCCGTTGCGCCCGGGAGGCCATCGTCGATCCCGTGCTTGTAGATGTGCCCGGCGACCGACACGAGATCGCTGAACATCGAATTGCCGACCGCTGCGGCAACCTCGGCGTCGGATAGCGCGTCCAGACCCACATAGACGACTGCGCGCTTTCGGATGACCTGCATCCAATCGAAGATCGGGCGCGGGTCGGCCAGGTCGGAATAATTTGGGGCCAAAAGCTGGGAAATCTTCCCGCTGGTGAGCTTCTCCAGCAGCGGCAGCAACGACGCGACGATCTTGTCGAAATACGTCTTGTCGTAGCGAACCGCCGAGCGCAGGCCGTCGAGAACCGGGTCGTAGTTGCGGGCCTGGGAGAGGTACTGTTCCAGCGCCACCACGCGCTTCTCGCGCCCGATCATGTTGCGCGGGATGTTCTTCTCGTTGAGCTTGGCCTCGATCTGGACGATCACCTCCCAGGCTTTGGGCTCAGTCTTGGCGAAGTAGTGCTGGGCGTACTCGATGAACAGCGCGTCGATGTTGATGACGTGCCGCTGGATCAGCATGTAGTCCGGGCGCTGCCCCAGCTCCACCAGGGCGCGGGCAATGATGTTCACGAAGCGCCATGCGAACTCGCGGAACGCCGCGCTGTTGCCTTCGCCGGAGAGCTGCCCCGCCACCCGGGTCGCCACTTCGCTGATGCGGCCGAAGCGGCCAACCGCGTTGTAGCGCGCCGAAATGTCCGGCCAGCCCAAGTGGAAGACGTAAAACTCGCCTTCACGGCCCGCGCGCTGGGCCTCGGCATACATCCGCTTGAGCAGGTCCGCGTCCCCCTTGGGGTCGATGACGATCACGACCTCGTGCTCGCCTGCGGCGTTCTTGCGGCGGATGTCCTGCGTGACGAACAACTCGGCCAGCCGCGTCTTGCCCACCCGCGTGGTGCCCAACACCAGCGAGTGTCCGACGCGCTCCCCCAGCGGCAGGCTGACGTCCACCTCGTCGGGCTCGATGCCATGCAGGCGCGGCAGGCCGCCGACAGGCGGCAACGGGCGCACGGGGTTGAAAGGCACGTCCCAGCCCGTGAGCGCGGGCAGCCGGGACAGCGGGAACGGCGCGAACTCCAGCCGTTCCTCCAGGCGCCTGGCCAGCCGGTAGGCCGGCGTCGGCTCGACGTAGCGGCGAAACTCCGGCCGGTACGTCTGCATCAGCCTATGGGTGTGCTTCTGCTCCCAGAGAAACCCGCGCCCCACGAACAAGCGCTGCTGGCTGACCGGCACGTCCTTGCTCGTCATCACGTACCGCGGCAGGCGGCGGATGTTGTGCCGGTAGCGCAGAATGACGCGGGCATCGCGGTAGCGGATCGCGCCGTAGGCACCGAATGCCAAGGCGCTGCCGACGCCCATCGAAGGGCTCAGCGCGAGCGACCATGGGGCCACCAGGCACAGAAACGCGGCGCCTGCACACGCCGCGATGGTGTATAGCTCCACCGCTGGGCGTAGCAGAACCTCGACCGGCTGTTTCCCCGACATGGCTTCATTGCTCGATGCCAGTGGCCGTGATCAGCGCCGGGTAGTGCCGCAGGCCCAGGCGATCGGCCAGGTCGTCGCTGGCAACGGGGGCGAGCGGCAAGCCTGGCGCCAGCGCGCGCAGCCGCGCCAGGCCCTGCGCGGTCTCGACGTTGACCACCAGGCCGACCGCGCCACGTTCGCGCAAAGCGGCGGCGCGGCGCTGCAACCAGGCCCGGGAAGCCTCGTCGTCGCCGATGACCACGAACGGCCGCAGGCCGGGCGCTTCAATCACACGCCGCGCGACGGTGCCAGGCGTGAGCTTGGCGCTGCGCACCGGCAGCATCGCGGCTTCGTCCGCCGGTGTGGCAGGAAGCTGGGGCGTCGGGATGGACGGCCGCGCCGGTGCGTTGGCGCGCGGCTGGAGATTCAGGGCTTCGTAGTACGGCAATGCCGACGTGCCGCCACGGTCCTCGACAACGATCAGTGGCTCGCCGGCACGCGAGGCCAGCGGCAGGCCTGACAGCAGCATGAGTAGGCCCGTGAACGCGAGATGGGCGGGATGGGGTTTCGTCATGGGGAGGTCTCCTGGCGCGCCGCGAGGACCGCGGCGGCTGGTCGCGTGCCCTGCACGCGGGCAAGGTGGCGCGACACGCTGCGCCGATAGCGGGCGGCGGGCTCGCCGCCTGCGGGGCGGTGGTAGCGGCCGATCGCCAGCAGCCAGTCCTCGCCGGGGGTGTGCTGCTCCTTCAGGATCTCGGCGGCAACGGCCAGGTTGCGATACGGATCCAGCAGGTCGCACGCGCCGGTAAAGCGGTGCTTGTGGTAACCGAGGTTGATCTGGCCCAGGCCCGCATCAATGCGCGTGTGCGGCGTGGCGCGCATCGCCTGCTGCAGGCCAGCGCAGGCGTCGGCGCGCGTGGCGAAGCGGCGCGACTGGCCGGCGACGTTGAGGGACCACGGCCACGGCACCAGGCGCCCGTTGCGCCGGATGCCGCTCTCCTGCAAGGCCACGGCGTAGAGCACGGTCGAGGGGATGCCTGCGCGCTGGGCGGCAAGCTGGTAAGCCGGTGGCGGAACCTCCTGGGCCAGGGCGGCAACGGCATACAGGCCGGCAGTGAGCACCAGTGCGCGCAGGGGCATGGCTACGGCTGGCGCTGCCATTGGCCGTTCACTTCGCGCACGGCGGCGGGCAGATCGCCGGGCAGGCCCAGCGACAGCCAGCGGCCGCCGTCGTGGTTGAGCGTGATGCTGCCGGCGCGCACGCGCGCCGGGTCGATCTGCGCGCGCTTGGCCCAGTCGCGGATGCGCGCGTCATCCTGGCGGCTGCCCACCATGTACAGGTCGAACTCCGCGCCCGAGGATTGCAGGCGCTGCACGAGCTGTCCGCAGGCTGCGCAGCCGTCCTTGACGAACACCGCCATGCGGCCGCTGCCGCGCAAGGGACTGCTGGATGTGCCGGCGCCCGGCTTGTCGTCGGGCAGGTTCACGCGCTGCATCCCCGGATTCAGGCGCTGCCAGGCCTCGTCGTAGGCGCGCTGGTAGGCGAGCAGCTTCTCGACGCGGCGCGCTTCCACCTGCACCTGCAGTTCCGCATAGCGGCGCCGTTCTTCGTCCGTGCGAGCTTCGATGCCCAGGGCGGACAGCGGGTCCAGGTTGGGCGAGTAGATACCCAGCGGCCCATCCATCAGCTCGCGGTAGCGTGCCCATTCTTGTGGCTGCAAGCCCCATTCGGTTGCCACCCGGTCGTCCAGCACGCGGGCGGCCAGCGGGCGCTCCTGGCTCTGTGCGTTGCGCGCCGGGGTCGTTGCGGGCTGCTGCGCCCAGGCGGGCCATTGCGACGACGCCACCAGGACCGCGAAAAGGAGGATCGACGGCTTCATGGGGTGCTCCGGTCAGGGAATCGCCACGCGGCGGGTGTGGTTGCCGGCCTGGAACACTGCGGTGTTGCCCTCGATCGCCTGCAGGCGCCACGGGCCGACCGCATCCCCGGGCAGCAGCACCTGAAGTTGGGCGGGCGTGAAGTCCCCGGTGCTCGGCGCGACGGACACGCTGCGCTGGCCGGCGCGCAGTTCGGCGCCGACGACGCGGAATGACAGCGGCGACAGCTCGGTCTTGGAGGCGGCGGACGTGCGCGATGCGCGCCGCTGGGCGGGTGCGGTGGCACGTGCGGCGGCTTGGCGCGCCTTGATCTGCTCGACCTCCGCGCGAAGCGCCTGGAGGTCGTCGGCCGCTGCGTAGCCACTGAGAGATTTCTCGACCTGGGCCGCGCGTGCTTCCAGGATCTGGCGGGTGTCTTTGAGGTCAGCGTCCGTCGCGACGGCCGGGCGCTGCTGGATGGCCTCGATCGTCTCGGCCAAGCCAGTTGCCTGCACTTCCAGGCGTTGCAGGCGGGAATCCAGCCGCTCCTGGTCGGCCTGGTCGCTGAGGGCCTGGTAGCCCAGGGCCACCAAGACGCTGAGGAAGACCAACCAGAGCCACAGAAGGCTCTGCACCACCACGACGGCGCCCGGGCGCCGGGCAGACTGTGGGGAGCTCATGGCTGGCCTCCCGAAACCGAAGGCTCCAGCGGGAACGTCTGCACCGCCTCGGCGGCGGGTGGCTCGGATGCGGGTTCGATGACCGCGCTGTCGGCGGGCCGTTCGAAGCAGATTTGCCGTGCGCGGTCATCCGCGTGCAGTTCCCAGGCCGGGCCAGCCAGCGTGAGCAGCGCATCGCGCAAGGTCATGGGGCCGAGGTGCAGGTGCGCCGCCGGCAGCGGCAGCGCGTACAGCTCGATTACCGCGTGTGCCGTCTGGCACAGGCTGTAACCGCTACGCTTGAGCACATGCCGCAGCCCATCGCCGACGGTGGCACGGGCATCTTCGGGCATGGACACGTCGATGGTCTGCAACAGCAGGTCGCGCTGCGCCGCTCTGGGTGCCAGCTCGACCAGCGTGTAGCGACCGTAGCGCACGACGGGGATGTACTCGGGCGCCTCGGGTTCGGGCGCGGCCGAGACTTCCTCGATGGCATCAGGTGCGGGCGGCGCAGTCGTCGTAGCGCAGCCGCCAGCCAGCACCGACCAGAGCAGGCCGAGGACTCCAGCCAGCAGGCGGCGTTCGGGATGGTGAAACCAAGGTGGAGAGGGGCACATAAGCTCGGCGTCCTGAAACATCGAGCCCTCACCATCGCCGCTAAGACCCGGGGCAGCAGCAAACAATGCGAACCACGCTGCGTCCGATTTACCGGCAGCGGTCTAGTCGAACAAAAGCGGCCTTGAGGGGGCCGTAACGGAAAAGCTCGGTCGCGGTCGGCGGATGGAGGCCGGCCGCTTGACTGCTACTATTTGTTAAAACACCAGTGGACGGGGGCGTAAATGAGGGTTTCTCGGGTCAGGTTGATCAATTTCGCCAATTTCTCGGATGTTGATGTCGAGACGGGGGAAAGTATCGTCATCGTGGGAGAGAACAAGGTTGGCAAGAGCAATTTCATTCGCGGCCTGCAGTTGATCCTTGATCCGGGCTTGTCTGAGCGCGATCGACAACTGGGGCTTGAACATTTCTGGGACGGACTTGGCGAAGACAAGGTTGGTGCGACCATTGAGGTCTCTGTGGATCTAACGGACTTCACAAACGATCCCCGACTGATGGCTCACCTCAACGATTGCGTGATTGATCCTGGCCCACCCATGGTGGCCCGACTCACCTACCGCTTCCAGCCTAAGGCGGGCCTGGGGCGCGCTCCGGAATCGTTGAAGGACTATGAGTATGTGATCTTCGGTGGCGACGATCCCGACATGCGTATCGGCGGCGCACTCCGCCGGATGTTGCCAATAGATGTTCAGGTAGCCCTGCGTGACGCTGAGAAGGACCTTGCGAGCTGGCGCAATTCGCCATTGAGGCCGCTCATTGAGGATCTTGCCGCGTCGTTGGATGATGACGCCCGTGAGGAGATTCAGGATCAGGTCGACCAAGCACAGCGAGAGCTGGCTGGACACGAGGAAGTGGTAGCGACAGCAGAACGGATCAGCGAACGGCTGATCGCCATCGCTGGGGGGCAACATGCCGTTCCGGTATCGCTCGGACTTGCACCAACTAGAGTCGACGCGTTGCTGCGCAGCCTGCGGCTGCTGATCGACAACGGCGTACGCGGAGTCGGCGATGCCAGTTTGGGAACCGCGAACCTGATCTTCCTGGCGCTGAAGAGTCTCGAACTGGACCGCCTCGTTTCCGATGGAGAGCGCGACCACACCTTCTTCGTAGTCGAGGAGCCCGAAGCGCACCTGCACCCGCACGTGCAGCGTCTAATCTATCGTTACTTCCTTGGCACGGGGGCGGAAGATGGTGAGGAACAGCCACCGCTTACGACAATCCTCACAACCCACTCGCCACATATCGCAAGCGTTGCGCCGATCAGATCTATTGTTCTGCTGCGCCATGACACAGCGGAAGGCAAGACTGTCGCGGTCTCGACAGCAAACGCACCTTTCACGCAGCGGGATGAAGAGGATCTTCAACGTTACATTGACGTCACTCGCGGCGAGATTTTCTTTTCTCGGGGGGTGATTCTGGTCGAAGGCGACGCCGAGCGCTTCATCGTTCCCGCGTTTGCCGAGGTACTCGATATTCCCCTCGATATGCTTGGAATCACTGTGTGCTCGGTGGGGGGGACTAACTTCACCCCGTATGTGAAGCTACTGGGCCCTGAAGGACTCAACATTCCCCATGTGATCCTGACGGACCGGGATCCAACCAATGGTAATCATCCATTGGTTCGCAGGCGGCTTATCAATGTCCTTGACGTGATTGAGGGCGGTGTCGATCACGAAAACTTGGATGCGGATGAAGTGATCGAGCTTGCCGAGCAGTACGGATACTTCGTCAACGAGAACACGTTGGAGCCCGAACTATTTGCAGGTGGACTGGCGCAGGACATGCAGGAGGTAATTCGGGAGGAACTGCCGCGATTAAGGAGAGAAACTCTGAATGCCTTGCAGCAGTGGGTGGACGATCCTGATCAGGTTGATGAAGACTGGCTGCTCAGATTGATCGAGAGGATCGGAAAGGGGAGGTTTGCGCAGGCACTTGCACCGTCGGTGTCACAGGACGTTTGTCCGGCTTACATTCGTTCCGCTCTGGAGCATATCCGTGACGCCATCGCGTAGTGTCAGCACAGCCTACTTGGCTCAGGCTGCCGAACTGGCTGGGAATCCGGGTCAGTTGGCAGCCTACAACTCTCAAGGACATTGTGTGGTACTCGCCGGTCCCGGGAGCGGTAAGACCAAGACACTCGTCCTAAAGCTCGCCCGCATCCTAGCCGAAGACGTCGAGGCCCCTCGTGGCGTTGCGTGCATCACTTATAGTCAGGAGTGCGCTCGCGAACTCGCTCGCCGAATTGAAAGCTTGGGACTTCAGCAGGCACCTAATCTTTTCATTGGTACGGTCCATGGGTTCTGTCTGCGTCATCTCTTGATGCCGTATGGACGCCTGGCCGGCCTGCCCATATCTTTCCCACTTTCGGTGGCCACTCAACGAGTCAGTGATCGGTTGTTGAAGCAAACTGGAGATGCGCTTTTCGGCCAGAACCATCCGTACAAAGTTATTGACCTCGGACGGCATCGCCGTTCCGTGCTCAATCGAAATAGCGTCGCTTGGCGTAGCGAGGAGGAACTCGCTGCCTGGGCCGAGACCTACGAGGCCGCTCTGCGCGACGAGGGGCTGATTGACTACGATGACATGGTTGTCTTCGGCCAACGTTTGATCGCCGAGCACGACTGGGTACTACCTCTGGTTCAGGCAAAATTCCCCGTGCTCGCGGTGGATGAGTACCAGGATTTAGGTGTAGCACTGCATCGCATCGTCAAACGCCTTGCCTTCGACGGGGGTGTCCGACTTTTCGCTGTCGGGGATGCGGATCAGTCGATATATGGATTTACGGGGGCTGATGGCGCGTTGCTCATGGAATTGGCGGCTCGCAGAGACATTGAGCCTGTCCAGCTTCAATTAAATTACCGTTCTGGTGCAGGGATCGTGACTGCGTCAGAGATGGCGCTTGGAGAAGCCCGAGGCTATCAAGCGAGCGATCCTGCGCGACAAACGACCATCGAATTTGTCCTGCGCCCGGGTGGTACGGCGGACCAGGCTGCGCACGCCGTCGCGCAGATCATTCCGGCGGCCTTAGCCTCCAAGCCGGGACGAACACTGGGCGATATCGCGATCCTATACAAAGACTATCGCGCAGGCGATATCGTGGCTAAAGCTGTGGCAACCGGCGGTCTCGATTACATCCGTGTGGATACCGCAGCACCTTACCGCAAGGTTGCCCTAACAAGTTGGGTAGAAGATTGTGCGGCGTGGTGCGCGGGTGGCTGGCGTGTTGGACGCCCACAATTGCGTGGACTACTCGACCGCTATCGCGCATTTCATCGGGCGAGCTTGGACGATTCACAGGCCAAGCGCGAAGAGCAAGAGCTAACCGCCTTGCTATGGGAGCTGCGCGCTGACCAGCAACCTGCGCGAGAATTTGTTGCTTCGTTGCGCAACGGTGTAGTGGATCATCTGCTGGCGGCTGAATTGGCGCTCGCTGATCAGAAAGAGCAACTGGATCGCATGACGGCAGCGCTCGCCGAAGGCGGTGCACTGGCTTCGCTAGACATCACTAGTTTGGGCGGTCGGGACGGTTCGCCCGATCACCTGAATCTGCTGACACTGCATTCCGCAAAGGGCTGTGAGTACGACGTCGTCATCATGGTTGGACTCGACCTCGGAAATCTGCCGTGGCGCAATGAAACTCCAGAGAAGTTGCGCGAAAGTCGCCGGCTCTTCTATGTGGGACTCACACGTGCTCGCGACGAGGTCCACATGCTGTATTCGGGCTTCGTTGATGGCCGCTATGGCCCTATGCGCTTTGGGCGCTCGCCATTCCTTGATGAGCTGGAGGCGCGAATGCGTGCCGCTGGCATTTGAGTGTGAACCAGGGAATCTGGAGTGTCGGTGCTGCGTCGGCGCATGTCGAGCAACACCACAGTCGAGCTACATCTTTGCAGCCAAGCGATTGGCTGCAAAACGCTCGCGCGAGAGTCTGGCGGCGTTATTCATCGAGTCTAGGTTATCGATACACCATAGACCGTTGATGCAAAGAAAGCGCTCACTAAGCACTGCTTCAAGTATGTTTGGAAGGGTTGCGTTGAAGAATCCGGCACCCTTGACCGTTGGGGCCGGATCTAGCTCAAGCATCGCGACCGGCAGGTCAGAAAGGCACGGGCCGAAGTGGCCGGCCGAAGGGAACTTGCCCCCAAACTCGGTGCGCAGACGCTCCTTTCCCATGCTCTTGGTGAGTGTGCTATATCGCTCCTGCCGCAGCAACCAAAGAGACTTGACGCCCGCCTCGCGGTACCGCTCTTGGCGTTTACGGTAGTCACGGAGCGACTGATACGATCTTTGGATCTCGACAGCCAACCTAACCCCATTGCGCTCACCCCAGACATCAGCCTGCCAGCGACCTGCATCACCCGAACCCGGCATTTCAACCGAGGCACGGCATCCAAGATCTTCAAGCACGCTGCGCACAAGTATCTTGGCCGCCAGGTGCCATTGGCTTTCTTCGGAAGTACTGCACGCACCTCCTAGATGCGCAAAGAAGGGGTACCCATTAGCACTAACCTTGGGAATCGCTGGAGCGTTGCAGCAAGGCATCAGCAGATCACCGACGCAGTACGCCCGTTGCAACTCTTCCCACTGCGCCTGAGACATATGCAGTGCGTTGGCTGCACCAGTACCATCTGCATATGCTGCTTCGATCACCATAGCCACAGTGCCTCCTTGAATCTCGGTATTGTCTAATCAGTTTAGCCTTCCCCGCGCTGGGAGCGGGGCGGTGATCGAATCCTCCGAGCAGCAATTTCCTAGAAAAATGCCGGCACCCCCGAAAGGATGCCGGCAGACAGCAGATCACGCAGTTACCAATTGCCGGGCCAATGCGACCTCCACGGAATCACCATCCTGGTTCAGGACATCGAGCCCCGATTCGGGTACATCGCCCGAAGTGGACTGCGAGACCATGATCTTCTTGGCCATCAGCTCCAGGCAGGTCATCTGCGAGGAGCCGGCGTAGCCCAGGTACATCACGCGCACGGACAGCTTCTGCCCGATACGCCAAGAGCGGCGTGCCGCCTGCTGGAGCGAATACACGTTGTAGCCCGACTGCATGAACACGATCGTCGGAAACTCCAACAGGTCCAATCCCGTCTTGACAAGCTCCGGATTGGTGATGAGCACGTCGATGCCACGGTCCAACTGCTCGGCGATCCAGTCCTCGCGGCGGCTGGCATCCACGCTTGCGCGCAGTACCGCCACTTTGAAGCCTTCCTGCTCCAGCAATACCTTCAACCGGCTAGTCGTGTCGCGCGTGCCGGTATAGACGGTGTAGGCCAGAACCTTGCGGCCCTGTGCTTTCTCTTCCCTGCAGATGTCGATCAGCTCACGCTCCTTGGGGCTGATCTCGAACTCGTTGAACTGAGCCGGGACAAACGCCAGGGTGTTGCGCGTACGCGGATGCACAACGGTCTCCGACCGGAAGCAGCAATCCGGCCAGGCCAGCAGCACATTGAGGACTACACCGAGCAAGGTAGTATCGCGTCGCGCCAGAGCCTGTTTCAGCTCCGCGGTCAGCCGACCTGCCAGATCGCGGTAGGCCGCGGCTTGCGCCGTGTCCATCGCGACTTCACGAAACTCTTCGTCATACGGCGGCAGGACATTGCCGCCGATGTCTCTGAGCTTGAGGAAGATCGTGAACGGCAGGATGCAGCGCAGCACACCCTTCGGGCCGAAGCCCGGGGCCTTGACCGTTCTGACACTGACTTTCGTGCCTTTCGCGGTCTTGTGCGCCGTCCCGGTGCTCTCGGAATAAATGTCCTTCAGGACACCGTGATCGCGCATGAACGCCATCGCGGCCGAGGTCATGCTGCCGCTCGTGGTCGGGCGATAGCCGTCTTCGATCATCCGCCCGGGAAGGGCTCGGAACAGCAGGTAGAACAGATCGTCGCCGTAGCCGCCCATCAACGTGCCGGTCAGCAGCAAGGTCTTGCGAGCCTTCGCCGCCAGCACGCCCATGGCCTGGCCCTGGGCGCTGCCGCCGTTCTTGTACTCGTGGGCCTCGTCGGCGATGAGCAGGTCGAACGTGCCTTGCGGCAGGTAGCGCTTGATGAACTCGGACGGTTGATAGCCGCCCTCGCCAAAGCCGAACTCCATGTTGGCCATCGCACGTTCCATGCGCGTGGCTTGACGGTCGGAAAACACCAGCTCGCCGTTGCCATCCATGAGGTTGATGAACTCGTGAATGTTGTCGCCGAGCATCGAGGCCAGGAAGCCGTCGCCGAACTTCTGCATCAGCTTCTGCGCGGTGACTTCCCCGATCGTCGGGATGCGCTTCAAGGCTTTGAGCACGGCCGAGGACTGGTCGCTGCCGGACAGGCTGCGCGGGCGGATCAGTGTCCACAGGGGCGCAGCGCAATGGCCGCACTTCCTGCGGGATTCCTCGGCTTCGAGCGCGACCGGGTTGACCGGCTCGCCGTCGAGGTCGGTGATGACCGTGCCGCAGTCCGGGCACGCTGCCACGTCGCCGTGGCGGGTGCGCCGCGTGGTGAAAACGGGCTTCCAGTGGAAGCCCATCCGCATCCTCACGCGGCCCAGGACGAAGAACTCCTGACCCGTGGGCTGGACACCCAACTGCTCACGCAGCTTGATGAGCTTGACGAGCGTATCCGGCCCGTTGAGCACCCACACTTTGGCGCCCGCTACCGTCTCCTGGATCTCGCGCCGCCACTTGTAAACCAGGTGCGGTGGCGAAAGCACCAGAGTGCGGCGGTAGCCTTCGGCGTTGAGCACGACAGCCGTGGCGATGCCGACGGTCGTCTTCCCGCAACCCATCTCGCCGTTGACGATCGCGGCGCGTTCGCCACGGTCGATCAGCAGCTCGGCAGCAGCGTGGACGACTTCGGCCTGGGCCGGGAACAGCTTGCGCTTGAGGCTGGCGACGATGAGTTGCCGGTGCGCCTGCGGTTGGCCGGTATAGACCGGCGGATTGGCGCTGTTGAGGGCGTCGAGCAGTTCGTCGCCGAACTCGCCAACGAAATCCTGAAGGCTCAGGGTCAGAGGGTTGGATTCCGCGTCGAGCAGTTCGCCCTGCACGGGTGTGGCTTCAGCGGTAGTGGTGTCGAGATCGAGGGACATGGTGATGCTCCAAAGAAAATGGGGCATGCACCACCCCCAACGGGGCTATGGCATGCCCCGGAGTGGGAAGAGAATCGGCGCGTGGCCGAAGGTTGAAGGTGCGGGCCTGGGTGGCCTGCGAGTGAACCGTGCTCAGTCCTCGGACGGCAACACGATGACGGTGGCGCTGCGCTGCGCGTCGGTAACGATGCGAATGGCCAGCCCTGGGTGGATCACGTAGTGCGACTCCAGCGAAGCACCTGATTGAAGCGCGGTGCTGTTGGCCTGCCATTGCTGGACGTTGACGTCTCCCCAGTCGCCACGGGTGTGGCGCCTGAAGTACGGGATTGGGTCGAGGCGACCCGCGCGGACCAGGCGGTCAACGGCTCTGCTGAAGATAAGCGCCCCGATGGGGAACGCCAGCCTCTGGCAGTAGGTTTCGATGCGATGCGATGCCATGGGCTCCTCCTTGGTTATTGAGCCACGACACCCCTGGCGGAGTGAAGTGGCTCCGTCAGGTGGATGGGATGACGAGGCGGTGCCTTCAGATCAGGTCGCGCTCTTCGGGAAGCTGGACCACCGTGGTCTGGTGGTCTTCGCTGGTCTTCACGATCAACACCAGTTCCGGCGTGATCCGGTACTGGGAGATCATCAGGTTGTCCTGATCGAGTGCGACATCGTTGGCCTGGCGGGTGGCCTCGTCGATCTCGCCCCAGTCGCCGCGCACGTGGCGCTGCACATAGGACAAGGGATCGATGAGACCTCGGCGGGCCAGCCAATGCACCTTCTCGCTCAACTGCAACGAGGCCGGTGCGAACAAGGGTTGCTTGTGCGGCGCGGGCCGCTTGAACGGATTGGGGAACATGGTGTTTCTCCTTCGATGAAGTGCAGCGGGACGTCAGGCGTCCGGGGGATTAGCGGATGGTCAGCACCTCGCCCCGTGTCGGGGAGCCAGGCGTCATGTCCCATGCGCGGATGACGGGAACAAACTTGTCGGTGAGGATGCGGGTCTCGGCGATCGAGCCGTCTTCGCGTTCGGTGAATTCCCGCTGGAGCGTCTTGTCCTTGTGGGTGTCACCTTTGACGACGAGCACGCGCCCGGTCTTGGAGCGCACAACCCCCGAGATCGCACCCGCGGCCAGAGCCAGGGCGAGATGCCAGTGGGACAAGGCACGCGCCGGCGGACGCAGCGACTGCTGCGCGGCCCCCAGGTGCGTGTCCAGCGACGGCCAGAGGCCTTGCAGCCGGCCGACTTCATCGGCGAACTGCTCCGGCTCCATCGTCACGCGGAAGAAATGCTCCGGCTCGGCCGGACTGGCGGGGACGATGTACGGCAGGAACGGCCAATCGCTCGGCAGCTCCTCGGCTTCGACTTCGCCAAGCCCAACCTGCAGCAGCAGATTGCGCACGGCCTTGACGCCATCGGGAGCCTGTTCACGCTGTCGCACCCTTCGGCCGAAGATCACCACCTGCTTGAACTGCGTCTCCACCGCTCGGTAGATGCGCAGGTCCGTGTAGTGGCGTGTCAGCCAGCCGACCAGCTCCGCATCGAGCACGTAGGCGGGGACGATGAAGACCAGCACGCCGCCGTACTGCAACAGCGACAGCGAACGCTGATAGAACAGCTTTTCGAGGCGGGCACGGCCCTGGCCCTGATAGCCGATGTTGCCGTTGACGTCCTTGGACAAGTCGCCATACGGCGGGTTGAGCCAGAGCAGCCCGAACGACTGCTTGGAGACCATCGTGTCCATCAGGTCCGCGTGCAGGCAGTGATCGACCAGGCCGCGGGCATGGCGTGCCCGCTCCGCGTCGAACTCGACCGCGAACGCCTTGGCCTGCTCGCGCCCGAGGGCATGGGCGGCTTCGGCGATCGCCACGCCTTCGCCGGCGCAGGGATCGAGGATGCACATGGGCCCGTCGCTGGGCATCAGTGCGTTGAGGGCTCTTTCGAGCGTGGGTTCGTCAGTCGGGTAGTAACCGTTCTTAGCGAAATTGCGGGCGAGCCGCGGGAACATGAGGGCCATGGAAGTCTCCTGGTTGGCGGGGAGGAAACACGGAAGCACGCCAAGGCGTGCCTCCGTGGGTGGGTCAGGCCGCTACCACTTCCGGCGTCCAGATCTTGGCCGGGTATGGATAGGCGGTGAGCACATCACTGCGGATCAGCGAACCCAGCGCCAAGGTCAGCGCCGGCACGTCGATGGCTAGCCGATGGCCTTCCAGCGGCCCGAGGGCGAACGGAAGGCGGGCCAGCATCTCGCGGCTTTGCAGCAGTTCCAGCACGGTCTCGCGCCAGTGGTCGAGCAGCGGCAATGGGCAGGTGTCCCGCACCAGCATCCACAGGCGGTCGAGCCGGTGGGCGCTGTCGCGCGGCAGCAGTGCCAGTGCGCTGGCGTTGGCCTTGTCGGGCTTGACGCAGCGGCGGTCGAACAGCCACACGTTGGACAGCGAACCGAACAGCGTTCGCCGATAGGCGCGCGTGACGCGCTTTTCCAGGCGATCGACGTTGCCGATGAACACCGGGACGCTGCCGCCCTGGTCGGTGATGATGTGGAACTGGTCCAGTCCCTGCTCGTCGCGCCCGAGGGTCAGGCGAGCCAGGAACTGCTGGACGGCGGTGTCGCGCGCCCAGATGGACAGGAAGATCAGGTTGCCCTGGTCATCGCCGACGCAAGCGTCGGCCATCACGTCCGGGCATTCGTCGATGCGGTACAGCGTGGTGGAAGAAGTGTTTGCGAGCATGGTGGTGTCCTCGGATTAACGGGAACAGCACCGCCCGCTGGGGCAAGTACTGCCCCAGGGGGTGGAAGAAAAACGCTCAGTCCGGCTCGAATTGCCGGGTGTGCGGGTTGAAGTGAAGCGCCTCGTCCACCGCCGTGATCGGCGTGAAGCCGTCCAGGTAGATGTTGTTGAGGTACTGATCGCGGTAGGTCAGTGCCTGCCGTGCCTGTTCCTCGGTGAGGCCGTTGCTGATGAAGTACTCCAGCATCTCCTCGTCGGAGGACACTTCGTCGTTGGACAAACTTCCTTCAACGAGTGCCAGCAGCGAGGGTGAGAGCGCAGCCAGGATCGGGTCCATGTTGGTTCCTCCTGGCTCAGGCCATCAGCGTCGCGGCGGGAGCCGTGACAGCCGTGGGTGTGCGCCGCCGTGCGTGGTAGGCGCGAACGCCTGCACGCCAGTCGGCGGACTGCTCCGGTGCGAGGTCCAGATAGGACAGCGGGCACGAGTAGTAGTACGGGTGCATGGACTCTTCCAACGGCTTGTAGCCCCACTGGTTGCCGCTGCGTTCCAGCAGATCGCAGCGGATGTAGCGCAAGGACTGGCCCGGCGCGAGATCACGATGCACACCTTCGACCTTGGCGGTCAGTTCGACCACTGACCACAGCACGTTGCCGCGCAATGCGTGAGCGATAACCTTCGCGCTGACGCGCTCGGTCTGCTGTGGTGCGATCAGTTCCGCGATCAGTTCAGACCGCGATTGGGGAGAGAAATACCAGCCCATGAGAGGCCTCCTCGAAAAGTTGAGCTGGAGGCCTCCCCGTGGGGAAGAACCCCCAGTGGGTGATGGAATGCCGCAGGTGCAGCGAAGGAAAACCTATGCCTTACCCTTAGTCCCAGTCGTCATCGTCGCGATCACAACCGGCCGGACAGCAGCCGAACTCGATCCCATGCGAGCAATAGCCATGCTCCGCATTCCAGTCCTGGGTTTCCTGCCGTTCGGCCGGTGTTGCGTAGTCCCATTCCTGTGCGATCTTCAGCGCCTGTGCGCGCTGTTCTTCCGGCAATCGACCGAGTTGCGCGTCGATCGCCGAACTGAAGCGTTCGACGTAGTAGTCGTGAGACAGTCCGCAACCCTTGGTGGCTTGTGCGGCTGCCGTCTCGCAGAGAGCCCGCCACGCGGGTTCATCCAGCGCGGAGCGGGGGATATCGCAAGCGATGGTGGACATGATGAAGACCTCCAGAAGATGGCCAGGGCCTCCCCCGCATGGGGAAGGAACCCCGGCGGGTGGATGAAGAACACCGCGCATGCGGCGTCTACGATCACGCAGGTTGCAGTTCGGCCTGGCGGCTCCACTCCTGCGTCTTGAAGTCCAGCGCGTAGCCCAGCTCGCCCAGGCGGGCGATCTGTGCACGCAAAGCGCGGCGGTCGATGGTCGAATCCAGTTTCACGGACTCGCCCAGCGGCCACAGCAGGCCGAAGAGCGCGGGGTCACCGTCTTGGGTGCTGCCGGGGGCAGCAGCCTCAGCAGGTGGCGGCGCATCCACGCCAAAGGGCGTGGTATCGACCATCGGGTCCGCGGACGCCTGCACGGGTGCGGGCTTGGCGGGCCTGGACGCTTTGGTCGGCTTGGCCGGCGTTGTCGCAGGCTGCGCCCCTTGCTCTTCATCGAGCGGATCGACGTCCTGGGTGGCGAAGCTGCGGGCTTCGTCGCGGCTGAGTTTGTCGATGCCGTTGAGCGTCATGCCGTCGAGGCTGGCACGGATCTCGAACCGCATGCCGCCGCCGACCGGATAGGACTTCGGGAAGATGTACCTGATGATGAATTCCCCGTCGTACTTGCCTTCGGGGTACTGCTCCAGCTCCGGGTCTTTGACCTCGAAAGTACCGAGGTGCGTGGCGAGGCGGCCAACCGTGAACGGGCCGTTCTTGCCGCGGATGGTACGCAGCGTGAGCTGGCCGGGGACGACGATGGGCGCAACCGATTTCTCGGAAGCCGATGGGGTTGCCATGATGGTTCTCCTGATGATGAATGACGGGCCGCCGACGGCACCCGGTGGATGAGAGGAAATGGCCTCGCCCGAGGTGGGCGAGGTCCGCGTGGCATCACGCCTTGAGCTGGCGCATGCCTTCGGCCAGCAGCCACAACGCCCGGTTCAGGCGCAGGTTCTGGTCGATGCCTTGCACCGGACGGGTGCGCTGATTGCGGCCGTTGGCCGTGCGTCCGTTCAGGCCCCCTTTGACGAGGTTCTCCTGGACGCGGTTGAAGACGGCCCACAAGTCGTTCTTGCGGTCGTCCCATCGCCGGGGTGCCAGCAGTTGGCTCTCCGTGACAGGCGTGGACTTGGCTGGATCGTCGTACTTGAGTGCGAGCGCGGAGTTTGCAAAGACCTCCGCTTCGCCCTCATCGAGGGTGATGGTGCGCATCGCATCGCGCGCGTTCTGCACGCGCTCGAAGCCTTCGAGGACTCCGTAGGCACCTTCGATCACCTGGCTGGCCACGTCGCCCTTGTGGGGAACGCGGATGTCGGCGGTGGTGTCACCGCAAACCAGGCCGTTGTGGCAGACGAACCGGAACATGCCGGCGAGCATCTGATAGCTGCTCGTGCCGTCGTGGCTGTTGAGCAGGATGATCTCGTTCGCCTCGTCGCCGTTGATCTGGCTCGCATGGCGAAGTCGGATGAGGTGCTTCGTGTACTCGCGCCGGTCTTCGTTGCGCACGCGTGTCTGGCACACCATGAAGGGCTCGAAGCCCTCCTGGCGCAGCTTGGTCAGCACGGTCGAGGTCGGTATGTAGGCATACCGATCGGACCGGCTCCCATGCGGAGCGTCGGCGAAGATCGACGGAACGACGGCACGAATGCGGTCGTCCGAGAGTGGACGATCGGAGCGCAGGATCGGGGATTGCGGAGCAAAACGGGATGCCAGAGACATGGCTGATCTCCTTTGAGAAATGCGGTAACCGCGCGGCGGTGAGACCACGCGGAACTCGGGGGATGAAATGCGCAAGCGCGCGTCATGGGGACGCGGCGGATGCGGGAAGAGAAGCGACAAGGCCCCGTGAGGGGCCATGCCGTATCAGAACGAAGCAGCCAATGCCGGCTCCTGCTCCTCGACTTGCGCCTCGGGCTCGCGCTCGGCGGGCTCGGTGGCCGTGTCGATGGCGTCGTCGGCTTCGGACGCGGATGCGTCTTCGGCCGGCGGCGCCTCGGGTTGCGCCTGGCTCGTCGGATAGACCTGGGTGCCGTCGATCTTGATCAGACCGATGTGGACCAGCGTCGATTCCAGGCTTGCGGCCGGTTCCCCGGCGTGCTCGCCCTTGGTGCGGATGTACGGATCGATCTTCATGTCGTTCAGACGGAAGGCGATCAGCACCTTGCGGTCACCCTCGATGGCCTGAACGCACCGGCGAACCAGATGCTCGGCTTCCGGGGTGGCGACGATGGTGTCGAAGTACCGATACTCCGGTTCATCGACAGGCCCGGCCAGTGCTGCGACGGTGCAAGAGAGGAACGAGTCGCCAGCCTTTGGGGTGACGTCCTTCACACGATTGAGATAGCCGATGCCGCGGGTGATCAGCTCGTGCTGCTCGATCGAAGCCAGTTCGGCCCGGTCGATCAGTTCGGCCTTGAGCAGTCGCGCCTTGAGGGACGCGGCGGCCTGACCCTTCTGCTCACCCTTGTCGCGGATGTACGCATCGCCCCACAGGTCACCGAGGCGAAATCGCACCAGCGGGCGCTGCTTGGGATCGTCAACGCCGATGTAGCGCTGAACGAGCTTCTTGGCCTCGGCACCCGAGACCTTGACGTCGAAGTAGCGGTAGCTGGGGTCCCGGGCGGGGCCGACCAGCGCGGCGATGGTGCAAGCAAGGAAAGGCTGCGCACGGCGGCCGCCCCGGACGGGCACTTCACGGACACGCTGGACGTAGCCGATGCCCGAGGTGTGGAGGTCGAAATACGATTTCTCGTTGGACGTGGTGTTCATGGTGAATCTCCATTGGGATGAAGCGGAGACACACCGGCCCACGCATGCGGGGAAGGTGCGTAACCCCGCGGTGGGTTGATAAGGCGAAAGCATCCGCCACCAGAGGCTGGTGGCCGCTCGCGGATGGATGCGGTGCGAGCTGGCTCGGTCACGCAGTGGGAACTGCGCCGCAACCTCGAAGACCGATGGTTGCCTGGCATGTCGCTGACAACGTCAGCAGGCATGGGGTCAGCATGGCCGGGCCTCGCGCGCGCGGCAGCAATCAATCGGCATCCGGGTGCTTCCCTTTGTCCGCGCCGCCCGGCGCCTGCCACAGGCATTTGGGGCGGCGCAGGTGCTCGGGGTATCGGCGAGGGGGCGGCTGGGACGGCTCCAGGCGCCGCCGCCGCGCGCGCCAATCAGCCGCCAGCCGGCGGCGCGCGGGCTGGCGCCGCCTTCGTCGGGTAAGGTGTAGGTGATCAGGCGGATGTAGCCCAGCGACTTTGCCGCCTGCCAGGCCGCGCCGTATAGCTTGCTGCAGGCGTTGGGTGTGCTGTCGGTGCACAGCCGTGTGACTTCCCGCGTCCAGCCATCGTCCAGGTGCCGCGCGACCGGCCGGCCGACGATGGCCACGCCGCGGATCAGGTCGCTGTCGACCAGCGTGACGGCCAGGGCGAACTTCGCAGCCTGGACCGGACGGTGATGGTGTGCCAGCACGAAGACGTTGGCCGTGCGCAGCGACACCGGCAGCAGGTGCAGCCTCGGCGAGGTCGATGATGTGTTCATGCGGTCGTCTCCGGTGGCATGCCGGCGCTGTGGCCCGCGGGGCGTGCCTTGGCGGCTGGAGACGAACGCGCATGCGCGGCGATGGCCGCGGTGCGAACAAAAGAAAGCCCCCGGTGCGGGGGCTGCGAGGGCTGCGCGGCGGTTGCCGCTTCAGGCGGGAGGCACCACGGCCAAGGACAGGTGCGTGGCGGTGGCGGACAGCACGAGATCGTCCGCCGAGTGCAGGAGGCGCGTGAACAGGCCGTCCTTCGGGTCGAAATACTCCGCAAAATCGTCGCCACCCAGCTCGCGGCCGGCGAGGTGCCACCAGTCATCGAACGGGTCGGTGTCCGGGTTGCAGCCGACGGCGTAGGCGAGCAGTTGCTGGCGTCCATCCGGGCGACGCTCCCCACGCTCGGCGAGGAAGTACACGCCCTGGTCCTTGACCAGGACGATGCGGCACTGATTGGCGATGGCTTCGGTCAGCACGGGGCGCAGGTCGGCGCCTTTGAATCGCAGTGACATGGATGAAATCTCCTGTGTTAAAAAAAGAGAAAGGCCCTCCACCCGATGGGATGAAGGGCCTGTAGGTCACGCGGCCGGAATGGCTGGAACGCCGTGGCGGGTGCCTCGGGTCAGCCGAGGGGCGTCATGCCGGGACGGCTTGGCGCTTACGGGCCGCCTTCGCGTCGAGGATGCTCACGTCGATCTGGCGCCAGCGCCCGTCGTCGATGAGCCGCTCCAGCACTTCGCCGAGCATGTCGAAATACACCTCGTCGTGCCGATCGACCAGTTCGACCGATTCACCGTTCTGACGGTGCAGTTCCACCACGTAGGTGTCTCCGCCGCGGTCGTAGAGGATCGTCACCCGGCCCTCGAACTTCGCGGTCGAGACCGTGAAGCTGATCGCCGGCGGGGTCTCGATGATCTTGGAGGGCGTGGGATCGACCCAGGTGAAGTCGCGGGCACCGGCATCCACCAGCATGTGGGTGATGCGCCGGAAGCGATCGGGGGCCGGCATCTCTTCCAACTGCTCGATGAGCTGGCCCAACTCCATGCACTGCGGCGTGGGAATGGGCAGCTTGGCCGGCGCCGAGCCGAGGATGTGCCTCGTGATGGTGTACGGCGTGCCGTCCGAAGTCTTCTCGGTGATGACCTCCGGCGTGTCCGCGCGCAGTCCGTCGAAGCGACGACGGGCATAGGGTTGGACATGCACCTTGGCGCCTTCGGCAGGAACCGTGGTCACCAGGCTGGGATCGAGCACCGCGAACTCGGAAGGCTTGAGCTTGACGACGATGGCATCGTCGGTCGCAGCGACCACCTTGCCGTCGAAGGGTTGGGGGTCGATGGCAAAGCCCAGCGTTGAGGACAGCGGCTGATCATCGAACACGCGGTACTTGAACGATCGCACGTTACGGGGCACATGGCCTGCGACCAGCGAAGGCATCATGGATTTGATGAGGGAACGGTCCATGGGGAAACTCCTTGAGAAATAACAAGGGATTCCCCGCCCGCAAGGGAGAGGTCCCTTGTGGGTGGCGTGGATGGACGCGGTAGGTCCGTAGGAAGAAACGACCAGCACGGTTTCCCGTGCTTGCAGCCTCGAAGGTCTCGACTGCCTGGGCATGTGTCGGCAGCGCCGACGGACATGGGGTAAGCATGGCCCCGGGGTGGTCGGCCTGCCCGCAGGAAACGGCACCGCAACATGCCCGCATTCCTGTGCTGCGTACAAGAAAAAGCCCCTCGAAAGGGGCCGGAGGGGTCAGGCTTGGTACACGAAGTAGTGCTCGCGCTGACGCGGAAAGAACACGTGCTTCCACGTGTCCCCGCTTGTGTTGCCACCGTCGAAGATGACCATTTCGTAGTCGTCCACGTCGGTGTCCATCAGGTCGGCGCTGGCGATATGGCGCATGTGCAGCATGCCGCTCATGCGCTCGACTACCAGGATCTGGCCGATGGCATCGTCCTGGCTCATGGCATTGAAGCAGGCTCCAAGCTGGTGCTCGAAGTCCGATACGGGCGAGATGAGATCGGGGAACATGGGATCGCTCCTATGAAAGTGAACCGGCCCGGCTCCCTGGCGGGAGACGGGCCGGCATGCGGTGAGGAAAAGGTAGGCTGGGGATGTGTCTGGCAGTTATTCGCCGGCCAACGGCAGGCCCGGCAACACGGGTGCGTCGGCATCGAGAATGAGGATGCGCACATCGGCCTGGCCGGCCAGTGCAAGGATCTGTGCCAGGTCGTCCGGCATGCCCTTGCTGCAGTGCTCCTGCCGAAGCTGCTCGGCGGAGATCTCCTCGACGTCCTGCAGGTGCTGGCCCGTCCAGGGCGTGGAAATCAGCTTGACGCCGATCGCCGGGCTGTAGGGAACCCGGAACGCAATGAACAAAAAGGCTTCCGGCGTCGCGAGGTCAGCCAGGTTGGCCAGGTACTGGCCGGTTTCGTGGCTGATGTGCGCGCTGCTGATTTCCCAGCACCGGCTGTAGTAGCCGGTCTCGAAGCTCAACCGCTGCACGACTTCCCGTGCGGCCTCGGCCGAATAAGTGTCGCCAATGTGGACGGGGAGGCCGTCGAAGTCGTCGCCGTGGATCGCGTACACCACGGCACCCACCACGCCGTAGGCGCCTTCACCGGCATCGCGTTCGGCCAGCACCTCGGCACTCACGGAGTCTGGGCCATTGCTGACTACGGCGAAATCGCTGGTGACGATGCAGGATGCTGAAACCAGCTCCTCATCGGAGAGGTGTTCTTGGCTCTGGTGGATGTTTCGCCAGACATGCGGGCTTCCGTCCTCGTGGCTGATGGACAGCGTGCGGACGATTTTCAGATTCCAGTAGCCGCGTAGAAAGGGATTGGGATTCTGGGACATGGGATTTCTCCAACAGAATAATGATGGAGCCAATCCCCGCCACCGGGAATTGACCCCGGTGGGTGGAAAGAAAGGAAACAGCGTCAGGTGACGCTGATCGTTGGCGTTTGGGCCAATCGCTCGGCGACGCGTCGGCGCAAATTCATGCGGAATGGCTCGTCGCTGACGCCCGCCAGCAGATTGATGGTCTCCAGCGCAATCAGGGCCGAGGCCTCTTCGATGTCGGCGGCCACAATGGCCTTGCGCAGTTGGTCGCCGAGCTGGAGGGCCTGCGAGGAGGAACTGATGACGCGGACCTCGCGGCTCAGGTAGCAGCCGTTGCCGCCGAACTCGAACAGCCGCGGCTTGCTGCAATACCAGCATCCCTCGAACTGGATGGCGGTCAGGTGGTGGCCGTCATCGAATCGGGTGGCGATCAGAAACAATGCGTCGAGATCGGCGGTGTCCTCGAACGAATGACGCTCGATCAAGTTCCCCAGCTCTTCGTCCTCATCGGCACCGAAGTGCACGGCGAGCAGTTCGAGCAGCGGCGGGATCGAAAGCCCTTCGTCGTCCGGCATCGGAATGCCGAGTTGCGTGGCCAGGTCTTCCAGGCCATCGAGCACGTCCGGCCATTGCGGATTGGTGGTCTCGGCGATCTGGGCGATGTAGGCCTGCCCGTTGCCGGGATGGCTCTCGTCCAGCGCGAAGGCGCCGAACAGCGCCTGGATGACGGGCGTCACACGGTCGAGCACGAGAACGCCGGTGGCTTCGTAGTAATTGTTGGCCATGAAGGCTCCTTTCGATGAATGAACGGAGCCAGCCCTTGCGGACGATGGCATCCGCAGGGGAACCGCCTGATGCCGGATGGCACTGGGCGGGGAGAAACGCGAGGGACATGGCCTCGGGCGAGGCGCATGTCCCTCATGGGGTCGCGTGAACGCAGTGATGAAGGTGTGCCGGGGACCGGCTCACCAACCGCTGTAGTTCAGCAGGAGGTCGGCGATCACCTGGCGACGAGGCAGATCGAGGCCGTCGAAGTCCGACAACCCGTTGAAGTGGCAGCGCTTGAGCATGGCACCGCCCTCGCGCGCGTTGTAGAAGCTGACCATCGCGGACAGGAACATGCGTTCCCCGCTGCTCAGGACGCCGAGGGCGTCGTTGAGGCGCAGCATGTCGGGGCGCAGATCCCACTTGCTCTTGGCCTGGTTCAGACCTTCACGGGTGCCATCGCCAAACCATTGCGGGCCGGCGATCTCGACACCACGCTTCCATGCCTCGAAAAAGGCTTGGGGCGCGGCGCTGAAATGCCGTTCTTCCCGAACGATCTGATCGACGACTTCCTGCGGCAGTAGCTGGTTCATGACGTGATTCCTCCAGTTGGATCAGGTAACGGCGAGCTGGGACCAGCCGCCTCTTTCGAGGGCACGTTGAGCCGCGGCATGGCTGCGGAAGTACTCACGAGATTCCCGCGAAACGGGACCTTCGGTATCGCGCGTGCCGATGTAGTGGCCGGCGGCGCTGTGCAGGACTTCGAGCGGCAGGAACTTGCCGCAGTAGGTCAAGGCCAATTGACCGAATCGGCCGAAAGAGGCTTGCTGGGACATGGATGGGCTCCTTGGAAAAGCGGGGCCCTGTCCCTCACGGGATGGCAGCTCCCGCACGCGGTTGAAAAAAAGCATCAGCGTCTTGGCGACGCGCGTCCGCGCAATGGATGCGATGCGGACTGGTGGGTTGCGCGGGGAGAACCCCGCGGCAGCCTGAAACCCTGGCTGCTGGCATGTGCTGACGAATCAGCGAGCATGCGGGCAGCTTCGTGGGGGGGGCGCGCCACGTCAGTTGGAAATCGGCATCTGGTCCAGCCCCGATTGATGTACGCAGAGACAAAGAAAAGCCCCGCAGCAAGTGCGGGGCGGTCATGACGGTGCGGTGAGGCTGGATCAGCGGGGCTTGTCGCCCAGGACATGCTGCTTCCAGATGGCGAATGCCTCGTCCGCTGGCAGCTCGGCCAGGATGACGATGGGCTGGTCCTGTCGGCTGCGCAGCTTTGCGAAATACGCTGCGCGGTCGGCAATGGCCTTGAGCTTGATGCCCTTGAGGAACAGCAGCCTGCCGTCCTTGATGAACAGCACCTTGTTGCCGATGTCGCGGTTGAACGCGGTGCGCAGCTTGCGCTCCGCGTGCATGGCATCGGCCAATTGGTCCACTAGGAAGTCGAGCGTCATGTCGATGAGAAGCGGCTCGTCGTCTTCGCGTTCGACGTCGAGCGATGCCGGCGGCAGGCTCTTGGCGAATTCCTCGGCCTGGGCCAGCAGCGCGGCCTGGCCTTGCAACGCGCGCACGAACGTCGAGCCGCCGTGTCCGTCGTTGCGGGCTTCGGCGATGGGCCTGCCGTCGAACATGACGGTGGCGGTGAAGCACAGCGTTTCCTCGCTCGCGAAATCCGCGACCTTGAGGTTCTTGAGGGTGATGCGGTCTTGTCGGGTGATGGTGTCCATGGGAAGTCCTGATATCGACCGGGTTGACGACACGCCCCTGACGGGACGCGGCATACATCCCGTGGGTTGGAGGAAGGTGGCATCGATGCCCGGTGGGCAGCGTTCGCCGGAGAGATGCCGGGGCGAACTGGCGGGTGGCGTGGGCGGAACCCACGGCAGTCTGGACACCCTGGCTGCTGGCTGTTGCCGATGCGTCGGCAATGCAGGAGGGAGGATCGCGCGACCCGCCGGCCGCGTCTTGCATCAATCCGAAGCGATCGATCCCGTCTTGTGCAGGTACTGCACCAGCCGGCGTCCCCAGCCACGCGACGCACAGCACGGCCATGGAATTGCCGATCGCCTTGCAGTTCGGTGCATCGGCGGTGCGTAGTGAGGCGGATTGCAATGTTGGCGGTCATGTGGGTCTCCCGTTCGTGTGGCGCAGGGCCATCGCCCTGGCCGGGGCGTTGAAAGGCAGGAGAAAGGCGCCGAAGGCCCCAGGGGCCTTCGGCTCGGGAGGAAAGAAGAACCACCCGTGGGCTGATTGGCAGGCCCGGTCGTCGCTAGAACCGTCTGCTCATCCAGCAATCACACCCGGCCCATGTCGTGGCTGGGGCCGGCATCGTCTGGCGCACATCCGCGCACAAAGGGAGCCCGTTTTTGCGCCGGCGGGCACCGGCACCGAATACCGCTGACCGCGAAGGGTCTCCGGATGGCTCGCACAGGCAAGCCATCGGGGGACCCTTCGCAGCGGCGGAAGGAATGCAGACGAGGAGAACGCGCGGGGTGCGGTTCGCGGAGAAGCCACCTTCAGGTCCCGCGGCCGGGGCCGGCCGGACGGGACGCGCACACGGAGCAAGAAGGCGTTGCGCGCTGGGGCGTCCCGCAGGGCATGCGGGACACGGGCCACGCCGCCGATGGCGGGCATGGCTCACGGGGAACGGGGGCGGTCAGGCGCCTTTGCGGCCACCGCCACTGGTACGGCGTGGACGCGAGGCACCACGCCTGGACGTGCCGGTTGCCACCGGCAGCGTGCCTTTGCAGTCGGGGTAGCGACTGCACGACCAGAACGGGCCGCTCTTGCCGGTTCGCTGGCGCGTGGGTGCGCCGCACTGCGGACAAGCCGGTCCTTGGGGAACCTTGATGGACAGGGACGTGCTGCCGTATTGCGCGATCAACTGCGAAATCCAGGCGGCCTGCTTGCCGATGAACACATCCAGGGTGAGTTGTCCGCCCTCGATCATGTCCAGCGCCTGTTCCCAGACGGCGGTGGTGCCGGGGTCGGCAATCGCCGCGGGCACGGCGTCGATCAGCGTGAACGCCGCATCCGATGCGCGGATGGAGCGCCCCTTCTTCACGATATAGCCGCGGGCGATCAGCCCGCTGATGATGTTGGCCCGCGTCGCCTCGGTGCCGATGCCCGTCGTGTCCTTGAGCTTCTGCTTCAGGCGCGGGTCGGTCACGAAACGCGCAACGCCCTTCATCGCCTTGACCAGTTCGCCCTGGGTATAGGGCTTGGGCGGCATCGTCTTGAGGGCCTTGATGTCGGCCCCGGCGACCTGGCATGCCATCCCGTCACGCAGCGCAGGCAGCACCTGGGTGCGCACGGGGGCGTCGCCATCCTCATCGGCGCTGCCTTCACGTTCGGACTCGGCCAGCACCAGGCGCCAGCCGCGGGCGACGACCTGCTTGCCCGTAGCCACCAGCTTCTGCTGGCCGCAGGAGAGATCCGCCACGGTGCGGTCGAACTCGTGGTGCGGGAGGAACTGGGCCAGGTAATGTGCCCGGATCAGCCGGTACAACGCCCGTTCCTTCTCGCTCATGGCGGAGAGATTCGCGGGTTCGAGCGTCGGGATGATGCCGTGGTGCGCCGTCACCTTGCCGTCGTTCCAGGCGCGCGAGCGCTGGGTGCGGTCGAGCTGGCCCATGATCTGGGCCAGCGTGGGATCGGTCTTGAGCAGGCTGTCCAGGACCGTGGGCACTTCGGCGAACATGCTTTCGGGCAGGTAGCCCGAATCCGAGCGCGGGTACGTCGTGGCCTTGTGCGTCTCGTACAGGGCCTGGGCGATCTCCAAGGTTTCCTGCACGTCCAGCCCAAGCTGCTTGGAACAGACTTCCTGCAAGGTGCCCAGGTCGAACAGCAGCGGCGGGCCTTCGCGCACGCGCTCGGTCTCGACCGACACCACCTGGGCACTGCCCGCGGCGCGGATCTGCTGCGCGGCCTGCTGTGCGACGGGCTGCCGCAGGCAGCGGCCGGCGTCGTCGGTGCTGGCATCGGGTGCCACCCACTGCGCGGTGAACGTCTGACCGCCTGCGGACAGCGACACGTCGATGGCCCAGTACGGCACGGACACGAAGGCCGCGATCTCTCGGTCGCGGTCCACCACGAGTTTGAGCGTCGGGGTCTGTACACGCCCGACCGACAGCACGCCATCGTAGCCGGCCTGCCGCCCGAGCACGGTGAACAGCCGGCTGAGGTTCATGCCCACGAGCCAGTCGGCGCGCGAGCGCGCCAGCGCCGAGTAATACATCGGCAGCGTCTCGGCCGAGGGCCGCAGCTTGGCGAGCGCGGTGCGGATGGACGCATCGTTGAGCGCCGACAGCCACAGGCGTTCGATGGGACCGCGGTAGCCGCACAGGTCGATGATCTCGCGTGCGATCAGTTCGCCTTCGCGGTCGGCGTCAGTGGCGATGACAAGCTGGGTCGCCTTCGCCAGAAGCGCTTTGACGACCTTGAATTGCGTGGCGGTCTTCGGCTTGACCTCGACCCGCCACTGCTGGGGAATGATGGGCAGCTGTTCCAGCGACCAGCGCTTGAGCGCCGCGTCATAGACCTCGGGTGCTGCCGCTTCGACGAGATGGCCGATGCACCAGGTGACCGTGACACCGGAGGCGTTGAGGCAGCCTTCACCGCGCTGCGTGGCGCCGAGAATCCGGCCGATGTCTTTGCCCTGGGAGGGCTTCTCGCACAGAAACAGCCGCATGTCCGTCCATCCGCTTCCCGTTGTTCATGGAGTTGCTGGGATCGAGGATGCCGAGCGCCTGTTGGGGCAGCAGCAAACAAGCTGCATGCGGCAGCGACCGCTTTCACGCCGATGGAACGGCTTGGGCGGGATGGCGTGCGGCCGGCGGTGTGCGAGCCGGGAGCCGCGATGTTCGGGAGCGCGCGGAAGCCGGTGGACGCTGATGGAGCTATCCCCTGGGGATAGCTCGCGAGGACATGGGGGGCGGCAACGTACTGCGGCCGCCCCCACGCCGGATCACTTCCTGCGCTTGGGCTCCTTCGACGCTGCCGGTTCCTGGGCGGCCTGGGGCTTGGGCTGCGCGTCCTGTGCGGTCTCCTGCGATTTGGGGCTCAGAACGACGGACTCGATGCGGAACGGCAGGATGCCGACGCTGCGCGCGTTGATCTGCCAGGTCTCGCGCGGCTGATCCTCGTTGTCGGTCCAGGGTTCGCGCTCCATGCGGCCGACGACCAGCACGCGCATGCCCTTCTGGTAAAGGTCCTTCCAGTGTGCGGCGTCGCGGTGCCAGATTTCCACCGGCGCCCAGAAGCCGCCGCGGTCCTCGAAGTCACCGCCCTTGGTGGGAACGGGGTTGTCGAAATACACGTTCAGCCGCAACAAGCGCCGCGGTTCGTCGTTGCCGTTGGGGAACTCCCGGTACTCGGGGGGCGAGCCGATGTTGCCTTCGCCCGAAAAATGCGTGCTCATGGTGCAATCTCCTTGGTGGTTGAAATACCCGTGCCATGTCGGCGTCGGGCGCGTGCTGGGGTGCCCGACGCGATCACCGATCGCGCACTCCGGGGGGTATGGACGCGAGCCGGCGCAGGTAGGCGTCTTCCGCCTCGGCGGCCTTGCTGGCGCACTCCTGGGCCTGCCTACCCAGGGTGTGCAACAGGCTGATCTGCATGTTCAGCGTGATGCGCTGCAGCTCGATCGCGTGCAGGTCGGCCAGCAGGTTGACCGGCGTGCTGGTGCTCGCCATCAGCTCCTGCCACAGGGCCACGCCCATGGCCGAGCGGTCGTTCCTGCGCCAGCGCAGGAACGTCGTTCCCGCGCCAGTGGTCTGCTGGGCCAGTTCCACGGGCAGCAGATGGAAGGGATGCCCACCGGCCTGTTGCAGCACTTGTCGCTGCGCCAGGCCGATCAACTCGTCGCGCATGGCGAAGCACTGGCTGGCCCAGGCCTCCAAGTCCCCTTTACCTTTAAAAGGCTTTAAAAGGCCTTTTAGAGAGGCCGCGTGTTCCAGGCGCATGAAGGCTCCCTGTTGCAGGCCCCGGAAGTAGCGGGTCGGCTGGTTCAGATCGCTCATGCGGATTCGTCCTCGCCGGCAGTGGCTGCGCCTTCGGACGGGTCGGCAGCAGCGGCCGCATCACCATCGACGCTGGTAGCGGCTGCGGCAGGATTCTCACCGCGCTGTTGCAGACCACGGCGCACCATGGGTGGCGCAAACGTCGAGCGGCGCGTGCCTTCGAGGACGTCCTGCGGCAACTCGCCGAACTTCTCCAGCGCGACCCGCGCTGCGGCATTCTTCGCCGCGAAATCGTCGCGGGTGCAGCCCGAGTAGCGGTACTGCTGGGCCAGCGAGAACAGGCTGCGCAGCGCGTGCGCGCCCTCGTTGAGCCAGCGCTCCAAAGTGCTGCGGTCGATCAGCGCGGTGTGGTGGGCGAGGATCAGCTTGCGCGCGATGTCGTCGTAGTCGGCCAGGAGATAGACGGCGGCAAAGCCCAACTGCGCATTGACGAACAGCGGCAGCTTGACGGGCTGCACGTTGAGGTTCTCGCCCAGGCTCAATGCCGCAGGCACGCCCGCCAGTGCCTGGTCCACTTGTTTGCGCAAGGTCTGCAGCGTGGTCCTGGTCTGGTCGAGCTTGTCCTCGATGCGCAGCATCCACCAGTCGCTGTAGGGGTCGTCCTGCTCCGAGCCGCGCTTCATCTTATTCATCACCGCGATGTAGCCGTTCAGGCCGACGATGCCGGGTCGCCCTTCGGCGGCGGCGCGGCCGTGCCAGATGCGGGAAGCGTGATGCGTGTGCAGCGTCAGCGACATCGCGCTGCGCAGGGAGCCGAGGTTGAGTTGCAATGGTTCGTTGCTGGTTGCCATGGTGAGCGCTCGCAGTTGGACAGGGAGCCGCCAGCATCCGCATGCAGCGGAAGGCAGTCAGTCAACAAACCGAAATGAGCCGGCCCCCGGTTCTATGCGCGCTGGCGGCGCAGCGCGCAACGGTCCCTTGGAGGCCGGAGCATTCACGTTGGCGCTCCGTGCCTCGGTCGTTGACGGTATGCGTACTGCACCGCACGTCGCGCTGCCGTTCGACACGATCCTTCGCCGCGCAGCCGTCCCCAGTGGACCGTTCCGTTGAGCGCCATGGAGGTCTGCTTCATGGTCTTGCAGGCGCTCTACTCAGGTTTTGCGCAGCATGTCGCGCCGTCGTCCGGCGTTTCACCACACAGCCGTCCCCTGGGGACCGTTTCTGCCGACCGCCAAGGAGGTCTGCTTCATGGCCTTGCCAGGCCCTGCGCTCAGGATTTGCGCAGCAGATCGCGCAGGCGCTCGATGTGCTGCCGGGCCACCGCGGGCGGCACGACGTTGCGCGGCGGCTCGGGCGGTGGCGCTCGCGCCGCCGATGGTGTTGGCGCTGCCGGGCTGGTCTGCTTGGCCCACGCATTGAACTCGCCGCGCATGGCGCGCTGGATGATGCCGAACAGGTACCCGGCGGGGTTGCGGATGCCATGCTTGCCGCACCGTGCGGCCCACTCGTCCAGCACAGCCTGCCGCAGGGCAGCGTCCACTTGCTGCAACGCCATCCTGGCGCCGGCTTGCTGTTCCGCCTTCAGTTCCGCGAAACGCTTGGGCCATTGCAGGTCGCCCAGCGCGCGCGCCTGCGCGGTAGTACGTACTTCATCAATACGACTACTACGTACTGTACGGTCCTGCTTCGGATTCCGAAGAGCGCCGTCTGGCGCGGGTTTCGGCCCTGCTTCGGATTCCGAAGAAGGGCGTTCGCCATTCCGAAGAAGGCTGGCGGGCCCTTCTTCGGAATCGTGGATCGCATCCTCCTGTGGATAACTTGCGGTGGCGGTGATGCCCTGGTCGGCCAGGCGCTCGGCGAGCACTTGCAGCCGCGACGGCAAGGTGCGTCCGGACAACATCGGGTCGTCCGCGATCTCCTGGAGGGTGTTGAGTCCCACCACCTGGACGGCCTTGGCGGAATGCCCCAGCGACTGGCTGACCAGGGCCAGGTAGTCGGCGTCGAGCTGCATGGCCTCGAACAGTGTCAGGGGTTCGTCGTGCAGGACGTAGAGGTTTCCGAGGATGCGGCCGGTCTTGGGGTCGCGCCGTCGTCGCACGAGGCTCAGCCAGCGCGTCAGGCGCAGCAGCGTCAGCGCCCGCGCGACGGTCTCGTGGGAGGCTTGTCCCGCGCAGGGCATGGACGCCAGCCATGGGCGCAACTGCTCATAGGTCGGGAACGTCGTGACGCCGTCGTCGTTGAGCATCAGCCGGAACACCTGCCAGGCGTTGCGCTCCAGCGGTGTCAGGCGGCGGTCGACGAACAGCCGCCGCGGCACGCTCTCGTGCCGATTGCCACTGAATAGGAAGGCGTCGCCGGACGCCGCAGGCGTGGGCACTGCCATGGGCGCTGGCGCGCGGGGATTTGGATTGGGCGTGAGGTCCTTCAGCGCAGCGTCGAACAGGTCGGCGAGTGCGATGGGGCCTTGACGCGGGGCTCGTGGGGCGGTGTCGTCCACGGCCATGGCCTAGTCCAATCCCTGATCGACCCAGTTCCTGATCGCGGCCCAGACCACCGAGAGCGGCAGTGACATGCCCTCGGCCAGGTCCATGGCCGCATCGAGAATCGAGGTCTCATCCTCCAGATCGACGTTCCTGCTGCTGGTCACGGCTTTCCATTGCCGCCAAAGTTCGGTGTCCTGGGTCTCGTCCAGGACGGGGTGGCGCCCCTTGCGCTTGGGCAGGCCGAGGATCTCCCGCCGCAGGGCGACTTCCTGATGGGTCAGGCCATAGAAGCGGCTGACCATCTCCGTGCTGGCCCCCAGCCGCAGCATGCGATCGACCGTGGCGATTTCCTTCTCCACGTCCTGTGCCTGGTTGAGCAGGCGCTGCAGCACTTCGCGGTTGACCGTGACCGAGCACCACGAGACGCTGGCGTTGGCCAGCACGCTGATCAGCGCGGGGTGCTTGAGCGCATCCAGCTCGGCCTCGCCGAAGCCCATGGCCTTGCAGCGGCGCAGTTGGCCGTTGCGAAGGTCATACAGCGCCTGGGCAATCACGGCCTGGTTGAGCGGATGCGATGTGGACATGCGGCCTCCCTCGCTCACGTCCCGGGCGCCGTGGTGCCGGCTTCCAGGTCCAGCAGACGCCGGGCCAGGCGGAGCAGCCGAAATAGCTTGACCAACGCCGTGTCGCTCAAGCGCCTTGTGCAGTCGCCGTGGTGTTGACCCTGGCCGTGCAGCAGTGCTGGCAAGTCGGCGGCGAGCTGCGCGCCATCCACGCCCGCTTCAGCAGTGGGCTGACCCGTCAGAGTGATGAGCAGCGCCAGCACCGCCCGGCCGAGCGGCGATGGTGCATGGGCGGGCGCGCAGCAAACGAAGCCGATGCCATCGGAGCGATCCTCGATGCACTCGTCCAGGGCTGCCTCCCCGGCGATCTCGCGCGCGAACTGCGCGATGTGGATGCGCAGCCGATCGGGCGTGTCCAGGCCGGCGTCGATGTACCAGACGTCGGAGATCGGATAGAGCCCGCCGGCTTGCACCGGGATGGACTGCAGCACGCTCGCCGAGAAGTCGGGCGGCAGCGCATCGCCCAACTGGTCGGCAACCATGCGCTGGATCGACTGCAGCCGTTCGGTCGTCGGTGCCGGCGAGACGATGTGCTCGAGAAGCAGATCGCCTGGTGCGGCCGTGGGGCTTTCCGTTGTCGTCTCTCGGGCCGTATCCTCGCGCAAGGTGGGCTCGGACGCCGGAGGGCTGGCGGGTGGAGGACTGGCCGCCGCTGCAGGCTTGGCGATGGACGATGCTACGCCCGGGGGAGGCGGCGTGCCGGCGGTGGGCGAAGGCAACGCCGGCGGCGCCGCAGGTGGCGTCGGGTCACTGACCAGCGCCCGGTGGCGGCTTTCCGATTCGGTCAGGTCCAGCGCCAACACGTCGTAGCCGATGCCCAGCAGCTCGGACATCTGGCCGATCAGCTCGTCCTGCACGCGCTGCGGCGCGAACTCGTCGCCCTGCGTGTCGAACTGCGCCAGCACCTCCTGAAAGAAGCTGTCGAAGTCCAGCGGCAGCGTGCGGTCCTTGGCATAGTGCTCCCAGGTGCGCTTGCAGGCCGTCCGCATGACCGACAGCCGCTCGACCTGGTGGCGCCCCAGGCCGCCATAGAGCACAGTGGGAATGGCGGGCAGCAGGTAGCGCACCGCGTCGGCCATGCGGGTGATGTGCGACCGCTGGACGGGGAACCCATCGGCCGCCAGGCGGCGGGCCAGTTCCGACTGGCTCAGGGCGGCGCTACTCTCCTGCTCGTAGAACTCGCGTGCTTTCTCGACGCCGAGCGCGCGCTCGATGAACGTGAGGCCACCGCGCAGTTCGTTCTCGGCAAGATGCCCGGTCAGCGCGACGATTTCACCGCGCTCCGGCCATGGCCGAAACAGGCACGATATGCGGAAGAAGCGTTCGTCCTTGGTCTCCGACCAGAGTTCGCGCAGGATCGCCAGCCGCGTGTTGCCGCCGTTGCGGATGATGTAGTGGTCCTCGCCGGGCCGGCGGGTGATGGCTGGCGCCGCGTCCAGGCCGCGCTCGCGGATGGACGCCTTGATTTCCTCGTAGGCGGGGTTGCGCTTCATGCGCGGGTCATGGTCGTAGGGCCGCAGCTGGTCCAGCGTCACGACCATGGGCGTGTCCGCGATCGGGTCGCTCAAGGCCGTAGCCGCTGGGCCGCTGCGCTCGAAGCCGGCCGCGAGCAGCTTGCCGGCCATGTCCTGCGAGGTCATGTCAGCCATGGCCGCACCCCTCGCAGTCCCCACGACCGCCGGCCGGCGCCATGCGGGCCTCTCGCTCGGCGCGGCGGATCTGCGCACGGGCGTTCAATTCGGCCCGGTGGTCGCTCGCGGTCGAACTGGTGTAGATCGCCGCGCAGCCGGCCTTGGTGAACTTGAGGTGCCCGCCCGGCGTGCGCTTGACGTGCCAGCCTTCACCGACCGCGAACTCGATCAGCGCGCGCAGCCGCTTGTGGCCGCGGGCCAGTTCATGTGCGTTCGCCATGGGACCTCCCGGCATCAAGAGGACGTGGCGGGCGACCGGACATTGCGGCAAATCTGTCCTGCCATTGCGGGAACAGCTCGCTTGCGAGCGCGCGCATCGTGTCGAGCGAGGCCGGCGCGACCCTGCCGGGCGGCTGGCGGTGCTCGACCCGATGCACCGGCAGGCCGCGCGTCGCGGCGCGCGGATAGGCTTCGATGGCTGGCACGTCGGTGGCGAGCACGCGGATGCCGGCATGGTCTTGGAACAGGTCGCGCAGGGCCTGCTGGATCAGTCGGGCGTTCGCCGACACCGGGTGGACGCGGTTGATGAGCAGGTGCAGCGGCGGCGGTTCGATGCCCAGGTGCCGGTACGGCGCGATGTCTTCGAGCAACTGCATGGTGCCGCGTCGAAGCTCCCGGGCCGCGAGGATTTCCGGCGTGACGGGCGACAGCGCAAGGTCGGAGGCGAGCACCGCCATCTCCAGCAGCACGGAACGCGCGCCCTGGGTGTCGATCAGCACCAGGTCGTAGAGGGGAGCAAGTGCTGGCAGCAGATGCCGCAGCCGCAGGCGGCCATCCGGCGCATGCAGCAATAAGGTGTTCAGCTCGCCCCGGTGGTCGTTGGACAGCACCAGGTCCAGGCCCGCGATGATCGTGCGGGACACGAGCTGGCCAAGGTCGCGCTCGTTGAAGGCCAACAGCTCATAGATGCCGCCCGGCGCGCGCTGGGTCAGTTCGTAGTAGGAGGACAAGGTGGGCTGCACGTCGAGATCGAGCAGCAGCACGCGCAGGCCCGCGTCCGCGGCGAGCCCGCCCAGGTTGGCGGCCGTCGTGGTCTTGCCGACGCCGCCCTTCGTTGAAATGATGGATACGACCTGCATGGCGCTCTCCGGCTGGGAATGGGAAGTCCGCGGGAGAACGGGTCAGGTCCGGTGGTTGAGGCGCTCGGCGATCCACTGGTCGATTTCGATCGAATCCCAGCCGACGGCGCGCACGCCCAGGCGCAGCGCCTGGGGAAACTGGCGCTTCTTCATCAGGTTGTAAATGTGGGCGCGTTTGAAGCCGGACTTGGCTTCGACTTCATCGAGCCGCAGGATGCGGCGCTCGTTCGGCGGGAGTACAGGGGGCTGCGACATGGCGGTCACTCCTGAACGCTCGGTGGCGTTTGTTGGCGTGACCTTTATTCAATAGACCTGGCTGCGGAAAGACATTGCAAATGCAATCTCCGCGGTTGCACATACAAGCTGGAAAAACCTCATGCGCTTGCGCTACGGACGTACTTCCTGGCGTTGGCGAACTTGCCGTTCAAGGTTCGCTCCGTGATGCCCATGGTGCCGCCGAAGTGGGCGACCAATGCCGAGACGAGTGCCTCCTGTGTTTTGAAGCTGGAATAGGGCACACCCGAAGGGGACTGGCCCAGCATCAGCGTCAGCATCCCGCCGATGATGTTGAGATACGTCGTCTCCGCTCGCTCGCTGATCTCGCATTGCTTGGAAGCCAGCAGCGCGGTGGACTGCTTGAGCAAGGTGTCGCGCTGCTCCTGCAATTCCTGCATCTGGCGACGCGCATGCTCCAGGGCCGCCTGAAGGGCCAGTCGCTCGATCAGGATCGCCTGTCCTGTTTCCAAGGTGATAAAAGGATGCGCCATGCGTTCGCCACGGCTGAACAGGAATCCTGGCCGGTGCTCGGGATAGTGGTTGCGCATCCAGCGCTTCAGATCGACATGGCGAACGGTCAGATCCGGCGACTGCAGCAGCTTCGGATCATTGAGCGTGATGCCGTTCTGGCCGTAGGGCAGCTCCCCGTTGAGGATGCCGTCATAGATACGCTCCGAGTACAGCCGGCACTCATTCCATCGCGGGCAATTCAACGATGGAGGCAGGAAGCGCGGTGACGCGATCGCAGCCAGGATCATCGGCAGGTACCGCAGCAACCCGGCCCACCGTATGGCAGCCTCGATGGGACGATAGAACACCTTCGATGTTGGAATGTCCTTGTGCATGTCTTCGTCTCCTTTCGGAAGCGCTACATCACCGGCTCCTTTCTTGCCCTGCCAAGGGCTGCTGTGTCGTTATGACCTTCCGCGGGTGCCTGGGAAGATGCCCTGAACGTAGACGGGCGAGGTGATTGGTTTGGCGTCCGCTGTAGGTGGCCTCGTCTTGCTCGTTGTGCAAGAATCGATCGGTTGCCGGCCCATCGAGCGATGAGGACGAAAGCTCGATATTGGCGCTCACGGTACCAGCGTCATGCGCTGCGCTGTTCCCCGCAAAACCGATTTGGTATGGTCTGATACGGCGATGGTTTCAGAAGCTGCGATCAACGGCTTCTGTTCTCCGGGACCTAGGGTCGGCAGAGAAAATCCGGCGGTGTCATATCTGCCCCGGATGCTGATATAGCGATATAGCATCACCCGCGCAGGTCCAGATGACTGCCAACCTGAGATTCGATGCTCACAAGTCCGTAGCAGTTGGTCTACTTGCTCTCTGGTTTCGAGACTGGAAGTGTTGTCGTCCGGTCCGAGGTAGATGGGCGGGGTGATGAATGCCCTGGCATTCCAGGAAGTGGCTTTGCCTAACATGCTCATGGTAAAATTCCCCAGGCTTACTTTGGAATTCCGTTCGGGTGTACTCGGGCCGAGTTCTGGCTTTTAAATTCAACACTTTGGTCTGTCCATGACCCGTACCGCTTCGACCAACATCGCTCTGTGGTGGCGCTTCCAATAGGAAGCGGCATGTCGTTGCGGTCTTGACCGCACCTTGCCGCCGTACCGGCAGGCAAGGTTTCAAGAAGGCTCCCCGGCACGGCGGCTCCAAGATTTGAGGAGATTGCCCGATGCCCTTGGCACCCCAGCCCCGTCGTAGAACTGATGCCCCGCGCGCTGTGTCGCCGCGAGGGGTAGGTCTGTCCGCCCAGTCTCAGCACTTGGCCCTGGCATGCGGGCGCCGTCGCTGCGTCAGTACACCGCACTGGCGCACGCCAAGACATCTCTCAGGAGCCCTTGCTACCTTGAGCCAGCACATGCTCGCGCTTCGTCCATCGCAATCAACTGTCGATGTGTGTAATAAAGTGGGTAATGGAGGTTGTGTGTAATGGAAAACATTAATGAAATCAAGGACTTAGAATCATGAGACTCCTGATGATCGACAACTACGACAGCTTCACCTACAACCTCGTGCAGTACCTGCAGACGCTGGGTGCCGAGGTGAAGGTGGTGCGCAACGACGCGATGAGCGTGGACGAGATTGCCGCGCAGAAACCCGAGCGCATCGTCATCTCGCCCGGCCCGTGCACGCCCAACGAAGCGGGTGTGTCGCTGGAGCTGATCCAGCGGCTCGGCCCGACCACGCCCATCCTCGGCGTGTGCTTGGGCCACCAGGGCATCGGCCAGGTCTATGGCGGCGACGTGATCCGTGCCGGCACCATCATGCATGGCAAGACCTCGCCGATCCGGCATGAAGGCAAGGGCGTGTTTGCCGGCCTGCCGGACCGTTACCAGGCCACCCGCTACCACTCGCTGGTGGTGGACAAGGCCACGCTGCCGGCGTGCCTGGAAGTGACCGCCTGGACCGAGAACGAGGATGGTTCCATGGAAGAAGTCATGGGCCTGCGCCATCGCGAGTTCCCGGTCGAAGGCGTGCAGTTCCACCCCGAGTCGATCCTGACCGAGCATGGCCACGCCCTGCTGAAGAATTTCCTGCAAGGACACCGCGCATGACCTTCACCCCCCACGAAGCGCTGCAGCGGACCATCGAACACCGCGAAATCTTCTTCGACGAAATGGTCGACCTGATGCGCCAGGTGATGCGCGGTGAGGTCTCGCCGGTGATGACCGCGGCGATCCTCACCGGCCTGCGGGTCAAGAAGGAAACGGTCGGCGAGATCGCCGGTGCGGCCACGGTGATGCGCGAGCTGGCCCTGGCGGTACCGGTACAGGACAAGTCGCACCTGATCGACATCGTCGGCACCGGTGGCGACGGCTCGCATACCTTCAACATCTCCACCTGCGCCATGTTCGTGGTCGCTGCGGCTGGTGCGCGGGTTGCCAAGCACGGCAACCGCAGTGTGTCCTCCAAGTCCGGCAGCGCCGACGCAGTGGAAGCGCTGGGTGCGGTCATCGAACTGCGCCCGGAAGAAGTGGCGCAGGCGATTACGGAAACCGGTATCGGCTTCATGTTCGCGCCGATGCACCACCCGGCGATGAAGGTGGTGGCGCCGGTGCGCCGCGAGATGGGCGTACGCACCATCTTCAACATCCTTGGTCCGCTGACCAATCCGGTCGGTGCCACCAACGTGCTGATGGGCGTGTTCCATCCCGACCTGGTCGGTATCCAGGCGCGCGTGCTGCGCGAGCTGGGTGCCGAGCGCGCCATGGTGGTGTGGGGCCGCGACAACATGGACGAGATCTCGCTGGGCGCCGGCACCCTGGTCGGCGAGCTGCGCGATGGCAAGGTGCGCGAGTACGAGATCCATCCGGAAGATTTCGGCATTGCGATGTCGGCCAGCCGCAACCTCAAGGTGAGCGGTCCGGAAGAGTCCATCGCGATGCTGCGCGGGGTGCTCGACAACGAGCCGGGCCCCGCGCTGGACATCGTGGCGCTCAACGCCGGCGCGGCGCTTTACGTGGCCGGCGTGGCCAGCAGCATCGCCGACGGCCTGGCCCGTGCCCGCGCCGCCATTGCCGATGGCAGCGCCCGCCAGCGCATGCACGACTACGTGGACGCCACCCGGCGCATCCGCACGGCGGGCTGAGCCCGCCTTCACGCATCACCCGGGGCTGGCCGATAATGGCCGCCCTGAAGGACCCCGAACGACATGAGCGACAAGAGCGACATCCTCGAGACCATCCTGGCCCGCAAGGCCGTAGAAGTGGCCGAGCGCCGTGCGCGGGTGCCGCTGGAAGCGCTCCAGGAACGCCTGGCCACGGCGCCGCCGGTCCGGGGGTTCGCCGATGCATTGCGCGCCTCCATCGCCGCCGGCAACCCGGCGGTGATCGCCGAGGTGAAGAAGGCCAGCCCGTCCAAGGGCGTGATCCGCCCGGACTTCCACCCGGCCGACATCGCGGTGAGCTATGAGTTCGGCGGCGCCAGCTGCCTGTCGGTGCTGACCGACGTGGACTTCTTCCAGGGCGCCGACGCCTACCTGCAGCAGGCGCGCGACGCGTGCACGCTGCCGGTGCTGCGCAAGGATTTCGTGATCGACGCCTACCAGGTGTACGAAGCGCGCGTGCTCGGCGCGGACTGCATTCTGCTGATTGTGGCCGCCCTGGAAGACCGCCAGCTGGCCGAGCTGTCCGACCTGGCGATGCAGCTGGGCATGGACGTGCTGGTGGAAGTGCACGATATCGACGAACTGGAGCGCGCCATCCAGGTGCCGGTGCCGCTGATCGGGATCAACAACCGCAACCTGCGCACCTTCGAGGTGTCGCTACAGACCACCCTGGACATGCGCCAGGCCGTGCCGCGCGACCGCCTGCTGGTCACCGAAAGCGGCATCCTCGGCCCGGACGACGTGACCCTGATGCGCAACGCCGGGGTGCATGCGTTCCTGGTCGGCGAGGCCTTCATGCGCGTCGAAGAACCCGGCGAGGGCCTGCGTCAGCTATTCTTCAGCGCATGACAGCGAACTACCCGACTCCGCACGACGACGCGCCGCTGGTGGTCTTCGACTTCGACCACACCCTGTACGACGGCGACTCCGGCAGCCACCTGTTCGCCTCGCTGATCAAGCGCAACCCGTTGCGGCTGCTCGCCGCGCTGCTGGTGACCCCGGTCGCCGGGCCGCTGGTGGCGATGCTGCCGACGCGGCGTACCGGCATCTCGGTCTATGTCTGGATCGCCACGTTCGGCCTGCACCGTGCGCGTGAATTCAACCGGGTGATCGACGCCTACGTGCTCAAGCACGAGGCGCAGCTGCGCGCCAAGCTGCTGCCGCAGGCGCTGCAGGTGTTCGCCGAACACCGTGCCAAGGGCGACCGCGTGGTGGTGGCAACCGGCGCACCGCCGGAGCTGGCCCGCGCGATCCTGGCGTTCGTGGCCCACCAGGGCGTGCCGGTGATCGGCAGCGAAGTCGGGCCGCGTTTTGGTGCGGTGGGCGCCACCCGGCACTGCCACAACGAAGAAAAGATGCGCATGCTGCGCGAGCGGGGCTACGGCGACATCGACGTAGCCTATTCGGACAGTACCGCCGACCTGCCGCTGCTGCTGGCCGCGAAGGAGCCGGTGGTGGTGAACCCGAAGGTGTCCAAGGTGGCCTACTTCCGCCAGGTCCTGAAGCCCGGCACCCGGATCCTCAACTGGGGTTGCGTGGATAGAGGCGGTGACCGGGGTTAACCCAACCACCCCTTCAACGCATGGCCGATCTGGAACAGGCTGATCGACAGCACCAGCACGCCCACCGCGATCAGCACCCAGCGTTCCTTCACGCGCTTCACCAGCAGGGCCGCCAGCGGGGCGGCCATCATGCCGCCGATCAGCAGGCCGGCCACGATGTTCAGGTACTGCAGTCCCATCGAGAGCAGGAAGGTGATCGACACCGCCAGGGTCACCACGAACTCGGCGGCATTGACCGTGCCGATCGTGGTGCGCGCCTGACCGCCGCGGGCGAGCAGGGTGGAGGTGGCGACCGGACCCCAGCCGCCGCCACCGCTGGCGTCCAGCAGCCCGGCGAAGAAGCCCAGCACCGGCACCCGCTTCACTTCCTGGCGCGGCACCAGCCGCCCGGCCGCGCGCAGCAGGATGAACACCGCCAGCACCAGCAGGTAGCCATAGATGAAGGGGCGGATCGCCTCACCCGGCAGCTGGGTCAGTACATAGGCGCCGACCACCCCTCCCACCGCGCCGGGCAACGCCAGGCGCAGGAACAGGCGCTTGTCCACGTTGCCCGCCACCAGGTGTGACACCCCGGAGGCGCCTGTCGTGAACACCTCGGCGGTATGCACGCTTGCGCTGACCGCCGCCGGGGGGATGCCCATGCTGAGCATCACCGACGAGGACACCAGCCCGAACGCCATGCCCAGCGCGCCGTCGACCAGCTGCGCGCCGAGGCCGATCAGGATGAACCAGTAGAATTCGCTGCCAGGTGCCATGCATTCAGCCTACCGGCACCGTGTGAAGGGCACTGTCATGCCCCACCGTACGGCCGGCCGTGGGCCGGCAACCGGAATCAGCGCGTCCCGTACAGGACAACGGTCTTGCCGCGGGCGTGCAGCAGCCCGTCGCTCTGCAGCTTCTTGAGCACCCGCCCGGCCATTTCACGCGAACAGCCCACCAGCCGCGCCAGCTCCTGGCGGGACACGCGCAGCTGGGTGCCCTGCGGATGGCTCATGGCTTCGGGCTCACGGGCCAGGTCGTGCAGCGTGCGCACGATGCGGTCGGTGACATCCAGGAACGCCAGCCGGCTGGCCTTGCGGCTGGTGTCCAGCAGGCGCTTGGAGACCTGCTGGCCCAGCGCGTAGAGCAGGCGCGGGGCGTCGGTGGAGAGCGGCCCCAGGAACAGCTGGTGCAGCCGCTCGTAGCTGATCTCGGCCAGCTCGCACGGGGTGCGGGTGCGCAGGATCACCTCACGGCGCTCGGTCTCCACGAACAGGCCCATCTCGCCCACGAACTCGCCCGAGCCGAAGTAGCCCAGGACCAGTTCGCGGTCGTCCTCTTCCTCGGCAATTATGGAAACCGAGCCGCTGATCACGTAGTACAGGGTGCCCGCGGGGTCGCCGGGGCGGAAAACATCGGTGCGGCCTGGGTAGCGGCGTCGGTGGCTGTGGGCCAGAAAGCGATCTATGGTGGCGATGTCCAGGGCCAATGGACTCGTGGCAAGGCGCACAGATGACACGTTGAGGCGCTCCCTTTGCTCATGAACAATTCACGGCTATGTGCCGCGAGCTTAACGATCAGGGTTGTGAAGGGCAAACCCCAACACAGCAACTTGTTTCAATGCAAGTTTCGCCCTCGATCAGTTTGCCCCATAATTGTTCCTTTCCCACCACACACAGGATCGACCGCCGTGGTCAAGCCGTTGCCTCGCCTGAGGTTGCAGGGTTTCAACAACCTCACCAAGGCGCTGAGCTTCAACATCTATGACGTGTGTTACGCCCGCACCGAAGAGGAGCGTCAGCGTTACATTGAATACATCGATGAAGAGTACAACGCCGATAGGCTGACTCAAATCTTGACCGATGTCGCTGAGATCATCGGCGCCAACATCCTCAACGTCGCGCGCCAGGACTACGATCCGCAGGGCGCTTCGGTGACGATCCTGATCTCCGAAGAGCCGGTGATCGACAAGAAGCTGGCGGGCAAGGAGTTGATCTCCGACGCCGTGGTAGCGCACATGGACAAGAGCCACATCACTGTCCATACCTACCCCGAAACCCACCCGCAGGAAGGCATCGCCACGTTCCGCGCGGACATCGATGTGGCTACCTGTGGCGTGATTTCGCCGCTGAAGGCGCTGAACTACCTGATCGAGAGCCTGGAATCGGACATCGTGATCATGGACTACCGCGTCCGTGGCTTCACCCGTGACGTGAAGGGCAAGAAGCACTTCATCGACCACAAGATCAACTCGATCCAGAACTTCCTGGCCAAGAACATCAAGTCGCGTTACGAGATGTTCGACGTCAACGTCTACCAGGAAAACATCTTCCACACGAAGATGCACCTGAAGGACTTCGACCTGGACCAGTACCTGTTCGAAGAGAAGGCCAAGAACCTGTCGTTCAAGGAACGCATGAAGATCGAAGCGCTGCTCAAGCGTGAGATCGAAGAGCTGTTCCACGGGCGCAATCTGTCCGAGTAATACACGCGACACCCGCCCGGTCCTGGCCCGGGCGGTGCTGCACAAGGCGGGACGTCCCGCCCTGTGGAACATCTGTTTTGCGCAGAGTTGTTGTTCCACGGCAAGCTACCGATGACGGTCCGGTGTGAAGACACCGGGCCGTTTTGTTTTTGTTTAGGAGGCAATCCCCATGCCCTGGATCTATCTGCTGCTGGCCGGCCTGTTCGAAATCGGCTTCGCGCTTGGCCTGAAATACAGCGACGGCTTCACCAAGCCCTGGCCGACCGTGGCCACCATCATCTCGGCGGGCATCAGCCTGTACCTGCTTACCCAGGCCCTGCGCACCATCCCGGTCGGGACCGGTTACGCCATCTGGACCGGGATCGGCGCGTTGGGCGTGGCGATCCTCGGCATCTTCCTGTTCGGCGACAGCGCCTCGGCGCCACGGTTGGCGTGCATCGGCCTGATCGTGGCGGGCGTGATTGGATTGAAGCTGGTTTCCGGCTGACCGTCGTGCGTTACAACCGGTACGCGATGGTCTTCATTGCCTTGGAAGCCAACGCCATCACCCCCGGAATCGGGAACGGCAGCTTGCGCGCACCGGCATGCTCGGCATGGTCGGCGTGGCGGGCCTCGTCGATCTTCATCACCTTGAGGATCTCGCGGCTGCGCTGGTCGGCCGGGGGCAGGGTGTCGAGGTGCTCATCCAGGTGGGCTTCCACCTGGCGCTCGGTTTCGACCACGAAGCCGAGGTTCCAGCCGTCTCCGCGCAGGCCGGCCAGGGTGCCGATGGTGTAGCTGCCGGCATACCAGATCGGGTTGAACAGGCTGGGCCGGCTGTCCAGCTCGCGCAGGCGCTGCGCGCACCAGGCCAGGTGGTCGGTCTCTTCCTGGGCCGCCTCGAGCAGGTGGGCGCGGGTCTGCGGCTCCTGCGCCACGGCCGCCTGGCCGAAGTACAGGCCCTGCGCGCAGACCTCCCCGACATGGTTGATCCGCATCAGGCCCGCTGCATGGCGGCGCTCGGCGCCGGCCAACGGGGCCTCGTCGGTGGCCTCGGCCGGGTAGGGTCGGCTCGCGGGCGGGTTGCCGAACACCGTGTCCAGGGCGCGCTGGGCCTCGGTCAGCAGGTGGTCGAGCGGGGTGATCTGGCGGTTCGCGGTCATCCGGGTGGGCATCGCGGCGGCGGGGGAAGGGTGATTCTCGCCCATTTGCATGGTCAAGGGTTGCACTGTACAATCCCGCCTCTTCACAACGCGTGGCAGAGTTCCGGCCGCTCCATGGCCGCAATGAGCCCGACCTACCTGAGTTCCTTCATGAGCACTTTCACTGCAAAGTCCGAGACCGTCCAGCGCGACTGGTATCTCGTCGACGCCTCCGGCAAGACGCTGGGCCGTCTGTCCACCGAGCTGGCCCGCCGTCTGCGCGGCAAGCACAAGCCGGTCTACACCCCCCACGTTGATACCGGTGATTACCTGGTTGTCATCAATGCAGAAAAGATTGCCGTCACCGGCAACAAGCTGCAGGACAAGCTGTACCACCGCTTCACTGGCTACATCGGCAACCTGAAGACCGAAACCCTGGCCCAGGCGCTTGAGCGCCACCCGGAACGCGTCATCGAAACCGCCGTCAAGGGCATGCTGCCGAAGGGCCCGCTGGGCCGCGCCATGTACCGCAAGCTCAAGGTGTACTCGGGTTCCGAGCACCCGCACGCCGCTCAGCAGCCCCAGGTTCTGGATATCTAATCATGGCTATCACTCAAAACTACGGCACCGGCCGCCGCAAGTCCTCCACCGCCCGCGTGTTCCTGCGCAAGGGCGCCGGCAACATCACCGTCAATGGCCGTCCGCTGGACGAGTTCTTTGGCCGTGAGACCGCACGCATGATCGTGCGTCAGCCGCTGGAACTGACCAAGAACACCGAATCGTTCGACATCATGGTCACCGCCGCTGGCGGCGGCACCACCGGCCAGGCCGGTGCGATCCGCCTGGGCATCGCCCGCGCGCTGGTCGAGTACGACGAAACCCTGAAGTCCGAACTGCGCAAGGCCGGCTTCATGACCCGTGACGCCCGTGAAGTCGAGCGTAAGAAGGTCGGCCTGCACAAGGCACGTCGCGCCACCCAGTTCTCCAAGCGCTGATCCATCGCGCCTGGCGTGGGATCCTTCGGGATCCCGCTGGGAGGAAAGCAAAAGCCCGGCTTCGGCCGGGCTTTTGTCGTTTCAGCGGGGTCAAAAGGGTTCAGACCGCGCCCGGCTCGCCCTTGGCCTTGCTGCGCGGCCAGTAGCCGCCGCCGCGCTTGGGCGCCGGAGCGCGCTTGCGCGGACGGTCGTGCCCGGCCGCATTGCCGGGCATCCAGGCTTCCTGTGCGGACCTGGGCATCGAATCCACGCCGGTGCCGGCCACGCCCCGCGCCAGCGGCGCCAGGTGGCGCAACGCGCGCGCATACACGCCGCGCTTGAACATCACCACGTGTTCCACCGGGTACCAGAAGTCCACCCAGCGCCACTGGTCGAACTCGGGGCTGTCGGTATGGTCAAGTTTGACGTGCGATTCGTCGCCGGCCAGGCGCAGCAGGAACCAGACCTGCTTCTGGCCGATGCAGACCTGCTTCTCATTGCGGCGGATGGCACGGGCGGGCAGACGATAGCGCAGCCAGCCGGGTGTCGCACCCAGCACTTCCACGTGCTCGGGCAACAGGCCTGTTTCTTCATGCAACTCGCGATACATGGCTTCGACAGGCGTCTCGTCGGTGTTCATGCCACCCTGCGGGAACTGCCAGCCATCCCGGCGCACACGTCGTGCCCAGAACACCTGCCCGTCCTGCCGCATCAGCACAATGCCGACGTTCGGTCGATAGCCGTCCGGATCGATCACGATGCGGACTCCTAGAAAAATCTACTGGTCGGGACTGTGCCATGCCCGCACTCCACTCACAAGCGCGGTGAAAAAGTGTTGACAGATTCGGTTTACATGTCCAGAATTGCCGGCTCACTAGGGCTATGTAGCTCAGCCGGTTAGAGCACAGCACTCATAATGCTGGGGTCGGTGGTTCGAGTCCACCCATAGCCACCAAGTCCGCTTGGTTTTCTAGTGAAAAAGTGCAACAATTGCACGCAGTTATTGCCCCGTCGCCAAGCGGTAAGGCACCTGACTCTGACTCAGGCATTCGGTGGTTCGAATCCATCCGGGGCAGCCAAATACGAGAGAGACCGATCGAAAGATCGGTCTTTTTTTTTGCCGCCCGGCGGGCAGGCTGAACCGTATCGAGAATGATTCATTCACGGAATTGACAACCATTCTCGTTTCGATTGAAATAGCCAAAGGCCGATCCCGGCCTGCCTGCCGAGTCCGTCCGTGTACGTCTGCATCTGCAATGGGGTTACCGACCACCAGATCCGCGAAGCCGCCCAGAGCGGTGTCGCCAGCGTGTCCGAGCTGACCATGCGCACCGGCTGTGGCGCCACCTGCGGTTCCTGCCTGGACATGGCCGCCGACCTGCTGGCCAAGGCCCGTAACACCCATGACCTGCCATTGCCTGTCCTGGGCCTGGTTGCCTGACGGCAAGCGGTTCTGATTCGCGTTTCATCATGACGGCGCGTGACGCGCTACAGTGCCGGCGTTTTCACGCTGCAGGAGCACGGTCATGAAGGGCGACGCCAAGGTCATCGAATTCCTCAACAAGGTCCTCTACAACGAGCTGACCGCGATCAACCAGTACTTCCTGCACGCCAAGATGCTGAAGAACTGGGGTCTGAAGGAACTGTCCGAACACGAGTACAAGGAATCGATCGAGGAGATGAAGCACGCCGACGTGCTCTCCGATCGCATCCTGTTCCTTGAAGGCCTGCCGAACTTCCAGGCGCTCGGCAAGCTGCGCATCGGCGAGAACCCCACCGAAATCCTGCAGTGCGACCTGGCGCTGGAACGCGAAGGCGTGGTCACCCTGCGCGAAGCGGTGGCGTATGCCGATTCGGTAGCCGACTACGTCAGCCGCCAGCTGTTCGTGAAGATCCTCGACAACGAGGAAGAGCACATCGACTGGCTGGAAACCCAGCTGGAACTGATCGAGCGCATCGGCGAGCCGAACTACCTGCTCACCAAGCTGGAAGAGTGAGTCAGCGCAGCTCGCTGGCGCGCACGCTGGCCTGGTAGCCGGCCAGCGCCAGCCGGGCCCGCGCGTACTCGGCAATCAGCAGCGCCACGGCCACGGCCGGGCGTTCCAGCGTACCGGCGCGGGCGTCGTGTTCAATCCGACGCGCCGCCACCGAGAGCGCCATCGCCCCCACGTTCGCACTGGCCGACTTCAGGCTGTGCGCGAGTGCCCGCAGTCGTTCCAGGTCGGCCTCCACCGAGGCGTCCTGCAACTGGCGGATCAGGGGCGGCGTGTCTTCCAGGAACACCCCGATGATGGTCGCGATCTCCGCGCCGATCACCTCCTGCAGTTCGTCCAGCACCTCGGCGTCGAGCACTGAAGGGCTGGGCTCATCACTGCTATCTAGCAGCGCAGGCGCCATCACCGGCGGCAGCGGCGGGGGACTCGGGGCGGACGGCGCTGCCGCCCGCACATTGCGTGCGTCGGCGGCGTTGTCTTCCATGCGGAACTGCCAGCGCAGCAGGCAGGCCTGCAGCGACTCGCGGTTGACCGGCTTGGACAGGTAGTCGTCCATGCCGGCCTGCAGGCAGCGCTCGCGGTCGCCTGCCATCGCGTTGGCGGTCATCGCCACGATCGGCAGGCGCGTGTGGCCCTGCTCGGCTTCCTGTTCGCGCCAGCGGCGGGTGGCGCTGTAGCCGTCCAGCACCGGCATCTGGCAGTCCATCAACACCAGGTCGAAGGTCTGGCGCTGCAACTGCGCCAGGCCCTGCTCACCGTCGTTGGCGGTGGTGACGGTGCAGCCCAGCACCTGCAGCAGGCGCTGGGCCACCAGCAGGTTGGTGCTGTTGTCTTCCACCAGCAGCAGGCGCAGGCCGAGCTGCGGGGCCTCCACCGGGCCGCTGTACGGCTCCACGCTGGCCAGCAGCGGCGCCGGGCGCGCGCTGACCTGCGCCGGGCGCAGCAGCGCATGCAGCAGCGCCTCGTCGGTGTCGCGCGGCAGGACCTGGGTGTTCTCGCGCAGCAGCGCCGCCAGCGGTTCCTCGCCCTGCAGCCACAGCAGGCGCGGGGTCGGCGTGCGGGCGTCGTGCAGGACCGCGCGATGCAGCGCGGTCGCACCGTGGCGCAGCGCATGCGTATCGGCTATGACCCAGACCAGGTCCGGTTCGATCCCGGGTCGCACCGGCGCGCGCAGGATGTCCAGCGCGGCCGAGGCGCTGTCCACCGTGTGCAGGCGGATGTCGTGGTGCTGCAGCACGCGCTGCAGGCGCTGCACCAGCAGCGGGTCTTCGCTGACCAGCAGTGCACGGGTGGTGGCGGGCACCGCAGGCAGGTCGCCGGCCACCTTGAGCAGCGGAATCTCGAACCAGAACGTGGCGCCGTGGCGCGGGGTCGAACTCACCCCGATCTGCCCGTGCATCAGGTCGATGATGCGCTTGCAGATCGCCAGGCCCAGGCCGGTGCCGCCATAGATGCGCGTGGTCGAGGCGTCGGCCTGGCTGAAGGACTGGAACAGCCGCGCCTGCTGCGTGCCGTCGATGCCGATGCCGGTGTCGATCACTTCGAAGCGCAGCTGGTGTTCGCTGCCGGTCTCGCCGAGGCGGGTCACCTTCAGGCGGATCTGGCCGCGCTCGGTGAACTTGATCGCATTGACCATCAGGTTGCCCAGCACCTGGCGCAGCCGCACCGGGTCGCCACGCACCGACAGCCGCACCGCCGGGTCCAGTTCGAGCGAGACCGCCAGGCCCTTGGCCTCGGCACTGCGCTGCATGAGCTGGACGATGCCTTCGAGCAGCTCGCGCAGGTTGAAGGTGGTGATCTCCAGGTCCAGGCCCTTGGCCTCCAGACGGGAGTAATCGAGGATGTCGTCGACGATCCGCAGCAGCTGCTGCGAGCTGACCGTGGCGGTGGCCAGCATCTGGCGCTGGTCGGTCCCGAGCTGGCCGCGTGCGATCAGGTCGAGCATTGGCAGGATGCCGTTGAGCGGGGTGCGGATCTCGTGGCTCATGGTGGCCAGGAATTCGCCCTTGGCCAACGCGGCCGCTTCGGCAGCCTGCTTGGCCTGCAGCAGCTCCCGCTCCAGCATGTCCTGCTGCTGCACGGCGCGCTGCAGGTGGTCGCGCTCGCCGGCCAGCGCCTCGCTGCGGCGCTGCCCCAGTACCAGCTGTGCCTGCAGCTCGCGCCAACGACCCACGGCGAGCAGCGCGGCGATCACGGCGGCGGCGGCGGTGCCGGCGGCAATCGCCGGCCACGGTCCGTTGGCGCCGGCCAGTGCCATGCCGCTGGCGGTGGCCGCCAGCGCGGCGGCAATCGCCGCCAGCCAGAGTGCGAAGGGAACCCGTCCTTGGGTCGTCATGGTCAGAGCACCGCGTTGTGGAAGTCGAAGTTCAGTTCGCTTCCGGCCGACTGCACCATGTTGCCCTGGATGAAATCGACCCCGCCCATCCACATGGCCGCGGCGGCCTGGGGATCTTCGATCTGCTGGCCGATGATCATCGCGCCGGCGCGATGCGCGGCGTCGATGGCCGCGCGCAGTTCATCGCGGGTCTGCTGGTTGGCATGGCTGCTGGAGAAGCGCGCGGCCATGCGCACGAACGCCAGCGGCAGCTGGTTCAACAGTGCATTGGCTTCGCCACCCGGCTCGAACTGGCTCAGGCAGAAGCGCACCCCGGCCGCGCTCATCCGCGTGCAGAACTGCTGCAGAGTCACGGTGTGGATCAGCGCGTCGGGCAGGCGCACGTCGATGACCAGCGCGCTGCCGGGGAGGTTGCGCTGCTGCAGGGTTTCCAGCAGCCAGTCGGCGAAGGCGTCGCGGGCCAGGGTGCGCAGCGACTGCGACACGAACAGGCTCAGCGGCTGGGTTGCGTGCTGGTACAGGTCGAGCAGGCCCAGTGCATGGTCCAGCACCTGCTGGTCAAGGTCGGCAATGCGCCCGGCGGCTTCCGCGGCCGGAATCACCTGGCCGGCGTTGAGCACGCTGCCATCGGCCTGGCGCAGGCGCAGCAGCACCTGGTACTGGGCGGTGTTGCCACCGGCCACCGCGACGATCGGCTGGTAGGCCGGTTCGAGCTGGCCTTCGAGCATGGCCAGGTGTTCCTGCGCGGCCACGTCTTCCCGCCGCACGTGCGCGGCCACGCCGGACGGCAGCAGGCGCGCCTGCAGGGTGGTGCGCTCCACCGCTTCCAGCGCGGTGCCAGCGTCGCTGAAGCCGCCGGACAATTGTGTATACCCGACCACGCCGCGCAGGTGCACCGACTCTTCGTCGCGGATCACGAACGCGCGGGCGGACAGCTCGTCGCGCAACTGGTGCGCCATGGCGTCCAGGGTGTCCTCGTCCAGTCCCCGCGCCAGCACCAGGAAGCTGTTGTCGTTCAAGCGCGCCAACAGGTGCGGGTGCGCGTTGTCGGCCAGCCGCTGCGCGGCCTGCACCATCAGGCGTTCGAACGCGGCATAGCCGTAGCGTTCGCGCAGGCCCAATGCGCTGGCCACCTCGATGAAGAACAGGCCGCCGTGCTCGCCGTGCGCCAGCGCACCGGTCAGCTGCTGCATCACGTGGTGGCGGGTCGGCAGGCCGGTCTCGGGATTGTTCATCGCAGGGGCGCCCTGGGCGCCGGGCTGCATCGCGGCCTGCGCACGGGCGCGGCGGATCCGGTTGGAGACCGCCGCGATCAGGTGGCGCGGACGGATCGGTTTGCTCAGGAAATCGTCGGCGCCGCTGTCGAGCACTTCGAACTGGCGTTCCGGGTCGGGGTCGCCGCTGAGGAACACGATCGGCAGCAGCTGCTGGCCCGGCTGCTGGCGGATCAGCGCGGTCAGGCGCATGCCGTCCAGGCCCGGCAGGTGCAGGTCCATCAGGATCAGGTCGGGGCGCTGCTCGGTGATCACCTGCTGCACGCCTTCGGCTTCGCTGTGCACGATCGCCTCCATCCCGGCGCCATGCAGCACGCTCTGTGCGAACAGCGCCTGCGAACGGTCGTCTTCGACGATCAGCACGCGGTAGGGGGCCTCGCTGCCCAGCGGCAGCTGCGCGCCGTCGTCCTGCCACTGCGCCGGCGGCAGGACCGGCGGCGTCGGGGCCGCGGGCGCGGCCGTGCCGGCATTGAGCGGGACCACGTTGCTGGGCGGACGCGCCGCAGCGACGGCCTCCGCACTGGCCCAGCGCTGCCAGTGGTCGGCGGGCGGGGTCTCGGCGCGGGTGGCGCGGGTGGATGCAACAGCGTTGTCTTGGACGGCCATCAGTACTCCCTGTCTGCGGCGCAATTATGCGGTATCGCGGGTGGCGGGAACGCGGCTGGCCGGTTGCCGTAGCAGCCAGCGCATGCCCTTCCACAGGGTGCGCCAGACCAGCCAGACCACCAGCGCGCCGATCAGGCTGCAGGCGACCACCACGACCAGCGCCAGCCACGGATGGGCCAGCGCCAGCGCCAGCCCGCCCACCACCACGGTGTCTTCCGCGGCCGAGGCCACCCAGTTGCTGGCCGGCTCGGGCGAGGTGTTGAGCAGGGCGCGGGTGCCGGACTTCAGCCCATGGCTGGCCAGTGCCACACCGGCCCCGGCAGCCAGAGAGGTGGCGCTTAGCTCGCCATCGGGCGACAGCGTGGCGGCGGCCAGGAAGGCGCCGGCCGGCACCCGGGCCAGGGTCTGGACCAGGTCCCAGGCCGAGTCCACCCCGGGAATCTTGTCGGCCACGAACTCGGTCGCGGCCAGCGCCGCCGAGGTGCCCAGCACCCACCACGACTCGGTGGCCTGCAGGGCCGGCGGCAGCTCGACCCAGCCGACCAGGCCGGCCAGGCCAACGCCGAACACGGTCAGGTACACGCGGATGCCGGCCAGCCACGCCAGCAGGATGCCGATCACGAACAGGTGGGCCTCGGTCATGGCAGGCGCTCCGGCGTCAAAGTGTGCACAGGCCCACACTATCGGGGATGACGTCCCTGAACGCTACTGCCCGGGGCGGGGGGTAGGGCGAAATATGTGCCAACCCTGACTTACACTAGGGAGTCGCTCTTTCCGACAGGGGTCGTGTCGGTATCGCCCACGCGGCGCTACCGCCGTAAACGCCATGAACAATCCGACACCTTCGCGTATCCAGATCCGGCGCCCGGGCAGTCCGGTGGGGCCCGATCGCCGCCGCCTGCTGATCCTCGGCGGCATCTGGCTGGCCAGCCTGGTCCTGGCCGTGCTGCTCGGCCGCTGGATGGGCAGCCCCGGCGGCGACGTCGGCCGCCAGCTCGACGCTGCGCAGGCACGTGCCGAAACGCTGCAGAAGCAGGTCACCGACCTGCAGCAGCGCCAGGCCACCCTGCAGGCTTCGGACCGGATCAGCCGCGCCGCCAACAACGAGGTGCAGACCTCGCTGGGCGAGCGCGACGAGGAAATCGCCGGCCTGCGCGCCGACGTGGCCTTCTACGAACGGCTGGTCGGTGCCACCAGCCAGCGCAAGGGCCTGAACACCCATTCCATCGAGTTTTCGCCCGAAGCGGGCGGCACCTGGCAGTACGCCGTGGTGCTGACCCAGAACCTGAACCGTGGCGCGATCAGCCAGGGCCAGATGCGCTTCACGGTGGAAGGCGTCAAGGACGGCAAGTTGACCTCGGTCAGCTGGGACGAGCTGCACCAGCGTACCAAGGTGCCGGGCCAGGATTACTCCTTCCGGTACTTCCAGCAGCTCACCGGCAGCGTCATGTTGCCAAAAGACTTCACCCCGCAACGCGTGCGGGTCACGCTGGGAACCGGCGCGGGGGGCGCCACCCAGGTATTCGACTGGAAGCAGGCCGGCGCACCGGCTGCACCAGCAACGGCAGAAAAAGGGGAGTAAACCCAATGTTTGGCAGCAACAAGTCCAACCGCGACGGGCATCTGGTCGTGGACGCGCTGATCGGCGCGCAGGTGGTGATCCGCGGGGACGTGGAATTCAGCGGTGGCCTGTACGTGGAAGGCACCATCCTGGGCAAGGTGATCGCCCAGGACGGCGCCACCAACGCCACCCTTACCCTGGCCGAACAGGGCAGCATCGAAGGTGAGATCCGCGCCCACGTGGTGGTGCTCAGCGGCCGCCTGGATGGCGACGTGCACGCCAGCGAGCGGGTCGAACTGACCCCCAGCGCCCGCGTGACCGGCAACATCCACTACCAGGTGGTGGAAATGAATGCCGGCGCGCAGCTGACCGGCCGCCTGATCCACGGGGCCGCGCAGATGGCGTTGCCGCCGCCGGCCGAAGAGCCCGCTGTGATCAAGGATGGCAAGGACGGCAACGCCCGCCGGAAGCTCGCCGACGCCATGGCCTGAATGCCGGGCGCTTGAAAGCGTGCCCATGCACCCCCATGCTGGGTGCATGAGCACGCTTGTTTCCCTGCCCGGCGCCCCTGCCGCCGCGCCGAACTACCAGTCGCTGGACCGTCCGCTGAACTTCACCGAGGCCGCCGCGGCCAAGGTCAAGGAACTGATCCAGGACGAAGCCAGCGATTCGCTCGCCCTGCGCGTCTACATCCAGGGCGGTGGCTGCTCCGGTTTCCAGTATGGCTTCGAGTTCGACGAGAACCGCGCCGACGACGACCTGGCCGTGGACACCAACGGCGTGACCCTGCTGGTCGATCCGCTCAGCCTGCAATACCTGATGGGCGCTGAGGTGGACTACACCGAAAGCCTGACCGGCGCACAGTTCGTGATCCGCAATCCAAACGCAAAGACCACCTGCGGTTGCGGCAGCAGTTTCAGCATGTGACTTGCTGTTCCGGTTGAATCGCGGCAGGCTTTGCGGATGTCCAACATCTCCCTGCCGCTGGCCGGTTTTGCATTCACCACCGATCCCCTTGAACGCGCCGACACGATGCGCGACGACGCCGACGCGTTGTTGCAGTTGTGGCCGGAGGCGCGCGTGCTGGTCATCGACACCGATGGCCGCGCGCTGGCCGGCGACGACGGCCAGCCGCTGGCGCTGACCGGTGCCGAGGTTGGCGGCGGCCCCGGCACGGCGATCTTCCTGGGTCTGCGCGGCCAGCAGGCGTGGTTCTCGGTGGAATCGGCCGCGGTGGATGCCACCGCGCCGCAGCGGGTGGACCTGCGCGAGTCGGCCACCACCTGGTCGGCCGCCGACGCCAGCGCTTTCTGCTACGCACGCGGCATGTCCTACTGGCAATCGCGCACGCGCTTCTGCGGCGTGTGCGGCGGCGCCGTGGCCTTCACCCGGGGCGGCTTCATCGGCCGCTGCGCCAAGTGCAACACCGAACACTACCCGCGGGTCGACCCGGCGGTGATCGTGGCGGTGGAGAACGACGGACGGCTGCTGCTCGGCCGCCAGGCCAACTGGGCGCCGCGCCGCTATTCGGTGCTGGCCGGGTTCGTCGAGCCGGGCGAATCGCTGGAGCAGACCGTGGTCCGCGAGGTGTTCGAGGAGAGCAAGGTGCGGGTGCGGCACTGCCAGTACCTGGGCACCCAGCCCTGGCCGTTCCCGGGCGCGTTGATGCTGGGCTTCAGTGCAACTGCCGAAAACGACATCCCGACCGTGAATGGCGAGCTCGAAGACGCGCGCTGGTTCACCGCCGAGGAAGTGGGCGCTGCGCTGGCCCGGGACATCGAGGACGACGGGCAGGGGATCCGCCTGTCGCCGCCGATCTCGATTTCGCGCAGCCTGATCGAACACTGGTACCGCCGCCAGGTCGGGTGACCCGGGGCGAAGCGTTGCCGCTGCCTGAACACGGGGCGGCGTACATTACCTGTGGCCCCGGGGAATGGCCGGGGCGCACGGCATAGTAGCGGCCAGAAACCGAACGGAGGCAGTCATGTTCACCACCCTGGTCGCAGTCCTGGTCGCCCTGGCCCTGGGCCACGTCGCGCCTGCCGCGGCAGTGGCGCTGCGCCGGTTCGGCCTCTACCGGCGCTGGCTGCAGTGGCTGGACGCGCATGCCCCCGAGGCCGGCGTCTGGCGCGGCCGGCACGGATGGCTGCTGGCGCTGCTGCCGTTCGTGGTGGGCCTGGCCTTGTTGCAGTGGCTGTTCCACGACCGCCTGTTCGGCCTGCCGTCGTTGCTGCTGGGCATTGCCACGCTGGTGATCTGCTGGGGCCCGCGCGACCTGGACCGCGACGTGGAAGCGGTGATGGACGCCGACGACGCGCCCACCCGGCACGCCGCCATCGCCCAGCTGCAGTCGGCCGGCGGCAGCCTGCACGAGGACGTGCCGTCGCTGGTCGAGGCGACCCTGCTCAACGCGCTGCGGCGCTGGTTCGCGGTGCTGTTCTGGTTCCTGCTGCTGGGCCCGGTCGGGGCGCTGGCGTACCGCCTGCTGGCCCTGCTGGCGGTGGGGCCGATGCGCTCACTGGCCGACGTGGAAACCGTGGTGGGCGCACGCCAGGTGCTGTCATGGCTGGAGTGGCCGGTGGCGCAGCTGATGTCGCTGTCGATGGCGCTGGTCGGCAACTTCGACACGGCCTTCAAGGCGTGGCGCGACGCGCACGGCAACCGTTGGGTGGCGTCGACCGACTTCCTGGGCGCGGTTGCGCGCGCCAGTGTCAGCGCCGAACTGCGCGAAGACGCGCACGATTACAGCGATGCCGGCATGGCGCCGGTATGGCGCCGCCTTCCCGAACTGCGCGACGCCATGAGCCTGGTCTGGCGCATGCTGCTGCTGTGGATGGCCGCCCTCGCCCTGCTGGTGATCGCAGGCTGGGTGACGTAAACAAGGTTGATGCACCGTTCGCCGGTAGCGTCGGCCGTTGGCCGACCCAAGGGGTCTATCCTGCGCCAGGCGCCAATACGGTGAACGGATACCAAGGCAGGTTCCGCAAAACCGCATACCCCACCAACACCACCAACCACACCATGGGATTGGCCAACACCCGCATCAACGGGTCCAGCGCACGCACGCGCACGCCCGCGTTGTTGAGCAGCATCAACAACAGGAACGGCAGCGAAATCACCAGCAGCGGATTCATCGCCATCGCACCGGCCAAGTCCAGGTGCACCAGCGAATACAGGCAGCGCGTGCTGCCGCAGCCAGGGCAGTAGATCCCGGTCAACGCATACAACGGGCAGCCCGGCAGCGGACTGTTCGCGGCATACGGGCTGACATGGCGCAGCACCACGGCCGCGCCGGCGGCAAGGCCGGCGCTGACCGCCAGCGGCGCCCAGCGCGACAGAACGGAACGGGAAGGCATCGTCATGACGGCAGAACGGCCCGAGCCGAACACCCCGCAGGGGCGCCGGACCGGGCCGTCCAGGGTGCGATCAGTAGTTGCCGCCGCTCATCGCGCCGCCAATGCCCATCACCATCACCAGGACGATGTACAGGACGATGCCGACAACGCCGATGATGGCCGACCACATGGCCCACTTCTTGGCCTTGTCCGACGACTCCTGCGCACCGGCAATGTCACCGGCGGCCAGCTTGCCGTTGACCTGCGCGGCGAACACGATCGAGACAATGCCGGCCGGCAGGCAGCAGAACAGGGTGGTCAGGATCGCCCAGACCAGGTTGTTGGGGACTTGCGGGGCAGTGGCGTTCATCGAGGAAGCTCCATTTTCAAGGGTGGGTTGAACGAAAGGTGTTTCAGAGTTCGGAAAGAGCGCCCAGCGCGGCGATGCCGCCGAACAGACCAAACCACAACAGCAGCAGGACCGGTAACGCCAACGCAGACGCCCATGCCCAGCCCGCGGCCTTGCGCGATGCGGCATACGCACCGGCCACGTCGCCGGCCGCGCGGCGGCCATCGACCTGTGCGGCGTACACGATCGACACTACCCCCAACGGCAGGCAGCAGAACAGCGTGGTCAGGATCGCCCATACAAGATTGTTGGGAACGACTACACCCGACGGGGTCGGTGGCGGCAGATGATTCAAGTACGGCTCCATTCCATTGGTTGTCCCTGACGTCTCCCAACGCCAATAGACTCCCCTATGGCCGGTAATCTAACCGAAGTTCCGCCGGATGTATGCGTTTACATGCCCACGTTTTGGGATTTTTCCCATGCGGGCACGAACGGAAACGGGCCGCATGCGGCCCGTTGCTTGCACGATCCGGCGTGTTTTGTCGGTTTTAGCCTTGATCGCCGCGCAGTGCGCGGACCTGTGCTTCCAGCCCTTCCGCCGTCGCGGTGGCGCCGTCGACCGGCGCCCCGGCGATCACCTCGATGTGCGCGCGCAGGCGGCGCGGCACCCGCATCCGCCCCAGGCGGCTGTCGCGCCGGCTCCACATGCTGGCCCACATGCCACGCAATGCCATGGGCACCACCGGCACCGGCCGGCGTTCCAGGATCTTCTCCACGCCCGACTTGAAGGCGGCCATTTCGCCGTCGCGGGTGAGCGCGCCTTCGGGGAAGATGCAGACCAGTTCGCCTTCGGCCAGCGCGCGATCCACTTCGTCGAACGCGGCCTGCATCAGCGCGGGGTCCTCGCGCGCGCCGGCGATCGGAATCGCCTTGGCGGTGCGGAAGATCCAGCGCATCACCGGAATGTTGAAGATCTTGTAGTACATGACGAAGCGCACCGGGCGCGGGATGGTCGCCGACAGGATCAGCGCGTCCATGTAGCTGACGTGGTTGCACACGATCAGCGCGGCCCCTTCGTCGGGCACGTTCGCTTCGATGCCGTGCGGGCGCAGCCGGTACAGGAAGCGCACCATCACCCAGCTGAGGAAGCGCATCAGGAATTCGGGAACGATGGTGAAGATGTAGATCGCCACCACGGCATTGGCGATGGCCAACGCCAGGAACAGCTGCGGAATGGTCCAGTGCAGGAACTTCTGGGTGGCCAGCGCGATCATGGCGGCGGCGACGATGAAACCGGAGTTCTGGATGTTGAGCGCGGCGAACACGCGCGACATCTCCGACTTCGGGGTGCGGCTCTGGATCAACGCGAACAGCGGCACCACGAAGAAGCCGGTGAACAGGCCGATGCCGACCAGATCGACGATGATGCGCACGCTGCCCGGCGCAGAGACGAACGCAGCCACGCCCAATCCAGCGGCGGTGGCGGTACCGGCGCGCGCGAAGTACAGGTCGAGCATGAAGGCGGTCATGCCGAATGCGCCGAGCGGCACCAGGCCGATTTCCACGGTGCGCCCGGACAGCTTTTCGCAGAGCAGCGAGCCGACGCCGGTGCCGATGGAGAACAAGGCCAGCGCGAAGATGTAAAGGGTGGGTTCGCCGCCGAGGTTGACCACCGCGTAGGTTGGCAGCTGCGAGGTGAGCATGGTGCCGACGAACCAGAACCAGGACACGCCCAGGATGGCGTTGGCCACGGCCTTCTGCTTCTTGGCCAGGCGCAGCACGGCGAGCGATTCGGGAATCGGGTTCCAGTTGATCTTCAGGTCCGGCGCGCCGGCGTCGACCTTGGGGATCATGCGTGCGGTGATGTTGCCGGCAATGGCCAGGCCGATCACGGCGGTGGCGGCCACGACCGGGCCGAAGCTGCCGGCCAGGGTGAAGATGATGCCGCCGCTGATCATGCCGGTGAGGATCGACATGGAGGTGCCCATCTCGACCAGGCCGTTGCCGCCGGTGAGTTCTTCCGGCTTGAGTACCGAGGGCAGCACGGAGTACTTCACCGGGCCGAACAGGGTGGACTGCAGGCCGGTGCAGAACAGCGCCACCAGCAGGATCGGCATGTTCTGGGTGAGGAAGCCGACGGCGGCCAGTGACATGATCGCGATCTCCATGGTGGTGGTGATCACGATCAGGCGCGATTTCTCCAGCTTCTCGGCGATCTGGCCGGCGAGGGCGGAAAACAGGAAGTAGGGCAGGATGAAGATGGCCGGGGCCAGCGTGGTGTACAGCGACTGTTCTTCCTGGCTGACGCCAAGGTAGAACAGCAGGCCGATGATGGCCTGGCGGTACACGTTGTCGTTGAAGGCACCCAACGACTGGACGATGAAGAAGGGCAGGAAGCGGCGCTGGCGGAGCAGGGCGAACTGACTGTGGCCGGACATGGAGTCTCCTTGCAGACCGCCGCAGCCTACCATTTCAAGGTGTCGCCGCACCGCCTCCCACTTCATTCGCCGCCGCGCGCAGCTTGGGCAACAACCGCAGCATCAGCGCCATCTGGGTGCGGATCAGCTGCAACTTGGGCGGCATGTCGTCGGTGATCTGTTCAAGTTGACCCGCCAGGGCACGGTCGCCGTCGTTGGCGTCTTCGTTCACCGCCTCGCGCCGTTCCAGCGCGCCGGCGATCTCCTGCATCGCCTGTTGCACGCGTTCGCCACTGGAGCGCGCGAGGGGGTCCTGGGCGTAGCTGTCGAGCTGCGCGCGGTGGGCACCCAGGGCGGAGAGGTGGCCGAGCAGGGTGTTGGACAGGGCCAGGAAGCGGAAGCCGGCGTCGAGGTTGCCGCGCACGTGGCCGGGCTCGCGCAGCATGTTGGACAGGGCGGTGGAGAGGGCGACGTCGGCGTTGTGCATGTCGCGGCGGGCAACGCGGTAGGCGAGGTCGTCCTGCATGCCGCTGCCGTATTGGCCAAGCACGGCCTGCAGGTAGCCGGCGCAGCGTTGCAGCACACGGGCCATGACGAGGTCGAGGCGGCGGCCCTGCCAGTCGGGCAGGATCAGGAACGCGGCGGCGGCGGCGATGGCGCAGCCGAGCAGGGTGTCGACCAGGCGCGGCCAGATCAGCAGGAAGCCGTCGCCGATCAGGTTGAAGCAGGTCAGGGCCATGACGGTGATGGCGGCCGAGGCGACCAGGTAGCGGTCGCTGCGGGTGAAGAAGAACAGCAGGGCGGAGAGCAGGGCGATCAGCAGTTCGAGGCGCAGGTCCTGGAACAGCTGCAGCAGGGCCCAGGTGAGGACGAGGCCGATCAGGGTGCCGGCGACGCGCTGGGCGAGACGTTGCCGGGTGGCGCCGAAGTTGGGGCGGCAGACGAAGACGATGGTGAGCAGGACCCAGGAGCCGTTCTGGGTGTTGAACAGGCGGATGGCGATGAAGCCGACGATCAGGGCGATGGCCATGCGCAGGCCGTGGCGGAACAGGACGGAGCCGGGGGTGAGCTGCTGGCGGATGCGCACGCCCATTTCGCGCAGGGTATGCGGGTTGGTGTCGCGCAGGCGGGTGTCGACGTTGTCGAGGGTGGATTCGGACTGGGCGGCTTCGGAGAGGCGGCGTTCGATGCTCTGCAGGTTGTGGCCGAGCAGGTCGAGGGAGGACAGCAGGCGCTGCCACTGGGGGTTGTGCTGGGCGCGCAGCCAGGCGAGGGAGTCGGTGAGGTCGGCGGTGGCCTGGCGGGTGCGTTCGCCGTAGTCGAAGGGGCGGCGCAGGCGGATGGCGGTGCCGAGGCTGGCGCAGGCTTCGCCCTGGAGGGCGAGCAGGCGCTGGCAGCGGTAGAGGACGTCGCTGTGGAAGAAGGCGTCGGTGAGGGCGCCGTAGGGGTAGTGGGAGGAGCTGGCGCGTTCGTGGAAGTCCTGGGCCATGTAGTAGAGGCGCAGGTACAGGCCGGACTGGACACCGGGCCGGCCGGAGCGGCCGAAGCGGGCGAGGATGGCGGTCTTGGCGGTGTTGAGGGCGTCGACGACGCGGCGGTTCTGTTCGGCGAGGGCGAGCTGGCGCTTCTGGACGTCGGCGTCGCGCACGGGTTCGAACAGGTCGGCCTTGAGCTGGAGGTAGCGGCCGAGTTCGATGTAGAGGCGGGCGAGGCGTTCGCGGACGGGGCGGTTGGCGAACAGGGCGGTCCAGAGGATGGAGAGCAGGCCGTACCAGAGGGCGCCGGCAAGCAGGTGGCTGACGGCGCTGAAGGCCTGGGCGCGGTCGGCGGCTCCATGCTGTTCGAGGCCGATCATGGTGTAGATGGCGAGGGTGACGGTGGCCTGGGCGATGGAGGCGTAGCGTTCGCCGAGGGCGCCGAGCAGGGTCAGGCTGAAGGTGGCGAGGGCGAGGGCGGCAATGAACAGCCAGGGCCAGGCGAACAGGTGGACGACGGCGGCGGCGGCTGCGATGAAGCAGAGCAGGGAGAGGGCGACGGACTTGGTCCGGCCCCACCAGTTGTCGTCGGTTTCGGCAATGGCGCTGGCGATGATGCCGAGGAACACGCCGGGCAGGGCGGGCAGCTGGTCGAGGTGCCAGCACACGCCCATGGCGGCGGACAATGCGATGAACACCCGCAGGCCATAGCTGGCCTTCTCATGCGCCCACAGGCGGCTCAGGCGGGATTCTCGGGCAGACATGCGGACTCGTGGTGCGGGGGCACTTCATTATTGCGTGTTTGCTATTGGCTCCGTGCGAAAAGCAGCGTTTTCATTGCTACTGGCTGGGGCGGCGGCCGGGCAGCCCGGCTCCGGGACACGCCGTGAACCGCCCTCCGGGCCCCGGCCCAATCGCCAGCGATTGGGCGTTCAGTCGCACGCGAGGCAGTGCCTCGCAAGCAGTGCGCCTTCACCCATGGGGGCTGCTAGAAAACATCCATGTTTTCTAGCGTCCCTCCGGGGGCTACCCGGCCGCCGCCCCCACACAGCGTCGTGTGCGGATGGGCAATCAACTACAGATCAAACCTCACGCTTACTGCAAAGGTTCGCGGCAGGCCTATGCCTGCGTTTGACCAATACTTCTTGTTGGCCAGGTTTTCCACGCTTGCGCGCCATGTGACGGGATGCCCGTTCGCTTGCATGCGGTATCCCACGCCTGCGTTGACCAGGGTGTAATCCGGCAGCTTCAAGGTGTTCTCGGCGTCGTAATAGACATCGCCGTAATACCTCGCCAACGCATACAGGCTCAGGCCTTCCACCTGCTGCACGCTGTAATCGGCGTGCACTACGCCGTTCCAGCGTGCGGCACCGGCGGTACGGTTGCCCTGCTGGGTGATGCTGTCGGGCGAGAGCTTGTCGTAGGTGGGGTCGAGCCAGGTGACGCCGCCGCCGATGCTGAAGGCGTCGCTGAGCAGGACATTGCCGCTGACTTCCACGCCTTCGTACAGGGTGATGCCGTCCTGCACGAGCAGTTTGCCGGCGCTGGTCAGGCGGTCGATGTTGGCGCCGCGCTCGAGCCGGAAGGCGGCGGCGTTGGCGTTCCAGCGCGGGTATTCGATCTTGGCGCCGATCTCGAACTGCTTGCTGATGGTGGGGTCGAGGACGTCGCCGGCGTTGATGTAGTCGCTGCCGACGCGGCTGCCGGCTTCGAGGGACTCGACGTAGCTGGTGTAGAGGGTGACTTCGTCGGCGGGCTTGTACATGACCGCGTAGGTCGGGGTGACTGGGTAGGTGTGGTAGCTGCCCTTGTTCTCGAAGTCGTTGTAGCGGGCGCCAGCCAGCAGCGACCAGCCGTGGCCGAAGTCGACGGTGTCGCTGAGGAACACGGCCTGCTGGATGGTTTCGCTGCCGCGGGTCAGTTCGTGCGAGCCGACCGCGTCGTGGCGCACGGTCGGGCGCTGGTACAGGTTGCCGCGGCCGATGGTGTTCCATTCGTACGGACGGTCCCAGCCGAGGCCGGTCTGGTGCGAGACGCCAGCCACCAGCTGGTGCGAGAGCGGGCCGGTCTGGAAGCGGCCCTGCACGATGGCCTGGGCGAGCTTCCACTCGCTCTTGCCGCCGAGCTCGTAGGCGTTGATGTCGTAATCGCCGTTGACGTCGTCGATGTAGGCGAAGATCTTGTTCACGTCGTTCCACGACGAGGTGTAGCCATAGCTCAGGCTGGCCTTCCAGTCGGTGTTGATCTGCCAGTGCAGGGCGGTGGAGAGCAGGCTGGAGCGGGTGTCGTAGAAGGTGCCGGGGATGGCGTTGTTGACGTCGCCGGCGATCGGGCGAGGCAGTTCGGTCAGGCCGATGAAGTAGTACTGCGGCGACTCTTCGCCCAGGTCGCGCTGCTGGAACACGCCGTCGAAGGTCCAGGTCACGGCGTCGCTGAGGCGGGCGTCCAGGGACAGTGCGCCGACCTTGCGGTCGACATCGCCGCCGTTGAAGGTTTCGCCCTTCTCCTGGTAGGCATTGAAGCGGTAACCGAACATCTGTTCGTTGCCGAAGCGACCGCCCGCATCGACCTGGCCGCTGACGATGCCCTGTTCGCGCCAGCCGAGCTGGGCGGAGAAGGTCGGGGTGTCGGTGGGCTTCTTGGTGACGTAGTTGATGATGCCGCCGGGTTGACCGAAGCCGTACATGAAACCGCCCGGACCCTTCAGCAGCTCCACCTGCTCCATCACCTCCAGCGGCCATTCGGTGCCCCAGGAGGAGACCTGCAGGCCGTTGACGCGGTAGCTGTCGTAGCTGAGGTCGATGCCGCGGTTGCGGATCGGCGAGCTCCAGCCGCTGGCGTAGGCGCTGACCTGGGTGACCACGGAGGGGTCGGTCAGGAAGGCTTCGCCCAGCGAGACCACCTGGCGCTTTTCGATGTCTTCGCGGCCGATCACCGAGATCGCGAACGGGGTGTCGCGTACCGGGCGGTCGCCCAGTGCGCCGGTATCGGTGTGGGTGCGTTCGGCGGTGACCTTGACCGCGTCCAGCTCGGTGGCCGAGCGGGACTGGGCGTGGACGGTGCAGGCCAGCGACAGTGAAAGCGCAAGCAGGGCCGGGCGCAGGGCGCGGCGCGGAAGAACGGAAGCACGCATGTAGTGGGGGTCCTCTGCGGACAGCAGCACACCGTCCGCGATCGGTGGATGGCGGAAAGAAGAGGGCGTGGCTGAGTCGGGGCACTGCCCGCGGAAGGCGGATTCAGCGCGGTGCGCGAGGCGCGGCAGGACCGTGGCTGATGCGAATTGTTCTCTTTTGGATGTCTTCCGTCAAATAACGGTCATGCGCGCGCTGCGCGGCGCAGGGCCACCTTCTCGCGCCGCCGGGCCCGCCAGGCGCGCCAATGCTGCTGCAGGCACGAGAAGATCACGTACAGCGCCGGGGTGCTGAGCAGGGTCAGGCTCTGCGAGAACAGCAGGCCGCCGATCATCGCGATGCCGAGCGGGCGGCGCAGTTCGCTGCCCTCGCCCAGGCCGATCGCCAGCGGGACCGCCGCCAGGATCGCCACCATGGTGGTCATCATGATCGGGCGGAAGCGCACGATGCTGGCTTCGCGCACCGCTTCCAGCGGGCTCTTGCCGTGCTCGCGCTGGGCCACTACCGCGAAGTCGATCATCATGATCGCGTTCTTCTTGACGATGCCGATCAGCAGCACCAGCGCGATCATCGAGATCACCGAGAGCTCGGTATTGGTCACGAACAGCGCCAGCAAGGCACCCACGCCCGCCGCCGGCAGGGTGGACAGGATGGTGACCGGATGCACCAGGCTCTCGTACAGCATGCCCAGCACCAGGTAGACGGTGATGATGGCGGCCAGCACCAGGATCAGCATCGAGTTGGGATTGAGCTGCACGTTGAAGCCGCCACCATCGCTGATGCGGATGTCGCCGGGCAGGCGCAGGCCATCCACGGTGGCCTTGATGATCGCGTCGCCCTCGCCCGAGCTCACCCCTGGCGCCAGGTTGTAGCTCAGGTCCATGGTGGTGTACTGGTTCTGGTGGGTGATCTGCGGCGGCGCCAGCCCCGGCACCTGCCGGGCCACGGCGGTGATCGGAATCATCTCGCCATTGCCTGCGCGCACGTGGATCTCATCGAGCGCACGCGGGGTGGCGGTCTGCTCGGGCAGCGCGTTGACCACCACGCTGTACTGGTTGATGTCCGAGTAGATGGTGGAAATCTGGCGCTGGCCGAACGCGCCGTACAGCGCGCCGTCGATGGCGCCGACCGACACGCCAAGACGCGCCGCCTTGGCGCGATCGATCTCGATGTTCTGGCGCAGGCCGGCGGTGTCCACGTCTGTGCCGACGTCGCGCAGCATCGGGTTCTTCTTGAGCGCGGCCTGCACCTTGGGCAGCCACTCCTGCAGCTGGGCCAGGTCGTTGCCCTGCAGCGACACGCGGTACTGCGCGCCCTGGCTGTTGCCACCGCCGCCGTCGCTGGGCAGGTCCTGGATCGCGCGCAGGCGCAGTTCCAGGTCCGGGTAACGGTCGGCCTTGGCGCTCAACCGTGTCAGCGCCTGTGCGGTGGTCTCGCGCCGACCCTCCTTGCGGGTCTTCAGCTCGATGTTGAACTGCGCGCTGGAGCCTTGGCGGCCACTGCCCAGGCGCACGCCCACGGTCTTCACCGCGGGGTCGGCCATCAGCATGTCGGTGATGCGGCGCTGGCGGTTGACCATGTCCTCGAACGAGACCGTGGCGCTGGAGTTGGCGCGGCCCCAGATCAGGCCGGTGTCCTGCGGCGGGAACGAGCCCTTCTTGACTGCACCGGCCAGCATCACCGTGGCCACGATCAGCAGGATCGGGGTCAGCGACAGCAGCAGCGCGTGGCGCAGCGAGAAGTCCAGGCACACCGTGTAGACCCGCAGCATGCGGTCGTGGGTGGCGTCGAGGAAACGGCCGATCCGCGACGGCTTCTCAGGTTCCGCATGCGCGCTGAGGAAGCGGCTGCACAGTGCCGGGGTCAGGGTCAGCGAGACGATCATCGAAACCACGATCGCCGCCACCAGGGTCACGGTGAACTCGCGGAAGAACGCACCCACCATGCCGCTGGCGAACAGCAGCGGAATGAACACCGCCACCAGCGAGGCGGTGATCGAGACGATGGTGAAGCCGATCTCGCGCGCGCCGGTCAACGCCGCCTGCATGCGCGGCATGCCTTCGTCGAGGTGGCGCATGATGTTTTCGATCACCACGATCGCATCGTCGACCACGAAGCCGATCGCGATCACCAGCGCCAGCAGGCTCAGGTTGTTCAGGGTGAAACCGAACACGTACATCACCAGCGCCGCACCGGCCAGCGACAGCGGCACGGTGATCGCCGCGATCAAGGTCGGCGCCAACCGGCGCAGGAACAGCGCCATGGTCAGGATCACCATCGCCAGGCTGATCAGCAGGGTGATCTGCACTTCATGCAGCGAGGAGCGGATGGTCGGGGTGCGGTCGAAGTACGGGGTGAGCGTGGTGCCCGGCTGCAGGTAGTCGCGCAGCATCGGAATCTGCGCTTTGACCCGATCCACCGTCTCCACGATGTTCGCGCCGGCGCGGGTGAACACATACATCACCACCGCCGGTTTGTGGTCGAACCAGGCCGCCTGGTAGGCGTCCTGCTGGCCGTCGTAGACGTTGGCCACGTCCTTCAGGCGGATCACCCGTCCATCGTCCTGGGTCTTGATCACCAGGTTGGCGAAGTCGGCCGCGCGCGCCACCGAGTCGTTGGCGATGATCGCGGTGGTGGTGTTGCCGTCGCTGAGGAAGCCGGTGGGCGAGGTCACGTTGGCCGCGCGCACCGCGTTGCGCAGGTCGTCCGGGGTGAGGTTCAGCGCGTTGAGCAGGCGCAGGTTCACGTCTACCCGCACCGCCGGGGTGGAGGCGCCGGCGATATCCACCGACGACACGCCGCTGATCTGGCGGATGCGCTGGGCCAGCAGCGAGTCGGCCACGTTGTAGAGCTCGTCGGCCGACTGGGTCTGCGAGGTCAGCGCGATCGCGATCACCGGGTCGTCGTTCGGGTTGGCCTTCTGGAACATCGGCGAGCCCAGCCCGGAGGGCAGGTCGGCCTGCGCCGAATTGATCGCGGTCTGCACGTCCAGCGCCGCCGAGTCGATGTCGACCCCGCTCTGGAACACCATGAACACCAGCGAGCTGCCTTCCGAACTGGACGAGCGCATCTGATCCACGCCGGGCAGCTGGCCCAGGTGGCGTTCCAGCGGTGCGGTGACCGTGGAGGCCATGGTGGTGGCGTCCGCGCCGGACTGGCTGGCGTGCACGAAGATCACCGGGATCTGGATGTTCGGCAGCGCCGACACGCCCAGCTTCAGGTAGCACATCAGGCCGACCACGAACAAGCCGATGGCCAGCAGCGCGGTGCCGATCGGGCGGCGGATGAACGGGCCGGAGATGTTCACGCGTGGTCCTGCGCGGTGCCGTTGCGCAGCGCGCGCTGCTCACGGCGCTGGCGCAGCCACTCGGAGTAGCGCTCCATGTACAGGTAGATCACCGGCGTGGTGTACAGCGTGACCAGCTGCGAAATCAGCAGGCCGCCGACGATGGCGATGCCGAGCGGGCGACGCAGTTCCGAGCCGATGCCGGTTCCCAGCGCCAGCGGCAGCGCGCCGAGCATGGCCGCGGCGGTGGTCATCATGATCGGGCGGAAGCGCAGCAGGCAGGCGCGGCGGATCGCTTCGTGCGCGTTGGCGCCGGCACGGCGTGCCTCGATGGCGAAGTCCACCATCATGATGCCGTTCTTCTTGACGATGCCGATCAGCAGCACGATGCCGACGATGCCGTCCACCGACAGGCTCAGCCCGCACACCATCAGCGCCAGCAGTGCACCTACGCCGGCCGGCGGCAGGGTGGAGATGATCGTGATCGGGTGGATGTAGCTTTCGTACAGCACGCCGAGCACGATGTAGATCACCACCAGCGACGCCAGCAGCAGCCACACCACGTCGGTCTGGCTGCCGGTGAATTCGGCGGCCTTGCCGATGAACTGCGCATGCACCTGCGACGGCATGTCCAGGCTGGCCTTGGTCTCTTCGATCGCCTTGACCGCGTCGGACAGCGAGTAGCCCGGCGCGATGTTGAACGACACCGTCACCGCCGGCAGCTGCTGCTGGTGACTGACCACCAGCGGCGTGCTGGTGACCTTGCCTTCGGCCAGCGCCGCCAGCGGGATGATGTTGCCCGCACCGACCGGAATGCCGGTGTTCTGCGCGCCGATGCCGGTGGCGGTGGACGAGTTGGACGAGGTGACCTGGCCGAAGTTGGTGGCGTTGCTGCCGGTCAGCGCGCCGGCGCCGTTGGAGGCGACGGCGAGCTGGTTCATCAGCGCGGTGCTGGTGCGGAACTCGGGCGCCACTTCCAGCACCACGCGGTACTGGTTGAGCTCGGTGAAGATGGTCGAGATCTGGCGCTGGCCGAACGCGTCGTACAGGGTGTCGTCGATGGTCTGCATCGGCACGCCCAGCACGCTGGCCTTGTCGCGGTCGATGGTCAGCTCAAGGGCGCGTCCCTGGTTGGACAGGTTGTTGTCCACGTCGGCCAGTTCCGGGCGCTGGCGCAGCGCCTCGGTCAGGCGCGTGGCCTGCAGCGCGACCTGCGCGCTGTCCACGTCCGACAGCGAGTACTGGTACTCGGTGGCAGCCACGCGGGTATCCAGGGTCACGTCCTGCACCGGCTTGAGGTACAGCGCCACGCCCGGAATGCCGGCCACCGCCTGCTGCAGGCGCGGCAGGATGTCGTCCAGGCCGTCGCGGTCGCTGCGTTCCTTGAGCACGATCGACAGCTGGCCCTGGTTGAGGGTGGGATTCATGCTGCCGGCGCCGATGAAGGCGGCCACGCCGGTCACGGCTGGGTCCTTGCGCAGCGCTTCGGCCACTGCCTGGGTGCGCTGTTCCATCTGCGGGAAGGCGATGTTCTGGTCGGCCTGGACCACGCCGGTGATCAGCCCGGTGTCCTGCTCGGGCAGCAGTCCCTTGGGGATCACGATGTACAGCACCACGGTCAGCACCAGCGCGCCGGCCGCCACCGCCAGGGTCAGGCGCTGGTGTTCCAGCACCCAGTCCAGGCTCTGCTCGTACAGCCCCACGGTGCGGCTCCACACGGTCTGCTTGCCGGCCGCGTTGGCCCGCTCGTGCGCGTCTTCGCCTTCGGGCAGCGCGTCGGGCTTGAGCAGGTAGGCGCACATCATCGGGGTGAGGGTCAGCGAGATCAGCATCGACAGCACCACCGCGATGCTCAGCACCCACGCAAACTCGTGGAACAAGCGCCCGGTCACGCCCGGCATCAGCAGCAGCGGCAGGAACACCGCCACCAGCGAGACCGTCAGCGACAGCACGGTGAAGCCGATCTGGCGTGCGCCGATCTCGGCCGCTTCCGGGCCACTCTTGCCCTGCTCGATGTAGCGCACGATGTTCTCGATCATCACGATCGCATCGTCGACCACGAAGCCGGTGGCCACCACCAGCGCCATCAGCGAGAGGTTGTCCAGCGACATGCCGGCGAATGCCATCACCCCGAACGTACCGGCCAGCGACAACGGCACCGCCACCGAGGGAATGATGGTCGCCCACAGCCGGCGCAGGAACACGAAGATCACCGCCACCACCAGGCCGATGGTGAGGATCAGGGTGAACTGCACTTCATGCACCGAGGCGCGGATGGTTTCAGTGCGGTCGGAGAACACCTCCAGGTGCACGTCGGCCGGCAGCACGTTCTGCAGCTGCGGCATCAGCGCACGGATGCGCTCCACGGTCTGCACGATGTTGGCACCCGGCTGGCGGCGGATCTCCAGCAGCACCGCCGGCTTGCCATCGGCCCAGGCGGCGAGCTGGTCGTTCTCGACCCCGTCGATCACCTGGGCCACGTCCGACAGCCGCACCGGTGCGCCGTTCTTGTAGCTGATGATGGTCTCGCGGTACTCGGCGGCGCTGGTCAGCTGGTCGTTGGTGCCGATGCTGTAGGACTGCGTCTTGCCGTTGAGCGAGCCCTTGGGCGCGTTGACGTTGGCCTGGGTCAGCGCGCTGCGCAGGTCTTCCAGGGTCAGGCCCATGTTCGAGAGCTGCGCCGGGTTGACCTGGATGCGCACGGCCGGGCGCACGTTGCCGGCAATCGAGACCAGGCCCACGCCCTGCACCTGCGAGAGGCGCTGGGCCAGGATCGAGTCGGCGTAGTTGTTCACGTCGCGCAGCGGGCGCGTGTCGGAGGTGAGCTTGAGGGTGATGATCGCCGCGTCGGCCGGGTTCACCCGGTTGTAGACCGGCTGGTAGGGCAGCGACGAGGGCAGGGTGGCCTGGCGGATTGCCGCCTGCACGTCCTGCGCGGCGATGTCGATGTCGCGGTCCATCGAGAACTGCAGGATGATCGTGGACAACCCCGCCGAGGAATCGGAGGTCATCAGCTCCAGCCCGGAGATCTGCCCGAACTGGCGCTCCAGCGGCGTGGTCACCAGCGAGGCCATGGTGGTGGCGTTGGCACCGGGATACTGGGTGGTGACCACCAGGCTGGGCGCGTCGATCTCCGGCAGCGCCGACACCGGCAACTGGCGATACCCCAGGATGCCGAGCAGCAGCAGGCCCGCCATCAGCAGCGAGGTGGCGATGGGGCGGCGGATGAAGATCGTCGAAAAGCCCACGGGCGGATCCTTGCTGTTACGTCAAACGGCGATGCAGGACACGAACGCCGGCCAGCCGGCCGGCGTCGCGGACACGGGGCGCGCGGTCAGCGCGGGCCGCCGCCACGGCGACCACCGCCGCCTTGCTTCTGCGCGGCGGCCTTGAGTTCGGCCTCGGTCGGGGCGGCCGGGGTTTCGCCCGGCTTCAGCGCGGTGACCTTGCTGCCCGGCTTGAGCCGGAACTGGCCTTCGCTGACCACGCGCTCGCCGCCCTTCAGGCCTTCGGTGACCTGCACGTGGCTGTCGCCCACTTCCACGCCGCTCTTCACGGTCTGCATGGCCACGGTGTTGTCCGGCTTGACGATGTAGACGTACTCGCCGTCCGGGCCGCGCATCACCGCCTGGGTGGGAATGACCACGCCACCGGCAATCGTGCGCAGCTGCATGCGCACGTTGACGAACTGGCCCGGCCACAGGCTGTTGTCCTTGTTGTCGAACAGGGCGCGGGCACGGAAGGTGCCGCTGTCGCTGCTGATCTGGTTGTCCACCACGTCCAGGGTGCCGCCGTCGGTGAGCACGTGGGCGTCGTTGCGATCGAGCGCGGCGATGGTCACTGGGCCGGCCTGCTGCGCCTGGCGCACTTCCGGCAGCTGGCGCTCGGGCAGGTTGAACACCACGTGGATCGGGTGGACCTGGGTCAGCGTGACAATCGCGGTACCGGCGCTGACCACGTTGCCGGCGTCGACCGCACGGATGCCGGCGATGCCGGAGATCGGCGCGGTGACGCGGGTGTACTGCAGCTGCACCTGGGCCGCGCGCATGCTCGCTTCATTGGCGGCGACCGCGCTTTCGTACTGGGCCACCTGGTTGCGCTGGGTGTCCAGGTCGGTCTTGGCAACGTACTGGCGGTACTCGGGCGAATTGGAGCGCTGGAAGTTGGAGCGGGCCGTGGCCAGCTGCGCCTGGTTCTGCTTCTTGGCAGCGGCGGCTTCGTCATAGCTGGCCTGCAGGGTGCGCGGGTCGATCTGCGCCAGCAGGTCGCCCTGCTTCACTTCCTGGCCTTCCTTGAAGTTGATGCTGAGCAGCTGGCCGCCGACCTGCGGGCTGACGGTCACGGTGTTCATCGCGCTTACCGTGCCCAGCGCGCTGGCATACACCGGCACGTCCTGGCGGGCGGCGTCGATCACGGTCACCGGCACCGGGCCGTTGTCGCGCTCGCCGTCCTTACCGGCCTCGGCCTGCGGGCCGCCCTTGGCGTCTTTCGCCTTGCCGCCGCCGAGCATGCGCATGCCGACCAGCCCGACCACCAGCACTGCGATCACCAGCAGCACGATCTTCCAGAAACGCGACATTCAAAAACTCCTGAGGCAGGCGAGGGGCGGGGCCCGGTTGGCAGGTACGCAGGATACCCGCCCGGCGTGACCCTGAATGCATGACGGATGGGACGGGCGGTCAGACCCGCGCAGCCCCCCGAGGTTCCCCAGATGCGGGGATCTTGGGGGTAGAAGCCGACCCCAGTCGGCTTTCCGAACCCATCCGGATGCCCTACATTCAGGTTCATCACCTTGATTGCCTTCGTGGAGACCTGCATGCCCCGTCTGTCGCTGTTGCTGTCCGCCCTGCTGCTCGCCTCGCCCGCGCTGGCCGCCGCCGCCCCGGCCGAGCGCCCGGAAGTCACCGCCGCCGCCGCCCGCCTGCAGGCCCAGGTGGTGGAATGGCGCCGTGACTTCCACCAGCACCCGGAACTGTCCAACCGCGAAGAGCGCACCGCCGCCAAGGTCGCCGAGCAGCTGCGTGCGATGGGCCTGAAGCCGAAGACCGGAATCGCCCACCACGGCGTGGTCGCGATCATCAAGGGCGGCAAGCCCGGCCCGCGCATCGCCCTGCGGGCCGACATGGACGCGCTGCCGGTGACAGAACAGACCGGGCTGCCGTTCGCCTCCAAGGCCACCAGCACCTACCGCGGCGAGCCGGTCGGGGTGATGCACGCCTGCGGCCACGACGCGCACACCGCCACCCTGCTCGGCGTGGCCGACGCACTGGTCAAGATGAAGGCGAACCTGCCCGGCGAAGTGATGCTGATCTTCCAGCCCTCCGAGGAAGGCGCGCCGGCACCGGAAGAAGGCGGCGCCTCGCTGATGCTCAAGGAAGGCCTTTTCGCCGACTTCAAGCCGGATGCGGTGTTCGGCCTGCATGTGTTCTCCAGCGTCCAGGCCGGGCAGATCGCGGTCCGGAGCGGCCCGCTGATGGCTGCTTCGGACCGCTTCGGGATCAAGGTGATCGGCCGCCAGACCCATGGTTCGGCACCGTGGAACGGGGTCGACCCGATCGTGGCCACCGCCGACCTGGTCGGCACCGCGCAGACCATCGTCAGCCGTCGTTCCAACATTTCCAAGCAGCCGGCCGTGGTGTCCTTCGGCGCGATCAAGGGGGGCATCCGCTACAACATCATTCCCGATGAAGTGGAGATGGTGGGCACCATCCGTACCTTCGACGAGGGCATGCGCCAGCAGATCTTCGCGGACCTGCGCAACGTGGCCGAGCACACCGCCGCCGCGCATGGTGCCAAGGCGCAGACCGAGATCTACGAGGCCGAAGGCAACCCGGCCACGGTCAACGACCCGGCACTGACCGCGCGCATGCTGCCCAGCCTGCAGGCCGTGGTCGGCGAAGCCAACGTCTACGAACCGCCGCTGCAGATGGGCGCCGAAGACTTCTCGCTGTACGCCCAGCAGGTGCCGGGCATGTTCTTCTTCGTCGGCGCCACCAGCGAAGGCATCGACCCGGCCACCGCCCCGGCCAACCATTCGCCGAAGTTCCTGCTGGACGAGAAGGCGCTGGATGTCGGGTTGCGGGCGCTGTTGCAGGTGTCGTTGGACTTCCTCAACGCGCCCGCGACCTGATTACTGACGGATTTCCCGCACGGTCCGCGCCGGCGCTTCAATGCCGGCGCTGGCCCGCCACGGGTTGATGTCCAGCCCGCCGCGGCGGGTGTAACGCGCTTCCACTTCCAGCCATTCCGGCTGGCAGCGCTGGGTGATCTCGTTGAAGATCCGTTCCACGCACTGCTCGTGGAATTCGGCGTGTTCGCGGTAGCTCACCAGGTAGCGCAGCAGGCCTTCGCGGTCGATGCGCGGACCGCGGTAGCGCACGCTCACGCTGGCCCAGTCCGGCTGCCCGGTGACCGGGCAGTTGGACTTGAGCAGGGCCGAGCTCAGGGTCTCGGTCACCACCTGGCCGGCATTGGCCGACAGGTACTCCGGCGCGGGCGGGCCATACCGTTCGATCGCCACGTCCAGATCGTCCAGCGACTCGCCCTCGGCGCCGTCCACCAGCGGCGGCACCCCGAACACCACGTTCACCACCGCCCCGGCACAGGCCGACAGGTCGCCGGCAATGCGCTGGCGGGCCTGCTCGTCGTCATCGAAGCGGGTGCTGTTGAGTGAGTTCAAGTAAAGCTTGAACGACTTGGATTCGATCAGGTTCGGCGAGGTGCACGGCACGCTGACCGTGGCCACTGCCACCCGCGGCTTGCCGCGCCGGTCCAGCCAGCTCAGCTCATAGGCCTGCCAGCGGTCGTGGCCGACGAACGGCAGGTTGGCCTCCTCCACCCCGATCTCTTCGCGCGCGGCGCGGCGGGGGATCGGGAAGAGCAGGGCGGGATCGTACTGGGAGGGGTAAGCAACCTCGCGACCGAGGCTGGAGTCCTGGGGGGTATTCATGGGGCCATTTTAGCGTGGCCGGCCGCCGCCCCGGGCCCTGTTCAGAAAAGCACCCGAATCCTTCACGTCCGCGCCATGCCCCATTAACAAGGCCTGTGACACCGTGCGATCCAGGTTGTCATATCCAGAAAGGAGCGCGTGGATGAGTACCGACAAGAAAGCCGATTTCTCCGGTGTCAAAGCCAGCGTCGATACCACGGCACAAAAAGTGGAAAAGGCCGATTTCTCCGGCGTGACCGCTTCGGTCGATACCACGGCCGAAAAGGTGGGGGGCAGTACCTACACCGTACAGAAGGGCGACTCGCTGTCGAAGATCGCCAAGAACGAGCTGGGCGATGCCAACGCCTGGAACCGTATTTTCGAGGCGAACAGGGACCTTCTGGACGACCCGGACAAGATCCAGCCCGGCCAGGTCCTGAAGATCCCGGCGAAATCCTGATCCCACTCGAACTGCACGCCACTCATTCCCAGGGAGGAATTCCATGAAGAAGACGTCCATCAGTACCGCCGCTCTTGCCGCCCTGCTGGCCACCGTTGCGCTAGCCGGCTGCAAGAAGAAGGAAGACACCGCCGACAACAACGCGCAGCCGGCCGCTCCGGTTGCGACTGCACCGGCCGAACCGGCCGCGCCGCAGCCGATGACCGCTGCTGCTCCGGTGAACGTCTCCGCTGTAAGCGTCGGCAAGACCGCCGCCGCCGACAAGTCGGTTGCACCGACCGCGCTGTTCGGGCCGAAGGACATCATCATCGTCTCGATCCGCACCGACGGTACCGCCAACAACGCCAATGTCGGCGCCAAGTTGACCTACCAGGACGGCCAGGTGGCAGGCGAACAGAGCCAGGCACTGAACACCACCGGTGCCGAGACCACCAACATCAGCTTCACGAATGCCAATGGCTGGCCGACGGGCAAGTACCGCGCGGAAGTCATGGTAGATGGCAAGGCGGCTGGAACGCCGCAGGAGTTCGAGGTCAAGTAAGTCCCGCCGACTCTCTCCCGGCACGGGCTCACGATGGACGCAGCCGCGAGGCTGCGTCTTTTTTATTGTAAGGTTCCGGCGTACAGGGAGAAACTTCGAACCCAACGCCAGCGCCAGGAGAGGCAGGTCGCAATGTTCGCTCGCTTGCTACTACTGGTCCTCTTGATGTGTCCACCAGCCTCTTTCGCCCAGAGCGGTGCACTGTGGAACTACAGTTGCGATCACTTCATGTACGGCGCTTGTCTGCGTGTTCCAAGTGGAATGTCGCTCACATACGAGGTCCCGGCGGACTTCGGGCTGCACCGGATCGACAGCGGAGGGCGGGAGGTACTCACTGTGTATGAAGGGAACGCGCCGCAGCGCCCCGCCAAGGGAAGTGTGCCGGAGATCAATTTGCGTCAAGGCGGGTACACGGTGACTGGATCCAGAAGCGAGGAGGGCGAAAGGGTTCGTTACGAAGTATTTGTACGTCAGGACAAAAGGGACACTCCCGCATTGCACCTTGTCGCAGCCGTCGCCGATGCGGACGAACGCTTGCAGTTGGCAGCGGTGCTTGGCGGGTTTCGTGGATGTAGTTTCAGGCGAAGTCAGGACAGCCAGACGCTGGTTTGCCCGCGAAAGTCGCCTTGGGGCGAGCAACTTGCTGAGTGGGTAATTGGAAAGAAGGGTGTCGGCTCCGCCGAAGGCAAGTAGTGGGGCGCATACCACGGCGTATGGCGCGGCTTTGCTCCCCGGGTCCGAAACCGCGACAATGAGGGGGTTACCCGGAGAGCATCAGACCCCCATGTCGAACACGCCCAAGATTCTGTACACGCTTACCGATGAAGCCCCGTTCCTGGCGACCCAGTCGCTGCTGCCGATCGTCGAGGCCTACACCGCCACCGCCGGCATTGCCGTGGAAACCCGTGACATCTCCCTGTCCGGCCGCATCCTGGCGCTGTTCCCGGACTTCCTGAAGGACGACCAGAAGGAAGCCGACCACCTGGCCGAACTGGGCCAGCTGGCGACCACCCCGGACGCCAACATCATCAAGCTGCCCAACATCAGCGCCTCGGTGCCGCAGCTGAAGGCCGCGATCAAGGAACTGCAGGACCAGGGTTTTGCCCTGCCGAACTACCCGGACGTCCCCACCGATGACGTCTCGCGCGACATCAAGGCCCGTTACGACAAGGTCAAGGGCAGCGCGGTGAACCCGGTGCTGCGCGAAGGCAATTCCGACCGCCGCGCACCGCTGTCGGTCAAGAACTACGCCCGCAAGCACCCGCACCGCATGGGCAAGTGGTCGCCCGAATCGAAGTCGCACGTGGCCCACATGGACGGCGGCGATTTCTATGGCAGCGAAAAGTCGGCCACCCTGGCCAACGCCGGCAACCTGAAGATCGAGCTGCAGCAGGCCGACGGCACCGTCGTGGTGCTGAAGGAAAGGACCGCAGTCAAGGCCGGCGAGATCGTCGACGCCGCCGTGATGAGCCGCAACGCGCTGGCTGCCTTCGTGCAGGCCCAGGTCGCCGACGCCAAGGCCAAGGGCGTGCTGTTCTCGCTGCACCTGAAGGCCACCATGATGAAGGTCTCCGACCCGATCATGTTCGGCGTGGTCGTCGAAGAGTTCTACAAGGACGTGCTGGCCAAGCACGCCGACGTGCTCAAGCAGGCCGGCTTCGATCCCAACAACGGTATCGGCGACCTGTTTGCACGCCTGCCGCAGCTGCCTGAAGCCACCCAGGAAACGATCAAGGCCGACCTGACTGCCGAATACGGCAAGCGCCCGGGCCTCGCCATGGTCAACTCCGACAAGGGCATCACCAACCTCCACGTGCCCAGCGACGTGATCGTCGACGCCTCGATGCCGGCGATGATCCGCGACTCCGGCGGGATGTGGAATGCCGAAGGCAAGCTGCAGGACACCAAGGCCGTCATCCCCGACCGCTGCTACGCCGGCGTGTACCAGGCCGTCATCGACGACTGCATCGCGCACGGCGCGTTCGACCCGGCCACCATGGGCTCGGTGCCGAACGTCGGCCTGATGGCGCAGAAGGCCGAAGAGTACGGCTCGCATGACAAGACCTTCCAGATCCCGGCCGACGGCACCGTGCGCGTCACCGACGACGCCGGCACCGTGGTGTTCGAACACGCCGTGCAGACCGGCGACATCTGGCGCATGTGCCAGACCAAGGACGCGCCGATCCAGGACTGGGTGAAGCTGGCGGTCAACCGTGCGCGCCTGAGCAGCACCCCGGCCGTGTTCTGGCTGGACGCTGCACGTGCGCACGACGCGCAGGTCATCGCCAAGGTCGAAACCTATCTCAAGGACCACGACACCAGCGGCCTGGACATCCGCATCCTGGCACCGGTGGAGGCCACCACGTTCTCGCTGGACCGCATCCGCAAGGGTGAGGACACCATCTCGGTGACCGGCAACGTGCTGCGTGATTACCTCACCGACCTGTTCCCGATCATGGAACTTGGCACCAGCGCCAAGATGCTGTCGATCGTGCCGCTGATGGCCGGTGGCGGCCTGTTCGAAACCGGTGCGGGTGGTTCGGCGCCCAAGCACGTGCAGCAGTTCGTCGAGGAAGACTACCTGCGTTGGGATTCGCTGGGCGAGTTCCTGGCCCTGGCCGCGTCGCTGGAACACCTGGGCAACCGCTACAACAACGCCGGTGCCAGCGTGCTTGCAAAGACCCTGGACCAGGCCAACGGCCAGTTCCTGGACAACGACAAGTCGCCGTCGCGCAAGCTGGGTGGCATCGACAACCGTGGCAGCCACTTCTACATCGCGCTGTACTGGGCCCAGGCCCTGGCAGCGCAGGATGACGATGCCGCACTGAAGGCCCGCTTTGCGCCGCTGGCCAAGGCACTGACCGACAACGAGCAGTCCATCGTCGCCGAGCTGATTGCCGCGCAGGGCAAGCCGGTGGACATCGGCGGTTACTACCGCCCGGACGTGGCCAAGGCCAGCACCGCGATGCGTCCGAGCACCACCTTCAACGCGGCCCTGGCGGCGCTGTAGCCCTCGATACCACCTTGCTGGTGTTCGATAGAGAACCCGCGCTTCGGCGCGGGTTTTTTTTTGATGCGCCCGGTGGGGGAACATCTGATGTTCAACGCTGGAACAGTCTGATGATAGGGACTGAAATACTCTGATTTTCTCGGTGTGACGCAACGCATAAGGTTGTCCTACGACGTAACCGACGTGAAATTCAGAGAGGTGTTGGTGACGCGCAACAGTCTGCAAACAGTCGGCGGAGGCACTCATTGATTGACGCGTTGAATCAATGGTCTCAATGGCGACCCCGACTGACTCGACTTAGATCACACACACATTGAATGGAGGTCCAGCAGATGGTCAAAGTGCCTCATGGAGTTGCATTGGCAATGCTGTTGGGTGCGTGTGGAACCAGCGACAGGCCCGCTGAGTCATCAAAGGACCGGAGGCAGCCACCGTTCGGCGCATCGACGGATGCCAGTAAGAGCCCCGACATCATGGTGAACAACATGCCCGTCGACCCGGAGGCTCGATACGGGATTGTGAAAACACCTCTAGGTGGTCGCGCTTTCAATGTGAAGGATTTCGGCTCAGCACCAGAGGGCAACGCTGCTTCTGCAATCCGTGGATTGGAGCCGCTGGCGCGCGCAGGAGATGGCAAGGCGTCCTACGAAATCTATCTGAAGATCTCACAATGCATGCCCTTGATCGGCCTGAGTAGAAGAGCGCGCTCTTCTCTGGATGCGAAAAGCGAAGAGGAATGTCGGGATATTCCTGTGGAGTCCCTGGCGGCAAAGTCGGACTGGCTTAGACGGGGTGCCGAGCAAGGTCATCTAGGCGCACAGCTCGTGTTCGTGGCCGATCCAGAGCAGGCGCTTGGTGGTCTCCAGGAGATCTTCAAGAATCCCGACGTAGTGATCGAGTACAAGCGTCAAGCGATGGAATACCTGGAATCAGCTGCCGATCGCGGAAGCATGGATGCACTGCTGCGGCTCGGCAACGCTCATCAGGTCGGGGTGATGACGGAGCAGGACAACACCACCAGCTATGCCTACTACCTGGCGGCAGAGCGCGCTGCTCCGGGCACCGTCTCAAGCAATCGGCAGCAGTGGCTTCGGGATAGATTGAGTGTTGAGCAGATCAGGGAATCAAAGGTCAAGGCAGAGGAAATTTATGATGAATGTTGCACGACTCACTAACACCAATGGATCAAGTGCCATGAAGTTTGTGGCGGCCATCGCAGTGCTGGCCGTCGCTGCGTTGGCCTGCTCGTTGTTGTACGCGTTCAATAGGGGGCCGATCGTCTGCGACAACAATTGCGAAGTGCGTTCGCCAATCATAGATTCCGCAACGCAGGAGTTCCTGGAGAAGAATCTTGCAATCATCGACGATTGGATTCCGATGTGGATGTATGCAACGGGTACAAGCTACATGATCTGCAACGCGACGCATTGTGCGACCTACGTGCAGAATCTCAATGGTGATTACGTAACTGACAAGAGGATGCCTATTGATCCGCCGCCGGGCGGTATTGGTAGCGGGAATGGCAATCCGGGTGGTGGCTCAGGTGGTGGTAGTGGGTCGGGCGGTGGCGGTGGCGGTAGTGGCGGCGGTGGATCTGGCACCGTGACGGTCGGTGAGCCCGATCAGGTCAGGCCTCCCAACCACGAGAACTAGGGTTGCGCACTGGCTGCGCGTCAAGTGTTCGAAAGGAAACCCGCGTCTCGGCGTGGGTTTCTTGTTGGGCAATCCGTTTACCGACATGAACGCTCATTTTTGCCCGCAAATACGTGACGTCGGCCGATTGAGTTCTGGCACGCTGTGCTCCGCCACGCATGTGGGGGTGGCAGGGAAGCGCAACCAGGGGGAAGGCGATGGCCAGGGTTCTCGTGGTCGGATCGGACATCCAGGGTGAACGTGCATTGCTGCAACGCCTGCGTGTGGCCGCGTCATTGCCGGCCGACACCGTGCGCAGTTGTCGCGATCTTGATGAGTGCGACCTGCTGGTGATCAAGGACACGCCGGCGCTGCGAAACGCCGCGCTGCGCATGGTGCGCGAACGTCCGCGCATCCAGTTCTGGGTGGAAGACCAGGACGGCCAGCTGCGGCCGGGGCAGGGTGCCAATCGCGGCGTGCTCGACGACAGCGCCATCGAGTGCGCGCTGCGACGGATGCCGGCCGCCACCAACAGCATCGACGAACCGCGCAGCGCACAGGGCGCGAAGGCGATCACGCGCGCGCTGCGCGAACGCCTGCAGTCGCGCCAGGGGCATGCCGCGCTGGTCCTGGACGACGAACCGCAGCTGCTGCTGGATTTCGTGCAGGACCAGATGGTGGTGCCGGTCGGGGTGCCGGGCGCCAGCCTGGCGCAGGACCTGTCGGACGTGTTCGAGATGCTGTCCCTGCACGGTCTTTCCGAGCGCCGCTACCAGGAGCTGGCTGCGGCCCTGCCGCGCCAGCCACTGCGCCCGCTGCTGTGGCAATGGGGCCAGCGTCCCGCGCACTGGCAGGACCTGGACGCGCGCCTGAAACGCGGTGCACGGGTCAAACTGTTTAGGTGGCCCGACTTCCGTGTACTTGGCAACCAGCACGACAGCTTCCGGTTGTGTTCGCTGCTGCTCAAGCGCGCGTGCAGCGTGGAAGAGTGCGCGACCCTGCTGGATGTGCCGGACGAGGCCGTGCGCAGCGTCGTGCATCCGGCATACCTGTGTGGCTACGCTGCGCTGGAAGACTTCCAGTCCAACGCGTCGCCGGTGCGCGCGCCCAACGGCGGCAGCACGCTGCTGTCGCGCATGTGGCGCAGCGTGCGCCAGCGGGGCGGGAGCTGAGCGTGCGCGAACACAAGGTCGTGGTGCTGGGCGGCATGGGCAGTGGCAAGTCGACCCTGGTCCGCGCGATCGCGGCCGGCGCGGTGGTGGACACCGATGTGCCCAACAGCGACCGCGAGGGTGCCGACAAGGCGTCCACCACCGTGGCGATGGACTACGCCGACATCGACCTGCCCAACGGCGACCGCCTGCGCCTGTATGGCACGCCCGGGCAGCAGCGCTTCGACTTCATCTGGCCGATCCTGCTGCAGGGCGCCAGCGGTGTGGTGCTGCTGCTCGACGCCACCCGCTGGGCAGCGGTGGAAGAGCTCAAGGACTACGTCGCGGTGCTGCGCCAGCATGCCGCCGACGTGCCGGCGGTGATCGGCGTCTCGCGACTGGACCTGGCGCCTTCGTTCGACCTCGAAACATGCACCGCCGTGGCGGGCTGGGGCGACCGGATGCTGCCGGTCATGCCGGTGGACGCGCGCAACCGCGAACAGGGTCTGTCGCTGATGGATGTGCTGATGAGCGAGATGGAAGCCCACGAACTGGTACCGGGCCATGGCTGACGGACACGATGTACGCCGGTTGGACCCGACCACGCGTGAGCGCGTGATCCGGCACCTGCAGGCCTTCGCCGATGACATCAACGGCGTACGCAGCGCGGTGCTGTCCAGCGTGGATGGCTTTGCACTGGTACCGGCGGCGGGCACCCACGGCAACGGCGAACGCCTGGCCGCCATGACCAGCGCGATGCTGGCGCTGGCGGCCGCCGTCGGGCGCGAGCTGGCGCTGGGCAAGCTGGAAGTGCTGATGCTGGAGGCCGGCGAAGGCAAGGTGCTGATGCTGGCCCTGCCGTGCACGCCGGCACCGCTGCTGCTGATGACCGCCTGCGACGCGACCTGCGTGATCGGCAAGGTGCTTTGGAGTGCGAAGGAATGTGGCCGCAACATCATGGCCGAACTCAGCGGATCACGAGCCGATCCGCAGGGAACCTAGGGGCTCGACAACCAGAACGGGGTGCAGCATGGGCAACATGAACAACGCAGTGAGCGAAACCTTGAACTCGCTGATGCAGATCGATGGCGCGAAAGCAGTGGCGCTTGTGGACTACGAGAGCGGCATGCTGCTGGGCGAAGCCGGCTCGGGCATGGACATGGAAGTGGCCGCGGCGGGCAACACCGAAGTGATCCGCGCGAAGATGAAGACGGCCGCGTCGTTGAACCTCAACGACACCATCGAAGACATCCTGATCTCGCTGGGCACCGCGTACCACATCCTGCGCCCGGTAGCGAAGAAGAAGGGTCTGTTCCTGTACCTGGTGCTCGACCGCAACAAGTCCAACCTGGCGCTTGCACGCCGCAAGGTGCAGGACGTGGAAGGCGCGCTGGTGATGTGACTGTTGCACGCGCCGACCACCGTGGGGTGGTCGGCGCAGGCCGCGCGGGCGCACAATGGGGACGGTCCTTCCGGTTGCCCTGCATGCCCGTTGCCGATTCCCACGACGAAGTTGCGCTGGCCGCGTCCCTTGCCCTGCGGGTGCGCGGGGGCTTCGAGGACTATCACGCGCGGTTCGCCAGCGTCACCCGGCGTGCGCGGGTGCGGTTCGAGACGCGTGACTGGGGCGGGGCGCAGGCGGACGCGGTGGAGCGCATAGGGCTGTACGACCGCTGCATCGCCGAGACGGTGGACGCACTGCGCCGCACGGCAGGCGAGTGGGTGGGAAGGCGCAGCCTGTGGCTGCAGGTTCACGACGTGTACGCCGGCCTGGTCGGACCACTGATCGACGCCGAGCTGTACAAGACCTTCTACAACACCCTGGCGCGGCGCCTGTTCGCCACCGAAGGCGTGGATGCCGAGGTCGAGTTCATGGCCCTGGACGTGGAGCCGTCCGATGCCATCACCCATCCGGTCGCACGGCACACCTATGCGGTGTCCACCACACGCCCGGTCGAGGCGTTCATGCGGGTGTTGGGCGATTACCGGTTCGAGGTGCCCTACGCGCACCAGCTGCGCTGCGCGGCCGCGATCGCAGTGCGCCTGCAGGACGACCTGCAGCACTGGGGCACGCATCCGGTGCGCAGCATCGAACTGCTGGACACCGTGTTCTACCGCGAGCGCCGCGCCTACCTGGTGGGGCGGGTGTTTGGTGAACACCGCTTTTCGCCCTGCGTGATTGCCCTGGTCAACGACGGCGCCGGCCTGCGTGCCGAGGCGGTGCTGACCCGTCGCCGCGACGTGGCGCACCTGTTCGGCGTGTCGCGCAGTTACTTCCAGGCTGACCTGGCCACGGTTGGCGATGCGGTGGTGTTCCTGCGCAGCCTGCTGCCGGCCAAGCCCATCGATGAGATCTACACCGTGCTGGGCCGCGCCAAGCAGGGCAAGACCGAGCGCTACCGCACCTTCTTCCGTCACTTCCTGGATCATCCCGACGAACAGCTGGTGCATGCCGAAGGCACGCCGGGCATGGTCATGGCGGTGTTTACCCTGCCCAGCTACCCGCTGGTGTTCAAGCTGATCCGCGATCAATTCGCCTGGCCCAAAACCATGACCCGGCACCAGGTTGAAGAGAAGTACGCGCTGGTGTTCAACCTGGACCGCGTGGGCCGGCTGCTGGACGCGCAGCCCTACCGGCACCTGCGCTTCCCGAAAGCGCGCTTCTCTGCGGCACTGCGCGAAGAGCTGCTGACCCAGTGCGCCGCCAGCGTGCGCGAGGAAGGCGACAGCCTGGTGATCGCGCTGTGCTACGTGCAGCGCCGCTTCCGCCCGCTCAACCTGTACCTGCGCGAGCAGACCGCCGAAGCGCGCCGCGCGGCCGCGCTGGATTACGCACAGGCCATCACCGACATGGCGCGCAACAACATCTTCCCCGGTGACATGTTGCCGAAGAACTTCGGTGTGTCGCGGCATGGTCGTGCGGTGTTCTACGACTACGACGAACTGTGCCTGGTCAGCGACTGCGTGTTCCGCGCGTGGCCGCAGCCGCGCAATGCCGACGAAGCAATGGCTGAAGAGCCCTGGTTCCATGTGGGGCCGCGCGATGTCTTCCCTGAGCGGTTCGCGCCGTTCATGGGGCTGCCCGCTGCGGAACTGGCAGCGGTGCGCGAACACCACGCGCATCTGTTCGATCCGCTGTGGTGGCAGGGGCTGCAGGCCCGTTTCGCGGCGGGGGATCTTCCCGACACACTGCCGTATGCAGACACCCACCGGCTGGCGTGATTTCCTCCTGACCCACGGGTGGGGTACCCTCGGGGTCCATCACAAGGAGCAGGTGAGATGCGTTATTCCCCCCTTCTGGCCCTGGCCTTGGCCCTCGCCGTTGGCGGCGCCGGACTGGTTGCAAGCAGTGAATCCATCGCGCAGAACGCACGCGAAGTGCGGCAGACCGCCGAAGCCAGCATGACGCTGGGCGGCACCATCGACATCGGCAGCGAAGGGCAGGTGACCGGCTTTGCGCTGTCGCACGCCGACAAGGTGCCGGCCGACCTGGCCGCATTCGTCACCCGCCAGGTGCAGGCGTGGCGTTTCGAGCCGATGCGCGTGGACGGTGCCGCAGTGGCGACCCAGACCCCGGTGATCCTGCGACTGGTGCAGCAGCCTGACCCGAGCGGCGACGGTGCGCAGGTGCGTGTGACCGGCGCCAGTTTCGCGAAGTACGATCCGGATGACACCAGCCGCGTCACCTTCATCGCACGGCCCGCACCGGTTTACCCGAAGGACGTGTATGCCATGCGCGGGCGTGGCGACGTGTTGATGCTGCTCAAGGTGGCACGCGATGGCAGCGTGGCCGATGTGTTCACCGAGCAGGTCAACCTGCGCGTGGTCGGCAAGGAGCGCCAGATGCGCGCCATGCGCGACGCACTGGCGCGTGCCTCCGAATCCGCTGCGCGGACATGGACGTTCCGCCCGCCGACCAGCGGCCCGGCCAAGGACGCCGAGTCGTGGAACGTGCGCGTACCGGTGAGCTACTCCATGGGCGAACCGCGCATGGAACGTTATGGCGTCTGGGAAGCCTACATTCCCGGCCCGCGCGAGCGCGCATCCTTCAGCGGCGCCCGCGTAGACGCGAGTGCCGCCCCCGACCTGCTGGCCGACGGCGGCCTCTACATGGCCGACCAGGACGACGGTCCGCGCCTGCTGACCCCGCTGGGTAGCTGACACAAGGAGATGTGCAATGTGTAGTTCAATTCGTCTGATGCTGGCGCTGGCCATCGCCGGCGGCGTTCTCGCCGCAGTACCGCCTGCCACGGCCCAGACGCGCGCGGAAGTGCGCAGGACCGCCGAAGGCAGCATGGTGCTGACCGGCCAGATCAACATCGGTCTGGAGGGCGAGGTGGAGGCGTTCGCCCTGGACCAGCGCGAGAAGGTGCCGGCCGAAATGACCGGCTTCGTCGAACGCTCTGTCAAGACCTGGCGTTTCGAGCCGATCGTGCGCGACGGCAAGCCCGTGCATGCGCGCACCCGGGTGTCGATCCGTCTGTTGGCCCAGCCCGGCGAAAGTGGAAATGACCGGGTCACGCTGGATGCGGCCAACTTTGGCGAGTACGACCAGACCAGCACCGACCAGGTGACCAGCGTGGCCATGCCCCCGCCGGGGTTCCCGTCGCTCGCCGTGGATCTCGGTGGCAGTGGCGACGTGATGCTGCTGGTCCAGGTGGGTCGCGATGGCAAGGTGATGGACGTGGTCGCCGAGCAGGTCAACCTTCGCGTGCTGGGCGATGAACGCCGCATGCAGAAGCTGCGCGAGGCCTTTGCGCGGCAGAGCGTGAACACCGCACTGCGCCGTTGGACCTTCCGTGCGCCCACCACCGGTGACGAGGTGGGCAAGCCGTTCTGGACGGTGCGGGTGCCGGTCAGCTTTGACTTCGGTGAAGTCAATCGCGCTTACGGCAAGTGGAACGTCTACATTCCCGGCCCGCGCGCGAAAGCGTCCTGGCTCACCGGCGAACAGCGCGAGGAAGACCTGGCCGGCCTTCTCCCGGCTGGCGGTGTCTACATGGCTGGCGCAGACAACGGCCCACGCCTGCTCACCCCGCTGGGCGGTTGATCACCCCTGCGCCGGTCCGTCCGGCGCCGGGTACACCACGGTGCGGTTGCGGCCCTGTTCCTTGGCCATGTACAGCGCCTTGTCGGCCAGGCGCAGCGCCTGGTGCGGGTCTTCGTGGTAGCTCGGGTAGTGGGCCACGCCCAGCGACACCGTCACCGTGCCGACCTCGTCGAACACCTCCGCTTCCACCTGCAGGCGCAGGCGTTCGGCGATGGCGGCGCTGGCGGCGACGTCGATGCCCGGCAGCAGGATCAGGAATTCCTCGCCGCCGTTGCGGCACAGCAGGTCGGTGTCGCGCGAATCGTCGCGCATGATCTGCGCGATGCGCAGGATCACCGCGTCGCCCACCGCGTGGCCGAAGCGGTCGTTGATGGTCTTGAAGCGGTCGATGTCCAGCGCGACGATGCCGAACGGCTGACCGCGCGCCTGCCAGTCTTCCAGCCCTTCCTGCAGGCCACGGCGGTTCTGCAGGCCGGTGAGCGGGTCGGTCATGCTGGCGCGGCTGAGTTTGCCGATGCGGTCCTGCAGCAGGTTGAAGCTGTACAGCAGCGCCTGCTTGAGGTGCGCGGCCTCGTAGTACCACGCACGGATGCCGCTGACATGGCGGATGGCGATGCCGGTGTCGCGGTTCTGCACGTTGCGCGCCATCTGCCACAGCGGCAGCGAAATGCGCCGCGCGAACCACCAGGTGACCAGCAGCGACAGCACGCCCAGCGGAATGGCATTCCAGATCACCGCCTTCATCAGCCGCGACAACGGCGCCAGGGTGGCGGCGGTGGGACGCTGCGCCACCACGCCCCAGCCCACGCTGGGCACCGGCGCGTAGCCGGCCAGCATCAGCACGCCATGGCTGTTGCGCACTTCCTGCGCGCCCGAGTGGCCCTGGCTTACGGCCTTGACCGCCGGATTCTCCAGCGCGAACTGCCCCACCCGGGTCGGCTCGATGTGGTACAGGATGCGGCCGTTGCGGTCGACCACGTACAGGTACGAGCCGTCGCGGTAGTAGTGCTTGCCGAGCAGGCTCTGCAGGATGCTGCGTTCGCGCAGGTAGATGGTGCCGCTGACGTAGCCGCGGTACTGACCCTGTGCATCGAAGATGGGGTGCGAGATCGCCACCAGCAGGCGCCCGGTGGCCGACTGGTACGGATCGCTGATGTAGGGCTCGCGGCGTTTCAGCGCTTCGCTGTTGCCCTGGCTGTTGAGCGTTATGCCGGTGAGCGCCAGGCTCAGGGGCGAGGTGGCCAGCACCGTGCCGGCCGGGTCCACGATAAGCACCGAATTGAAGCTGTTGGTCTGCAGCTGCAGGCGCGCGGCGTGGGCTTCCAGCCCGGCGCGGTCATGGTTCTGCTTGCCCAGCTCGATGGCAGCGTAGGCCAGCTGCTGCTGTGCCGACAGCACGAAGTTCTGGGTGCTCTCGGCCAGCTTGCTGGCGTAGACCCGGTTGGACTCCAGCGTGGTGCCGATCAGCTGCTCACGTTGTACGCGGTAGCTGGCGTGCAGGGTGTTGGCCAGGGCCACCAGCGAGCTGAGCAGGGCAAGCGCCAGGATCAGCTTGCCCAGGTTGAGGCGGGACGACAGCAAAGGCATGGACGGGGCTACCGGCAGGGTGACGATCGATCACGGCGCGGATTATCACGGATTCGCCGGTCGATGGGTAACCGCCGGGGCTACCGGTCCAGCCGTTTGCGCAGGACACTGCGTACGTTGGCCGCCATCGCTTCGTCCAGCGGCCCCAGTACCCCGCGTGCGTGTTCCGGGATATGCGCGGTTGCGTCGCCGCCTGCCGTGAATACATAGTGGTCGAACATCGCCCGCCACCGTCGGCGCTGTGCCGGTGGCAACGAGCGCAGGGCCAGCAGCGAGAGCATCAGGGCGTTCATCGGTGCATCGGTCCATGCCGGCACCGGGCGCCACCAGTAGTTCACCAGCACGTTGAAGTCGTCCAGCCCTTCCATGTGGTGCCACCACAGCGAGGGAATGAACACCGCATCGCCCGGCCCCAGCTCGGCGACCTGCGCGCTGGCCCACGCCCGCTCGAAGCGCGGGAAGCGGTCCAGGTCCGGCGCGGCGAAGTCGACCAGGCTCACCGCCTGGCCCGCCGGCGTGAAGTCCAGCGGGCCCACGTACAGATTGCCGACCTGGTCGGGCGGGAACAGGGTGACCCGGCGACGGCCGGCGGCCACGCAGGCCAGGTTGTCCGGTACGTCGTGGTGGGCGGCAATGCGCGAACGGTTGCCGATCCAGATGCTCGCCAGCGGGTCGTCCACGCCGAGCGCCATCGGGTTGTCCTGGCGGAAGCCGGGCAGGAAGCTGTCCAGCGTCGTGGACGCTACATAGATGGTGGGTGCAGCGGGAGCGTTGCGGTACTTGAGCAGGGTGTCGAGCACCACCTTGAGCGGAATCTGCTCACGGCGGAAATTGAAACCGCTCATGTCCGCGTTGTAGAAGATACGGCCCTGCGCTTCGGGCGGGGCGGTGGTCGCGGTCACCGGCAGGGTGCCGTGGTCGTACTGCTTGAGATGGGCCACGGCGGCATCGGCCGAGGCCTGGGCGGCGGCCACCATCGGCCAGTCGCCGACCAGCCCGCGAATGACTTTGGGCGTGGTCCAGGTGGGGAGCAGCGCCGGCAGCTGGCTGCGGTCGAGGTCGCGGACTTCGTCGATCGGGCCGGGCGTTGCAGGCATGGCGGGTCGCTTGCGGGGCAGGGACGGTCTGGCGAGTGTAGACCCGCCAGACCGCCTTGGGTCCTTAGAACTTGTAGCGGACGCCGAACATGTAGCGCGGGCCGGTCTGGGTGGCGTAGCGCAGCATGTTGGTGTGGCGCGCGTAGGTGCGCATGGTCTCGTCGGTGAGGTTGATCGCCTCCACGCTCAGCGACAGCTGGTCGTTGACCGCATAGCTGATGTTGAGGTCGAGCTGGCCGTAGTCATCGGTGTAGTTCGGGTTCGGACCCTGGCCGCCGATGCCGTTGAGGAACTTGTCGCGCCAGTTGTAGGCCGCACGGATCTGCCAGCTGTTCTTGTCGTAGAACGCCACCAGGTTGGCCGAGTCGCTCAGCCCGACCATCGGGTACTGGTCGCCCAGGCTCAGGTTGTCGAAGGTCAGCCCCGACTTCACCTTGGTGTAGTTGGCGGCCAGGCCGAAGCCGGATTGCCCGAACAGGTGCTGCACCGCGATTTCCCAGCCATCAAGATGGTCCGAACGCTGGTTGGCCGGCAGGGTGATGTCGAACCCGGCGATCGGGTCGCCCGGCTGGCCGACGATGGTGCCGGTGAGCTGGCCGGCCGAGTTGGTGCCGGTGGCGGTCACGCCGGGCTGGCCGTTGAAGTTGGTGAAGATGTAATCGCGGATGCAGGGCATGTCGGACACGCCGCAGCCCGCCGCCAGCGCCGCATTCCAGTACGCGCCACCCACCGGTGTGTGCAGGTCGCCGGTGTTCTCGCGGACGATGGTGTTGCTGATGAAGTTCTTGATGTTCTTGCGGAAGAAGCCGACCGAGGCGTAGCTGGACTCGCCGTAGTACCACTCCAGCGACAGGTCGAAGTTGTCCGACAGCAGCGGTTCCAGCGCCGGGTTGCCGCGCGACCCGCTACCGCCCTGGGTACGCACGATGTCGGCCAGCGACTGCCCGCTCTGGATCTGGTCCCACCCCGCGCGACCCAGGCTGCGGCTGTAGCTGCCGCGCAGCGCAATCGTATCGCTGATGTCCAGCTTCAGGTCCATGTTGGGCAGCACGTAGTCGTACTTGCCGCTGTCGCTGATGAAGCCGCTCTCGCTGGCATAGTCGATGTTGAGCTCGTTGGCCGAACTCCAGCTGATCCCGTTGGGCACGCGCACCATCGCGGTGGAGTCCACGTCGGTCTGCTCATAACGCACGCCGACCGCCACGTTCAGCGGCATCGACCAGTCGAAGGTGGTGCGGTACTGCAGGAAGGCGCTCTTGGACTTCTCGTTGGTGCGGATGTCCTGCGAGTACTCGGTGGGCGCCACGTAGCAGGTCGGACAGGCCGGGTCGGAGGCGGTACCGACCTGGGCGGCGCGGTTGATCAGGCGGTCGAAGTCGAATACCAGGAACTGGCCGGTCAGGCGCGGGTCGCTGTGCCCGGAGAACGCATCGAAGTACTTCGCCATGTCGTCGGCGTACCAGATGCTGTCATCGTAGTCGGCGGGCGTGCCCAGGCCGCCCCAGGTATTGCGCTGCATGATCGCCGAGGCCGAGCGGTTCTTCACGTCGGTGTAGCCCACGCCGAAGTCCAGCGCGGAGTAGTCGGCGAACTTGAAGGTACCGCGGCCCTGGTACTGCTCCACTTCGGACTTGTTGTAGCTGTTCTGGAACACCGAACCGGTGACCAGCGCATCGGCGGCCTGCACGCCACCCGGCGGCAACGCGATGTTGATGATCGGCAGGTCGCCGCTGTAGTCCACGGTGGTCTTGCCGCGCACGAACGCGGCCACGCCGAGCACGCCGGCCGAACCGTACGGGCTGTCCGGCTGCGACTCGCCGGTGGAGTTGTGGGCGTCGAAGTTCAGGGTCAACGCATCGTTGACTTCCCATTCCACGTTGAAGCCCAGCGAGTCCAGCGTGTTCTTGGTGGCCAGCTGCGCGCCACCCATCGACACGTCCGAATTGACCATGTCTTCGCTGTAGATGATCGGCGCGGCGACCGGGCCGTTGGTCCAGATGCTGTCGCCCGGGCCGTAGTTGAACCACACCGACAGTTCGCTGCGCTGCTGCTGCACCTTGTTTTCCACATAGGTGTAGTCCAGCGTGGTGGTCACGTTGTCGACCGGCTTCCACTGCAGGGTGGCCTGGCCGTTGGTACGCTGGCGCTGCACGCCGTTTACGTTGTACGCGGTGTTCTGCGGGCGACCATACACATCGTTCGGGCCCGGACGGTTCTGGATGCGGTCGGCATAGCCCTGGCCCGGCTGCGGCAGCACGCGCCAGTCAGTGGTGTTGTCGCCTTCGAACGTGGCCCAGCCTTCGGCCACGGTGGCCTGGTTGAAGCCGGAGTCGCGCTCCTGGTAGCTGCCGCTCAGCATCACGCCGAAACGGCCGTCTGCATAGGTGTCGCTGAAGATGCCCGACAGCTCGCCGGTGAAGTCCGAGCCCTTCAGGGTGCGCGGCAGGTTGTCGTTGGAGGTGTCATTGACCGCTTTCACGCCGACGCTGACCACCGGCGTCGCCTCGAGCGGACGCAGGGTCTCGACGTTGATGGTGGCGCCGATGCCGCCGGTCGGGTTGTCCGCACGGGTGGTCTTGAACACTTCCACCGCCGAGATCGACTCGGAGGCGATGTTGGCGAAGTCGAACGAGCGCGAGCCGGACAGGCCGCCACCGCCGTTGCCGAGGTTGGAGGCCGGCATCTGACGGCCGTTGAGCAGCACCAGGTTGAAGTCCGGGCCGATGCCGCGCACGGTAACCTTGGAGCCTTCGCCGCTCGAGGTGCGGTCGATCGACACGCCGCTGATGCGCTGCAGCGATTCGGCCAGGTTGGTGTCCGGGAACTTGCCGATGTCTTCGGCCACGATGCCGTCGACCACGCCCTGGCTGTCGCGCTTGAGGTTCATGGACGAGGTGAGGCTGCCGCGGATACCGGTGACCTGCACCGTATCGAGCGTGGCGGGGTCGAGCCCCTGCGAAGACGACGCAGCGCCGTCGCGGCTGGTGTCCTGGGTCCACGCCGGCCCGGCCAGCACGGCGAGCAGCGCGGAAGTGAGCATTGCCTTGCGGGGTACAGCCTTGTACGTCTTCATTGCGCTCCCTCCCCAGGGAAATCGGTAATGGCAGTCCTACGGTGTCTGGCACGAATCAACAACGTTCTGGGCGGATTGGGCCCACGCCTGACAGCGTTGTCAACAAACTGCCATGCAACCTCCTGTTGCATTGGCTGCCGCCGACGCACCCGCGCGCGCAAAGTCGCCGCGTGCATCGGCTGAAAACGCTGCTGCGCAAGCCTTTCGCGCGAATTCAAGCGTGACGTGGCGCACCCGATCCAGCACCGCCCGTCCGTTGTGCAGTGCAGAATGGAACTGCGCAAACCGTGATCGCGTGCTCGCTGACAGCGCTGTCGCGTGATCTGGCCGATTGTCTGACAGCGCTGGACAATCTCGTCACGAGCGGGTTCCATGTCTGGCCGCCGCATGGCTGGCATTCCCTTCAGAAGGACACGCAATGGACACTTCCACCGCGGTTCGCGGGCACCACGTACAGAGCACGCGCACGGCCCTGGCCGTGGTCACGGCCATCTTCTTCATGTGGGGCTTCATCACCTGCCTCAACGACATCCTGATTCCGCACCTCAAGGCCGCGTTCTCGCTGACCTGGGTGCAGGCGATGCTGATCCAGTTCACCTTCTTCGGCGCGTACTTCCTGATGTCGTTGCCGGCAGGTCGCCTGGTGGCGGCCGCGGGCTACAAGCGCGGCATCGTGGCCGGCCTGGCCATTGCGGGTGTCGGCGCGCTGCTGTTCTGGCCGGCCGCTGCGCTGCACGTGTATGGCCTGTTCCTGGGCGCGCTGTTCGTGCTGGCCACCGGCATCACCGTGCTGCAGGTAGCGGCCAACCCGTACGTGGCGCTGCTGGGCCCGGAGCAGACCAGCTCCAGCCGGCTGACCCTGGCGCAGTCGATGAACGCACTCGGCACCACCATCGCGCCGTTGTTCGGTGGCCTGCTCATCCTCGCCGCCGAACCGCGAAGCGCCGAACAGCTGGCACTGCTGCCGCAGGCCGAAGCGCTGGCCTACCGCGCGGCCGAAGCGCAATCGGTGCAGTTGCCGTACTTCGGGCTCGCTGTTGCGCTGTTCGTACTGGCCGCAGCGATCTGGATGTTCCGCCTGCCGAGCATCGCCGGCGTGGAAGACACCAGGCACCCGGGAACACTCGGTGACGCGCTGCGCCACAAGCACCTGGCGTTCGGTGTCCTGGCGATCTTCTTCTACGTGGGCGCGGAAGTGTCCATCGGCAGCGTGCTGGTCAACTTCCTGTCCATGCCCGGCATCGGCGAGGGGCTGACCGAACAGCAGGCCACGCACTACGTGTCGCTGTACTGGGGTGGTGCACTGGTCGGCCGCCTGGTGGGTACGTTCCTGCTGGCGAAGTTCGATCCGCGCCGCCTGCTGGGGATCTTTGCGTTGATCGTCATGGGCCTGCTGGCGGTAACCATGCTCGGCACCGGCAACCTGGCCAAGTGGAGCGTGGTCAGCGTGGGCCTGTTCAACTCGATCATGTTCCCGACCATCTTCGCGCTGGCCATCGGCGGGCTGGGCCCGCTGACCGGGCAGGGTTCCAGCCTGCTGGTGATGGCGATCGTCGGCGGTGCGGTGATTCCGCTGGCGGTCGGCTGGCTGGCCGACCAGTACGGCCTGCAGGCGTCGTTCCTGCTGCCGCTGCTGTGTTACCTGTTCATCGTGTTCTACGCCTGGCGCGGTTCGCGCCGGGTCGGCTGAGCGATCAGCGGCGGCGCGGTGCGTGGGTGGACTCACGCACCAGCACCGCATGGTCCACGGTGACCATGCTGCCGGCGCCGGACGAACGGATCCGTTCGATCAGCTGTTCGGTGGCGATGCGCCCCATGGTGTCGGTTGGCTGGCGCACCGTGGTCAACGCCGGGTAGATGTGGCCGGCAATCGGCGTGTCGTCGAAGCCGCACACCGAAAGATCGCGCGGCACGCGCAACCCGCGCTGCCCGGCCACGCGGAACACGGCGGCCGCCATGTCATCGTTGGCCGCGAAGATCGCGGTGGGCGGTTCGGGCAGGTCGAGCAGCGCATTGGCAGCCTCGATGCCGGACTCGAACGAGAACTGACCGTTCACCACCAGGCTCGGGTCGTACTCGATCCCCGCATCGCGCAGCGCCTGGCGGTAACCGGCCAGGCGCCACTGGCAGGCGCCGTGCGCACGTGGGCCCTTGATGTGCCCGATGCGCCGGTGCCCCTGCTTGACCAGGTGCCCGATCAGTTCCACCACCGCCGTGGTCTCGTCCATGCGCACGCCGATGATGCCTTCGGGGTGGCGCGGCGCGATGCTGGCAAACGGAATCTCGTTCTCTTCCAGGTAGGCCAGCACCACGGCGTCGTCGGTCAGCGGCGGAATCAGTACCACGCCGTCGGGCCGCGAATTCTCGAACAGCGCCGACAGGTCCGGCAGGGTGCGCCGACCGATGCCCACCGGCCCCAGGATCAGGTTGTAGTGGTGCGCATGGCAGGCTTCCAGCATGCCGTTCTGGATTTCCATCAGGTAATTGCGCGAGGGATTGTTGTACACCAGCGCCAGCGCATACGAACGCTGCCCGGCCAGGCTGCGCGCGGAAAGGTTGGGCTTGTAGCCCAGCCGCGTCACCGCCGCGAGCACGCGCTCGCGCGTTTCCTCGCGCACGTTGGGCTCATGGTTGAGCACGCGCGAGACGGTCTTGATCGAAACGCCCGCAACCGCAGCGACATCTTCGATACGACTACGCATGGTGCGATGGTTCCTCTGGAAGTGCCGGTCGGCCGCTGCCGATGGTAATGCGCCTGTGTCGTTTCGGGGTTACCGAAGCAGGCGGATGGTGCCACGTTGCGGGGCACTCGTGCACGGTCATCCGATTCCATGCGGCGATGCAACAGCAATGGCCCGTGGACAGCGCACGCGGACAGCGCCGGCCCAGCAGCGGCGGTGATTGCAGGACATCCGCGCGCGCCAATGGTTGACAGCGCCACGCCCGGCTTATATGACAGCGCTGTCAGCGGATGCGCCGGACCGGCCGCGATCCGCCCCCTTGCCGATGACTTTCCTTTGGAGGTAGATGTCCGTGAGCAGCGCCCGGAAGACCGTTCTTGCCCTCTGTGTACTGACGGCTTTGGCCGCGCAGGCCCCCGCCGTCTCCGCCGCCGAGCGCCTGCAGGACTGGCCCCGGGTGACCAGCGCCATCGCTGCCGACCCGGCCATCGAAGCCCGCGTGCGCACCATCGTGGGCCAGATGACGCTGGCCCAGAAGATCGGACAGATGACCCAGCCCGAGATCAAGCAGATCACCCCGGAGCAGGTGCGCACCTACTACATCGGCTCGGTGCTCAACGGCGGCGGCTCGTGGCCGGGCATGGACAAGCACGCCAGCGTCGCCGACTGGGTCAAGCTGGCCGACGCCTACCATGCAGCTTCGCTGTCCACCGATGCGCGCACCCCGGTGCCGGTGATCTGGGGCACCGACGCGGTGCACGGCCACAGCAACGTCTACGGCGCCACCCTGTTCCCGCACAACATCGGCCTGGGCGCGACCCGCGATGCAGCGCTGATCGAACGCATCGGCGCGGCCACCGGCACCGCCACCCGTGCCACCGGCATCGGCTGGGTGTTCGCGCCGACCCTGGCGGTCGCGCACGACCCGCGTTGGGGGCGGACCTACGAAAGCTTCTCCTCCGACCCGGCGGTGGTGCGTGAGTTCGCCACGGCGTACGTCAAGGGCGCGCAGGGCCGCTTCACCGCCGACGGCAACGTGGTGGCCACCGCCAAGCATTACATCGGCGACGGCGCCACCGACAACGGCCGCGATCAGGGCGAGTCCACCGTCGACAAGGCGACCATGATCAACGTGCACGGCCAGGGCTACTTCGGCGCGCTGGGCGAAGGCGTGCAGACCGTGATGGCTTCGTTCAACAGCTGGAACGACCGCGCCGGTGGCGTGGACTACGGCAAGATGCACGGCAGCCAGGTGCTGCTCACCGGCGCGCTGAAGGACAAGATGGGTTTCGACGGCTTCGTGGTGTCCGACTGGAACGGCATCGCGCAGGTGCCGGGCTGCCGCAACGACAGCTGCGCGCAGGCGATCAATGCCGGCATCGACATGGTGATGGTACCCGACGACTGGAAGGCGTTCATCGCCAACACCATGGCCCAGGTCGAAAGCGGCGAGATTCCCATGGCCCGCATCGATGATGCGGTGACCCGCATCCTGCGAGTCAAGCTGCGTGCCGGCCTGTTCGACCACAAGCCTTCGGACAGCCAGTTCGCCGGCGACAGCGCGGCCGTGCAGCATCGCGAGCTGGCGCGCGAAGCGGTGCGCGAATCGCTGGTGCTGCTGAAAAACCAGGACGCGGTGCTGCCGCTCAAGCGCAACGCACGGGTGCTGGTGGTCGGCGAGAGTGCGGACAACCTCTCCAACCAGGCCGGTGGCTGGTCGCTGACCTGGCAGGGCACTGAGAACACCAATGCCGACTTCCCCAACGCCGACTCGGTGCTGGGCGCGCTGCGCGCTGAACTGGGCGCAGCGCAGGTCACCTTCAATGCTGACGCAAAGGACATCGACGCCACGCAGTTCGACGTGGTGGTGGCGGTGATCGGCGAAACGCCGTACGCCGAAACCAACGGCGACATCCTTGCCTCGGACACGGTCAGCCACAGCCGCGCGCAGCCGAAGGACCTGGCCGTGCTCAAGGCGGCGGCCGCCAGCGGCAAGCCGGTGGTCACCGTGTACTTCTCCGGCCGTCCGATGTACACCAACGACCTGCTCAATCTCTCGCAGGGGTTCGTGGCCGCGTGGTTGCCGGGTTCCGAAGGCAAGGGCATCACCGACGTGCTGGTGGCCGGCAAGGACGGCAAGGCGGCGCATGACTTCACCGGTCGGCTGAGCTTCCCGTGGCCGGGCGTGCCGTGCCCGGCGCCGATCGACCGCCCGGACCCGAAGCGCCCGCCGCTGTTCACGTTCGGCTATGGCCTGAGCTACGCGCAGCCGGCGCAGGTCGCCCGCCTGCCGGAGGTCAACGCCGACCATTGCGGCGAAGTGACCACCCTGCCGATCTTCAACCGCCTGGACACTGCGCCGTTCTCGCTGCACATCGCGGCCAACGGTGCCACCCAGCCGCTCGGCAACGACCTCAACGCCAGCCTGCGCTGGCCGAAGGAAAAGCCGGTGGCCGAAGTGCGCACCGTGCAGATCAACACCCAGCAGGACGCGCGCGAAGTGACCTGGCTGGCCCCGGCACAGCTGATCGCACGCAGCACCTCGCGGCGCAACCTGAGCGCGCTGGCGCGCAGCAACGGCGCCCTGCAGTTCGACGTGATGGTGCAGCACCAGCCGGCGTCGGCGGTAAAGGTGACCATGCAGTGCGGCACCGGCTGCGAAGGCGGCGTGGACATCGCCTCGACGCTGGCCTCGCTGCAGCCGGGCCAGAAGCGCACCGTGACCATCCCGCTGGCCTGCTTCGCCAGCAAGGGTGTGGACCTGGGCGCGGTGGAAGCGCCGTTCGTGGTCACCGCCGACAAGCCGTTTGCAGCGGCGTTCACCCAGGTGCGGGTGGCAGCGAAGGCCGACAAGGCAGAAGGCGTGGTCGCCTGCAGGTAACCCCGTAGCGCCGGGCTCTGCCCGGCCGTTCCTGCGCTCCGTGGAGCCGGGCAGAGCCCGGCTCTACGCCCGGTTCTTCCAGCGCACCTCTTCCGTTCCGGGCTCGATCAGCAGCATCCGGATACGATTCCCCCGGCACCCCACCGTCCCGCCATACGCGGTTGCACGACCAGAAAGCTGTTCGACTGCCAGGCTCTCCGTGCAGGTGGAGAGTCCATGTCCCGCGTCGACAGTCCCGACGGTAATCAGGATGCCGGTGTTGCCATTTGCGCGCCCGCAGCGCGCACGGACCCGGATCTGCCCCGGTTCCTTCTGCAGGAGCAGGGTGACGGCGTCCTGGATCAATCTGTAGGCAGAGAGCTGAAGGTCGATACTCAGGCGGCAAGGGTCACCAATCAGCTGATGGGCTGCCACCCGCTCCGTCGACTTCCAAACCTCATTGATGCCTCCGATCTGCAGAGCAAGGTAGAGGCCCACATGCTCAAGGGAGGTGGGATACACCATCGTCACCTGTTCGCGCACCTTGCGGGAGTGCAGGGTGGTGACCTTCAACAGCCCGCCCGCCAGTGCCTCGTGTCCATCGACCCTGAGTCCCTCTGCGACGCTGCAGAGCGACGCATCGAAGCTCTCTTCAAGCTGCCGGATGTCGAGGGCCCTGCTGCGCAGGTCCTGCTCCGCCGATATGAATGCTGACCGTGCGTGGGATAGCACCCTCTCACTGTCCAGTTGCCTGGCCCTGGATTGCCGGTAGTGATGGGACAGACAAGCGCCCACAGCCAGAAGCGCGCCGCCGACTACGGCAAGAGTCTGCTGCACCGAGAACGCGGCTGGATCGAAACTGTCGGCCATTCCCGAGGCGGGCATGGTGAGCCTGACGGCCAGGCTCCATATCGGGACACCGACGGCTGCACCTTGCCACCCGTGCATGCACGTAAGCGCGATGGCCGGCAGGGCGAGCAGCAACAGCATGCTCGTCTTCTCCGAACCCGATTCGGTAGGTATCCAGACAGCAGCGAATCCAATGATCGCCATCAGGACGAGCGCGATGGACGTCGGCACGAGCAGCTCCCGTCTTGGAGGAGCACAGGCTCTTCGCTTGACCCAAAGCAGCGCGAGTGGCGCGATCGTGAGCACGCCAATGAAATCCCCGACCAGAAATCGAACCAGGTCCGTACCCAGGCTTGCCGCTGGTGGTGTCGGCCAGAGCAGATGCGCCAGTAGAAGGTTCAAACCTGTTACGGCAAGCGTCGAAGCCCCCGCGACACACATCAGCCAGAGCTCGGTGGTGGCGACCAGGAACCTGCGACAGGTGCTCATGATCAGCATCACCGTCGGCATCAGCAATGCGGAGCCGAGAATGACCCACGTGATTCCATACTTTTCGACAAGTGGGTACCTCGCGACGCCGAAGTAGAAGTACTCGCCAACGAGGAGGTAGGCCCAGAACCTGGGCGGGCTCAGTAGAAGCGCCGCAACGCGTACGCCTGCCGGAAGGTAGAACTGATCCATTGAGAGCTGGCGCGCAGACCAGTACGCAAGTGCATAGCCAATGGCGAGGCAGAGTCCGAGTGGGTGGATGCGGAAGTTGAACTGCAGCCCATGCCTCCACCATGCCGTTTGCATGCTTGTTCTCCATTCAAGTTCGCGACTCGTTACCGGCTCGTTCAAGAGAGAGTCGAGGCGGGACGGTATCGGTGAACTCAGTGCAGTGCAATGGCCGTTTTGAATTATAGGAAAGATACGAAGACGCAGGCGCGAGCGAGGTTGTTCGACATCACGCTCTGTCGGTGACGCGGGTCAGATCTGTATGGAGAAGCGCATCACGGCGAAGGGCGAAATAGTCGCGGAATGCACGTTGGATTCGGAAAAGTATCAGCGGCACTCATGGGATTGGCCGATAGGCTGCACGTGGCGCCATTGCCGTCGTCTTCCGGAGGTTGAAGTGAAGTTTCTTTCCGCCCGTACTGCGTTGCCTACCCTGCTGATCGCAGTGTTGCCGGTGTCGGCAATGGCTCAACTAAGTGACCATCATGGCAATGAACTGCAGTCGTTTGGGCTCGGGCAGTCTTCTCCGCTGGCAGCCAATGTGAGCCATGACCGCAACTGGTTGGTTTATCAGTTCGAGCGCGAGGGAATCTCGTACTACCAAGTAAATGATCTTGCCGGCCAGGTACATATGATCGTCGCCAGGGTGGACGACGTCTTCTGGGCACTTCCCGCCGGTATAGCTCCTTTCCGCATATCTCTTCCCGCTAAACGACTCGTGATTCCAGTGGAGGCGCCATCAGCGGTTGTCTATCGGAGCCCGGAGTTCATGATCGTGAGGTATGTCGTTGACGGTGCGGCTGTGTGGTCCGTGCAGCGCCAGGGGGATCCCAGGTAAAGGTGCACGAGCGGATCGGCTTCGACGTGGAGCCGGGCAGAGCCCGGCTCTACCGACGGTTTGTGTCGGAATCACCGCGAAAATGGGAGTTGTTGCAATGGATGCTCTTCGCATGATCGGTAGCGTGATGGCTACACAGGCGCGGGGAGATCGATGTGACGCTGATGCATGTGCTGGGTGGGCTGTCGCTGCTCATCCTTGTCGCCGTATCTACGATGATCAGGGGGGGGATCGGGTTCGAGCATGGGGATGGGGCGACCGGGCAGGAGGAGGCTGAGGTCGATGCGACTGGGGAGATGGCGGAGCCGCCGCTGGATCCGGTGGCAACGTTGGGCCCGATCCACTTCGGGCCGCTGCTGGATCGCATGCGGCCCTGACGCGCATCCATGAAAAAGGCCCCGCAATACGGGGCCTTTTCTGTTTCGATAGCCGCGCCGATCAGCGCTTCATCGAACCGAAGAACTCGTCGTTGGACTTGGTGTTCTTCATCTTGTCCAGCAGGAACTCCATCGCGGCGATTTCGTCCATCGGGTGCAGCAGCTTGCGCAGGATCCAGATCTTCTGCAGCAGCTCCGGTTCGATCAGCAGGTCTTCGCGGCGGGTGCCGGAACGGTTGATGTCGATGGCCGGGTACACGCGCTTTTCAGCGATGCGACGGTTCAGGTGCACTTCGCTGTTGCCGGTGCCCTTGAACTCTTCATAGATCACTTCGTCCATCTTGCTGCCGGTGTCGACCAGCGCGGTGGCGATGATGGTCAGGCTGCCGCCTTCTTCCACGTTGCGCGCGGCACCGAAGAAACGCTTCGGGCGGTGCAGGGCGTTGGCGTCCACGCCGCCGGTGAGCACCTTGCCGGAGCTGGGCACCACGTTGTTGTAGGCGCGGGCCAGGCGGGTGATCGAGTCCAGCAGGATCACCACGTCCTTCTTGTGTTCCACCAGGCGCTTGGCGCGCTCGATCACCATTTCGGCAACCTGCACGTGGCGCGCGGCCGGTTCGTCGAAGGTGGAGCTGATGACCTCGCCGCGCACGGTGCGCTGCATTTCAGTCACTTCTTCCGGACGCTCGTCGATGAGCAGCACGATCATGTGCACGTCCGGATGGTTGGTGGTGATCGCCGTGGCCACCTGCTGCATCAGCATGGTCTTGCCGGCCTTCGGCGGGGACACGATCAGCGCACGCTGGCCCTTACCCTGCGGGGCCATCAGATCCATGATGCGGCCGGTGATGTCTTCGGACGAACCGTTGCCGCGTTCCAGGGTGAAGCGCTTGCGCGGGAACAGGGGGGTGAGGTTCTCGAACAGCACCTTGTTCTTGGACGCTTCCAGCGGCTCACCGTTGATGGTGTCCACGATCGACAGCGCGAAGTAGCGCTCGCCGTCCTTCGGGAAGCGGATGCGGCCGGACAGGTGGTCGCCGGTACGCAGGTTGAAGCGGCGGATCTGGCTGGGCGAGATGTAGGTGTCGTCCGGGCCGGCCAGGTAGCTGGCTTCGGCGGCGCGCAGGAAGCCGAAACCGTCCGGCAGGATTTCCAGCACGCCGTCGGCGGCAACGCCGTCGCCATGGCGGGTGAGCACCTTGAGCAGGGCGAAGATGACGTCCTGCTTGCGGGCACGGGCCACGCCTTCGGAGATCTGCAGCTGGTCGGCAATGTCCAGCAGCTTCTGCGCCGGCATGCGCTTGAGGTCGCTCAGCGAGTAGACCGGGAAGCCTTCGGGCACGTTGGCCTGCTGGGTACGCACGAACGGCTGCTGCTCGCCATTGTCCTGCGGCATGCCGTCGTCGCGGTAGCCGCCGCCGCCGCGATTGCGGTCGCGGTCACGGCGATTGCGGAAGCGGTCGCGGCGGTTGCCTTGGCCCTGGCCCTGGTTCTGGCCGCCCTGGTTCTGGCCCTGCTGGTACGGATTCTGCCCGCCCTGCTGGTTGTTGTTGTTGTTGTTGTTGTTGCGCTGGCCGCCGTCGCCGGCGTCCTGGCCACCGCCCTGCGGGGCCGGGGCATCGCCGCTGGACGCGGCCGGTGCCGGAGGTGCCTGTACAGGTGCCGGAGCAGCCGGCGCCGGCGCGGCGGGCGCGGCAGCCAGGGGCAGGGCGTTCTGGGCGGGGGTGGACCCGGTGTCGGCGCTGGGAGCAGCGGCCTTGGCGACGCGCGGCTTGCGCACGCGCTTCTCGGCGGGCGCGTCGGCGCTCCCGGGTTCGGAAGTAGTGATATCGGACAAGTGCTGAATTCCTCGCTGGAAGGTGCGAGCGCCCGGCAGGGCGGCGAACGTTGGGAAGGGATTCTGGAAAGAAACGTCGTCCAGAAGATGCGGCACGCGAATGCGGCCGGATGTGCCGACACTAACACCGGCTCGCGGCGGCGCGCAAGCCGGGTGGGGCAGGGTCATTCATGCGGGCGTGGGGCCCGCGGGGCAGCCGGTCGTGGCCGGCTGCCGGGGTGGATCAGGCCAGGGCCCGGTCGATCAGGCCCGCCAGCTGGGCCTTGCCCACTGCGCCGATCTGTTCGCCGACCTTCTCGCCGTCCTTGAACACCACCAGGTACGGGATCGAACGCACGTGGTACTTGGCGGCCAGGGCGCGGCTCTGGTCCACGTTGACCTTCACGATCTTGGCGCGGCCGTCGTAGGCGTCGGCCAGTTCGTCCAGGGCCGGGGCGATCATCTTGCAGGGGCCACACCATTCGGCCCAGAAATCGACCAGGACCGGTTCCTTGGAGTTCAGTACGGCGCTATCGAAGTCGGCGTCGCCGACGTGTACAACCTTGTCGCTCATCTTGGTCTCTCGTTTTGGAGTGCACCTGGACGCGGCCATTCAAGGCCTCATCCGCTCTGCTGCCTCGTTCCCCCTGGGGTCGTCGGCGGTGCGCCCGATGGATGCCTGGACGCTCACGGCCGGCAGTGTACCCCTATCGTCGCGGGGTGGCAGGTGCCGGTTGGAAAGAATTGTCCTGTGACAGTCGTCGCGCTTTGCCGGGGTTGGCTTTAGCTATGTGGGGGTGGGGGACGGCGGTTCCAGCCTGCTGGGGTGAGGCGTTCAACTGGGGGTTGGGGGGGTGAAGGGGAAGTGTCTTCGGGTGCATTTCGCGGGACACGCGTGGCGTGTCGCTACGCGGCATGGGCCTGTCGCAGCGGGGTGTGCGACGGGGTGCTCCGGTATCCGGGCGGGTTTGCGCTAAACTGGGTCATTGTGCGGCGCCCCGGGACCCGGTTGGGTCCGGCCTCCGCCTTCCCCGGCGCAGGGCCCGCAGTGGCGACGGTGCCCCCCAAGATTGCAAGCCACCCGCTCTTCGTCGGCTGGCCTTACCAAGACGGACCCATGAGCGACAAACCGCTGACCGATTTGACTTTCTCCTCCTTCGAGCTGCATCCGGCCCTGCAGGCTGGCCTTGAAGGCGCTGGTTTCACCCGCTGCACCCCGATCCAGGCACTGACCCTTCCGGTGGCATTGCCCGGCGGCGACGTCGCCGGCCAGGCGCAGACCGGCACCGGCAAGACCCTGGCGTTCCTGGTCGCGGTAGTGAACCGCCTGCTGACCCGCCCGGCGCTGGCCGACCGCAAGCCGGAAGACCCGCGCGCGCTGATCCTGGCGCCGACCCGTGAACTGGCCATCCAGATCCACAAGGACGCGGTGAAGTTCGGTTCGGAGCTGGGCCTGCGCTTCGCGCTGGTCTACGGCGGCGTGGATTACGACAAGCAGCGCGAACTGCTGCAGCAGGGCGTGGACGTGATCATCGCCACCCCGGGCCGCCTGATCGATTACGTCAAGCAGCACAAGGTGGTTTCGCTGCACGCCTGCGAAATCTGCGTGCTCGACGAAGCCGATCGCATGTTCGATCTTGGCTTCATCAAGGACATCCGCTTCCTGCTGCGCCGCATGCCGGAGCGCACCACGCGCCAGACCCTGCTGTTCAGCGCCACCCTCAGCCACCGCGTGCTGGAGCTGGCCTATGAGCACATGAACGAGCCGCAGAAGCTGGTGGTGGAAAGCGAGTCGATCACCGCCGCACGGGTGCGCCAGCGCATCTACTTCCCGGCCGACGAAGAGAAGATCCCGCTGCTGCTGGGCCTGCTGTCGCGCAGCGAAGGCGCGCGCACCATGGTGTTCGTCAACACCAAGGTGTTCGTCGAGCGCGTGGCGCGTTCGCTGGAGAAGGCCGGCTACCGCGTTGGCGTGCTGTCCGGCGACGTGCCGCAGAAGAAGCGCGAGAGCCTGCTCAACCGCTTCCAGAAGGGCCAGCTGGAAATCCTGGTGGCCACCGACGTGGCCGCGCGCGGCCTGCACATCGACGGCATCAAGTACGTCTACAACTACGACCTGCCGTTCGACGCCGAAGACTACGTGCACCGCATCGGCCGTACCGCCCGCCTGGGCGAGGAAGGCGATGCGATCAGCTTCGCGTGCGAGCGCTACGCGATGGGCCTGCCGGACATCGAGGCCTACATCGAGCAGAAGATTCCGGTTGAAGCGGTCACCAGCGAACTGCTGACCGCGCTGCCGCGCCCCGAGCGCGCGCCGCTGCCGGAAGGCGAAGCCGACGACAACGAGAGCGTGGGCCAGATCTTCCGTGAGGCGCGCGAAGCGCGTGCCGCCGAAGAACAGCGCCGTGGCGGTGGCAGCAGCCGTGGTGGCAAGCCCTCCGGTGGCCGTGGCGAACGCCGTGGCCCGGCCGAGCGCAGCAGCGATGGCAAGCCGCGCCGTGAGCGCAAGCCGCGCGTGGAAGGCGAACAGCCGGCCACCGAAGGCGCGCCGAAGCCGCAGCCGCCGGTGCAGGCTGGCGCCCCCTCGGCCGCCAACAGCCCGGCAGTGGAAGGCGAGCGCGCACCGCGCAAGCGCCGTCGTCGTCGCCACGGCCGTCCGGTCGAAGGCGCAACCGCCGAAGGCGGCGCTGGCCAGCCGGTGACGCCGGTGCAGGTCACCGCCAAGTCGATGCGCAACCCGGCACCGGCCGCCGACCCGGGCGCTTCGTTCCTGACCCGCATCGGCCGCAAGATCCGCCGCATGCTCTCGGGCAGCTGACCGATCAACGGTGGTGCCCAACGGTTGGACGGGCGCCACCGCATCCCCACGCCGTCGCTTCGCTCCTGCATAATCGGGGAATGAGCGTCCTGCGTTTTGACAATGTCAGCAAACACTATGCGGGCGGCCACCAGGCACTGGTGGACGTCAGCTTCGAGGTTGCGCCCGGCGAAATGCTGTTCGTTACCGGGCACTCCGGTGCCGGCAAGAGCACGCTGCTCAAGCTGATCCACCTTGACGAGCGGCCCAGCCGCGGCGCGGTGGTGTTCGACGAACGCAACCTGCTCAAGGTGCGCGGTGGCGACATCCCGCACCATCGCCGTGCGGTCGGCGCGGTCTACCAGGACCACCGCCTGCTGATGGACCGCAGCATTGCCGAGAACGTCGCGCTGCCGCTGATCCTGCGCGGTACCCGGCGCGGCGACATCGGCAAGCGGGTGCGCTCGGTGCTCGAACGCATGGGCCTGGGCCACCGCGAAAAAGCGCTGCCTTCGCAGCTCTCGGCCGGTGAGCAGCAGCGCGTCGGCATCGCCCGTGCGATCGTCGGCGAACCCAAGCTGCTGGTCGCCGACGAACCCACCGGCAACCTCGACCCGACCTTGGCTGCGGAAATCATGGCGCTGTTTGCCGAACTGCCCGCGCGCGGCACCAGCGTGCTGGTGGTCAGCCACGACCTCGCGCTGCTGCGCGCCATGCGCAAGCGCGTGCTGATCCTGGACCACGGCAAACTGATCGACGACATCTCGCCGCAGGACTTGGCCGAATGAGTACTGCCACCAACAAGGAAGCCGCCGCGCCGTCGCGGCTGGGCGTGTGGCTGCACCACCACGGCCACAGCGTGGTGTTCAGCCTTGGCCGCGCCTGGCGCAAGCCGTGGGCGACCCTGCTGACCATCATGGTGATGGCCCTCGCGCTGGCCTTGCCGCTGGGCCTGTCGATCGCGCTGGACAACCTCAAGCACTTTGCCGGCAGCGTGCAGCAGTCGCGCGACATCAACCTGTTCCTCAAGACCGACGTGGACGCCGCCGCCGCGAAGCAGGTGGCCGACACCCTGCGCGGCCGCGCCGACGTGGCCGGCGTGACCCTGCGCTCGCCGGACGAAGGCCTGGCCGAACTGCGCGACAGCGCGGGCCTGGGCGAGGCGATCGATGCACTGCATGACAATCCGCTGCCGTCGCTGTTGATCATCACCCCGGCCAATGGCACCGACGATGCACGCCTGGCGCAGTCGCTGGAAGGCATGCCGCAGGCCGACCTGGTGCAGCACGATGCGCTGTGGCGCAAGCGCCTGGACGCCTGGCTGGGCTTCGGCACGCGCCTGGTGCAGGTGCTGTCGGTGCTGCTGGGCCTGGGTGCGGCGCTGGTGGTCGGCAACACGGTCCGCCTGGACATCCAGGCACGCCGCGATGAGATCGGCGTGCTGCAGCTGCTGGGCGCCAGCGACGGCTTCATCCGCCGCCCGTTCCTGTACCTGGGCGCGTGGTATGGCCTGGGCGCCGGCGCGCTGGCGCTGGCACTGGTCGGCGGGGCCGGCCTGGCCCTGCGCCCGCCGTTGGCCGCGTTGTCGCAAAGTTATGCCAGCCCGTTCGTGCTGCATGGGCTGGACCTGCTGCATTCCTCGCTCGTGCTGGTCGGCACCGTCGTGCTGGGCTGGCTGGGCGCGTGGCTGGTGACGGGACACTTCCTGCGCCAGACCCGTCCGACCGAAACCTGAAGGCCCATCCTGCATGCGTCCGCAAGTACTGAAGCACCTGGTCGACGACGCGCCGCGCGTCATGGTGGTCGATGGTTCCAAGCTGGTCCGCAAGCTCATTGCCGACGTGCTGCAGCGCGAACTGCCGGCCGTGGAAGTGGTGGGCTGCGCCAGCATCGAAGACGCGCGCATGGCGCTGGAAGCAGGCCCGGTCAACCTGGTCACCACCTCGCTCACGCTCAGCGACGGCGACGGCCTGGCGCTGGCGCGGCTGGTCCGCGAGACCGCCGGGCAGGCCTATGTGCCGGTGATCGTGGTCTCCGGCGACGCCCAGCAGCACCTGGAGCAGCGCCGCTTCACCGACTACGTCACCGACTATTTCGACAAGGCGCTGGGGCATGAGGCGCTGGCGACCTTCATCCGCGGCTATGTGCAGCCGGAAACCATTCCCGGCGCCACCATCCTGTACGTGGAAGACAGCCGCGTGGTCGCCGAGGCGACCAAGCGCATGCTCGAGCGCCAGAGCCTCAACGTGCTGCACGTGATGACGGCCGAAGAAGCGTTCGCGCTGCTTACCGCCGAGTCGCTGGGCCGCAGCAGCCACCGCATCGACCTGGTGCTGACCGACGTGACCCTCAAGGGCGAGCTCAGCGGCCTGGACGTGGTCGAGCGCGTGCGCGTGGACTTCGGCTACGGCAAGCGCCGCCTGCCGGTGCTGGTGATGACCGGCGACGGCAATCCGCTGAACCAGTCCAGCCTGCTGCAGGCCGGTGCCAACGACCTGGTGCAGAAGCCGATCGAAGAACGGCTGCTGGTGACCAAGGTGCTGTTCCAGCTGCGCCTGGCCCGTCTCAACGAAAAACCGATGGTGCGATGAACGACGACGTACAGGCGGGCATCCAGCTCGAACCCAGCTGGAAGGCCCGTATCGGCGATTACCTGCTGCGCCCGGAGATGCGTGAGCTCGCGGCGTTCCTGCGCCAGCGCAAGGCGGCCGGGGCGCATGTGTTCCCGCCCGGCCCGCAGATCTTCGCCGCCTTCGACGCCACCCCGTTCGACCAGGTCAAGGTGGTCATCCTCGGCCAGGACCCGTACCACGGGGCAGGGCAGGCGCATGGCCTGAGCTTCTCGGTGATGCCCGGCGTACCGGTGCCGCCGTCGCTGCTGAACATGTACAAGGAGCTGGAGTCGGACCTTGGCCTGCCGCGTCCGGACCATGGCTGCCTGCTGCCGTGGGCGCAGCGCGGCGTGCTGCTGCTCAATGCGGTGCTGACCGTGGAAGAAGGGCAGGCCGGCGCGCACCAGAAGCGTGGCTGGGAAGGCTTCACCGACCACGTGGTGGACACCCTCAACCGAGAGCGGGAGGGCCTGGTGTTCCTGCTCTGGGGCAGCTACGCGCAGCAGAAGGGCAAGGTGATCGACACCTCGCGCCATCGCGTGCTCAAGGCGCCGCATCCCTCGCCGCTGTCGGCGCACCGTGGCTTCCTGGGCTGCGGGCATTTTTCCGCAGCCAACGAGTACCTGGAGCGACGCGGCCTGGGCCGCGTCGACTGGTCGCTGCCGCCGAGGGCGGCGCTGGACGCAGCTACACCCCCAGCATCTCGATGATGTCGTGGGCCACCTTGCGCTTGCGCAGTGGCAGCCGCCGCACAAGCGACAGGATGTTGCCTTCCAGGTCGTTCTGTACGTAGTCCGCATTCGGCTGCACGGTGCCGTGCAGCCCGTCCCCATCGGGTTTGGCGCACCCCCTGCCGGTGGCCAGCCACTCAAATCGCACTTTGGTCACGACCGCGATTTGTGCCAGATGCGACACGCTTGGTGTGGTGCCCTCCTTTCGCTCCCATTGCGCGACCGCACTGCGTTTTACTCCGGTTTGTGTCGCCAACTGCGACTGCGAAAGTCCTGCAGTGGCCCTTGCTGCTCGAATTCGATCCGACATCGACAGCATCTGGAATCCCCCTTTTGCCTGTCCTTGATGCGATGGGTAGTTATCGATACTTACCAGACAGCAATTCTTTTTTTCGCCTGTACAGAATCACTGTCCGTGTCTGCCGCCCAAGGGTTTCCCATCTGTTCTCCCGTGAACGTCAGTACTGCTAACTACGGTCTTCACACGACCTTGTTTGCGTCTATCCGTTCGCCGACGTAATTAAGTGTGAAACCGGCCACATAACGCCGGCAATTCAAAAAACGTCGAAAAATGCAGGTTCTGCCTGCTCCCATGGTCGGCTCGCCGACCGTGCGGGAGCAGTGCAGCCCGGCGCAGGGGGACGGGAAATGGATAATCGCTGGGGTGTGAACGCCGTGTCACGGCAATTCAGGATTCGAAACATCCTGATGCTGTCTGTGATGGTTATCTCATTATTCGGGGCCGCCTTCAGCGTGAAGGCACAGGACGCCTGTACAGCGAATGGTGCGTGCGTTTCAGCGGGTCCCCGACTGGTCCAGGTCACCAGCAGTGAGAGCCCTGTCCTGAATCTGCTGTTTTCCACGCTGCTGCCCGGCACGAATATCAATCTAACGGCGCTGGACTGGAACAATCTCGCTGCCGCCGATGTAAATCTGAATGCGCTGCTGACCCAACTTAATGGTGGCGTTGTCGCAAGTGACCCCACTCAGGTGCTCAATGCGAACATCACCCTGGGCCAGCTGCAGGCTGCGCTGGTCTCGGTGCTGCAGGCCGACGGGCAGACCGCTGCGGCCAATGCGCTGAACCTGCTCACCCCGTCGATCGGCGGCCTTACCGGCAACATCCGCCTCGCCGACCTGCTGCAGGTCAGCCTGCCGCCCGGCTCGCTGGCCAACGTCAACCTGGACGTGCTCGACCTGATCACCGGCGGCATCCAGCTCTACAACTTCCGCAACGTGCTGACCACGCCCACGCCGGTGACCCTGACCACCGCGCAACTGGCCCCGCTCGGACTGGGCGGACTGGCCAACGTACGGGTCTGGGCCCAGGTGGTCGAACCGCCCACCTACAACTGCGGCCCGGTCGGCACCGGCTTCCACAGCGCCGCGATCCGCCTCAAGCTCGACTTCGACATCGCCCAAGGGTTGACCCTCGCGCCGCTGGTGTCCGCCCTCAATGGGCTCAACGTGGGTGGCCTGATCTCGCTGGCCGGCACCAACATCACCGCTTCGCTGTTGCATCTGTCGGTGTACGCGGATGTGGCCCGCGCCGAAGGCACCATCAACGCGGTCAACCTGGCCAGCAACGCCGTCACCCTGCAGGCGCGACCGGGCCTGGTGAACCTGTACGTCGGCACCATCAGCGATGCCGTGTTCTTCAACCGCACCGCCGTGCTGACCCCGGCCAGCGTCACCCCGATCAACGCCACCTCGCTGGCGGTCACGGTGGGGGTCAACCTGCTGAGCGGGCTGAAGGTGGCCGACGTCGACGTACCCCTCACCGTGTCGCTGCGCGCGGTGGCCACCGCAACGCCGTCCACGCAGTCGGTGGTGTTCACCGGACCGTTCAAGCAGACCCGCACCCTGACCAGCGGAACGGTCAGCGCGACCACCATGGTGACCTCGCTGGTCAACTCACTGGATGTGCAGATCACCAGCGGCACGCCGGTGGTGCGGCTGGTCAACAACCTGATCGTGCTGCCGTTGCCGGTGAACACCATCGTCAACGCGCTGGTGGGGGCTCTGTTGCCGCCGTTGCGGCTGGCAGTCAACGCGGTGGTCGCCCCGGTTCTTTCCGCCGTGCTCGGCGGCGTCATCGACAACCTGCTCGGCCTGCTCGGCATTCGCATCGGCCAGGCGGTGTTCACCGTTGAAAGCATCTCGCAGAGCTGCGCGGCCACCGTGCAGCTGGTCAAGACGCTGGCGCCGACCACCGACCCGGGCGTGTTCAACCTCAGTGTCGCGCAGGGCGCCACCGTGCTCGCCAGCGTCGCCAATGTGGGCAACAACGGTGCCACCACGGCAGTGGTGACAACGCCGGGATCGGTCTACACGCTGGCTGAAACCGCCGGTACCGCCACCGTGCTGGCGCGGTACGCAAGCACCTGGGAGTGCAAGGACCAGGCGGGCACCACGCTGACCAGCGGAACCGGGCAGAACTTCACCTTCACCTCGCCGGCCTTGTCGGCGCAACCCCTCAACGTGGTCTGCCGGATCACCAACCGAACGCGACAGGCCGATCTCTCCATCACCAAGACCGATGGAAGCGGCACGTACACGCCCGGCAGCACGGCCAGCTATGTCATCACCGTCAGCAATGCGGGGCCCGACGCGGTGACCGCCGCGCAGGTCAGCGACACGCTGCCGGCGGGGGCCACGCTCAGTGCGCCGTGGAGCTGCACCGCGTCGGCGGGCAGCGTCTGCAGTGCGGCCAGTGGGGGTGCCGCCGGCACCAATGGGGTGAGCCTGGGTGTGGACCTGATCAATGGGGGGACGGCGACGATCACCGTGCCGGTGATCTTCAGCGCGGACCCCGCCGCGTACTAGTCGTCTTCATCCGGCGCACCGCCGCGGTGGCGCGCCGACAGCAACGTCGCAATGCGTAGCGCGTGGGGAGCCCCCCGCGCGGTGCTTTCGAGGATTCCTGCATGTCGACCGCCAGCGCCCGCCGCCTTGTTACCGCACTGCTGTTGACCCTGGCCACCGCCAGCGTCCACGCACAGGCGTACCGCAACCCCTTGGTAAACAGCGCCACGGTTGCGGCACCGGCCGACATCTCCGATCCCACGCCCGGCAACAACAGCAGCAGCGACACCAACACGCTCGCGGCCACCGCCCAGCTGAGCGTGCTCAAGACCATCACCACACCGGTGCCGGTCGCCGCCGGTGGTGCCGTGCAGTACCGCATCGAAGTGCGCAATACGGGGCCGTCGCAGGCGGTGGGCGCCACCCTGTCCGATCCGGTGCCCCCACAACTCACCGGCGTCACCTGGACCTGCGCGCCGGTGTCGGCCGCCACCAGCTGCGCCACTGCCTCTGGCACCGGCAGCCTCAACATAGGCGTCAGCGTTGGCGTGGGCGAGGTGCTGGTCGTGCTGGTCAACGGCACCGCACCGACCGTCACGCCGGCCACCATTGCGGCCAACGCCGCCACCATCACCGCGCCGCCGGGCACGACCGACCCGACCCCGGGCGACAACACCGGCACCACCCCGACCATTCCGGTCCAGGCCGCAGCGATCGTCGCCAACAACGACGACTTCAGCGCCACGCCGCTGGCACCGGGCGCCGGTGGCACCACCGCGCGCGTATTCGACAACGACACGTTGGCCGGCGCCGCATTCGCCGACGCGGCCGTGGTCGCCACGCTCACGGCGGCACCGGCGGGCTATGCGATCAACGCCAACGGCACGCTGAGTGTGCCGGCGACTGCGGCTGCCGGTGCGGTCACGCTCACCTACCAGATCTGCGAAGCCGCCTCGCCGAGCAACTGCGCCAGCGCCAACGTCAGCCTGGTGGTGGCGCCCAATGCGGTGGATGACAGCTACTCGGTGCAGGCCGGCCAGGTTCTCACCGGCAACGTGCGCGACAACGACAACTACGTGGTCGACTCCACCTTCACCCAGACCGGCGCGGGCCCGACCCAGGGCACGCTGCAACTGCTGGGCGACGGAAACTTCACCTATACCGCCAACGCCGGCGCGACCGGCACCGACACCTTCAGCTACCAGCTGTGCCTGGTCGCGCCGAACGGCGGCGTCTGCGATACCGCCACGGTCACGGTGAACCTCACCGCCAACGTGATCGACGCCGTCAACGACGATTTCAGCGCCGCGCCCCTACCGGCAGCCGCCGGTGGCACCACGGCAAGCGTGCTGGGCAACGACACCTTCAACACCGCACCGGTGGTGCCGGCCAACCTCACCACCACCCTGATCACCGCGCCGGCCGGCTACACCATCAATGCCGCCGGCCAGATCAGCGTGCCGGCCAACGCCGTGGCCGGTCCGGTCAGCCTGGCCTACCGCATCTGCGTCACCGCCGCGCCCACGCTGTGCGACACCGCCACGGTACAGCTGGTGGTAGCACCCGACGCCGTGGATGACGCGGTCGCCACGCCCGGCGCGGGTCAGCCGGTGTCGGCCAACGTCGGCAGCAACGACAACACCCCGGCCGGATCGCTGTTCAGCGCAGCGGGCGCCGCACCGACCCAGGGCAGTGTCACGCTCAATGGCGACGGTTCGTTCACTTACACCCCGAACGCCGGCGTCACCGGCACCGATACGTTCGGCTACCAGGTGTGCCTGCCCACGCCGGCGGGGGTCTGCGATACCGCCACCGTCACCGTGACCCTGGGCGCGAATGCGCTGATGGCCAACGATGACCTGTTCCCGACGCCGGTATCGGCGTTGACCGGCGGCAGCACGCCCAGCGTGCTTGGCAACGACACCCTCAACGGCGTGGTGGTTACGCCCGGCACCGTGACCGCCACCCTGCAGGGCGGCGTGGCCGGCTTTACGCTGGATGCGTCCACCGGCGTGATCGCGGTGGTGGCCGGTGTACCTGCCGGTGCCACCGCGCTGACATACCAGCTGTGCGAGAACGCGGTGCCGGCCAACTGCAGTACGGCCAACGTGCAGGTGCTGGTCAGCCCGCCGGCGCAGCCGGATACGTTCAACGTCCAGTCGGGTCAGTCGTTCAGTGGCAACGTGGGCAGCAACGATGCGCCGCCCACCGGTGCGGTGTTCGCCGCGCTCACCCAGCCCACGGTGGGCACGCTGGTGTTCAACGACGACGGCACCTTCAGCTACACCTCGCCGGCTGGCAGCACCGGCAGCACCAGTTTCAACTACCAGGTCTGCCTGCCTGCACCGAATTCGACGGTGTGCGCATCGACCACCGCCACGCTGGTGATTGCGGCCAATGCGGCCAATGCGGTCGACGCGGTGGACGATCCGTTCACCACTCCGGCGATCTCGCCGGTCACCGGCGGCAGCACGCCGTCGGTGCTGGGGAATGACCTGTACAACGGCGCGCCTGCCGCCGCCGCCCAGGTCACGCTGAGCCTGGTCAATGCACCGCCGCCGGGCTACACCATCACCAGCGCCGGTGTGATCAACGTACCGGCGGGTGCCGCCGCCGGCGCGGTGAGTCTCACCTATGAACTGTGCGAAGCGGGTACGACCACCAACTGCGACACCGCGCAGGTGGCGTTGCTGATCGCGCCTGCGGCCGCCAATGACACCTACACCACCCCGGCCGGCCGGCCAGCCGTTGCCGGGCGATGTCAGCCTCAACGACAACGCGCCCGCCGGTTCCACCTACAGCGTGCTGACGCCCCAGGCGGCGGGCAGCTTCGCGCTGCAGGCCGATGGCACCTTCGTCTACTCCCCGGCCGGCGCCGGTGCGCAGACGCTGCAGTACCAGGTCTGCCTGCCCGCACCTGACGCCGGCACCTGTGCTACCGGCACGGTCAACATCAACGTCATTGCCAACACCCTGGATGCGCTGGACGACAACTTCCGTACACCGGCCTTCGCGCCGGGCATCGGTGGAAGTACGCCCAGCGTGCTGGGTAACGACACATTCAACGGTGCGGCGGCCAATCCGCTGCAGGTCACCGTGAACCTGGTCGGCGCGCCGACGGGCTTCAGCATGGATGCGGCCGGTGTGATCAACGTGGCCAGCTTCGCCCCGGCGGGCGCTACTACGCTCAGCTACCAGCTGTGCGAACTGGGCTCCACCACCAACTGCGACACCGCTGCGGTGCAGGTGCTGATCGCGCCGGATGCGCTGGACGACAGCGTCGCGGTCACCGGCACGCAGCCGGGCAGCTTCAACCTGGCCGCGAACGACAACGTGCCGGCCGGCGCCACCTTCACCGTGACCGTCGCCCCGACCAAGGGCACCGGCGCGCTCGCGGCCGATGGCACCCTGCAGTACACCGCGACCGCCGGGCAGAGCGGGGCGGACACGCTTACCTACCAGGTCTGCCTGCCGGCGCCGGATGGCGCTGTCTGCGACAGCGCGCAGGTGGCGATCAGCATCGCCGCCGCCGCGCTGGTGGCAGTGAACGATGACTACAGCGCCAGCCCGATCCCGCCCGCCGGTGGCAGCACGCCCAGCGTGCTGCTCAACGACACCTTCGATGGTGCAGCGATCGTGCCGGGCACCACCCCGGTGACGGCATCGCTGACCACGCTGGTGTCCGGTTACAGCATGGCCGCCAACGGGGTGATCAGCGTGGCGGCGGGTACTCCGCCCGGCTCGGTCGCGCTCAACTACCAGGTCTGCGAAACCGCGTCGCCCGGCAACTGCGCCACCGCCACCGCCGTAGTGGTGATGAGTCCGGATGCGGTCAATGACACATTGCCGGCCACGGCCGGTGCCACTACCGTACTCAACGTGCTCGCCAACGACCTGGCGCCGGTTGCGCCGGTGGTCACCGTCACCGTCGCTCCGGCGGGCGGTACGGCGGTAGCCAACGCCGATGGCACGGTGAGCTACACGCCCTCCGGTGCGTTCGTCGGCCCCGACACCTTCACCTACCAGCTGTGCCTGCCGGCGCCGCACGGCAGTGTCTGCGACACCGCCAGCGTGGCGCTGACCGTAACCGCGACCACGGTCACTGCGGCCAACGACAACTTCACCGCCACGCCGATCGCCCCGGCGGCGGGCGGCAGCACCGCCAGCGTCCTGCTGAACGACACCTTCAACGGCAGCCCGATCGTACCCGGCACCACTCCGGTCACCGCCACGCTGCTCAACGCGGTGCCCGGCTATACCCTCGCGCCGGACGGCGTGGCGACGGTCGCGGCCGGCACCCGGCCGGCAGCCGTCACCCTGAGTTACCAGGTGTGCGAAACCGCGCTGCCGACCAACTGCGCGGCGGCCACCGCGGTGGTCGCGGTGAGCCCGGATGCCGTCGACGACGCACTACCCGCCACCGCCGGCACCAGTACCGTGCTCAACGTGCTGGGCAACGACGCAGCGCCGTTCAATCCGGTCGTGAGCATTGTCAGCGCACCGTCCAACGGCCAGGCCGTGGCCAACGGCGACGGCAGCGTCACCTATACGCCGACCGCGGGCTTTGTCGGCGCCGACGCGTTCACCTACCAGCTTTGCCTGCCGGCGCCGGGTGCTGGCGTCTGCGACACCGCCAGCGTGGCGGTCACGGTCAGCGCCACCACGCTCACCGCCAGCAACGACGACTTCACCGCAACACCCATCGCACCCGCCGCTGGCGGAAGCACCGCCAGCGTACTTCTGAACGACAGCTTCAACGGCGTTGCCATCGTGCCGGGCACCACGCCAGTGACTGCAACACTGTCCTCGCCGGTACCCGGCTACACCATGGCCGCCAACGGCGTGATCAGCGTCGCCGCCGGCACCACGCCTGCGGCGGTCAGCCTGAACTACCAGGTCTGCGAGAACGCGGTGCCGACCAACTGCGCCGGTGCCACCGCCGTGGTCGCGGTCAGCCCGGATGCGGTGGCCGACGCCCTGTCGGCCACCGCCGGCACCACCACCGTACTGAACGTCCTCGCCAACGACACTGCACCGGTCAATCCGACGGTCACGGTTGCGGTGGCGCCCACCAACGGGACCGCGACCGTCAACGGCGACGGCACCATCAGCTATACGCCCACTGCCGGCTTCACCGGTCCGGACACCTTCACCTATCAGCTGTGCCTGCCAGCGCCCGGCGCGGCGGTGTGCGACACCGCCACGGTCACCGTGACGGTAGGTACCAGCAGCATCACCGCATCCGCCGACGACTTCACCGCCGCGCCGATTGCACCGGCCAGCGGTGGCACCACCGCAAGCGTGCTGCTCAACGACACCTTCAATGGTGCGCCGATCGTGCCGGGCACCACGCCGGTGGCTGCATCGCTGGTGACCCCGGTCGCGGGGTACAGCATGGCCGCCAATGGCGTGGTGACGGTCGTGGCGGGCACGACCCCGGCCGCCGCCACCCTCAACTACCAGGTCTGCGAAATCGCAGTGCCGACCAACTGCGCGCAGTCCACTGCGGTGGTCGCGGTACGACCCGACGCGGCCGACGACACCTTGTCTGCAGGGACCGGCACCACGGTGCTCAGCGTCGCCACCAACGACACGCTGCCGGCAAACCCCGTGTTCACGGTGCTGGTGCCGCCGACCAATGGCACTGCCGTAGTCAACGGCGACAACACCATCAGCTATACGCCCACCGCAGGCTTCACCGGCAGCGACACCTTCACCTACCAGGTCTGCCTGCCGGCGCCCAACCTCAACGTGTGCGATACCGCGACCGTCGCGCTGACGGTCACCGCCAGTTCGCTGGATGCAGTCAATGACAACTTCAGCGGATCGCCCACGCTGCCCGGTGGTGGGGGCACCACGCCGTCGGTGCTGGCCAACGACACCCTCAACACCGTGCCGGTGCAGCCGGCGCAGGTGGTGGTGACCCTGGTCGCCCCGCCGGCGGGCATCAGCATCGACAGCAACGGCGTCATCAGCATCGCCGGCAGTGCCGCCGCCGGCGCGGTGCAGCTCCAGTACCAGATCTGCGAAACCACCAACGCGGCGAACTGCGATACCGCCACCGCGCTGGTGCTGGTCCGTCCGGATGCGGTCAATGACACCGTCAGCACGCCCAGCGGGCAGGCCGTGAGTGGCAACCTGGCGGGCAACGACAACGCGCCGCCGACTGCCGCGTACAGCCTGGTGACCGCCCCGGCCCAGGGCACGGTGGTGCTCAATGCCAGTGGCAGCTACGTCTACACCCCCGTGTCCGGCTTCACCGGCCCCGACAGCTTCATCTACCAGGTCTGCCTGCCGTCGCCCTATGCGGGAGCGTGCGACACCGCGACGCTGTCGATCGCGGTAGGAGCGGCTTCCGCGCCGGATGCGGTGGACGATACGCTCACCAACGTGCCGGCCACCGGTGCGCTCGGTGTGGTGAACGTGCTGGCCAACGACACCTTCAACGGCGCCGCGCTCGATCCCTCCACCGTGCAGCTCACGCCCAACAACACCACCGCGCTGACCATCCAGCCCAACGGCAGTCTGGACGTGGCGGCCGGTACGCCGGGCGTTACCTACACCACGACCTATCGCATCTGTCTGGTTGCACAACCGGCGGTATGCGACATCGGCACCGTGTCTGTCACCCTGGCCAGCACGCCGGGCCTGCTCGATGCGGTGGATGACACCGTAGCCAACGTGCCGGTCGCTGGTGCAACCGGTGTAGCCAACGTGTTGACCAACGACACCTACAACAGCGTGGCACTCGATCCGGCCACCGTGGTGCTCACCCCGGCCAACACCGCAGCGATCACCATCCAGCCCGATGGCCGCGTGGATGTGGCGGCCGGTACGCCCGGCACCACCTACACCACCACCTACCAGATCTGCCTGGTGGCGCAGCCGGCGGTGTGCGACGTCGGCACGGTGTCGGTCACCCTGGCCAACGCGGGTGTGGTGGTGGCGGCCGACGACAACGTGCCCGATGCGCCCCCGGGCGGCGGCAGTGGCCTGGGCAACGTGCTGGACAACGACACCCTCAACGGCGCGCCGGTCGACCCGGCGAGCGTGATCCTGACTCCGGTCAATACGCCGGCGCTGACCATCCAGCCCGATGGCAGTGTGACCGTGGCGCCGGGTACCCCGGGCAGCACCTACACGACCACCTACCAGATCTGCCTGGTGGCGCAGCCGACCGTGTGCGACACCGGCACGCTCTCGGTGACCCTGGCCGCTGCACCGAACGTGGTGCCGGTGGCGGCGGACGACCAGGCCACCACGCCGCAGGAGATGGCAGTGGATGTTCCGGTGCTGGCCAATGACCAGGCCAACGGCGCAGCGCTGGATCCAACCACCGTGGCCGTGACCATCGGCACCGCGCCCACCTCGGGCACGGCGGTCGTCCTGCCCGGTGGCAGCGTGCGCTACACGCCAACGCCCGATTACAGCGGCGCCGACAGCTTCACCTACACCGTCTGCAACCAGGCCTCGCCGCCGGACTGCAGCACCGCGACGGTCAACGTGCAGGTGCAGGTCAACGACGTGGACGTGGTGGACGAGAACATCACCGTGCTCAGCGGCACCACCACCACCGTGCCGCTGCTGGACAACCTCACCACCAGCGGCGCGCGCATCAACCCGGCCTCCATGCGCCTGGGTCGGGCCGCCTCGAGTGGGCGTGCCACCTGCGCGAACGGCGACTGCGTCTACACCGCGTTCGTCGGCTACAGCGGGCTGGACAACTTCAGCTACAACATCTGCGACCGCTCGCTGCCCACGCCGGTCTGCGTGGAGGGCTGGGTCAACGTGGTGGTCACCGCCGATACGATCGTGCTGCGGCTGACCAAGCAGGCCACCCAGCGCAGCGTGCAGGTGGGCGATGTGGTGCGCTACGTGGTCACCGTGGAAAACATGGGCGATGTCGATGCACTGGGCGCGACCCTGTACGACACGCTGCCGAGCGGCTTCACCTTCATCCCGGGTGGCTTCGAAGCCCGCGATGCCGACAACGCGGCCCGCGCCAGTGGCGTGGCCCCGCTGCGCATCGACGGCGTGGATGTCCCGGCCGGTGGCACCGCCACGCTGGTTTACTACCTGCGGGTGGGTGCTGGCGTGGGCATGGGCATCCACACCAACCGCATCACCGCCAACGATGTGCTGGGAACCACCATCAGCAACGTGGCCTCGGCCGATGTCGAGGTGATCGGCGACCCGCTGCTGGACGAAAGCCTGGTCATTGGCAGCGTGTTCGACGACCGCAATGGCAACGGCGCACAGGATCCCGGCGAACGCGGCATTCCCGGCGTTCGCGTGGTGTCGGTGGAGGGCCTGGTGATCGAGACCGACGCCTGGGGTCGCTACCACCTGGTCGGCATCAACGGCGGCCAGGCACGCGGACGCAACTTCATCCTCAAGGTGGATCCGACCACGCTGCCGGCCGAGGCGCGCTTCACCACGCGCAATCCGCTGGTACGCCGGATCACCCCGGGGCTGCCGGTGCGCTTCGACTTCGGTGTGGCCATGCCGGAGGGAAAACTGGGCGAAGGGCCACCGCAAGGCCCACAGAAGGTGCTGGAGGTCGGGGAAGCGCTGTTCGTTCCGGGCCAGGCCATGTTGGGTGCCGCCGCCGAAGCGGTGTTGGCGCATGCCGCAGGCACGCTGCAGGCCCAGGGCGGCGGACGGGTCGACGTTGCGAAGGGGCAGGCGACGCCCGCGCTGGCCGCACAGCGCGCCGAAGCACTGCGGAACGCGCTGCTGCCGCGCCTGCCTGCCGACGTCGCCGCGCATGTGCAGGTCCAGGTGCAGCCCGCTGCACCCGACCGCCCCGCCACCCGTGCGGATCGCTGAGGAGATGACCATGACCACCAAGACCTCATTCAGCGCCCTGATGTTCCTGCTGGTCCTCTGGCTGCCGTCAGCCTGGGCCCAGCAGGCCCAACCCGTGCCGGACGTACCCGCCACGCTGTGCGGCGTGGACGGGTGCCGACAGGGCAATGACCTGCTGCTGCAGGTACACCCTGCCGCAGCGGAGGCGGCGCCGGTCGCTGAAGCGCCCGGTTCGCTCACCGCTTCGTCCACCGAGCTGCCTGACGGCGCGGTGGTGTGGGCCACCGAAGATCCGGCCCTGTCCGCGCCGGTGCTCAACGTGCAGACCGGTTCGATGGCGCCGTTCGAGAACGGGCGGTTGACCAGGCCACTGCGTTTCCACGGGTACAACAACTATTCCTCGTTCATCGAACGGCTCGAGGTGGTGATCTACCGCGGCAGCGACACCGACCTGGTGACGCCGCTGGCACGCATCGACATGCCCGTGGACTACGTGGCCAACACCGAGTGGGATGGCCAGCTGCCGGACAACCTCAACCTGCGCGTGGGCGACGACCTGCAGTACATCGCCCGCGCCTACGGGCGCGACGGTTCCTTCGACGAAACCAGCGTGCAGCGCTTCCAGCTGGTGCTGCCCACCGACTACGAACGCGGTACCCAATTGGTGCGCGATGACGTGCAGCGTTCGCTGGGCCGCGTGCTCAGCGGCGATGACGCGCAGGCGCAGCAGCTCAGCAATGCGATCTACGGTCAGAACGCGCTGCGCCAGCAGAACATCCCGATCTACGGTTCGCGCGTGCGCGTCTATGGGCGCGGCCTCAGCCCGAACGCGCGGGTGATGATCAACGGGCAGAGCTTCCCGGTGGACCTGGAGCAGAAGTTCGCCGCCGAGTTCCTGGAGCCGATCGGCCAGCACCGCTACAGCGTGCAGGTGGAGGCGCTGGACGCGCCGACCCTGACCCGCACCCTGGACGTGGACGTGACCGGCAGCTACCGCTTCCTGGTGGCGCTGGCCGACGTGACGCTGTCCAGCAACACCGCCAGCGGCAACCTCGACCCGCTCGCGGCCGACCGCGACCAGGACGACAGCTTCCTCAGCGAGGGGCGGCTCGCGTTCTACCTGAAGAGCAAGTATCGCGGGAAGTACCTGGTGACCGCGCAGGCCGACACCTACGACCAGGAGTTGAAGCGCCTGTTCGATGGCTTCCTCGATGCCGACGCGCGCGATGTGTTCCGCCGCCTCGATCCGGACCAGTACTACCCGGTGTACGGCGACGATTCGACCACCTACCGCGACGTGGACACCCAGGGCCGGTTGTACGTGCGCGTGGATTGGGACCAGAACCAGGCGTTGTGGGGCAACTTCGCCACCGGCTTCACCGGCACCGAATACGGGCAGTACGTGCGTTCGCTTTACGGCGCGGCCGTGAGCTGGCGTTCGCGCGCCACCACCCCGCTGGGCGATCCGCGTTCGCTGCTGAAGGCGTTCGGTTCCGAAGCGCAGTCCGCGCTGGGCCACAGCGAATTCCTCGGCACCGGCGGCAGCCTGTACTACCTGCGCCATACCGACCTGCTGCCCGGTTCGGAACAGGTGGTGCTGGAAGTACGCGACCGCACCACCGGGCGCACCGAGGTGCGCACCAATCTGACCCGGGGCGTGGATTACGAGATCAACGAGATCCAGGGCCGCCTGTTCCTGACCCGCGCGCTGGCGCAGATCACCCGCGAGAACGTGCGCACGTTGACCCGCGACACGCCGCTGGACGGCTACGACCAGCTGCTGCTGGTGGACTACGAGTACATCCCGCTCGGCTTCAGTACCGACGACGTCAGCGCGGGCGTGCGCGGCAAGCAGTGGCTCGGCGACCACGTGGCACTGGGGGGCACGTACGTCGACGAGAACCGCAGTGGCGACGACTACAGCCTGATGGGCGCCGACCTGACCCTGCAGGCCGGGCGCGGCACCTACCTGAAGCTGGAACAGACCCGCACCGAAGCCACGGCCGCACCGATCTTCTATTCGGACAACGGCGGCCTGAGCTTCATCCAGCGCAACCCGGTCAGTCCCGACCGGAAGGGCGACGCGCGTGCGGTCGAGGCGCGTGCCAACCTGCGCGAACTGGGCTGGACCGAACAAGACTGGAGCATGGGCGCGTGGTGGCGCGACGTCGATGCCGGGTTCTCGGTCTCGCGCATGGACAGCGGGCTGGCGCTGGAAGAGTACGGCGCGGAGTTCCTCGGCTACTTCACCGACAACCTCAGTCTGTACGGCCGCTACAGCCGTGCCGAGCGGGGCGAGGTGGCGGTGGAGCAGTCGCAGCTGACGCTGGACTGGCGGCTGGGCAACGACGGCCAGCTCGGCGCTGAGCTGCGCCGGGTGCAGGAAGAGAACGCCGGTATCGATGTCGCCGGTACGCTGGCCGCGTTGAGCTACCGGCAGCGCCTGGGCGCCAAGTGGGAGCTGTACGGGGTAGGGCAGCTGACCGTGGACGACGATGGCGGCGCCTACGAAGACAACAACCTGGCCACGCTGGGCGCGCGTTACCTGTTCGGCAACCGCTCCAGCCTGGGCGCGGAAGTCAGCAGCGGCAGCCGCGGCGAAGGCGCCAAGCTCGAAGGCGAGTACTGGATGACGCCCGAGCACAGCTTCTACGGAAACTACACCTACAGCACCGACCGGACCACCACCGATCCGCTGTACAACGACACCGGGCTGCAGTCGGGGTGGACGCTGGGCCAGCGCTGGCGGCTGAGCAACCAGGTCAACGTGTTCAACGAAAGCCAGTACCTGAAAGACCGCCGTGACGAGAGTGCCGGGCTGGTCAACACCTTCGGCATGGATTTCTATCCGTCGCAGGGCTGGACACTGGGCTTCAGCGTGATGGACGGCAACCTGGATGCCACCACCGGCCGGGTCGACCGCCGCGCGTACAGCGTCAATGGCGGACGTACCGACGCCAATACGCAGTGGACCAGCAAGCTGGAGTACCGTCGCGACGAAGGTGCCGAAGAGCGCCGCCAGTGGGTGACCACCAACCGGCTGCTGTACAAGGTCAACGAAGACTGGCGCATCGCGCTGCGCGCCAACTACGCCGACACCGACGACGCACGCAACCCGTTGGCCGACGCGAAACTGGTCGAGTCCAACCTGGGCTTTGCGTGGCGCCCGCACGACAACACGCGCTGGGCGGCGTTCGGCAAGTACACCTACCTGTATGACGTGGCGTCGCTGGGCCAGGAAGGTGGCAACGTGTACGACCAGAAGTCGCGGATCCTCTCGTTCGAAGGGGTGATGCAGCTGAGCGACCGCTGGGAGCTGGCGGCCAAGCTGGCCGGGCGCTGGGGTGACTACCGCACCGGGCGTGGCGAGGGTGCGTGGCTGGACAGCCGGGTCAACTTCTCGGCCCTGCAGCTGCGCTACCGGTTGTTCGCGCAGTGGGAGGCGATGGGCGAGTACCGCTGGCTGGACGTGCGCGAGGGGGGCGACAGGAAGGGCTGGCTGGTGGGGGTGGACCGGCAGGTGGGGCAGAACTTCAAGATCGGCGCGGGGTACAACTTCACCGAGTTCAGCGATGACCTGACCGAGCTGCGGTATGAAAGCAAAGGGTTCTTCCTGAACCTTTCGGGGTATTACTAGGCTTCGGTGTTGTCTGGCTTGACACGCGTGGCGGCTCGCGGCTTCGGCATTGTCTGGCTTGACACGCATGGCGTGGCACTACCGGAGATGGCGGCTTCGGGTGTCGGCTTCGGATGCTTTTCTTGGGGTAGAGCTAGGCCCTGCCTGGCTTCGCGGACTGTCCGAAGGCCGGGTCGGGCGCCTTGGGGGGCTGAACGACTGGCAACGTTTCCATGCTGAATGCGTCTCTCGGGACGGGATTGTCTGGCCCAAACCACGAAATCATGACGCGATCAGCCTCAAATGCATGAATTCATTGGAGTTTCTTCCTGGGCGGGCCCACTCGCCAGTGTCACCATTTCCCTGTAGGTTAGAGGGGTGATCCGATCCATCGTTTCATCAGTGAGACGCTGGAACTTTTCCACCCCTTAGCAGTCCAATTCCGTGACTGCTAAAATGCCAACCTATGAGCCAGAACATGTCTACTGCCCTTGTGGCAAACAATCTTCCGATTCCCAGTGCGCTCGGTTCGCTGGACGCCTACATCGGCGCCGTGCACCAGATCCCGGTGTTGACGGTCGATGACGAGCAGGACCTGGCCCGCCGCTTCCGCGACGAGCAGGACCTGGACGCCGCGCGCGAGCTGGTCCATTCCCACCTGCGCTTCGTGGTGCACGTGGCCCGTGGCTACAACGGCTACGGCCTTGCGCTGGGCGACCTGATCCAGGAAGGCAACATCGGCCTGATGAAGGCGGTGAAGCGCTTCGACCCGGACATGGGCGTTCGCCTGGTCTCCTTCGCCGTGCACTGGATCCGTGCCGAAATGCACGAGTTCATCCTGAAGAACTGGCGCATCGTCAAGGTCGCCACGACCAAGGCGCAGCGCAAGCTGTTCTTCAACCTGCGCAAGTCCAAGACCCGCCTGGGCTGGATGAACGCGGCCGAAGTCACCGCCGTGGCCAAGGACCTCAACGTGTCCGAGCGCGAAGTGCTCGAGATGGAATCGCGCCTGTCTGGCCGCGATATCGGATTCGACGCACCGACCGACGAAGACAACGACCACGCGCCGCCGTCGCCGGCTGCGTTCCTGGTCGCCAACGACGAAGATCCGTCGCAGGCCTACGAGCGTGCCGACAGCGAAGACAACCAGTTGGAGTTGCTGCGCGAGGGCTTGGCCGAGCTCGACGCCCGCTCGCGCGACATCATCCGTCGCCGCTGGCTGGACGCCGACAGCAAGGTCACCCTGCAGGAACTGGCCGACGAGTACGGCGTTTCCGCCGAACGCATCCGCCAGGTCGAAGCGAACGCGCTGAAGAAGATGAAGGCGCTGTTTACTGCCTGATGCAGGTTCAACGCACCAGACAAAAAACCCGGCAATGCCGGGTTTTTTGTTGTCCGTTCGATCGTGGGGTCAGGCCTGTTCGCGCGCGATCGCACGCCAGCCGATGTCGTTGCGATGGAACTCGTGGTCCCACGTGATCTTCGCCACGCCTGCATACGCATTGGCCTGCGCATCGCCCACGCTGTCGCCCAACGCCGCCACGCACAGCACGCGGCCACCGGCGCTGAGCACCTGGCCGTGCGCGTCCAGCGTGGTGCCGGCATGGAACACCTTGGCGGTCGACGGCACCTGGTCCAGGCCGTGGATGACATCGCCGGTGATCGGCGCTTCGGGGTAGGGCGAGGCCGCCATCACCACGCCCAGCGACGGGCGCGCGTCCCACTGCGCGTCTACTTCATGCAGGCGCACATCGATGGCCGCTTCGACCAGTTCCACCAGGTCCGACTGCAGGCGCAGCATCACCGGCTGGGTCTCCGGGTCGCCGAAGCGCACGTTGAACTCGATCACCTTCGGCGCGCCGCTGGCATCGATCATCAGGCCCGCATAGAGGAACCCGGTAAACGGAATGCCGTCGGCGATCATGCCCTGCACGGTGGGATTGACCACCTCGCGCATCACCCGCGCATGCACCTCATCGGTCACCACCGGTGCCGGCGAGTACGCGCCCATGCCACCGGTGTTGGGGCCGGTGTCGCCGTCGCCAACGCGCTTGTGGTCCTGCGAGGTCGCCATCGGCAACGCGGTGGCGCCATCGACCATCGAGATGAAGCTGGCTTCCTCGCCGTCGAGGAACTCTTCGATCACCACGCGTGCGCCGGCGTCGCCGAAGGCATTACCCGACAGCATGTCGCGCACCGCATCCTCGGCTTCCTGCTGGGTCATCGCCACGATCACGCCCTTGCCCGCGGCCAGGCCGTCGGCCTTGACCACGATCGGCGCGCCCTTCTCGCGAAGGTAGGCCAGCGCCGCGTCCACCTCGGTGTGCACCGCATAGAACGCGGTGGGAATGCCGTGGCGGGCCAGGAAGTCCTTGGCGTAGGCCTTGCTGCCTTCCAGCTGCGCGGCAGCGGCGGTCGGCCCGAAAATGCGGTGCCCCGCAGCGCGGAAACGATCCACCACGCCCGCCACCAGCGGCACTTCCGGACCCACCACGGTCAGTTCAACGCCCTCTTCCTGGACCAGCTCCAGCAGGCCGTCCAGGTCGGTGACCTTCACCGCCATATTGCGGCACCTGGCTTCAGTTGCCGTACCCGCATTGCCTGGCGCCACCAGCACTTCGCTGACACGGGGAGACTGGGCCAGCTTCCAGGCCAGCGCATGTTCACGGCCGCCGGAGCCGATGACGAGGATTTTCATTGAGTGGGTGTCCTGGATAACAAGGAGGTAGAGGGTGGAGGATTCAGTCAGCCGATTTCTTGCTGGACGCCACGCGCTTTGCTTCGGCAGTGAGCGATTGCAGATCCAGCTCGGCTTCGCGTTCGGCAGCCATCGCTAACGTGGCTCGTCGCATCGCGTCGAACTCCGCGTAGCGCTCCGAGATGATGGCTTCCATCTGAACGTTCGATACGTTGCCGGGACCGTCCAGAATTGCGCGCTCATTGAAATCAAGGAATCGGTCGGTCTGCTTGATCCAGTCCGACATGCGGGTTTCCACGCGACGTTCGGCGCGGTCCTCGGCGAAGTCAAGGAACATGGAAACCAGTCTATTGAGCTGCTCGAGTTCCTGTTGAAGCAGGTAGTTCTTGGAGACGACTACATCCGACTTCCGGGGTCTTTCGCCTGTCCAATTGGTCAGCCCCATTTGAGGTGCACTGGGGTCAGCACGCTCCACGATCAGTTGGGCGGCGGTGCAGCCCGTGACGGCATGGACCAGCTTGTTCTGGATGGTGGCAAAGAACGTCTTGGCGGTACTGGCAGTGCCGTCGTAGTCGGTACTGCTGGCTTTGAACAGGTCGCGTAGCGTCTGGTAGAAGCGCTTCTCGGAGCTGCGGATATCGCGGATGCGGTGCAGCAGCTCTTTGAAGTAGTCCGCGCGCTCGGCGTCCTTGAGCCGCTGGTCGTCCAGCACGAAACCCTTGACGAGGTATTCGGACAGGAAGTCGCTGGCCCATCGACGGAACTGGCTCCCCCGAGGGGAACGGACCCGGAAGCCCACCGCCATAATCATCTCCAGCCGATACAGCTGAACGGATCTGCTGACCTTTCGCGCGCCTTCGGTTTGAACTGTCAAGTAATCCTTGACGGTTCCCTCAGCCTGCAACTCCCCATCTTCCAGGATGTTGCGGATGTGAAGACTCACGTTCTGCTTGGTGGTGTCGAACAGCTCGGCAAGCTGGGCCTGCGTCAACCAGACAGTTCCACCTTCTGCGCGCAAGTGAACGGCTGTCCGCCCGTCTTCAGTGCGGTACAGAATCAGCTCGCCATAGTTGTCGGTCATGCGATCACCCCAAAGTCCGGTCAGGTTCCGTCAGCAGGCGCCGACAATACGTCGGCACCTACCTTACGCCGATCCGTCAATGCCGGAAGTGACGCACGCCGGTAAACACCATCGCCAGCCCATGTTCGTCGGCTGCCGCGATGACTTCAGCGTCGCGCATCGAACCCCCCGGCTGGATCACCGCCTTGATGCCGGCAGCCGCAGCAGCGTCGATGCCGTCGCGGAACGGGAAGAATGCATCCGATGCCATCACCGAACCTTCCACCACCAGGTTCGCATCGGCCGCCTTGATGCCGGCGATGCGCGCCGAGTACACGCGGCTCATCTGGCCGGCGCCTACGCCAATCGTGCGGCTGTCCTTTGCATACACGATCGCATTGGACTTCACGAACTTGGCCACGTTCCAGGCGAACAGCAGATCGGCGAACTGCTTGTCGGTCGGTGCAACCTTGCTGACCACCGTGAGCTCGTCGCGGCTCATGCCACGGTTGTCCGCGCTCTGTACCAGCAGGCCCGAACCGATGCGCTTGGTGTCGTAGTTGTTGCGGCCCTCGCCGTGCGGAATGCGCAGCACGCGCACGTTGGCCTTCTTCTGCGCGTATTCCAGCGCGGCCGGTTCGTAGTCCGGCGCGATCAGCACTTCAACGAACTGGCGGTCCAGGATCACCTTGGCGGTGGCCGCATCCAGCGGCTTGTTGAAGGCGATGATGCCGCCGAACGCGCTGGTCGGGTCGGGCGCGTAGGCCAGTTCATAGGCATCGCCGTTGCCGGCGCCCACGGCCACGCCGCACGGGTTGGCGTGCTTGACGATGACGCAGGCCGGCGCGTCGAACTGGCGCACGCATTCCCACGCCGCGTCGGCGTCGGCCAGGTTGTTGTAGCTCAGTTCCTTGCCCTGCAGCTGCTGGAACGTGGCCAGCGTGCCCGGCACCGGGTACAGGTCGCGGTAGAACGCGCCGGCCTGGTGCGGGTTTTCGCCGTAGCGCAGGTCCATCACCTTCACGAAGCTGGAGTTCATCTGCGCCGGGAATTCGGTGCGCAGCGGCACGGCCGCGTCGGTCGCGGTGACGGCCGACAGGTAGTTGCTGATCGCCGCGTCGTACTGGGCCACGCGGTTGAACGCGGCGACCGACAGCGCGAAGCGCTTGGCGGCCGAGAGCTTGCCATCATTCGCATCGAGCTCGGCCAGCAGTTCAGCGTACTGCGAGGGGTCGGTGGCCACCGCGACGCGCGCGAAGTTCTTGGCGGCCGAACGCAGCATGGCCGGCCCACCGATGTCGATGTTTTCCACCGCATCGGCCAGCGTGCAGTCCGCGTTGGCGGTGACGCTCTCGAACGGATACAGGTTCAGCACCAGCAGGTCGATCGGCGCGATGCCGTGTTCGGCCATCACCGCTTCGTCCTGGCCGGCGCGGCCGAGCAGGCCACCGTGTACCAGCGGGTGCAGCGTCTTGACCCGGCCGTCCATCATTTCCGGGAAGCCGGTGACATCGGCCACGTCCTTGACCGGCAGGCCCGCGTCGCGGATGGCCTTGGCGGTGCCGCCGGTGGAAAGCAGTTCGACGTTGCGCGCAGCCAGTGCACGGGCCAGGTCAAGCAGGCCGGTCTTGTCGGAAACGGAAAGCAGGGCCCGGCGCACGGGCAGCAGATCGGAACTCATGGGGGCAGGAGATCGAAGCGGAGCGGGCCCATATTGTAGGCCGTCCCGACCACCCCCGGGCATCAGGTGGCGATGCCGTATTCCTTCAGCTTCTTGCGCAGGGTGGCGCGGTGGATGCCCAGCATCGACGCCGCACGGCTCTGGTTGCCTTCGCAGTGGTTGAGCACCTCCACGAAAAGCGGGATTTCCATCTCGCGCAGCACGATTTCGTACACGTCGTCCGCGTCGCAGCCATCCAGGTCGCGCAGGTAGCGACGCACCGACTGGGCCACGTGTTCGCGCAGCGGCGGCTTCGGCGCGCCACGACTATTGTCAGGACGAGAAAGGACTGCGTTCAAGAAGGATCCCGGTGCGAAGCCAGGGCGGACCACAACCCTGGCGGAAAATTTGGAGGGGGTCAGTCTAGCGCGTGCGCCGCCGCCCCGCCACGCTCGCCGACAGGATGCCGGGTTACAGGAATTCGAAGGTGAATGCGACGGTGGAGGCGGCCGGCTCGCGCACCCGGAACGCGATCTGCGCGCTCTGGCCCGGTTCCAGCACCGCTGCGGCGTCCGCAGAGGGGTCCAGGTAGTCCTGCGGGGCGAACACGCGGGTGCCGATCACGCGGCCATCGGCGTCGGACAGCGACAGCCGCAGCGACGGCCAGCCCTGTGCCCAGCGCGCATCGTTGCGGAAGCTGGCCTGCACCTGCAGGGTCCCGGCCTGGCCTGGCACCGGGCGCACGTCGCGGCCGATCATGCTGAAGGCGGTGGGTTCCCGCCACGCCGGCAGGCTGCAGCGCAGCACGCTGCACAGCCCGGCGATCCACGGGCGGCTGCCGGCGTCGGCGGCCAGCCGCGCGCGGTCGGCCACGGCGATCTGCAGCGCCAGCACCACGACCAGGCCCGCCACCAGTCCCCACTGCCAGCGCGGGGTGGGCAACGGCGCTTCGGGTGCGCGCATGAAGCTGGGCGCGGCGGGTGCCGCCTCCGCTTCAGGCTGCTCCGCCAAACGCCTGAACGCTTCATCGCCTGCGGCATCGTGCGCAACGCTGTCGTCCGCGCTGTCGAAGGGGACCGCTTCGGCGACAACCGGTTCGATGGCTGCATCCGGCGCAGCGATGTCCTCGCGGTCGCTTGCGCTGACCGGGTTGTCCGACACGCTGTCCACTTCCGTGTCCCGTTCCTTGTCCGCTGTCGTCCCGACGGCGTCCGTCGGCGGCACCGTGGCGTCATCCGAAGGTGCCGCAGAAGACGCACGCAGGAACGTGGCCAGCGGGCGGCGCGGGGGCGGGGTGGACTCGGTCATCGGGTCAGCGCCGGGCGAAGGTGCCTCATTCAAGCACGACGGATGCCGGTGATGCGCATCCAGTCGCCGTCCTGGGCCACTTCAAGCTGCTCGAACCACGGTGCGTAACGCACCAGCAGTTCGTCTTCCTGTCCGTGCAGGATGCCCGACAGCGCGATCCGGCCAGCCGGCGCCACGCGCGCGGCGAGGATGTCGGCCAGGGCATCCAGCGCGGACGCCAGGATGTTGGCCACCACCACCGGGTAGGTCGCCTGGGGTTCGTCGGAGGGCAGGAAGACCCGCACCTGGTCCTGCAGGCCGTTGCGTTCGGCATTGTCGCCGGTGGCGATCACCGCCTGCGGGTCGTTGTCCACGCCCACCGCGCGGGCGGCGCCGAGCTTGAGCGCGGCCAGCGCCAGGATTCCCGAGCCGCAGCCGAAGTCCAGCACAGTCTGCCCGGCCAACGCGCCCTCGGCGGCCAGCCCGTCCAGCCAGCGCAGGCACAGCGCGGTGGTGGGGTGGGTGCCCGAACCGAACGCCAGGCCCGGGTCCAGGCGCACCACGGACGCGTCGGCGGCCTGCGCGGCGTCCGGCAGTTCATGGTTCCACGGCACGATCCAGGTGCGCTCGCCGAACGCCATCGGCTGGAACTGGTCGAGCCAGGCACGTTCCCAGTCCTCGTCCTGCACCGCGCGGAAACTGGCGGTACTCCATTCCAGGCCCGGGTCGAACGCCTCCAGGGCGGCAAGCAGCGCCAGCGCATTGGTGTCGGACGGGAACAGGGCGCTCAGCACCAGATCGTTCCACAGCGGCGTTTCGCCCACGCCGGGCTCCAGGATGGCGCGCTCGTTGCTGGTATCGGCATCGGCGTCGAGCAGGGTCACCGCCAGCGCGCCGACGTCGTCCAGCGCGTTCTCGTAGCGGGGCTGGGTGGCTTCGGTGCAGTGGAGGGTGAGTTCCAGGAACGGCATGTCGGTAACAACCTGCGGAAAACGGTGAATGCTAGACCATTGCGCCGGGCGGCGGCAGCTTCGGTCTCCACCCGGCTTGAGAATCAATGGGATGCCGTGTTCAGACAGCAGGAAGCGTCATTGCTAAACTCCGCAGCCTGCGGCGCTTGTTCCGCGAACCGGTTCCCCTGAATGGCCCTCGTGCCCACCCTCAAAACCTGGCTGCTGGTGGTACCGGCCCTGGCCTTGCTGGGAGTGGTGGGGTATCGCGCGGGCGGCCGTGCGCTGCATCTGGACGAGGCACCTGCGGCCGCCAACGAAACGCCGACCGCCGGCGGCACGATGATCCCGCAGCAGGCCCAGCAGCTGGCGCGCCAGTTGCTGACCAGCGAGCGTAGCGCTGCGGTGCCGTCGGGGTTGCCGCTGGACATCCGCGCCGACATCGAGGGCGACACCGACCTGTTCGCCTATGCGCAGCGCCTGCGCCTGCAGGCGGCCAACGGCAATGCCGAGGCCGGCTGGATGGTCAGCCGCGTGTACGACTACTGCGCCATCTATGCGATGGACCCGGGCGGTTACCAGCTCGACAACACCCTGCTGACCGGCATGGGCATGAACGCGTCGGCACCGATGGTGCAGGCACGCGAACGCGTGGCGCGGCGCTGTGCCGGGTTCGTGTCCAGCGATGGGCTGGGTCGCAGCCTGATCCTGACCCAGCGCACGCTGGCCGCACGCGCGGGCAACCTGGCCGCCGAAGCGGCGCTGTTCGCCGACGGCCAGCCGTTGAAGGATGGCCCTGAGTACCGTCGCAACCTGGTCGAGCGGGTGATGGATTCGCGCGATCCGGAAGCGTACATGGCGATATCCACGGCCATGGGCCAGCGCGCCAGTGGCGACGCCGCGCTGCAGGGCCTGGTGGCGGGTGATCAGTTCAGTGAGCTGGCGTGGCGCCTTGCGGCCTGCGAACTGGGCATGGCCTGCGGGCCGGACAGTGTGTTGATGAACAATTTCTGTGCGAACGGAGGGATCTGTTCGCAGGACGGTGGGCAGGACTTTTCCACATTCGTGTATGACGCCGCGGTATCGCGGCAAGGTGCGGGAAAAATGAAGACGTTGGTTGAACAGTTGATCAAGCGGAGTGGCCGCGCATGAATTACCGTCGATTCCTGCATGGTGCGAAATTCTGGTTCTGGGTGGCGCTGTTCGTGGCGTACTCGGCCGGCGCGGTGGGGCTGGTGATGATCGATACCTACGATGACCGGTACCGGCAGTTGTCCAAGGTGACACTCACCTCGGTGAAGACGCAGGAAGACGTGCGCCGTGCCGGTGCCAGCCAGGTCGCGGCGGTGTACCGCGCGCAGAGCGGCATGCCGTTCGCCTCGCTGCCAGCCGGCAGCACCTTCCAGGTGGTGTGGCCGGATGGCTCCACCGAAACCATGGTGATCGTCGACCCGACCTCGTCGCTCGGCGTGGCACCGGTCAAGGACACCCAGGTCACCGCGGCCGAGGTCACCGCGGCCGACGCCGCCCGCTGACGATACGGGCCCGGCACCCTGTGCCGGGTCCGATCATGCGCTGATCGTGCCGATTGCGTCACGATGATTCACAGCATCTATCGATTCTGCGATTGAGGTAGGCAGCGTCGCTTGGACAGGAGCGCGTAGCTTCGATTTCATCGGGCACGCCCTTCCATCGAGCCGCCCATGCCCACTTCCGCTGCCGAGCACCGGCACACCACCGGTCGCCACCACGCCCGCCGCCCTGTTTTCGCCCCCACGCCGCAACCGCTGGACGCCCGTGCCATCCGCCGGGTTGAAACCCCGGTGCAGGCATTGGCCGCAGTGCTGTCGATCACCAATGCGACCGGCATGCCGCCCACAACAGGTCGCCCGCCTGTGCTGCCGGCAAACCGCTTGCTGCCGTCGAACTGCATTCCCGTACCGCCCGCATCCGGCATGCCAGGTGCACTGCACACCGTGGCGGGCCTTCTGCGCAGCCCGGTGAGCGAACTGTTCACCGACGCCCGCAACGCCTGGGAGCGCCACGAAGGCGTGCGCTGCGCGCCGCCGCTGGGCCCTGGCATGCGCATGCTGCTGCAGGTGGGCGATGCGGCTGCCACGATCGTCGAAGCCGCCGGCATTGGCGCGCGGGGCGTCTTCGCCCTGCAGACGGCAGGAGAAGCGCTCGACCTGACCGCCGACGCGCTCGAGCACAAGCCACTGGGCCGAGCCGAACTGACCGACGCCGCCCTCGCCCTCGGTGGGGCAAGAGGCCTGGTAGAGCCGGGCCCTGCCCGGCTGGATCCGGACCCGGTCGAGGACCCCCGCCGCGCGCGCGGCCCCCAGGTGGGCATCCGCCAGACCAGCGCCGAACTGCACGACGGCCGCATCCTGGTGCCGTTCGAAGGCCGCGAGCGCGCGCTGGGGATCAGCGAAGGACGCCTGCAGGTGCTGGGCGACACCGGCTACGTCGATGTCGAGTTCGACGGCAGCGACTGGACCTGGAAACGCGCTCCGTCCCTTGAGGCCGCATCGACCCACGTTGCGCGCATGGACAGTTCCATCGCGCTGTTTGACGCGGTGGCGGCGCAGGTGAAGGCGCAGCGGCCACTGGATCGCGCCACGCTGCGCCTGGACCTGCTCGGCCCGGACGGCATCCTGTACTACAACGATGCTGTCAGCGGACGCGCCGGCAACGCGGTCTGCGTGGATGGCCGTTACTACGCGGTCACAGTCGACAAAGACCTTGCGTTGCGCATCGGCACGCTGGACCTGGTCAAGCGTGGGGGTGTGTACTACCTTCGTGAGAAGGCCCCCACACCGGTACGCACGTTGCGCTGCCGGCGGTCGCCGGGTGAGGGGTGCGCGACACTGGCCCCGGAGTTCTCCGCGGAGCTGTCCAGCACGCTTGAGCCACACTACGGGCGGGCGCTCGACGCGCAGCAGGCACGTGCGCGCGGACTGCAGGCCGATGACGGGAGGCCGGGCTGGTACTTCAGCAAAAAGGGCGGCCGCCTGCGCCACTTCGTCCGGTACCGGGAACGCTACTTCCGGGTGCGCATCCGCGACGTGGACAAGCACACCCGGCGCATATCGGTGTACCTGCCGCGTGCCACCGGCGCCGCGCGCCTGCACCGGAGCGGCCAGCTGGCGCACCGCATCGTGGACATGCGCTGGGCCATTCCCGAACAGGAGCGGCGTTTCATGACCCAGGCAGAATTCAACGTGGAGTACCGGGGCATGCCCAGCCTGGAAGCGGCAAAGGTGTATGAAAGCGCGGTGGAACATAACGAGCGGCTGCGGCTGAGCCAGCTCCAGCGCGCCGCGATCCGCAGCTACCTCACGTGGCGTCGGCGTTCAATGGACGACTTCCTGCAGTACGGCAGCCTGCAGCCCGTGTTCCGCGACTCCGAGCAGGTGGTGGCGCGGATCAACCGTGGCCTGGCGCGGATCCCGCCGCACCCGGGTCGCGTGTACGTGGCGCTCGCGCTGGACGCCGCGCAGCTGGCCGGCTTGCAGGAAGGCCACATCATCTACAGCCGCACCTTCCTCGTGGCCAGTGGCGACCGGGGACGCGCGGTAAGCGCGGCGGCAGGCGCGGGCGATGGTCCACAGGGGGCTTCAACGGTGGTGACCCTGCAGGTGCAGAAGCATGCGCACCCCACCGGCCTGCTCTCGCTGCAGGACGAAGCGCAGGTGATGATCGGCAACAACGTGCTGTTCAAGGTCACCGGCAAGGCGCCGGGCGAACTGCAACTGGAAGAGCTGGGCGCCGCACGCCAGGCGCTGGGCACGCTCGGCGCGCAACCCCTGCTGGCAACCCCATTACGGGACTAGCCCCAAAACGCGTGGAGCCGGGCTCTGCCCGGCTCCACGCAATCCAACAACCAAACGCGATCAGGTCAACGCAATCGACTTGTTCTTGCGCTCGGCCAGACGCTTCTCCAGGTAGTGGATGTTCTGCCCACCGGCCTGGAAGCCCTTGTCGCGCATGATGCGCTGCTGCAGGGCGACGTTGGTCTTGATGCCGTCCACCACCATCTCGCTCAGCGCCACGCGCATGCGTGCAATCGCGGTTTCGCGGTCCGGGCCGTGCACGATCAGCTTGCCGATCATCGAGTCGTAGTTCGATGGCACGCGGTAGCCGGCGTAGATGTGCGTATCCACGCGCACACCCGGGCCACCCGGCGGATGGAAGGCGGTGATCTGCCCCGGGCTCGGCACGAAGGTTTCGGCGTCTTCAGCGTTGATGCGGCACTCGATGGCGTGGCCGGTCAGCACGATGTCGCTCTGCTTGATGCTGAGCTTGTGGCCGGCGGCGATGCGCAGCTGCTCCACCACCAGGTCGATACCGGTCACCATTTCGGTCACCGGATGTTCCACCTGGATACGGGTGTTCATTTCGATGAAGTAGAAGCGGCCGTCTTCGTACAGGAACTCGAAGGTGCCCGCACCGCGATAGCCGATGCGCACGCACGCCTCGGTGCAGACCTTGCCGATCTCTTCGCGCTGTTCGGCGCTGATGCCCGGCGCCGGCGCTTCTTCCACCACCTTCTGGTGGCGGCGCTGCATCGAGCAGTCGCGCTCACCCAGGTGGATGGCGTTGCCCTGGCCGTCGGCCAGCACCTGGATCTCCACGTGGCGCGGATTTTCCAGGAACTTCTCCATGTACACCTCGCCATTGCCGAACGCGGCCTTGGCCTCGCTCTTGGTGGTTTCGATGGAGGTCTTCAGCGACGCCTCGGCGTGCACCACGCGCATGCCGCGGCCACCGCCGCCGCCCGCGGCCTTGATGATGACCGGGTAGCCGATCTCACGGGCGATCTTGGTGTTGGCCACGATGTCGTCGCCGAGCGGGCCGCCCGAGCCGGGCACGCACGGCACGCCGGCGGCCTTCATCGCGCGGATCGCTTCGACCTTGTCGCCCATCATGCGGATGGTGTCGGCCTTGGGGCCGATGAAGATGAAGCCGGACTCCTCCACGCGCTCGGCGAAGTCGGCGTTCTCGGACAGGAAGCCGTAGCCCGGGTGGATGGCCTGGGCGTCGGTGACTTCCGCCGCGGCGATCAGCGCCGGAATGTTGAGGTAGCTTTCCGGCGACGGGCCCGGACCGATGCAGACCGACTCGTCGGCCATGGCCACGTGCTTGAGGTTGCGGTCGACCGTGGAATGCACGGCCACCGTGCGGATGCCCAGGGTGTGGCACGCGCGCAGGATGCGCAGCGCGATCTCACCCCGGTTGGCAATAACGACTTTGTCGAGCATGGACGGATCCTTAGCCGATCACGAACAGCGGCTGGTCGAATTCGACCGGCTGGCCGTTTTCACCCAGGATGGCCACGATGGTGCCGGAAGCATCGGCTTCGATCGGGTTGAACATCTTCATTGCTTCGATGATCGCCAGCGTTTCGCCGGCCTTGACCTGCTGGCCCACCGACACGAAGGCCGGCTTGTCCGGCGCGGACGAGGTGTAGAAGGTGCCGACCATCGGCGAGCGCAGCACGTGGCCTTCCGGCAGGGCCGGGCCCGGCTTGGCGGTGCCGCCGGTGGAGGCTTCGGTCGGCGACTGCATCGGCATCGCCTGCACGGCGGCCTGGGCCGGTGCCGGTGCCATCATCATCTGCGGCGCCTGCACCATGCCGTAGCCGGAGACCGGGGCGCGCGACAGGCGAACGGATTCTTCGCCTTCCTTGATTTCGATTTCGGCAAGGTTCGACTCTTCCAGCAGGTCGATCAGCTTCTTGATTTTGCGGAGATCCATAGGGGCCTCTTGTTTTTGATGTCAGTGTGGTGGGAAGCGCGTTGCGCTCGGGTCAATTCAATGGGGTTCAGGCCGCTGCCAGCCGGGCCAGCGCCGCGTCCATGGCATAACGGTAGCTGTCGGCCCCGAAGCCGCAGATCACGCCGACCGCCTTGTCGCTGAAATAGCTGTGCTGGCGGAACGGTTCGCGGGCATGCGGGTTGGACAGGTGGATTTCGATGAACGGCACGTCCACCGCGGCCAGCGCGTCGCGCAGGGCCACCGAGGTGTGGGTGAACGCGGCCGGATTGATCAGGATGAAGGTGGTACCGTCGGTACGGGCGGCCTGCACCCGGTCCACCAGCACGTGCTCGGCGTTGGACTGCAGGCTCTCCATCGCGTGCCCGGCGGCCTGCGCCTGCGCCAGCAGGGCCTGGTCGATCTGCGCCAGCGTGGTGTGGCCATAGACCCCCGGCTCGCGCGTACCGAGCAGGTTGAGGTTGGGGCCGTGCAGGACCAGCAGTTTCGCCATGGGTGCCACGTAACAGGAAAGGGCGAAGTCTGGCGGAACCGGTGGATGGTGTCCAGTTCGGCGAAGTTACGCGCGTTTCAATCGTTTGTTTGAAATGTGGGTGTCGGGTCTGGCTGGTTCCAGGCAGCGACAGCCGCAAGCGCTGTGCGGCGGGCCATCAGGGGTCGAGCTGGGTGCTACTTCCCGCGAGGCGCGGGCGGGCGGGCGGAGCAGGTTTCAGTTGTTACCCAGATGAAGCACCGCCGCCTGCTTCACCAGCTCAGGCAACGAACGTGCGCCCATCTTGCGCATCCCCTTGCCGCGATGCGCCTTGACCGTGATCTCGCTGATGCCCAGCTCCGCCGCGATCTGCTTGTTCAGACGGCCGCGCACCACAAGGCCCAGCACGTCCTGCTCGCGCGGGGTCAGCGACGTATAGGCGTCCTGCAGCGACTGTACGGAGGCCTGCCCCTGGAGTACGGCCTCACTGGAGGCCAGCGCTTCCGAAATGGCGCGTAGCAGCGTGATGTCATCGAACGGCTTGGTCAGGAACTCAACGGCGCCGGCGCGCATGGCGCGCACCGTCAACGGGATGTCGCCGTACCCGGTAATGAAGATGATCGGCAGGTCCGGTCGTTGCGATCCCATCGACGTCTGCAGGTCCAGACCATTCAGGTCGGGAAGGTGGACGTCCAGCACGAGGCACGCCGGTACCTGTGCCCGTGGCTGTTCGAGGAATGCCGTGGCGGAACCGAGCAACACCGGTTGCCAGCCGGCATGCTCGATCAGCAGCTCGAGCGACTCGCGCACCGAGACATCGTCGTCAACCACGTACACCAGGGCGGAAGCATGCGGCATGGGGCGTTATCCGGGGTTCGGCGGGCAGTCGCTTACGGCTGCGGCAGCGCGGCGTTGAGCGCACGCAGCAGCTCGGCCTCGCTGAAGGGTTTGGCCAGGCACTCCACTGCACCTTGCCGGATCAAGCGCGGACGTTCGCTGGCCGAGCCGTGCGCGGTGATGAAGATGAGCGGTATCGCGTACTGCCGCCGGCGCAGTTCCAGCATCAGCTCTGGGCCACTCATGCCAGGCATGGCGATGTCCAGGATGAGGCAGCGGGTGCTCTCGATTTCGGGAGAGGCAAGGAACTCGGCGGCCGAAGAGAACGCTGCGACCGTGTAGCCGAATTCGCGCAGCAGGTCAGGCAGCGACTCGCGCACCGATTCGTCGTCGTCCACCACCGACACCAACAGGGCAGGGCTCATGCGCGTGCCTCCGCGCGCGGCAGGGTAAAGGCAAACTGGGCGCCGCCCATGTCGGACGATTCCACCCAGAGTGCGCCACCGTGGCTGTCGATGATCGAGCGGCTCACCGAAAGGCCGATTCCCATGCCGCTGGGTTTGGTGGTGTGGAAGGCCTGGAAGATGCGCTCCGCGTCGTGCGGATCGACACCGTCGCCCGAGTCGCTCACCGCCAGGCGCACGCGGTCGGTGCCTTCGGCAGAGGTGGTCACGCACAGCCGCCTGCTGCGGTGTTCAAGGGCTGACATGGCCTCGCTGGCATTGAGCAGCAGGTTGAGGATGACCTGCTGCACCTGCACGCGGTCGGCCCAAGCCGGCGGCAACGGGTCCTCCAATCTCAGTTGCAGGGAGATGCCGGCGCGGTCCAGTTCGGCCGAGACCAGGGCCAGTACTTCACGGGTCGCTTCGTTGAGATCCAGCGGCTCGGCGGTGGCATCGGCCTTGGCAAACAGCGCCCGCAGGCGCTTGACCACGTCCGATGCACGGTTGCCGTCGCGCAGGGTGCGCCGCACCGTTTCGCGTGCGCCTACCAGGTTGGGGGGATCTGCGTTCAACATGCGCATGCAGGTATTGGCGTTGGTGATGATGCCGGCCAGCGGCTGGTTGACCTCATGTGCGATGGAGGCGGTCAGCGCGCCCAGGCTCGCCACGCGGGCCACGTGGGCCAGCTCCGAGCGGACCCGTGCCAGCGACAGTTCGGCCTGCTTGCGGTCCTCGATATCGGTGTTCTGCCCGTACCAGCGCAGCACCTTCCCGCTGTCATCCAGCAGCGGCACGGCGCGGATCAGGAACCACCGGTAGCTGTCATCGGCAGCGCGCAGCCGGGCCTCGAAGCTGCCCTGCTCGCCGGATGCCAGCAGGGCGTGCCAGTACGCGCCCAGCGGCGCTGCGTCGGCGGGATGGATGCGCGAAGTCCAACCGCTGCCCAGCGCGTCCTCCGGCTGCATGCCGGTGTAGTCGAACCAGCGCTGGTTGAGGAACTCCACGCTGCCGTCCGGTGCAGCCTGCCAGACGAACCCCGGCACGGTGTCGATCAGGGCCCGCAGCCGCTGTTTCGAGGCGGCCAGTTCCGCCAGTGTCTGCGCCAGCAGCGCTTCACCTCGCTTGCGGTCGTCGATGTCCACGTCGAGGAAACACCAGCGCTGGATGCTGCCTGCTGCGTCCCTGACTGGCTGGCCGCGCACGTGGAACCAGCGGTACGCGCCGTCGGCGCGACGTACGCGGTACTCCATCTCGAACCGGTCTCCGGTAGCCACGCAGTGCGACCACTGTTCGATGGCCTGCGCAAGCTCGTCTGGATGGATCAGCTCTGCAGTCTTCCATGCGCGCTGTTCCTCAAGGCTGGCACCGCGGAATGCGATGGCCTGCTCATTGGCGTACTCCACCTGGCCGTCGGGCGTCATCAGCAGTACCGATGCCGGCATGGCGTCGGCCAGCGCACGGAACGTGGCGATCGTGGGGTCTTCCGGCCCACCGCTGGGTTCTGTCTTCGCCATGGGCTCTGCTCGACGAGTGTCAACGGGAAAGGGTGCGCGTCGCTGCGCCGCGTAACAACCATACCTCGGTGTCGATCCGCCGGGCTCATACAAAGGTATCGACCGATACCTTGGTTCAAGTGTGCGCCGGCGCGCGGCCTGCTGATATGCACCCACTGCGACGCTTCCGTCGTGCGGAGCTCCCCATGTCCTCCACCGTCCTTTGTACTCGTCGAACTGCCGCCTGTCTTCGCCTGGTTGCCGTACTCGGCTTTGCCGTCGCCTGCCCGCTTGCCCCGGCGCTTGCCGCGCCGGTCGCCCCCGCGCCGAGCTCGCCCGATACCAGTATTCGTCCCTATCACGTGCATGTTCCCGAGTCGGAGCTGGTCGAGCTGCGCAGGCGCATCGCGCAGACCCGTTGGCCCGACCGGGAAACCGTCAGCGACACGTCCCAGGGCGTGCAGCTGGCGGCCCTGCAGGACCTGCTGGGGTACTGGGGCAGCGGCTACGACTGGCGCCGGGTGGAGAAGCGGCTCAACAGCCTGCCGCAGTACATCACCACCATCGACGGGGTGGACATCCAGTTCATCCACGTCCGCTCGCGCGAGCCGCATGCGATGCCACTGGTGCTCACCCATGGCTGGCCGGGTTCGCCGCTGGAGTTCATCAACGCGATCGGGCCGCTCACCGATCCGGTAGCCCATGGCGGTCGCGCCGAAGACGCCTTCGACGTGGTGATTCCAGCCATACCCGGCTACGGTTTTTCGGGCCGGCCAACCGCGCCGGGATGGAATCCGGATAGGGTAGCGCGGGCCTGGGACGTGCTGATGAAGCGTCTGGGCTACACCCATTACGTGTCGCAGGGGGGCGACCACGGGTCGGTCATCTCCGACGCGCTGGCGCGCCAGGCGCCGCAAGGGCTGCTGGGCATCCACCTGAACATGCCGGCCACCATTCCGGCCGAGCTGGTGGAGGGCATCAATGCCGGGCATGCAGCGCCGGCAGGACTGGGTGCAAGCGAGCGCCAGGCATACGACCAGTTGAGTACGTTCTTCGGCCGTAATGCCGCCTACGGCGCAATGATGGTGACCCGCCCGCAGACGGTGGGGTATGCGCTGACCGACTCTCCGGCCGGCATGGCGGCGTGGCTCTACGAGAAGATTGCCGCCTGGACCGACAGCAACGGCCACCCCGAAGCCGTGCTCGGGCGCGACGCCATCCTCGATGACCTGACCCTCTATTGGGTCACCCGAACCGGCGCGTCTTCATCGCGGTTCTACTGGGAAAACAACAACAACAACTTCAGTGCCGCCGCACAGAAGACGGCCAGCATCCGTGTGCCGGTCGCGGTGACGGTCTTCCCCGGCGAGATTTACCGCGCCCCGGAAAGCTGGACGCGCCAGGCCTACCCCTCGCTCTACTACTTCCACCAAGCCGGCAAGGGCGGCCACTTCGCCGCATGGGAACAACCCCAACTGTTTGCCGAAGAACTGCGCACCGCGTTCGCGCCGTTGCGCCATTCCGCGCCTTGATTCCGCACCACGGGCTTTCCTTCTGGAGACGATGATGAATACCTTGATGACTCGCGCAACTGCCGTGCCCCACCGCTTCAACGTGCTGGGCGCTTCCTTGTTGGCCTGCCTGTTCCAGCTGGGCCTGGTCGGTAGCGCCGCTGCAGCGCCTTCGGCCACCTTGCCGGCCGCAGCCGCAGCCGCAGCCGCACCCGCAGCCGCGGATGCGCAGGGCGCGTTGGGCGCGCTCAAGCACGTGCGGGCTGGCGTGCTGGACGTGGCGTATGCCGAACTCGGCCCGGCCAAAGGGCCGGTGGTGATCCTGCTGCACGGCTGGCCCTACGACATCCACAGCTATGACGAAGCGGCGCCGCTGCTTGCAGCAAAGGGCTACCGGGTGCTGGTTCCGTTCGCGCGCGGTTATGGCGACACCCGTTTCCTCTCAAGTGACACCCCACGCAATGCGGAGCCCGCCGCGCTGGCCCAGGACGTGATCGATTTCATGGATGCGCTGGGCATCAAGCGCGCCGGGCTTGCAGGCTTCGACTGGGGCGCGCGTTCGGCCAACATCGTGGCCGCGCTGTGGCCCGAGCGCGTGCGCTCGCTGGTGTCGGTGAGTGGCTACCTGATCAGCAGCCAGGCGGCAGGCAGTGCGCCATTGCCGCCGAAGGCTGAGCTGCAGTGGTGGTACCAGTTCTACTTCGCCACCGGCCGTGGCCGCGATGGCTACGACAAGAATCGGCACGACTTCGCCCGCCTGATCTGGCAGTTGGCCTCGCCGCAGTGGAAGTTTGATGACGCCACATTTGCGCGCAGCGCCGCAGCGTTGGACAACCCCGACCAGGTGGCCATCGCCATCCACAACTACCGCTGGCGCCTGGGCTTGGCCGAAGGTGAGGCGAGGTACGCGCCGTTGGAACAGCGCCTGGCCGGCCTTCCCAGCATCGGCGTGCCGACCATCACCATGGAAGGCGATGCCAACGGTGCGCCGCACCCCACCGCTGAGAGCTACGCGAAGCGGTTCACCGGCAAGTACGAGTACCGGCTGATCAGCGGCGGCATCGGCCACAACCTGCCGCAGGAAAGTCCGCAGGCGTTCGCGCAGGCGGTGATCGACGTCGACCACCTGTAAGCCGCGGAGACACCGATGAAAATCCTCCGGATCCTTCTGTTCGTGCTGGTCTGCACACTGGTCGTGTTCGGCACCATCTTCATCGCACGCGGCGCGCCCGCCGCCAAACCGGCATCGCCGATCTATGGCGTGACTCTGCCGGACAACTACCGGCGCTGGCAGCTGGTGGGCGTGGCGCAGGAAGCTGCACCGTTGAACGAGTTGCGTGCGGTACTGGGCAACGATGTGGCCGTGCGCGCCTATCGGGAGGGCAGGTTGCCCTTCCCCGACGGGACGGTACTGGTGAAGCTGGCCTGGAAGGACGTGCCGTCGGGCGAGTTCGCCCCGGCCTCGGTTCCCGGCGCAGCCACCACCGTGCAGGTGATGGTCAAGGACTCCAGGAAGTACGGCTCGTCCGGCGGCTGGGGCTTTGGCCGTTTCATCGACGGGCAGCCCGCCGACCGCGCCCAGCACGACACCTGCCTGGCCTGCCATCAATCGCGGGTCAAGGACCACGACCTTGTGTTCACCCGGTGGGCGCCCTGACCGGCCCCGCCATCCACTCCCACTGAGGAATGCCCCCATGATCCTGCGCAATCGCCGCTCAACCTCCCTTGCCGGCACCCTGATGCTGCTGGCGTTGTCACTGGCCACGCCGCTGGCCGGCTTCGCGGCCCCAGCTTCGCCGACCAAGCCAACGGTGGTGCTGGTACATGGCGCCTTCGCCGACAGTTCCAGCTGGAACGGCGTCATCGACCGCTTGCACGCCGATGGCTACCGCGTGATAGCGGCGCCCAACGAACTGCGAAGCGTTCGCGCCGACGCGGCAGAGGTCGGCAGCCTGCTTCGCAGCATCCCCGGGCCGGTGGTGCTGGTGGGGCACTCCTATGGCGGTTTGGTCATCAGCGCCGCCGCCGATGGCGCGTCCAACGTCAAGGCGCTGGTGTTCGTCGCCGCGTTCGCGCCAACGGCAGGCGAAACCGCGGCGCAGCTGTCCGGCAAGTTCCCGGGCAGCAGCCTTGGTGCCGCGCTGGCACCGCCGGTGGTGCTGGCCGACGGCGGCAAGGATCTTTACATCGATCAGGAGAAGTTCCATGCCCAGTTCGCAGCGGACGTCCCCGCAGCGCAGGCACGCCTGATGGCGGCAGGCCAGCGCCCGATCACCGAGGCCGCACTGAACGAGGCCAGCCCGGCGTCGGCGTGGAAGACGTTGCCCAGCTGGTTCGTATACGGCGATGCCGACCTCAACATTCCGGCCGCCGCGCAGGCCTTCATGGCTGAACGCGCGCAGTCGCGCGAGACCGTGGTGGTCAAGGGCGGCTCGCACGTGGTCATGGTGTCTCATCCGGATACCGTGGTGGCGTTGATCGAGAAGGCGGCCAAGTCCGATGGAGGTGCAAGATGACCGGACAGTCGAGGTCCTCGTCCGTCAGTAGCCCGCCATTGACCTGGTTGATCACGGGCGCATCCAGTGGCATCGGCCACGCCCTCGCCGAACATGCGCTCGTGCATGGGCACCGCGTCGTACTGGCAGCACGCAGCACGGCTGCGATGGATATGCTGGCTGCGCGTTTCCCGCTGACAGCGCGGGTAGTGGTGCTGGACGTCACCAGCAGTGCCCAGCGCAGCGCGGCGGTGCAACATGCGATCCAGCAGTTCGGTGCCATTGATGTGCTGGTGAACAACGCGGCCGTCGACTTCATCGGCGCCATCGAAGAACAACGCGATGCCGACTGCCGGGCGCAATTCGAGGTCAATCTGTTCAGCGCTGTCGACATGATCCGGTTGGTGCTTCCAGGCATGCGCTCGCGAAGGGCTGGAACGCTCGTCAACGTCTCCTCCATGAACGGAATTGCCAGCCTGCCCGGCAATGGCTTCTATTCGGCCACCAAGTTCGCAATGGAAGGTGTGACAGAAGCCCTCCGCGTGGAGCTTGAGTCGCTGGGTATACGCGCGTTCACCGTGCAGCCCGGTTCGGTGCGAACCGGCATTGAAGCACGCACGCATGCTTCCGGAAGCGCGATAGCCGACTATGCGGCAACCTCTGGGCGGTTCAGGGGGCAGGTGGCGACCGTGACTCCTGACATGTTCCCCGGCGACCCGGCACGTGTAGCTGCGGCGATCTACAACGAAACCGTCTCATCCACCGGTCGCCGTTGGCTGGTACTCGGTAGTGACGCCCTGCGCCGTATCCGCGCGAAGCTGGCGGCATTGCAGCAGGACCTCGATGCGGCGGCACTGACGGCGCCGCAGACCGATTATCCCGGCGCAGGTTCGGCCGTGCTCTGACTCACATTCCGCAAGGAGAATACCGATGGCACAACGATGGCTCATCACCGGCGCATCACGAGGAATAGGACGTGCACTGGCTGAAGCGGTGCTCGAGGCGGGATACCAGGTGGTTGCCACCGCCCGCGATGCCGCCCGTCTCGGCGACCTGCTGCATCGACATGGCGACGCGGTGCGAACCTTCGCGCTGGACGTGACCAACCCCAGCCAGGCGGCTCAAGCGGTGGCGCTTGCACGGGAGGCGTTCGGCGGACTGGACGTGCTGGTGAACAATGCCGGCTACGGCGATGTGAACTCCGTGGAAGATGCCAGCCTCGCCGAGTTCCGCCAGCAGATCGAAACCAACCTGTTCGGCACCATCATCATGACCAAGGCGGCCATTCCGTTGATGCGCGAACAGGGCAGTGGCCACATCATCCAGTTCTCCTCAGTCGGTGGGCGGATCGGCGCACCCGGACGTGCGGCGTACTCGGCCGCCAAATGGGGCATCGAAGGCTTCTCCGAGTCGTTGGCCAGGGAGATGGCCTTGATCGGCGTGCAGGTCACCGTGGTCGAGCCCGGCGGCTTCCGTACCGACTTCGCTGGTACGTCCACCACGTTGCATGAGGGCCGCCGCGAGTACGACGCGGTGGTAGGCGCCACCGCACGGGCGCAGCGTGCCTATGACGGACGCCAGCCCGGCGACCCGGCGCGGGCCGCCGCCGCGCTGCTGAAGCTTGCAGCACTGGAGCGGCCGCCGCTGCGCCTGGCGCTGGGAAGTGATGCGCTGGAGATCATTGCCAATGCTGATCGCGCCAGGTTGCAGGAACTTGAGCGGTGGCGGGAACTCAGCGTCTCGACGGACTATCCCGAGACAGGGTGACAGCCCTCGTGTCGCCCCAGCGTTCCGTCCATGGCACTGGTGTCGCACAAACTCGATGTTACCTTTGGTAGGTAACGTCTTTCGAGGGACATCCCCATGCACAGCCTGATCGTAGTTGCCCACCCTGAATCCGGTTCGCTGACCCATGCCGTAGCGCACCAGATCCGCGATTCCATCCTTGCCGCCAGCAATGGAAACACCGTTGAGCTGGCGGACCTGGCGGCCGAGGGCTTCGACCCGCGCTTCAACGCGGGTGACAACGCCCTGTTCCGGCAGACTGCATCCGTGCCGGCCGACGTGGCCGCCGAGCATGCCCGTATCGACCGCGCGGACACGCTGGTACTGGTGTATCCGTTGTACTGGTGGTCATTCCCGGCGCTGTTGAAGGGTTGGATCGACCGTGTGTTCACGCAGGGGTGGGCGTACGCCGATGGTGCCGACGGCAAAGTGCTCAAGAAGCTGGGTCGGCTGCAGGTGCATCTGGTCGGCCTGGGCGGGGCCGATGCCGGCATGATCGAGCGGCGCGGCTACGGTGCGGCGATGAAGACCCAGATCGACGTGGGCATTTTTGATTACTGCGGCGCGCGTGTGGAGTCCTCCACGCTGTTGCTGGACTCGGACAGCGGTGCGGCAGACGCGCATCTGCATACCGCCGCTGGCATCGGACGTACCATTGGGGCTTCCGCTGCCGCTTGAAACCTCGTCCATGCCCTCTGAACCCCTCCGCCGCCGCCGACTGCCGCGCGAGCAGCGTGCCCGCCAGCTATTGGACGTGGCGTGGCAGTTGGTGGGTGAAGAGGGCACCGACGCGCTGTCGTTGGGTCGTCTCGCCGAAGCAGCCGGGGTGACCAAGCCGGTGGCGTACGACCATTTCCTCACCCGCAACGGCCTGCTGGCTGCGCTTTACAAGGACTACGATCAGCGGCAGACAGCCGTGTTCGAAGCGCGGATTGAACAGGCGAAGTCGCAGTTGAAGGACAGGGCAAGGGCGATTGCCAGCGGCTACATCGATTGTGTGCTGTCGCAGGGCACCGAAATCCAGGCAATCCTCGCGGCACTGGCCGGCTCCCCCGAACTGGTGGCGGTGAAGCGCGGCTACCAGCTGGATTTCATCGGGAAGTGCGCGGAGTGGCTCAGTGGATTCGCGCCCGCTCACGATGTGCCGGAGGCCAGCTACTGGGCGATCCTCGGTGCAGCAGAGTCCCTGTCTGAAGCGGTTGCAGCGGGGCGGGTGGTCCAAGGCGAAGCGGAGCAGGAGCTGGTGCGGCTCATCATCGCTGCGGTTCTCCGCCGATAGAATCAGCAGCTTCACATCCCCTCAGCGCTATCGGAAAAACCATGCACGCTGTCATCTATCACAACCCAAAATGCGGCACCTCTCGCAACACGCTGGCACTGATCCGGCATGCGGGGATCGAACCGGAGATCGTGGAGTACCTGCGCAATCCGCCTACGCGCACGCGGTTGGCCGAGCTGATTGCAGCAGCGGGACTGGATGTCCGGGACGCCATTCGCGTCAAGGAGGCCATTTACGCCGAGCTGAGTCTGGCCGATCCAGCGCTGGGTGAGGATGCGCTTCTGGACGCGATGGTGGCCCACCCGATCCTGATCCAGCGTCCGATCGTGGAGACCGGGCTTGGTACGCGCGTGGCGCGGCCGTCAGAACGGGTATTGGAAATTCTTCCGGAGATCAGCGCTCCGTTCGCCAAGGAGGACGGTGAGGTGGTCAGCCCGCAGGCGAAGCGAGATCCACACCGCTGATGATCTGCTCGACGCGCAACAGCAGGTCGTCGATGTTGAACGGCTTGCCGACGAACGGCACGTCCTGGTGTTCCTTCGGAATGGCCTGTGAATAGATGGCCGACGCGAACAGATAAGGCGTCCCCTGCGCGGCCAACTGGTCCGCCACCGGGAAGATGGCGCCATCACGCAGTTCCACGTCCAGAATGGCGGCGTCGAAGTGCTGGTACGCCAAGGCGGCAAGCGCATCGGTCACCGAATAGGCGGGAACCGGTGCGTAGCCGGCCGCAGTCAGCACTTCGACAAACAGCCGCGACAGCTCGATCTCATCTTCCACCACCAGGACGGTGGTGCTGACAGGTGCTACAGCCACGCTACTCATTTTCTCAACGCACAAGGAAGGCATCGTCATACTGCTCCAACGCGTGTCAACGCGGGGGCAAGTATTCTTGCCCCCGCCTTCATCGCGTGAAAATGCCTGCAATCAGTGGCTCTGGCTGGAGACCGCCTTCAGCAGCACCGATGCGGCTTCAGCCGAAGAGGCCGGGTTCTGTCCCGTAACCAGCAGGCCATCGCTCACCACGTAAGAGCCCCAGTCGGCGCCCTTCGAGTAGTTTCCACCCAGTTCCTTGAGGGTGTCCTCCACCAGGAACGGCACGACCTTGGTGAGACCGACGCCTTCTTCTTCAGAATTGGTGAAACCGGTGACCTTCCTGCCCTTGACCAGCGGCGTGCCATCGGCGGCCTTGACGTGGCGGAGCACGCCCGGGGCATGGCAGACCAGACCCACCGGCTTGCCGGCACCGATGAAGGACTCGATCAGGGCGATGGAATTCCTGTCCTCTGCCAGATCCCAGAGTGGACCGTGGCCGCCGGGGTAGAACACGGTGTCGAAGTCGGCCTGCGAAACGCTGTCCAGCCGCACGGTGTTACCGAGTTTGGCAGTGGCTTCGGCATCGGCCTCGAAGCGGCGGGTGAGATCGGTCTGCGAATCCGGTTCGTTGCTCTTCGGATCCAGCGGCGGCTGGCCGCCCTTCGGCGAGGCGAGGGTAATGGTGGCGCCGGCTTCCAGGAAGGCGTAATAGGGAGCGGCGAGTTCCTCCAGCCAGAAGCCGGTCTTCCTGCCGGTGTCGCCAAGCTGGTCGTGGGAGGTGAGCACAATCAGTACGTTCATGGTGTGGCCTTTCGGGGGATGTCACCCAGTGTCGCCCACACACAGTAAAAGTACGGTGTTGGTCGCCCCCTGCCGTTGTTAGGCTGCGCCCATCCCCGACCGGAACTGCCGCCATGAAGATGAAGCATCTGCCCCGCAGGTACGTTGCTTTACTGTCGGCCGCAGTGGCGCTGGCGGTAACGGTGTCAGGCTGCAAGCGTGAACCGGGGGCAACAGCTCCGGTTGCTGCCGATACACCGGCTCCTGCTACCGCCCCCGCCGCCACCGCCACCGAGCCTGCCGCGCCGGCACCAGCTGCGGCGACGCCTGCACCGGACAGCGTACCGGTCACCGCCGACAACTTCGTCCGTGCCGAAACAGATCGCTACTTCGGCAACCTGGTGAAGGAAGGCGGGTTGGGCAAGCTGTTCCATCACCGTGAGCCGGCGTCCATCGACAACCAGACCGTGGTGCGGCTGAACCGCGACACGCTCTATTCCAGCGCGGTGTTCGACCTGGATGCCGGGCCGGTCACCGTCACCCTGCCGGACGCCGCAGGGCGCTTCATGTCGATGCAGGTCATCGATGAAGACCAGTACACCACCCAGGTCAACCACAAGCCAGGCGCATACACGCTGAGCCGTGGCAAGGATGGCACGCGCTATGTAGTGGTCGGCATACGCACGCTGGTGGATCCCAACAGCCCGGACGACGTGGCCAAGGTGCATGCCCTTCAGGATGCGATCAAGGTGCAGCAGGCGGCAGTGGGTACCTTCGAGGTTCCCAAATGGGACACCGTCAGCCAGGACAAGGTCCGCGACGCCCTGGTTGCATTGGCGGCCACGCTACCTGACGGTCGCCGCATGTTCGGGACCCGCGAGAACACCGACCCGGTCCGCCGCGTCATTGGCGCAGCGGCCGCCTGGGGCGGCAACCCGGACAACGAAGCGATCTATCTCAATGTCACCCCAAGCCATAACGATGGCAAGACCGTGTACCGCCTGCATGTGGGGGAGGTGCCGGTGGACGGGTTCTGGTCGGTCAGCCTGTACAACGCCAAGGGCTACTACGAGAAGAACGAGCAGAACGCCTACACGTTGAACAACCTTACCGCCAAGAAGAACGCGGACGGTTCGTTTGACATCCAGTTTGGCGGCTGCGATGGGCAGGTGCCCAACTGCCTGCCGACGATGGCGGGCTGGAACTACCTGGTGCGGCTGTACCAGCCACGTGCCGAGATTCTGGATGGACGCTGGACCTTCCCGGAGGCGGTAGCCGTGCAGTGAGCTGCACCATAGGCAGCGAACGCACGCTCTGCACGTGCGTTCTGCAATGCTGGGAGCATGAACCAGTCGCTGCCTCCCGACGCTGAACCCACAACCACAGACCATGGACGCCCGCGCTCGCGGGCGTTCGCCATTCGCCGGTGGCTCGCGTGGCTTGTGGTGCCGGTCGTCCTGTCCGTTGCCGTGCTCGCGCTCTGGAACAGTGAATGGCTCAGGGCGCCCCGCGCGATGTGGGACCTGTCGCGCATGTCCGCACCCACGTCGTTGCCGGTTCCGGTGGAAGGCGTTCCCGCCCGGCGCATTGCCGATACCTTCGGTGCGCCACGTGGGCGTGACCGGACCCATGCAGGGGTGGACATCTTCGCCAAGCGCGGCACGCCAGTGGTGAGCGCCGGTCCGGGCGTGGTGGTGTCCGTGCGCGACAGCGGGCTGGGCGGGCGCCAGGTCTGGGTGGTGGGGCCGGCGCGCGAGCGCTACTACTATGCGCATCTGGACGACTGGCGCGAAGGCCTGGCCGAAGGTGACGTGCTCGCCGAAGGCGATGTGCTGGGTTATGTGGGCGACAGCGGCAATGCGGCCGGCACGCCGCCGCACCTGCACTGGGGCATCTATGGCAGTAGTGGCGCCTACGATCCGTTGCCATTGCTCCGCGCGCACGCCACCGGTGAACCGCGCGGCTCAACCCCGCCCTGATACCGGCCCGGACACATGCGCATGCCCGCGCACGTGCCAACGCCACGGGAAGTCCACCGCACGGCGGATGCCGATGCGTGGCCCGGCCACCGGATGATCGGGCGGTGGCATGCCGTCGGAGACGATGCGGATGCCGCGATCATTGCGAACCAGGTCGGCGCCATCCAGTGCCTTGTCGATGCCCATCGCCTGCGACAGCCGTCCCGGACCGCTGGCCAGCTCGCGGTCGCGGCGGATCGCCGGGCGCGCTTCGCGGATGAGGTCCAGGCCCTGCACCGGTTCCAGCGCCCGCAACAGCACGCCCCACCCTTGACCGACCTCACCACAGACCGCGTTGCTGCCCCAGTGCATGCCGTAGGTGAAATACACATACAGGTGCCCGCACTCGCCGAACATGCTGGCGGTGCGCGCGGTCATGCCTCGGAACGAATGCGCCGCCGGGTCCTGGTCGCCGGCGTAGGCCTCCACTTCCACGATCCGCCCGGCACGACCGTCGTCGCGGACCAGCAGCTTGTTGAGCAGCTCCGGCGCCACCTCGGTCGGGTGGCGCCGGTAGAAGCGGCGCGGCAGCGTGCGCCAGCGCGACGGGGGCAGCAGGACGGATGCGGGCATGTCAGGTTCCAGCGTGGATACCCGCAGCATGCACCGGCTGCCGTCGTCGCTGCATCAAGCCTCAGCGCAGCGCCAACGGCTGCTGCGCCAGGATCCGTGCCAGCTTGTTCGGGTTGCGCTGCACCAGGATCTGGGTGATGCGCTCGCCGTCGGTGTCGAACGACATTGCCGATTCCAGGTGGTCGCCGAAGTAACGCAGCAGTCCCATGCGGCCGTTGAAGAACGCCGGCACCATGCGCAGCTCGGCGCGCCGCCGCAGCGTGGGTGCGAACAGCAGCTGCGCGATGCGCGCGCCGCCCAGCATCGGTTTGGGGAAGCTGCTGACGATGCCGCCGCCGTCGCCGATCAGCTGCGCCGAGCTGTCCATCAGCGCCATCATCGACTTCAGGTCGGCCTTGTCCAGCGCGTCGGCGAAGGCATGCAGGAGCTGCTGATGGGTACGGTGCGGCACCACGTGCAGCGGTCGTTCCTCGCGCAGGCGGCTGCGCGCGCGATGCACGATCTGCCGACAGGCGGCTTCGCTCTTGTCCAGGATCCCGGCGATCTCCGGGTAGTCGCGGTCAAACACATCGTGCAGCAGGAAGGCGGCGCGCGCTTCCGGTGCCAGACGCTCCAGCACGGCGAGGAACGCCACCGAAAGATCGCTGGCTGCTTCGTGCAGGCGCTCGGGTGTGTCCGCGTCTTCGGTCGGCACCGGCTCGGGCAGCCAGATGCCCACGTACTGCTCGCGGCTGCGCCGGGCCAGGCGCAGTTCGTCGATGGCGATGCGGGTGGCGGTGGCGACCAGCCACGCTTCGGCGTTCTCGATGGCCGCGCGGTCGGTGCCATTCCAGCGCAGCCATGCCTCCTGCGCCACGTCTTCGGCCTCGGCCATCGAGCCCAGCATGCGGTAGGCCACGCCCAGCACGCGCGGGCGCAACGAAGTAAACAGGTCGGGGGAGGTATCCATCGCGGCATTCAACACGAGCAGGGGCCGCAGGAACAGTGCCGGGAGAGGAGCACGGTTCCTGCGGCGTGCAACGCCCCGCTCACTGCGGTGGCAGTACGGCGGGTTTGTCGGCGTCCTTGAGCAGGAACACCACGAATCGCGCCGGCTTGGTGCTGCTCGCATTGCGGCCCACGGTGTGCAGGTCGTCCGGACCTTCATGGAACGCTTCGCCAGGGCCCAGCGTGACCTCGGGACCACCAGCGACGCCCATCACGATGTTTCCCTCCAAAACGTAGACAAATCCATGCGCGTCGTGCCTGTGGATCGGGTCGGCACTGCCGGGTGGGTACTCCACGGTGAGGATCAACGCTTCCTTGCCCGGGTACTCGGGCAGGGCTTTGCTCATCACCGATGTCACCACCGGCTCGGGTGCGGCAGGGGCGGGCGTGGCCGCCATAGCGGCAGGGCTGGCGGCGGCCAGCAGCAGCGGGCACAGGAACAGGGACAGGCGCATGGGGTGTCTCCTTCAGTTGAGGTCGGCTTTGTCCAGGCCCCAGGCCTTGTCGCGCGAACCCGGTTCGCTGCGGAAGGCGATGTTGATGCGGTTCCAGGCATTGATGCCCATCACCGCATGGGTGAGATCCAGCACTTCCTGTTCGGAAAGCTGGCCACGCACGCGCTCGTAGAGTTCGTCCGGCACGCCGTGCGCGGGCAACTGGGTGAGCACTTCGGTCCACGCCAGCGCGGCGCGTTCGCGCGGGCTGAACAGGGTGGATTCGCGCCACACTGCCAGGTGGTGCAGGCGCAGCGGGCGCTCGCCGTGGATCGTGGCCTGCTTGACGTGCATGTCCACGCAGAAGCCGCAGCCGTTGAGCTGGGACGCGCGGATCGCGATCAGGTCCTGGATCGGTTCTTCGATGGTGGTGGCATGCGCGGCCATGCTGTAGTCGAGCAGTTTCTTGAACAGGGCGGGCGCTTGCTTCTGATAGTCGAGACGTTCGCTCATGGTCGTGTTCCTGGCGGTAGAGGGGGGCAGATCGGAGGCTGCAGGCTAGGCGCGGCGCCGCTGCGCCGGTAGCCGGCGCGGCGGACGCACCGTGTTGAGCGCAATGCACCAATCCCGGTGGAGTGGGTCTGTCACAGCGCAATGCGCTGGTCCGTCTGACCGGTATGAGCACCCCGAACGCCACCGATGCTGCAGGCCCGCCGTGCCCCGCCGACCAGGTATGGACGACGTTCCTGGCCGCGCTGGACGCCCTGCCTGCTGACGCGCGCCTGCTGCTGTTGCTGCACGACGTGGCCGGGGCGTCCATCGAAGCGCTCATGCCCCTGCTTGGACTCTCCGCCACCGATTGCCGGCAGCGTCTGCAAGCCGCCCATGCCTGCCTGCGTGACCACGCGCGCCTCTCTGGAGTGTTACCCCCATGTCCCTGACCGAAACGAGCGCCGTCGAGGACGGTGTCGATCCGCTCACCACTGGCTTTTCGGCCAGCTATGCCGGGGTGATGGCCTTCATCGCGGTGGCCCACGAGGGCAGCTTCTCGCGCGCGGCAGACCGCCTCGGCATCGGCCGCTCGGCAGTCAGCCGCAGCGTGCAGAAGCTGGAAGGACAGCTGGGCGTACGCCTGTTCCTGCGCACCACGCGCTCCACCTCGCTGACCCGCGAGGGCGAGCTGTTCCATGACGGTTGTCGCCCGGGCGTGGACCGCATCCTGCAGGCGCTGGAAGAGATGCGCGACCTGCGCGACGGACCGCCACGCGGCCACCTGCGGGTCAGCGCCACCTACGGCTTCGGGCGCAAGGTGATCGCGCCGCTGCTCTCTGCATTCCGTGCACGTTTCCCGGATGTCACCCTGGAACTGCAGCTGGAAGAACGCGCGCTGGACCTCGCCGCCGACCGCATCGACGTGGCCTTCCGCGATGGCGTGCTGGAAGACAGCGAAGTGATCGCCAAGCATCTGATCCCGATGCAGCTGCTGGTCTGCGCCGCCCCGGCGTACGTACAGCAGCACGGCCTGCCGAGCACCGTGGCCGAACTGGCCACGCATGCCTGCATCAGCCAGCGGCAGCCGAACGGGCGCCTGCAGCCCTGGGAATTCCGGGTCGACGGCAAGCCGCTCAGCGTGGAGCCGTCCTCGGCGCTGGTGTTCAACGACGCCGACCTGGCGCTGCAGGCGGTGCTGCAGGGCCAGGGATTGGCGCAGCTGCCGAACTACCAGGTGCGTGCGACGCTGGACGCCGGCCTCGCGGTGAGCTGCCTGGACCAGTATGCGGCCGACGACCGTGGCCACTACCTGTGCTACCTGAGCCGGCGCCAGCTGCCCAAACGGATCCGCGCGTTCATCGACTTCATTACCAGCGAGGTCCGCGCGCTCGACCTGGACGTGGTCACCCACTGGGAAAGCGTGCAGCACGCCGGCGCCCCGGCGCGCGACATCGACGTCGGGGCATGGCGGTGACCCCGATTGGTTCCCGGCGGGCAACAGTGCGCGTCCAAGCGCGGATCTACTGCCGCCGTGGCGGCCTGCCTAGCATCGTCACAAGTCCCCGCTCCGGCGGGGCGTCCCCTTCCAGCAGTGGAGCACTCCCATGAAGTTCCTGGTCATCGGCGGCACCGGCCGCATCGGCAGCAAAGTGGTTGACCGCCTGCGCATGGCCGGGCACGAGATCGTCATTGCAGCGCCTTCCACCGGCATCGACATCATCAGCGGCGAGGGACTGGACGCGGCGATGGTGGGCACCGACGTGGTCATCGACCTGGCCAACTCGCCGTCGTTCGAGGACGGGGCGGTGCTGGCCTTCTTCCAGACCGCCGGCCGCAACATCCTGGCCGCCGAAAAGTCGGCGGGCGTACATCACCACGTGGCGCTGTCGGTGGTGGGCACCGACAAGCTGGCAGCCAGCGGTTACTTCCGCGGCAAGATCGCGCAGGAGGCGCTGATCCGCGACGCGGGCATCGCCTACACCATCATCCATTCCACCCAGTTCTTCGAGTTCCTGCCGGGCATCATCCAGTCTGCGGGTGACGCGCTGCGCCTGCCCACCGCCCTGGTACAGCCGATCTCGGCCGACGACGTCGCCGATGCCGTGGCGGCGGTGGCGCAGAAGCCCGCGGTCAATGGCGTGGTGGAGATTGCCGGCCCCGAGCGCGCGCGGATGGACGAGCTGGCGCAGCGCTTCATGGACCGCACCGGCGACCCGCGCCGCGTGGTCGGCGACGCGCAGGCCCCGTACTTCGGTGCGCAGCTGCAGGACGACACCCTGGTTCCTGCGGGACAGGCATGGCTGGGCCGCCAGGGCTTCGACGCCTGGCTGCAGCAGTCCGGACTGGTGCGCTGACCGGCCATGTCCGACCTGAAGCCGCCGTCGCCTGCCGTACTCGACAAATACCGTGGCGATGAAGTGCGTCCGCTCTATACCGGGCGGGTACGGGTCCAGGGCGGTGTCACCGGCCATGGCCGTGCCTCGGGAGTGGTGGTGTCCGACGATGGCGCGCTGTCGCTGGACCTGCGCCTGCCGCCGTCGCTGGGCGGTCCCGGCGGTGGCAGCAACCCCGAGCAGCTGCTGGCGGCCGGATACGCCGCGTGTTTCCACGGCGCCATGAGCCTGCTCGCCAGCCGCGCCGGACTGGTGCTGTTGGATGCATGTATTGAAGTGGCGGTGACCTTCTCGCGTGACCCGATCGACGGGCTGTACCTGCTGTCGGCCGAGGTGGAGGCCTACCTGCCCGGGCTGGAATGCAGCGTGGCCGCCGAGCTGGTCCGCAACACCGAACGCGTCTGCCCCTACGCAAAGATGTTCCGCAACGGCATCACCCACGTGGTGAGCGTGGTGCCCACCGCAGCGCCATGAGCGCCGCTTCCCCTACTGGAGAGAACCCTCATGCACGCCGGTCGTTCATACACCCTTACCGAATTCCTGGTCTGGACCCGTCGCCCGCTGTACCTGCTGATCCTTTGGAATGCAGCGCTGGTGGCGCTGTACCAGGTCGTCGGCCTGCACTGGCTGACCCTGCCGTGGAATGTGATCTTCATGCTCGGCACCAGCGTGGCGCTGATTGCCGGTTTCAAGAACACACAGACCTACAACCGGTTATGGGAAGCACAGCAGGTATGGGCTTCGATCACCGCGGCAAGCCGCCTGTGGGGCACGATGAGCCGCGACTACGTGGCCCATCCCGAACACACCCGGCGACTGGTGTACCGGCACCTGGCCTGGCTGACCGCGCTGCGCTACCAGATGCGCGAGAGCAAGCCGTGGGAAACCCAGAAGCTGACGCCGAACATGGAGTATCGCAAGCATTACGATGTGCCGGAAAAGGCACGCACGCTGGACGCGGAATTGACCAAGTACGTGACCCCGGACGAGCGCGCGCGCATCCTGGGCGCGACCAGCAGGGCCACTGAGGCGCTGTCGCTGCAGGGCGCCGCGCTGCGCCAACTGCTCGACGACGGACAGATTTCGCAGGCCAGCTTCGCAGAGCTGCAGCGCGTGCTGCGTGACCTGCACGACCAGCAATCGCGCAGCGAGCGCATCAAGAACTACCCGTACCCACGCCAGTACGCGGTGATCAACGTGATCTTCGTGCGCATCCTGTGCCTGCTGCTGCCGCTGGGAATGATCGACCTGATAGCGCCGATGAACGACACCGTAGGCGGTGCGATGGCCGGGCACATGGTGTGGCTGGCGATCCCGCTGGGCGCGCTGGTGTCGTGGATGTACGCCGCGCTGGACCAGGTCGGTGAGAACAGTGCCAACCCGTTCGAGGGCGGTGCAAACGACATTCCGATCTCGCAGCTGTGCAGCACGGTGGAAAGCGACCTGCGGCAGATGCTGGATGAGCGCGATGTCCCGGTGCAGCAGGCACCGGCCAGCGCCATCGTGATGTAACCCACAAGGACCGCGTACATGAAGATCGTCGTCATCGGGGGCCACGGGCTGATCGGCAGCCGGGTGGTGGAACATCTGGCCGCCCAGGGACATCAAGCGTTGGCCGCGTCGCGCCGCACCGGCGTGGACGTGGTGACCGGCGAGGGACTGGCCGCCGCACTGCAGGGTGCGCAGGTCGTGGTGGACGCCGCCAATGCGCCGATCTTCGACGCCCCGCAGGTCGGCGACTTCTTCCAGCGGGCCACCACCCAGCTGTTGGCGGCTTGCGAACGCGCCGGTGTGCACCATCTGGTGGCCCTCTCCATCGTTGGTACGCCCTACCTGCAGGACAGCCCCTACTTCCGCGCCAAGGCGGTGCAGGAAGGCCTGATACGGCAATCCGCACTGCGCTCCACGCTGGTGCGCGCGACGCAATGCCATGAATTCATGGCCCAGCTGGTAGCCCCGTTGGCCCAGCGCCGGGCCCTGCACCTGTCGCCCGCCAAGGTCCAGCCGGTGGCCGCCGACGATCTCGCAGCACTGGTGGCCCAGGTGGCGACGGCCGCGCCCACCCGGCGCATGGTGCAGATCGCCGGTCCCGAGTGCCACCGCCTGTTCGAGCTGGTGGAGTGGGTGATGTACTTCAACCAGGACGACCGCCCGGTCGTGGAAGACCCCGATGCGCGCTACTACGGCGCCCGGCTGAAGGACACCACCCTCACTCCGGAACCGGGCGCGCTGCTGGGCAGCACCCGCTTCGCCGACTGGCTGGACAGCCACACGCGCGGTCCGCTGCCGCTGGTGCACCTGCCGTTGCCTTGATCCGGCTGAAGGGCTCGGTTCGTCATCTTCCCGTCGTCTACGCACGTTACAACGGCTGCGTAGTTTGACGGCGCTCAAGGTTCTGCATCAACAACCCTAAAGTTCCGCCAGACCTGGCCGATACCGATGCGTCATTCCGCCTGGAGTACGCGATGTCGGCCTTCCCCCGCCGCCTTTGGTTGTCCCTCACCCGACGCGGTGAGTCCGTTCCTGTCCGGCATGCGCTGCGCGACGGGCTGGTTGCACTGCGCCGGCTGAGCGTGGCGCGCAAGCTGAAGATCAGCCTGGTCGCCTGCGTATCGGGCCTGTTGCTGGTGGCCATCGTATACGCGTGGACACGGTACAACAGCGAGCGTGCCGCCGACACGTTCGACAGGCACCAGCAGGTCACCGGGCTGGTAGCGGCCCTGGGCACCCAGGTCGCAGACGCACGCCGCCTGCAGACCCGCTATGCGACCAGCTTCGATGACGCCGACCGCCAGGCGCTGCAGCAGGCCCGGCAGGAACTGCAGGATTCGCTGGCCGCACTGCAGCGCGCCGCCGCAGGCAATGGCAAGGCGGAGGCGTTGCAGGCACTGGCCGCACGCATCGCCGAGTTTGCCGACGGCATCACCGCGCTGAACGCACGCGTGGATGAAATGGGGCGTGGCGACGAGAACCTGCGCGCGCAGGTCGAGGCCGCCGCGACTGCAATGGAGGATGCCCTGGCCACGGTGCAGCGCCCGGCGCTGGACGCGCAATGGCAGACGATCCGTCGGCAGGAAGCGCTTCTGCTGCTTACCGGCGATTCCGCCCACACCGACCGGGCCAGCGAGGCCAAGCTTCCCTTCGAGCTGGCGGTGGCCGCGCCGGGCCTGCGTGCAGACGCGCAGGACGCGCTGCGCGCGGCGATGGACGCCTACCAGGGTGCGTTGCTGGGCTACACGGCCGCCCGGGTCGGCCTGGACATAGAGGCGCAATCGCTGGCCGACACCGCCGCGCAGATCGCGCCCAGCCTGGAACAGGTCCAGCAGGCGCAGGCCGCGTCGCTGGAGGCGGCGCGCGGTCGCCTGCAGAGCCAGGCACGGACCATGACGGTCGCGTTCGCGGTGACCCTGCTGCTGGTTGCACTGCTGCTGGTCGCCACCCTGCTGCTCACCCTGCAGGCGGTGCAGCGCCCGATCGCCGACACCCTGCGTTTCGCCGAAGACATCGCCGAAGACCGGCTGGACACGATGCTGTTCGTGCGTAATCCGCACGACGAGTTCGGGCAGCTGGCGCAGCGGCTGCTGCACATGCAGGGCCGGCTGCGCAGCCGGATCGAGGCCGAGCGCGCGGCCGCGCGCGACAACACCCGCGCCCGCCAGGCGCTGGACAGTGCCCAGACCGGGTTGATGGTGCTCGACCCGGACGGCAGCATCGGCTTCCTCAACCGCGCGCTGTGCAGCGCACTGGGTTGCACGCCGGAACAGTGGCGCGGTGAGCCCGCGCATCGGCTGCACCCGGTGTTCGGCAACGTGGCCGCGCAACTGCAGCGTGGCAAGGGCAGCGCCCATGAGGTCGAGCAGGGCGGTGTCCGCTACCAGCTGGTGCTCAATCCGATCCTGGACGAGGGCCAGCTGCTCGGCGCTGCGGTGGAATGGCGCAGCCGCGCGCTGGAGACCACGGTGGAAACCGAGGTGGCCGCGCTGGTGGACGCTGCCGCACATGGCGAGCTGGACGCGCGCATCGCGGTGCATGACAAGCAGGGTTTCGTGCTGACCCTGGCGGTCAGCATCAACCGGCTGCTGGACACCTTCCAGGGCAACCTGGCCGGGCTGCAGGCGCTGCTGTCGGGGCTCGCGCGTGGCGACCTCGGCCTGCGCATGCAGGGCGACTTCCAGGGCGTGTTCGCACAGATGCGCGACGACGCCAACGCCAGCGTGCAGCAGCTTTCCGACATCGTGGTGCGCATCCAGCAGGCCACGGGCGCGATCCATGGCGCGGCCGACGAGATCGTCGCGGGCAACCGCGACCTGGCCGAGCGTACCGAGCGCCAGGCTGCGCACCTGGAAGAGACCGCCTCGTCGATGGAAGAACTCACCGCCACCGTGCGCCAGAACGCCGATTCCGCGCTGCAGGCCAACCGGCTTGCGGTGGGCGCCGCGGACATCGCAGTGGAAGGCGGCAGCGCGGTCGCGCAGGTGGTGGCGACCATGCACGACATCGCCGCCTCGTCGCGCCGGATCGGCGACATCACCGGGGTGATCGATGGCATTGCCTTCCAGACCAACATCCTGGCGCTCAACGCGGCGGTGGAAGCCGCACGTGCCGGTGAACAGGGGCGCAGCTTCGCAGTGGTGGCCGGCGAAGTGCGGCTGCTGGCGCAGCGCAGTGCCGACGCCGCGCGCCAGATCAAGACCCTGATCGAAGCGTCGGTGGATAACGTGAATGCGGGCACCCGCCAGGTCGACCAGGCCGGTGCGACCATGACCCGCATCGTCAGCAGCGTGGAGCAGGTCACTGCGATCACCGCCAGCATTTCCGCCGCCTCCCAGCAGCAGAGCGAGGGGATCGAGCAGGTTGGCAAGACCCTGCTGCAGATGGACGGCAGTACCCAGCAGAATGCCGCGATGGTGGAGGAGGCCAGTGCATCGGCGCAGGCCATGCAGCGGCAGGCCGGGCAGTTGTCCGAAGCGGTGGCCGCGTTCGTGCTGGAACGGCCGGCGGCGCCCGTCACCAGGCGCATGCGCGCGGTGGGTATGCTGGATGCATGAGCACCCGAAAGAAGCCCGTTCCACCCCGCGCTGCCGCTGACGCATTCGTGCGCGTTCGCGGTGCCCGCGAACACAACCTGAAGAACGTCGACGTGGACATTCCACGCGATGCGCTGGTGGTGTTCTCCGGCATCTCCGGTTCCGGCAAGTCGTCGCTGGCCTTCGGCACGCTGTACGCCGAGGCGCAGCGGCGCTACCTGGAGTCGCTGTCGCCGTACGCGCGGCGGTTGATCGACCAGGTCGGCGTGCCCGACGTGGACGCGATCGAAGGCCTGCCCCCGGCGGTGGCGCTGCAGCAGCAGCGCGGCACCGCCAGCGTGCGGTCCAGCGTGGGCAGCGTGACCACGCTGTCCAGCCTGCTGCGCATGCTGTACTCGCGTGCCGGTACGTATCCGGCGAAGCAGCCGATGCTGTACGCCGAGGATTTCTCGCCGAACACGCCGCAGGGCGCCTGCCCGAACTGCCACGGCCTGGGCCACGTGTACGAAGTGACCGAGCAGTCGATGGTGCCCGATCCTTCGCTGAGCATCCGCGAACGCGCCATCGCCGCGTGGCCACCGGCGTGGCACGGGCAGAACCAGCGCGACATCCTGGTCACGCTCGGCTACGACGTCGACATTCCCTGGCGCGACCTGCCGAAGAAGCAGCGCGACTGGATCCTGTTCACCGAAGAGCAGCCGGTGGCGCCGGTGTACGCAGGGTTCACCCCTGCCGAAACCCGCGCTGCGCTGCGCCGCAAGGAAGAGCCCAGCTACATGGGCACCTTCAGCGGCGCGCGGCGCTATGTGCTGCATACCTTCGCCACCACCCAGAGCGCCATGATGAAGAAGCGCGTGGCGCGCTACATGGTCGGTACCGTGTGCCCGGTCTGCGAGGGTAAGCGCCTGAAGCGCGCATCGCTGTCGGTGACCTTCGCCGGGCTGGACATCGGCGCGCTGTCGCAGCTGTCACTGGCGGCCATGGCCGACGCGCTGCGGCCGGCCGCCGAAGGCCGATTCGAAGCGCCTGCGGCACGCGCACCGCGCAGCCGTGCCGCCGGGCGCAAGGCCGAGCAGGAGCGTGTGGCCGCCGGCGGCCTGCAGCACGCAGGCAGCAGCGACGTGCGCCGTACTCCGGACCTGTCCGAAGAAAAGCGCATTGCCGCGCAGCGCATCGCGCAGGACCTGGTGGAGCGTATCGGCACACTGGAAGCGCTGGGGCTGGGCTACCTGTCGATGGACCGCGCCACGCCCACGTTGTCGCCGGGCGAGCTGCAGCGACTGCGCCTGGCCACCCAGATCCGCTCCAGCCTGTTCGGCGTGGTGTACGTCCTCGACGAACCGACCGCCGGCCTGCATCCGGCCGATGGCGAGGCGCTGTACGACGCATTGGACCAGCTCAAGGCCGGTGGCAACACGTTGTTCGTGGTCGAGCACGACCTGGAAATGCTGCGCCGCGCTGACTGGCTGGTGGACGTCGGCCCCGGTGCCGGCCAGCACGGCGGGCAGGTGCTGTACAGCGGTGTGCCGGACGGCCTGCGCACGGTGAAGGCCTCGGCCACCGCGCCCTATCTGTTCGACACCCACGCGGCCACGCGCCGCACGCCGCGCGAACCGGCCGGCTGGCTGGAGCTGCGCGGCGTGCATCGCAACAACCTGCACGGGCTGGACGCACGCTTCCCGCTGGGCACGTTCTGCGCGGTCACCGGCGTGTCCGGCTCCGGCAAATCCAGCCTGGTCAGCCAGGCGCTGGTGGAGCTGGTCGGCGACCACCTGGGCCATGAGCCGCCGACAGCGGACACCGACGACGACCTGCCGCAGCCAAGCCGGATCGAGCGCACGCGCGGCCGCCTGCATGCCGGGCAGGCCGCGATCAAGCGGCTGGTCAACGTCGACCAGAAGCCCATCGGCCGCACCCCGCGTTCCAACCTGGCCACCTACACCGGCCTGTTCGACCACGTGCGGAAGCTGTTCGCGGCAACCCGCATGGCCAAGGCGCGGCGGTACAGCGCCAGCCGCTTCTCCTTCAACATGGCCCAAGGGCGCTGCGAAACCTGCGAAGGCGAAGGATTCGTGCACGTGGAACTGCTGTTCATGCCCAGCGTGTACGCGCCATGTCCGACCTGCCACGGCCAGCGCTACAACGCCAAAACCCTGGAGGTGGAGTGGAACGGCCGCAACATCGCGCAGGTGCTGGCGATGACCGTGGAGGAGGCGCTGGCGTTCTTCGTCGACGAAGCGGTGGTGCAGCGCCCGCTGCAGCTGCTGCGCGACATCGGACTGGGCTACCTGCGGCTGGGCCAGCCGGCCACCGAACTGTCCGGTGGCGAAGCGCAGCGCATCAAGCTCGCCACCGAACTGCAGCGCAGCCAGCACGGCAATACCCTGTACGTGCTGGACGAACCCACCACCGGCCTGCACCCGGCTGACGTGGACAAGCTGATGGCGCAGCTGCACGGCCTGGTCGATGCGGGCAACACCGTGGTGGTGGTCGAGCACGACCTGCGCGTGGTCGCCGATACCGACTGGGTGATCGATGTGGGCCCGGGCGCGGGCGAGCAGGGCGGCCAGGTGGTGGCTGCAGGCACGCCCGAGCAGGTCAGTCGTTCGAAACAGGGAAAGACCGCGCGCTATCTGCGGCGCTTCTTTACCTGAGGCTCGCCCACGTCTCCACTTCGCCTGCGGCGAACGGCCCGAGCTTCTGTTTGACGATCCTGCCCTCGGCGTCCACAAGCACCGAATACGGCAGCAGGCCCTGCGCATTGCCCAGGCGTACGCTCGCGTCATCCGGCGCGGGCTGCTCGACCACGATCGGGTAGCTCACCGGCACCTGCTGAAGGTAATCGCGCACGCCGTCGGGTGTATCGATGGCCAGGCCGACCACCTGCACGCCGTCGGCGCCCTGCGCGGCAGCGAACGCGGCCAGCATCGGCATCTCCTCGATGCAGGGGCCACACCAGCTGGCCCAGACATTGATCAGCAGCGGACGGCCGTGGAAACGGGCGAAGTCCACCGGCGCGCCGTCCACGTCGGGCAGGGTGACCGCCGGCATCGGATCGCCGGGCCTGGCCGGGACGGCGCCAGGACGTTTCACCGCAGCAACACGGGCTTCCGGCGGTTCACGCGCGAACTGGTAGAGGCCGGTACCCAGCCCCAGCGCCGCCGCGATCAGCCCTACCACCAGCAGCGACCTGCGCGGCGGTGCGCTCATCGTGCGGTGCGCAGCAGCGCTTCGTCGACCAGCGCCTGGGTCAGCACGGTCGGCAGCACCGTCGGCGGTGCGCCGGGACCATAGACCACGTACAGCGGCACGCCGACCGCTTTGTGCTCGTCTAGGAACGCGGTGATCTGCTCATCGACATTGGTGTAGTCGCCGCGCATGTACACCGCGTTGGTCCGTCGCAGGGTTTCCTCGAACGCATGGGTGCCCAGCACCGCACGTTCGTTGGCCTTGCAGGTCACGCACCAGTCGGCGGTCATGTTGACGAACACCACGCGGTTGTCCTGGCGCAGGCGGTCGAGCATCTGCGGCGAATAGGCCACCACGTTGTCGGCGGTGGGCGCCGTGGCCTTGCCCGGGGCGTCGATGCGGGTCACCGCCCATACCGGCACCAGCGCGCCCAGCAGCAGTACCAGGGCCAGTACCGCGCCCACCCGCTGGCTGCGCCACCGGCTGCGCTCGAACCACCACAGCGCCAGGCCCACCACCACCAGCCCGGCCAGCACCAGCGCCATCGCGTCCACGCCGCGCTGCTTGCCCAGCACCCACAGCAGCCACAACGCGGTGCCGTACATCGGGAAGGCCAGCACCTGCTTCAGCGTTTCCATCCATGCACCGGGGCGCGGCAGGCGCTTGGCCAGCGATGGCACGAAGCCGATCAGCAGGAACGGCAGCGCCAAGCCCAGGCCCAGCACCAGGAACACCAGCATCGCCGGCAGGGCCGGCGCGGTGAACGCGTAGGCCAGCGGCGCACCCATGAACGGCGCCACGCACGGGCTGGCGACCACGCAGGCGAGCACGCCGGTGAAAAAATCGCCGACCGGACCGCTGCGCGAGGCCAGCGACTGGCCCACGCCGCCGAGGCTGCCGCCGAGGGTGAACACGCCCGACAGGCTCAGGCCCACGGTGAACATCAGGTACACCAGCGCGGCGATGAACCACGGGTGCTGCAGCTGGAAGCCCCACCCTGCGGCCTGGCCGGCCGCACGCAGGGCCAGCACCAGCGCGCCGATCGCCGCGAACGCCACCAGCACGCCGGCGGTGTACCAGAGCGCATGGCTGCGCGCGCGCTGGCGGCTTTCACCGCTCTGCGCCACGCCCAGCACCTTCAGCGACAGGATCGGCAGCACGCACGGCATCAGGTTGAGGATCAGGCCACCGGCCAGCGCCAGCAGCAGGGCCGCGATCAGCGTGGTCGGGGTGGCGTCGCTGTTGCCCGGTGGGGGCGTGCGCTGCGCGTTGTCGGCGCTGGCATCGGGCGCGTCGGCCTGTGCCGCGTCCGCCACCGGCTCGTTCGGCCGGATCAGCATCGGCTGGGTGGCAATGCCATTGGCTTCGCGCGGCTGCGGGCGTTTGTCGCGGCTCGCCAGCGGCGTGATCACGTCGCTGCGGCGCACCGTCTCATCGGCGCTGGCGTTGACCTTGCCGGCCGGCAGCGCCAGCTTCACGCGGCGCGTCATCGCCGGGTAGCAGATCCCGTCGGTCTGGCAGCCCTGGAAGGTGATCACCAGGGTCGCCTCGGCGGCGTCGGCGACGCTGCGACGCAACGGCAGGGTGACCTCGGTCTGGTCGAAGTACACCGCCACGTCGCCGAAGTGTTCGTCGCGGTGCGACTTGGCCGCAGGCCAGCGCGGCGTGTCGGCGCGGATGCCGGGGGCGCCTTCCAGCTTCAGCGAGGTGCGGTCGCGGTACAGGTAGTAACCCGGCGCCGGGCTGAAACGCAGCAGCACCGTGTTGCCGTCGCCAACGATGGCTTCAAAGCCGAACGCGCGCTCTGACGGCAGCGGCAGTGCCTGGGCGTTGGACGTTCCAGGCAGGCGCAGGCCACCGCCGGCATCGCCACCGGCCAGCGGCGTGTTGAAGGGAGAAGCGGCCGCGCCGTTGAAGGCCGGGGTTACCGCGCTTGCGCCCGATCCGCTTCCGCCGGGCAGCTTCACCTGCAGGCTGCGCTTCTGCGGCGGGTAGCACACGCCTGCGTCGGCGCAGCCCTGGTAACGCACTTCCAGCGTGACCGTGCCGGCATCGTCGGCGGCCTTGCCCGGCAGCACGGCGACCAGCCGATCACGGTAGGTTTCCACTTCGCCGAAGAAGTCATCGTGGTGTTTCTTGCCCGCCGGCATCTGCAGCGCGTCGGCGCTGAAGGCCGCGTCGCTCTTGACCGTGGTCCGGTGGCGGTAGAGGTAGTAGCCCGGCGCGATCTTCCAGCTGACCTCGATATGCCCGCGGTCGCGCGCCTGCGCGCTCAGCCCGAAGGCCTCATCCACCGGCAGCAGGTCTTTTTCGCTGACGGCCAGGGCCGGCAGGGACACCACGAACAGCGCGCACAGCGCGGCAAAGCGACCAAACAGCGTCATCAATCGGTTTCCTCTCGGGTCTGGGCCCGAATCCAATCCAGGTAGGCCGGAAGGCCAGCGCGGGTTTCGACCGCGATGCACTCGGGGAGTTCATATGGGTGCAGCACCTGCACCCGGGCGATGGCCGCATCCAGGCGGCTGCCGGTGGTCTTGATCAGCAGCTGGACCTCAGCGTCCTCCGTGACCTCGCCGTGCCAGCGGTAGGTCGAGTGCGCCCCGTCCAGCCGCGTCACGCACGCGGCCAGGCGTTCTTCGACCAGCGCATGCGCCACCCGCGCGGCGGTGGCCGCGTCGGGGCAGGTGGTCAGAAGAATGAATACGGAATCGGCGGTCGACATGACCGCCGATTATAGGGATGGAATTCCACCGCTGCCGGCCGGCCCCCAAGCGGGGCCGGCCAACACAGCGGTACTGCCGGCCGCTGGCCGGCTCCACGTAACCCGTCAGTCAGCCAGCTGGCAGCTGGTCGGCTTCGCGGAGGTGAACAGGGCCGGGGTGGCCCACTCGGGGTGGTCGACGAACGGGTTGCGATTGCCCTGGAAGCTGAAGACCACCTCATTGCGGGCCTTTTCAGCCGCGTTCGGCGGGTCGGCCAGGTGCCATTCGATCAGGGTCGAGAGCAGCCCCATGTAGGCGGGCGAGGACGAGGTCTTGACGATCTTGTTGCGGTCGTCGGTCAGCTCCAGGTCCGGTTCGGACTGCCCGGTGGCCGCGTCCTTGCCGCCCTCATAACGGATCGCCATGTACATCACCGCACGCGCCATGTCGCCCTTGCGCTGGCCCCACACTTCGAAGGTGCCGGTATTGCCGTCCGGGTTGCGCACCCAGTTGGAATTGCCCGGATACCCGCCGCTGCCTCCGCCCTGGCCGTTGTTGTTCTCGGTAGCGCGCTCGCCGCAGGCGGCGTCGCACTTGGCGAACGGCTTGTTGCCGCGGTCGGCGTTCCACTGCGTGTCGGTCAGGTACAGCATGTGGGTGTCGGTGTAGGGCGCGTACGGCAGGCCCTTGTCGCCGGTGGTGCTGGCAAAGCCCAGCGAGTTGGGCCAGGTGTGCTCGCGGTTGTAGGTCAGGCCGCTGCCGGTGCCCGCGCGGTCGCTGACCTTGGCGTAGCTGCGGTTGCGGTACGCGTCCAGGATCCGGCCGCTGTTGTTGGGATCCTCGTCGGCGATCTCCAGGATGGTCCAGGTGCTGGTCCCCGAGCCGCTGTACGGATACGAGGTGTGGCCCTTGATGGTTTCATGCAGCGAACAGCGCAGCTGGCTCGGGCTGGAGGTGTTCACCTTCGAGTAGTAGCTGCCCGGGTCCGGGTCGGGACCGGGATCGGTGCCGCCGCCCGCAGCCACCGTGAACGCAATGCGGGTGTCGGCGGCCGGGCGGGCGCCCTGCGCGTCCTTGATCCGGGCGGCGCGGATATCGAACCGGCAGGCCTCGCCGGCCACCAGCGCGGTGTTGGTGGACAGGGTGAAGGTGGTGCCGCTGGTGGCGTGGGTGAGCGGCACGCTGCCGGACTGGCCGCAGCTCAGCACGAACGCGCCGCTGCTGGCGGTGACGTTCTCGCTGAAGGTCACCGCCAGGTCCGCGGCGGCCGGGAACGTGGTGGCACCCTGCTCGGGGGTGGTGGTGCGGACCGAGGGCGGGGTGTTCGGGCCGGTGGCGCCGCTGCCACTGAAGGTCTGGCCGTTGTTGCAGGCACCGAAGGTCTGCGCCGCCGAGGGCGCCCAGGTGAAGTGGGCGTACTGGCTGCCGCTGCCGGTGAGCTGGAGGGAGGTACCCGGCGCGGTGCTGTTGGTCTCGCTGACCGGGATGTTCTGGCTGGTCAGCCCTGCCGCCGGACCGCTCGCGGCGGTGACCGTGCCTTCATAGCTGATGAACTGCACCACCTTGCCACTGCCATCGACCAGCGCGATGCCGTCGTTGGCGCCGTTCTGCAGGCCGTTGGTGGGATAGGTGAAGGTGGCGAGGCTGGCCTTGCCACAGCCGGCGGCGGTGCCGGCCGGTACCGGGTTGCTGGCGTACACGGTGGCGGCGGACGGGGTGCTGCCGTTGTACAGGTAGAGCGTGTAGCTGGAGAGGTCCTCGCCGCCGGTGGCGACCACCTCGATGGCTTCGCCGACGTCCCCGGCGGGGGTGCTGTCGTCGTAGTGCAGTTCATTGATGAACACGTCGGCCCGGGCGGGGCCGGCGGCCAGCGCCAGCAGGCACGCGAGGGAAAGCGGTGTGAGCAACCTCATCTACGGCTCCTTGTGATTGGGTTTTGCCCGCCGAATCTAGCCAATCCATATGACACATCTATCGATATGTCGTATTCGGCACGCCGCAATGGGACGTGCGTCAAGAAATTGGCGGAACTTTGTCGGGTTGAGCCTCTCCGACGTTTCCCCATCTGCGAAAAATTCGGGCCCGGCCCCTTGAAAGGCACCTGTGGGCCACCATCTCTGCCCTGTCCCGCACTGGCGGGTTTTTTCGCGAGCGGTGCTGGCAGTCACCTGGGGTGAGTGCTAACATCGCCGGACTTTTTCAGCTCAATCAATCACTTAAGAGGTCCCACATGAACATCAAGCCGCTTCACGACCGCGTTGTGGTCAAGCCCATCGAAGCCGACGAAGTTTCCGCCGGCGGCATCGTGATCCCGGATTCGGCCAAGGAAAAGTCGACCAAGGGTGAAGTCGTAGCCGTGGGCACCGGCAAGGCGCTCGACAACGGCAGCGTGCGCGCCCCGGCGCTGAAGGTCGGCGACAAGGTCATCTACGGCCAGTACGCCGGCAGCAGCTACAAGAGCGAAGGCGTGGAATACAAGGTCCTGCGCGAAGACGACATCCTCGCCGTCATCGGCTGATTGATGCCGCCGGGCCGAGCGCCCGGCCACCTGTCCCCCAATTATTCAGAAGGTAATCGCAATGGCTGCCAAGGAAATTCGTTTCGGTGAAGACGCCCGTTCGCGCATGGTGCGCGGCGTCAACGTTCTCGCCAATGCCGTCAAGGCCACCCTGGGCCCGAAGGGCCGCAACGTCGTGCTCGAGAAGAGCTTCGGCGCCCCGACCATCACCAAGGACGGCGTGTCCGTCGCCAAGGAAATCGAACTGGCTGACAAGTTCGAGAACATGGGCGCGCAGATGGTGAAGGAAGTCGCGTCGCGTACCAACGACGACGCCGGCGACGGCACCACCACCGCCACCGTGCTGGCCCAGGCCCTGATCCGCGAAGGCGCCAAGGCCGTGGCCGCCGGCATGAACCCGATGGACCTCAAGCGCGGTATCGACAAGGCCGTGGTCGCCGCTGTCGCCGAGCTGAAGAACATCTCCAAGCCCACCGCTGACGACAAGGCCATTGCCCAGGTCGGCACGATCTCGGCCAACTCGGACGAGTCGATCGGCAACATCATCGCCGAAGCGATGAAGGAAGTCGGCAAGGAAGGCGTGATCACCGTTGAAGAAGGCTCGGGCCTGGAAAACGAGCTGGACGTGGTCAAGGGCATGCAGTTCGACCGCGGCTACCTGTCCCCGTACTTCATCAACAACCAGCAGGCGCAGACCGCCGACCTGGACGACCCGTACATCCTGCTGCACGACAAGAAGATCTCCAACGTCCGTGACCTGCTCCCGGTGCTGGAAGGCGTCGCGAAGGCTGGCAAGCCGCTGCTGATCGTGGCCGAGGAAGTCGAAGGCGAAGCGCTGGCCACCCTGGTGGTCAACACCATCCGTGGCATCGTCAAGGTCGTGGCCGTCAAGGCGCCGGGCTTCGGCGACCGTCGCAAGGCGATGCTGGAAGACATGGCCGTGCTGACCGGCGGTACCGTGATCTCCGAAGAGATCGGTCTGTCGCTGGAGAAGGCCACCATCAACGACCTGGGCCGCGCCAAGAAGGTGCAGGTTTCCAAGGAAAACACCACGATCATCGACGGCTTGGGCGACAAGGCAGCCGTGGAATCGCGCGTGGCCCGCATCAAGACCCAGATCGAAGACACCTCGTCCGATTACGACCGTGAAAAGCTGCAGGAACGCGTGGCCAAGCTGGCCGGCGGTGTTGCCGTGATCAAGGTCGGCGCGTCGACCGAAATCGAAATGAAGGAAAAAAAGGACCGCGTCGACGACGCCCTGCACGCCACCCGTGCAGCGGTCGAAGAAGGCGTGGTGCCGGGCGGCGGCGTTGCCCTGGTCCGTGCGGTCACCGCGCTGGCCGGCCTGAAGGGTGCCAACGAAGACCAGAACCACGGCATCCAGATCGCCCTGCGCGCGATGGAAGCCCCGCTGCGTGAAATCGTCGCCAATGCCGGCGAAGAGCCGTCCGTGATCGTCAACAAGGTCAAGGAAGGCACCGGCAGCTACGGCTACAACGCCGCCAGCGGCGAGTTCGGCGACATGCTGGCCTTCGGCATCCTGGACCCGACCAAGGTGACCCGTTCGGCCCTGCAGAACGCTGCGTCCATCGCCGGCCTGATGATCACCACCGAAGCGATGGTGGCTGAAGCGCCGAAGAAGGACGAGCCGGCCATGGGCGGCGGCGGCATGGGCGGCATGGGTGGCATGGGCGGCATGGACTTCTAAGGTCCGCGCACCCACGACATCCTGTCGTGATGCATACGAAGAACCCCGCCGTGAGGCGGGGTTTTTTGTGTGCGACCCACCGTCGCAGTTGCGAATGAAACATTTTGCGTCGCACAAAAGCTGTGTTATCAATAGTCCCCAATGAACGCACGCCCCGCCAGTTCCTACTTTTGGTATTACTTTCCGAAGCCACCGGCGGAGGAAGGCATGCGCTCAACCTGAAGAAAGCTTCAGACGCATACCCGAAAGCCGCCAGCGCACCTGGCGGCTTTTTTGTTGCCGCCGCGCTGGGGACCCCCACCTTCCAGGAGACCCCCCCATGCCCCCGCACACCGACGACCTGCGCATCCGAAAACTCGACCCGTTGACCCCGCCGGCGCAGCTGATCGCCATGCTGCCCTGCGACGACGAAGCCTCCGACACGGTCAGCGCCTCGCGCGCGGCCCTGCACGAGATCCTGCACGGCCGCGACGACCGCCTGGCGGTGGTGATCGGTCCGTGCTCGATCCACGATCCGGTGGCCGCCATCGAGTACGCCCATCGCCTCAAGCCGCTGCGCGACGCCTATGCGGGCGATCTGGAGATCGTCATGCGCGTCTACTTCGAGAAGCCGCGCACCACCGTTGGCTGGAAGGGCCTGATCAACGACCCGGACCTGGACGGCAGCTTCCAGATCAACAAGGGCCTGCGCATCGCGCGCGGCCTGCTGCGCGACATCAACAAGCTGGGCCTGCCCGCCGGCGTGGAATTCCTTGACGTGATCTCGCCGCAGTACATCGCCGACCTGGTGGCCTGGGGCGCGATCGGCGCGCGGACCACCGAAAGCCAGGTGCACCGCGAGCTGGCGTCGGGGCTGTCCTGCCCGGTGGGCTTCAAGAACGGTACCGACGGCAACATCAAGATCGCTGCCGATGCGGTGGGTGCCGCGTCCAACCCGCATCACTTCCTGTCGGTGACCAAGCAGGGCGACACCGCCATCGTGGCTACGGCGGGCAACCCGGACTGCCACGTGATCCTGCGCGGCGGCAAGCTGCCGAACTTCGACGCGGCCAGCGTGGATGCGGCCAGCCAGACCCTGGGCAAGGCGCACCTGCCGGCGCGGCTGATGATCGATGCCAGCCACGCCAACAGCAGCAAGAATCCGGAAAACCAGCCCAAAGTGGTTGCCGACATCAACGCGCAGCTGGCCGGCGGTGAAGAACGCATCGTCGGGGTGATGGTGGAAAGCCACCTGGTCGCCGGTCGCCAGGACCTGGTGGAAGGCCAGCCGCTGACCTACGGCCAGAGCATCACCGACGGCTGCATCGGCTGGGACACCTCGCTGGAGGTGCTGGAATCGTTGGCCCAGGCGGTGCGCGCGCGGCGTGCACGCCGTCTGGCAGCGGCTGCCTGAGGCGGGTGCGGGGCCGGCCAGCGGCCGGCTCCGCGAAAGACCAGGCCTACTGAAATCCCAGTTTTATTAATTAGAATCAATTGGATACACCCTACCCAAGTGGCGCAGACTTCAGGCCTCGCTTGAGGGCTCCATAAGGTGTATGTACAATGTATGCACAATCCAGCAACGTGCGAGTGCTCCCCATGGGAACCGCAAGCAAAGTCATCAACTTCCGCGCACCGGCCGACAAGCAGGATCTGATCGACCGCGCCGTTGAGATCAGCGGTGTGAACCGCACCGAGTTCATCCTCGATGCGGCGTGCGACCGGGCGCGCGAAGTCCTGGCCGACCAGACGCAGTTCAACGTGAGTGCGGAGCAGCTGCAGCGGTTCAACGCACTGCTGGACTCGCCGCTCGAAGACAACCCGGCGCTGCGCCGGCTGTTGAGCACGCCCGCACCCTGGGAGCGTTAAGCCCTTGCGGCTCTCCGCTCCCGTACCGCTGCAGGCGGAGCATCTGCTCGATGGCTTCCGCTGCAGCGCCCCTGCGCTGACCCGCTGGCTGCTTGAGCGCGCGCACCAGAACCAGGTGTCGGGCGCCTCGCGGTGTTTTGTCAGCTGCGACGAGCAGCAACGCGTGGTCGGCTACTACGCGCTTTCCGCTGGCGGGATATCACACGACACTGCACCGGGCAGGGTCCGTCGCAACATGCCGGATCCGATCCCGGTCATCGTGCTCGGGCGGCTGGCCGTGCATGCAGAGTGGGCCGGGCAGGGGATCGGCCAGGGCCTGCTGAAAGATGCCGTGCTGCGCGCCTTGCAGGCCTGCGGCCAACTGGGTGCCCGTGCATTGCTCTGCCACGCCATCGATGAACCGGCCAAGGCGTTCTACCTCAAGCACGGGTTCGTCGTGTCACCGATCCATCCGCTTACGGTGATGCTGCCGCTTCAGTGCACTTCGTCACGATAGACGAACTTCGGCATTTCCCACTTGTAGTGGATCGCGAGCAGGCGCAATGCAAAGCCGCCGCCCAGTGACCAGAGCATGGCCGCATTGAGCGACACGCCCAGCTCCAGCAGGCCCAGCCACGCGGCACCGGTGAACAGGGTGATCACCGCGTACAGCTCCTTCTGGAAGATCAGCGGCACTTCGTTGCACAGCACATCGCGCAGTACGCCGCCGAAGGCGCCGGTCAGCATGCCCGCGATCAACACGATCGGCACCGAGTGGCCGGCGTCGCGCGCCACGGCGCACCCGATCAGCGTAAACGCGATCAGCCCCAGGCCGTCCAGCACCAGGAAGGTGCGACGGAAATGATGCATCCAGCGCGCCAGCCAGGTGGCGATCAAGGCCGCGCAGATGGTGAAGCCCAGGTACTCGGGGTGCTGGACCCAGCCCAGCGGGTAATGGCCGAGCACGATGTCGCGCAGCGAGCCGCCGCCCAGCGCGGTGACGCAGGCGATGATGACCACGCCGAACAGGTCCATGCGCCGCCGGCCCGCCGACAGGGCGCCGGTCATGGCTTCAGCGGAAATGGCGATGAGGTAGATGACAGCGAGCAGCATGGGGGAACTCCAGGACGCAGGCGGGGCCGCGTCCGGCGCGGATTCTATCAGCCAGCATCCCCGCGCCGGTGGATAATCCCGGTATGCCCGCTGAACCCGCCCCCTGGTACGTGTACCTGCTCGAATGCCGCAATGGCAGCTATTACGCTGGCATCAGCAACGACGTGGACGCCCGCTTCCAGGCGCATCTGTGCGGCAAGGGCGCGCGCTACACCCGTGCCAATCCGCCGCTGAAGGTGCTGGCCGTGCGCGCCTATCCGGACCGTGCGGCGGCGTCGAAGGCCGAGTGGGCACTCAAGAAGCAACCCCGCGAGCGCAAGCTGGCGTGGCTGCAGGCCGGCGACGCGGAACCGGCCTGAGCATGCGGCTCACGGCCTGGGACGGCGGTCGTCCTGGTCGTCGCCGAAGATGATCCGCGCGCTGCGCTGGTAGCTCCAGTACGCCACGGCCCAGTTGAGCAGCACCACGATCCGGTTGCGGAAGCCGATCAGGAAGAACACGTGCGCGGCCAGCCAGAACCACCAGGCCAGCACGCCGGACAGCTGCAGGCGACCCAGGTGCACGATGGCGGCCATGCGGCCGATCGTGGCCAGGTTGCCGAAGTCCTGGTACTTGAACGGTCCCGGTGCCTGCCTGCCCTCCAGTCTTGCGCGTACGGTGGCGGCCACGTGCTTGCCCATCTGCTTGGCCGCCGGCGCCACGCCCGGCACCGGGCGTCCGTCGGCCTGCTGCAGCGCGGCCAGGTCGCCTGCGACGAAGATCTCCGGGTGTCCGGCCAGGGTGAGGTCCGGTTGCACCGGCACGCGCCCGGCGCGGTCCAGCGGCACCTCCAGCGTGCGCGCCAGCGGCGAAGCCGCCACACCGGCAGCCCAGACCACCGTGCGCGCGGGAATGAACTGCTCGCCGAGCTGGAAGCCCTCGCCGTTGATGTTGCTCACCGGCGTTCCCGTCAGTACTTCCACGCCGAGCTTTTCCAGCTGGCGACGCGCCTTGAGCGAGAGCACTTCGGGGAAGCTGGAGAGCACGCGCGGGCCCGCTTCCACCAGCCGCACCTTGGCGCTGGCCGGGTCGATGTGGCGGAACTCGTTGCGCAGGGTGTGCCGCGCGATCTCGGCCAGGGTGCCGGCCAGCTCCACGCCGGTGGGACCACCGCCCACCACGGCGAAGCTGAGCCAGGCTGCCTTGCGCGCCGGGTCGGGTTCGGCCTCGGCGCGCTCGAACGCCAGCAGCAGTTTGCGGCGCAGCGCGATGGCATCGTCGAGTGTCTTCAGGCCGGGCGCATCGGCGGCCCATTCGTCGTGCCCGAAGTAGGCGTGGGTGGCGCCCGTGCACAGCATCAACGTGTCGTAACCGAGCGTGCTGCCATCGGCCAGGGTGATCTGGCGCGCGTGTTTGTCGATGGTGGTGACTTCGCCCAGTCGTACTTCCACGTTGCGCTGCTCGCCCAGGATGTGGCGCAGCGGTGCGGCGATATCGGGTGCGGACAGGCCCGCAGTGGCGACCTGGTACAGCAGCGGCTGGAACAGATGGTGGTTGCGACGGTCCACCAGGGTGATGCGGACGCGCGCGCTGGCGAGCGCGCGGGTGGCCCAGAGGCCGGCAAAACCACCCCCGATGATGACCAGGTGGGGCAGGGGATCGCGGGTCATGCAGACACTCCTGGATGGTCGATTCCAATGTGGGCATCGTCGCATGCCGGGCTGCATGTGCACGTGGATGCCTGCAACCCGGTTCAGCGGCCATCGCAGCGGTACGGCCATCGGCGTATCGTAGCGGCGCACTTCAATAATCAGGAAACCAACATGCTGAAGATCTGGGGCCGGCAAAATTCCAGCAACGTGCGCAAGGTGTTGTGGTGCGCCGAGGAAATCGGCCTGCCGTACGAGTCCATCGAAGTGGGTGGTCCGTTCGGTGGCACGCAGTCGCCGGAATACACCGCGATGAATCCCAACAGCTTGGTGCCGGTCATCGAAGACCATGGCCTGCCGCTGTGGGAGTCCAACACCATCGTGCGCTACCTGAGCGCGCGTTACGCACTGGGCACGCTGTACCCGGAAGACGCGATGGCGCGTGCCCAGGCCGAGAAGTGGATGGACTGGAGCACCTCGCGGATGGCGCCGCTGTACAGCGAACTGATCTGGGGCATCATGCGCACCGCCCCTGCCAACCGCGACGAAGCACGCATCAACGCGGCCGTGGTGCGTGCCGGTGAGCTGCTGGCGATGGCCGATGCCACGCTGGAGCGGCAACCGTGGTTGTCCGGCGAGCAGTTTGCGATGGGCGACATCCCGCTGGGCGCATTGGTCTATGCGTGGTTCGAACTGCCGATCCAGCGCCCGTCGCTGCCGCACCTGGAAGCGTGGTACCAGCGCCTGCAGCAGCGCCCTGCGTACATCAAGGCGGTGATGACCCCGCTGACCTAATACAGGTCCATCGGATCCACATCCAGCGACCAGCGCACCTTCCGCGCCTGCGGCAGCGCGTACACCTGCGGCATGATCTGGTCCAACAGTGCATGCAGCGGCCGTCGTGACGGCGCCGACAACAGCAGCTGGGTGCGCTGGTAACCGGCGCGGCGTGGCATCGGCGCCGGCATCGGGCCGAACCGCTCCACCGGGCTGTCATGCGCGATCAGCTCGCGCACGCCGCTCAGCATGGCGTTGGCATGCTCCACCTGCTGCGCCTCGGCGCGCAGCAGCGCCAGGTGTGCGAACGGCGGGAAGCCCGCCGCTTCGCGCTGCTGCAGCTCGGCGTCGGCGAAGGCGTGGTAACCGCCATTGACCAGCGTTTCCAGCAACGGATGCCCGGGATGGTGGGTCTGCAGCCAGACCTCGCCGGGATCGGTCGCGCGCCCGGCGCGCCCCGCTACCTGGATCAGCTGCTGGGCCAGTTTTTCGCTGGCGCGGAAATCGGCCGAGAACAGGCCTTCGTCGATCCCCACCACCACTACCAGGGTTAGCTTGGGCAGGTCGTGGCCCTTGGCCAGGATCTGCGTGCCGACCAGGATGCCGGCACGGTCGCCCAGCGACGCCAACTGGGTTTCCAGTGCGTCGCGCCGGTTCGTGGTGCCCCGGTCGATGCGGATCACCGGGTAATCGGCGAACGCCTCCACCAGATGCTCTTCAAGCCGTTCCGTGCCGATGCCCTGCGGCTGCAGCGCCAGGCTGCCGCAGTCCGGGCAGGCCAGCGGCGCGGGTTGGCGCGCGCCGCAGTGGTGGCACTGCAGGCGCCGCCCACCAGCGTGCACGGTCATCGGCGCATCGCAGCGTTTGCAGGGAGCGGTCCAGCCGCAGTCGTGGCAGAGCAGCACCGGCGCGTAGCCGCGCCGGTTCTTGAACACCAGCACCTGGTGGCCAGCCTGCAGGTGCTGTTCGATACCCTGCATGACCTCCGGCGACAGGCCGTCCTTCAGCGGGCGCTTGCGCACGTCGAGCACCCGCACCGTGGGCGGTCGGGCCTCGCCGGCGCGCTGCTTCAGGCGCAGGTGGGTGTAGCGACCCGCGTGTGCGTTGTGCAGCGACTCCAGCGACGGGGTGGCGCTGCCCAGCACCACGGGAATGTCGAGCGCCTTGGCCCGCACCAGCGCGAAATCGCGGGCGTGGTAACGGATTCCGTCCTGCTGCTTGTAGCTGCCGTCATGTTCTTCGTCGACCACGATGAGGCCGGCGTTGGGCAGCGGGGTGAACACCGCCGAGCGTGTTCCCACGACCACCTGCGCTTCGCCGCGTGCGGCGGCTGCCCATACCCGCGCGCGCTCGTTGTCGTTCAAGCCCGAGTGCAGCACATGCACGGTGATGCCCAGGCGGCTGCGGAAGCGGGCCAGGGTCTGCGGGGTGAGCCCGATCTCGGGCACCAGGACCAGCGCCTGGCGACCGCGCGCCAGGCAGTCCGCGATCGCCTGCAGGTATACCTCGGTCTTGCCGCTGCCGGTCACGCCATCGAGCAGGAATGCACCGAAGCCCATCCCGGCGGTGATGGCAGCGATCGCGTCGGCCTGCTCCGCATTCGGGCACGGACCGGGACGGAGGCTGGGCAACGCCGCGCTGTGCGCGAGCGCAACGCGCTCGACCAGCCCGCGCTTGGCCAGCGCGCGGGCGGCAGTGCGCCAGTCATGCAGTGCTTCGTCCAGGAGGTCTTCATCGACACTGCCGTTGCCGAGCAGCTCGGCCAGGCGGTGGGGCCGGGTACCCGCGCGCAGTTTCACGCCCGGGTCCTGGCCGGCAGGGGTGAGCTGCCAGCCCCAGCGGTGGGTGTCAGGAACCGGTTCGCCCTTGCGCAACGGGGCGGGCAGGGCAGTGCTGACCACCTCCCCCAGCGGCGCATGCGTGTAGCGCGACAACCACTGCAGCGAGGACCAGAGTTCCCCGCCCAGCAGCGGGGCCGGGTCCAGCCACGCCACCGCGGCGCGAAGGGTGGCGCCGTCGGCCAGTGTGCCGATTCCGGCCACCACGCCGACCAGCTCGCGGGAGCCGAACGGGACCCGCAGCCGACGGCCGATCATGCCCGGGTGCGGCAGCTCCCCCGGCGGGGGGGCATAGTCGAACCACTGCGGCAGGGGCACGGGCAGGACGACCTGCAGGCTGGGCGTGGGGGCGGGCGAAAGCATCGGGCCAGTGTAGCGGTCGTGGACCGGCCTGTTCAGTCGGAGAATCCCCTGTCGGCGCCTGCCGTGGAACCTAAATACCGGCTAAATATCCGTGGCTATTGGAGATTCGGTCTTATCCACATCTTCTGTGGATAAGTCTGTGTGCGAGTGTCGAACTCCGAGCTGATTGTCAGGGAGTTCCGCCCTCATACCTGTGTTGGTCAAAAAATAGCCACACAGTAAAAGCCAATAAAATCAACAGCATGGCTGTGAAACAAAGCTGACACACGGGTGACGCGGGCTTCACCCCCCGGTTTTGTGCCGTTTTTGTTGGTGCTGTGCACAACCTGCGCGGCTGTCAAGCGTTCCCGGGCGTATGTCAGGCCGCCTGCGGCCCGCAACGGCATGCCCGACCGGGGGCGCACTCGCTATCATTCCGGCACTTGATGGAGTTGCTATGACGGCTGTGAACGCCTCTGTTTCCTCTAACGCAGCGGGCGCACTGTCCGCGTTCCTGCGAGGCGTTGAACGCCGTGCCCTGGTCGTTGCCGAGCTGCAGTGCGGCGATCCGACCGTTGCCGAACAGGCCCTGGTCGCGGTCATGCGCGCGTTCGCCGGGATCGCCAGTGATGTGCCGATGGCCCAATGGCCCGACCGCTTCTGGATCCTGCTGGCGCACCGCACCCCGATCCGCGTTCCCGCCGCAGGCGGGCAGTGGGCACCGGAACTGTCGCACCTGCCGCAGCTGGCCCCGCCAGCGCGCCTGGCCCTGCTGCTGCGGGTCGGTGGCGGGTTGGACGAGGCCGCCGCCGCACAGATCCTGGACATGCCGGTGGCCGACTACCAGCACGCGCTGGCCGAGGCCTGCCCGCGCGACGCACACGGCCACCCGGACGCCGCCGGCTGGCGCGCGCTGGCCGAGCAGGTCCAGCAGCGCCTGCGCGAGATGCCGGCCAGCCGCCTGCAGCAGCTGCATCAGCCGGCCGCCGTGCCCGCAGCGGGCAAGGACAAGGGGCCGGCCTCGTGGCGCGCGCCCGCGCCTGCAGAGGCTGCCACCCGCCGCACGCCTGCCCGCCGCCGTGCCGGCAATCGGCGGCCGCTGTGGCGAGGCCTGCTGATCCTGCTGGTCACCACCGGCGTGCTGCTGGGTGGCGCGGCCTGGTGGAAGCATCGGCCGGCCGCCGTGCCGCCCGAGGCGAGCGTGCCCGATGGTGCGGTGTCCACCGCCGACCCGGTGGCCGTGGAACAGCTGCCGGCCGACGACCTGCCGGTGGCCGCGCCGGCCGACCCCGCGCATGCCGCCAGCGATGCGGCGATGCTGGCTGACCCCGAACTGATGCTGGCCCGCGATGCCGATCTGTATGCCTGGTTCGCGGCCGGCGGGCCGGTGCCCGTCGATGAATCGCAGCCGCAACCGAACCGCCCCGAACCTGCCACCGCCGGCCTGGAGACATCTGCCGCCGATGAATAAGTCGATCCTGCTGCTCCTGATGGCCCTGTCCGCTGGCGCCACTGCCGCGCCCCGGGCACTGCCGCTGCACACCCCGGTTGCCGCGCCCGTCCCCACCCCGACCACCGCACCGGCGATTCCCGCAACCCCGGCCGCGCTCGATCCGGCACAGCTGCGCGAGCTGCGCACCCGCTACGCACAGTGGCAGGCGCTGCCCGAATCCGAGCGCACCCGCATCCGCGAGGCCGCGCGCCGCGTGGCCGCGCTGCCGGCGGCGCAGCAGCAGGCGCTGCGCGCGCGCTTCGACGAACAGGACCAGCGCTTCCGCGACGGCTGGCGGTTGGGCCCGCAGCTGGGCCAGCAGTTCCCCAAGCTGCAGGGCCTGTTCGGCTACCTGCCGGTGGAACAGCGCGAACCCGCCCTGGCCGTCCTGCGCCAGCTCAACGACGGCCAGCTGGCCCAGCTCACCCTGATCGCCCAGCGCACCCCGCCCCAGGAGCGCGACCGCGTACGCGACCAGTTCCTGGGCCTGGCGCCGGCCGCCCGTGATGCGTGGCTGCGGGAAAATGTAGTGCGGTAAGCGTAAGATGGCCGCCCGCAACCCGGTGCCTGTGCCCTTCGCGCGCTGCCGTAGTCTGCGGTCTGTGATCCCATGTCTACCGTTACCTCCACGCCGCGCCTCTCCCGGGAAGTGCGCGCCACCGGCCTGCTTGCGCTGCCGCTGGTGCTCGGCCATATCTCCACTGGCCTGATTTCCTTCGTCGACAACGTCATCGCCGGGCACCACGGCACCCAGACCCTGGCCGCCGTCACCATCGGCACCGCCCTGCTGTGGCTGCCGATGCTGATTCCGATCGGCACCCTGATCTCGCTGACCGCTTCGGTCTCGCAGCTGCACGGCGCCGGCCGCGAGCGCGAGATCGGCCCGCTGTTCCGCCAGGCGCTGTGGCTGGCGCTGGGCCTGGGCCTGATCATGTTCACCTTCCTCACGGTGGTGCCGCCGCTGCTGCCGGCGTTCGGCATCGCGCCGGACATCGTGCCCGGTGCAACCGCCTTCCTGCATGCGGTGCGCTGGGGTGGCCCGGCGCTCACCCTGTACTTCTGCATGCGCTACCTCAGCGAAGGCATGCACTGGACGCTGCCGACCATGCTGCTCGGCTTTGGCGGCCTGCTGGTGCTGGCGCCGCTGGGCTACGTGCTGTGTTACGGCAAGCTGGGCTTCCCGGAAATGGGCGCTGAAGGCCTGGGCATCGCCTCGGCCACCATGATGTGGATCCAGGCGCTGTGCTTTGCCGGGTACCTGTGGAAGACCCGCCGCTTTGCCCACCTGGAGCTGTTCTCGCACCTGGAACTGCCGCGCTGGTCGGCGATCTGGGACCTGCTGCGTACCGGCCTGCCGATCGGCATCACGGTGCTGATGGAAGGCGGGCTGTTCATCGTCACCGCCCTGCTGATCGGCCGCCTGGGCGCGACCGAGGCCGCCTCGCACCAGATCGCCATCAACGTGGCCCAGCTGTGCTTCATGATCCCGATGGGCGTGGCCGAAGCCACCACCGTGCGGGTCGGCCATGCGGTGGGCAGCGGCAACGGGCTGGGCGTGCGTCGGGCCTCGATTGCCGGGCTGCTGATCATCCTGGGGACGCAGACGCTGTCGGCGCTGGTGCTGCTGTTCGGGCACGACGCCATCGTGGGCGTGTACACCGCCGACCTGGGCGTGGCCGCGCTGGCCTCGACCCTGCTGCTGTATGCGGCCGCCTTCCAGTTCCCCGACGGCATCCAGGTGCTATCGGCTGGCGCGCTGCGCGGCCTGAAGGACACCCGCGTGCCGATGTTCATCGCCATGTTCTCTTACTGGGGCCTGGGCATGCCGCTCGGCGCCGGGCTCGGCCTGGGCCTGGGCATGGGGCCGCAGGGCATGTGGCTGGGGCTGATCCTGGGCCTGACCGCTGCCGCGATCCTGATGGGCTGGCGGCTGCGGGTCAGCAGCCGTCGCGTCGGGAACAGCCTGGCCTGACGGCCCCCTTACTTGTGTCCGATGCCGGCCTGTCCGGCAGCGGCTATGCTGGTACCACGGCAAGAAGCCAACTGGAGTTTCCCCCATGAACCAACCCGTGCGTCGCAATCCTGTCGCCAGCTTCTTCATCGGGCTGTGGGATGTGATGAACTTTACCCGCAGGCTGATCCTCAACCTGCTGTTCTTCGGCCTGCTGCTGCTGATCCTCGTCCTGTTCGTGGTGGCGATGGGCAAGGGCGCCAGCAGCAACCGTGCCTTGCAGGACCGCACTTCGCTGGTGATCGCGCCGGAAGGCCGCCTGGTCGAGCAGTTCAGTGCTGACCCGGTCAGCCGTGCGCTCGCCAAGGCCATTGGCGACAACAGCGCCGAGGAAGTGCAGCTGCGCGACCTGATCCGCGCGCTGGATGCGGCACGCGACGACAAGAAGATCGAGCGGGTGGTGCTGCAGCTGGACAAGCTGCAGCCCAGCGGCTTCGCCTCGATGCGTGAAGTGGCGGCGTCGCTGCAGGCCGTGCGCGCGTCGGGCAAGCAGGTCGTGGCCTACGCCGACAACCTGAGCCAGTGGCAGTACCTGCTGGCCGCGCAGGCCGACGAGATCTACCTCGACCCGATGGGCGGGGTGGTGCTGGAAGGCCTTGGCCGTTATCGCCAGTACTTCCGCACCGGGTTGCAGGACAAGTTGGGCGTGGACGTGCACCTGTTCAAGGTGGGCGAGTACAAGTCCGCGGCCGAACCGTACGTGCTGGACGCCGCCTCGCCGCAGGCCAAGGAAGCCGACCTGTTCTGGATGAACGACGTGTGGCAGCGCTATCTGGCCGACATCGCCAAGGCGCGCAAGCTGGACGCCGCGCAGCTGGCGGCGGGCATCGACACGATGCCCGAAGGCATCGCCGCCGCTGGTGGCGACCTGGCCAAGTTCGCCCTGCAGCAGAAGCTGGTGGACGGCCTGAAGACCCGTGAGGAAGTCGAAGACCTGCTGGCCGACCGTGGCGTGGCCGACGAAGACGCCGACGGCGGCTTCCGCAGCGTCAACCTGGACGGCTACCTGGCCCAGCTCGACATGCGCGGTTCGCCGGTGGATTCGCGTCCGCAGGTGGCGGTGGTGGTGGCCTCGGGCGAAATCGCCGGCGGCGACCTGCCGGCCGGCCGCGTCGGGGGTGAGTCGACCTCGGCGCTGCTGCGCGAAGCGCGCGACGACGACAACGTGAAGGCGGTGGTGCTGCGCGTCGATTCGCCGGGTGGCGAAGTGTTCGCCTCCGAGCAGATCCGCCGCGAAGTGGTGGCGCTGAAGGCTGCCGGCAAGCCGGTGGTGGTGTCGATGGGCGACCTGGCGGCTTCCGGTGGTTACTGGATCAGCATGAATGCCGACCGCATCTATGCCGACCCGTCGACCATCACTGGTTCGATCGGCATCTTCGGCATGATCCCGAACCTGTCGCGTTCGCTGGACAAGATCGGCGTGCATACCGACGGCGTGGGCACCACCCGCTTCGCCGGTGCGTTCGACATCACCCGTCCGATGGACCCGGCCGTGGGCCAGGTGATCCAGTCGGTGATCAACAAGGGCTACGCCGACTTCACCGGCAAGGTCGCAGACGCGCGCAACAAGCCGGTGGAAGCGGTGGATGAAGTCGCCCGCGGCCGTGTCTGGAGTGGTGCGCAGGCCAAGGAGCGCGGTCTGGTCGACGCCTTCGGTGGCCTGAAGGACGCCACTGCCGATGCCGCCAACCGCGCCAAGCTGGGCGGTCCGGACAAGGTCCGCGTGCGCTACATCGAAAAGGCGGCCACGCCATTCGCGCAGTTCCTGAGCGGCTTTGCCGGCAGCCATGCCGGTGCCTGGATGCTGGGTGAAACCGGCATGGCGCGGATCATGCTGGCCCGTTCGATGCCGGAAGTGGATACCCAGCTGCGCTTCGTCGAAGACGCCGCCCGCGACCCGCGTGGCAGTGCTCCGGTGAAAGCGCTGGCGTATTGTTTCTGCGGCCTCTGAACCCCGAAAAAACCCGGCATTCGCCGGGTTTTTTTTCAGGGCGTGGTGTCATCCGCGGCGCGGGTGTCGGGGGCCTTTTCCAGCGTTTCGCGGGCAGCCTTGGCCTTGTCCAGCGGCCCCTGCACGGCGTCGCGCAGGGCGGTGGCCTGCGGTTCGGGACGCTTGTCGGGATCCCGCGGAACCGGGCGGTTGCAGCCGCTCAGCACCAGCAGGCCAAGCAGCGGCAGGGCGATACGGATCAACATGGCAACCTCGCGGGGCGAGCCCAGGAACGCGCAGTGTCGCACCGCTGCGCCCGCGCGTGTGTGACGGGGTGCGCTGCACCGGCGTGCGGGCTATCCTGCCCGCTCGATCCGGGGCGTGGCCCCAAGGCAGGAGAAGCAGGTGAGCGCGCATCGTTGGCGACTGGATGGACAGACCGCATTGATCACCGGTGCCAGTGCCGGCATCGGCCTGGCGATCGCGCACGAACTGCTGGGATTCGGTGCCGACCTGCTGATTGTCGGGCGCGACGCCGATGCGCTGGAGATGGCCCGCGACGAGCTGGCCGACGCGTACCCCGACCGTGAGATCCATGGGCTTGCCGCCGATGTCTCCGACGACGAGGACCGCCGCGAGATCCTCGACTGGGTGGAAGACCACAGCGACGGCCTGCACCTGCTGATCAACAATGCCGGCGGCAACGTCACCAAGGCGGCCACCGAGTACACCGAAGACGAATGGCGCGGCATCTTCGAAACCAACCTGTTCTCGGCCTTCGAGCTGTCGCGTTACGCGCACCCGTTGCTGGCGCGCCATGCCGCCTCGGCGATCGTCAACGTGGGCAGCGTGTCGGGCCTCACCCACGTGCGCAGCGGCGCGGTGTACGGCATGACCAAGGCCGCCATGCACCAGATGACGCGCAACCTGGCGGTGGAGTGGGCTGAAGACGGCATCCGGGTCAACGCGGTAGCGCCCTGGTACATCCGCACCCGCCGCACCTCCGGGCCGCTGTCCGATCCGGACTATTACGAGCAGGTCATCGACCGTACCCCGATGCGGCGCATCGGCGAGCCGGAAGAAGTGGCCGCTGCGGTGGGCTTCCTGTGCCTGCCTGCGGCCAGCTATGTCACCGGCGAATGCATCGCGGTGGACGGTGGGTTCCTTCGTTACGGGTTTTAACGTCAACCGGGGACCGCGCAGCTCGATTCGGCCAGCACCGCCTGCAGGCGGGTCCGCTCGGCCGCAGCGGCAGCCGAATTGTCCGGCGAAGCGAACCGCTCGCGGCCGCGTGCGTCGCGGAAGCGCTGCTGCCACGCGTTGCAGCGCTGGTCTTCGGGTATCGGCTCGCACGCGTCGCGGATCACCTCGCAGCTGGCGGCATTGACCGGCGTCGCCCCGCCCAGGGCGGTGACCGACAGCAGCTGGCAATGCGGCGGCGCGGGCTCGCGCTCATGCAGGTAGCGGCCACCGTCCTGTGCCTGGCACTGGTAGATCTCCGGCAGCGGCGGCTTGTCCGTGGCCGCTGCGGTTGCATCGTCTCCGGGCTTGGGCAGGTTGGCGGTGTCGAGGATCGCGGTGCCGGTGGGCACTTCGTAGGCTTCTGAAATGATGCGCTCGACCGGCCGGGCCTTGCCGGGCACAAAGGCGGGTACCGCAGCGGGCGCGTCGCCCGCCGCCGGCGGGGCGCTTGCCGCGGGTGGCACCGGCGGTGGAGCCGCTGCGGGCGGCGTAATGCTGCTGGACACCGACACTTCGGCACGCGACGGCGCCGCGTTCATGCGCTGGATGACCTGGTGGCTGCCGGCCGGGCACGGCGTGCCCTGCACGGTGCTGTTGCCATCGGCGTCGGTACAGCGGAACACGATTGCGTCGTCGGCCATTGCCGACGAGGCCACGCACAGCAACAGGAGCCACCAGGGTTTCATCCGCGCAGGATACAACGCACGCGGCCGGCCGCCCTATCGGCAGTCGCGGTCGAGCCGCGCGTCCACGCCGCGCTGTTCGCGGCTGATCGCGTCGCGTTCGCCCTGCAGCGCGCTGTTGTAACGGCGCACCAGCTCCCAGCGGCGGTCGCTGAGGATCGAACACACTTCGCTGGCCGGCAGGGGATGGCACTGGTCGCGCACCAGCACATTGCCAGCCGGGACCACCACGTCATGGTAGGTGCCCGGGTAGGCCGAACCTTCGGTGTGCCACTGGGTGCTGCCGCTGCCCACGGTGAAACTGCCGCCGCCACGCGAGCCACCGCCCTGCACGGTCAGCGAACCACCGCTGGAGGTGATCGAACCGCTGCCCATCGGTGCGACAGGCGGAAGCGGACGGGGATCCGGGCGGGGACCAGGGCCTGGACCCGGGCCCGGGCCAGGTCCGGGTCGAATGCCGCCCGGTCCGCGACCGGGCAACCAGGCGCTGGTCCACACCGGCACCCAGCGCGGATTGCCCTCGCTGGTTTCGCTGGTATAGCGGCTGCCGTCGTCGCGGATGCATTCGTACATCGGCTGCGGCGGCTGTACGTGTACGTAGCGCACTTCGCGTTCCGGCGCGGCAGGTGGCGGCGTCGAGGGCGCGCGGTCGCTGCGCACCACCTGCGGTGCCGGGTCGCGCGGGCGCTGCATCTCGCGCACTTCCTGGCGGCCGTCACGGCACGGCGCGTCCTGCAGCGACACCGCGCCGTTGCTGCCCACGCAGCGGTACACGCGCACGCTGCTGTCCTGGGCCGCCAGCGGAGCGGCGACACCGGGCAGCAGGAGCAACAACCAGAGGGCAGGGGATGGGCGCATGGCCGCAGTGTGCGGCCTTGCCTGTGCACGCGTAAACAACGCCGCAGCTCAGGTGCGCAGCACCTGCCCGGTGAGTGCGTCGCGGATCGGGGTGGGCTGGGCCAGGCCACCGGTGGCGCCGTCGACCAGGCCGTCCAGCAGGGCCAGCAGTGCGGGATCCAGCTCGGCGCGGGTGCGTGCCGGCGGGTGGCCGGCCAGGTTGGCGCTGGTCGACACCAGCGGTCCGCCCCAGGCACGGCACAGCGCGGCCACCAGGGGATGTGCGCTGATCCGCACCGCAATGCCGGTGTGTTCGCCGGTGATCCAGCGCGGTGCACGCGGGCCCGCCGGCAGGATCCAGGTGTGCGCGCCGGGCCAGCTGGCCAGCACTTCGGCCCGGCGGTCGGCGGGCAGGGCATCGACCCGGACCCAGCCGTCCAGCTGGGCCAGGTCGGCGGCGACCAGGATCATGCCCTTCTCGACCGGGCGCTGCTTGAGGTCCAGCAGCTTCAAGACCGCGGCTTCGCTGGCCGGGTCGCAGCCAAGGCCCCACACCGCTTCGGTGGGGTAGGCGATCACCCCGCCGGCATGCAGGGTGGAGACGGCCGAGTCGAAGGTGAGCTCACTCATGGGCGCGGCACATCAAGCCTTCTTGGCGACGGCCTTTTTGGTTGCCGCCTTCTTGGTGGCGGCCTTCTTTGCCGTCGCCTTCTTGGCTGCCTTCTTGGCCGGTGCCTTCTTCGCGGCGGCCTTCTTCACTGTCGCCTTCTTCACCGCCGGCTCTTTCTTCACTGCAGCCTTCTTGGCCACGACCTTCTTGGCGGCCTTCTTGCCGAAGCCCTTGCGCACCGGCTTGCCGGTTTCTTCCATGAGCTGCTGCACTTCGGCCAGGGTCAGCGAAGCCGGTTCGCGATCCTTGGGGATCTTGCCGTTCATCTTGCCGTCGCTCAGGTACGGGCCGAAGCGACCGTTGAGGACCTGGATATCGCTGCCGTCGAATTCCTTGATGATCCGGTTGCGCGCGATCTCTTCCTTCTCTTCGATCAGGAACACGGCGCGGGCCAGATCGATGGTGTAGGGATCGTCTTCCTTCTTCAGCGAGGCGTAGGTGCTGCCGCGCTTGGCGAACGGACCGAAACGACCGATGCCCACGCTGACGTCTTCGCCCTTGTCTTCACCCAGGGCGCGCGGCATCAGGAACAGCTCCAGCGCGTCTTCCAGGCTGATGGTGTGCATCGACTGGCCGGGGCGCAGCGAGGCGAACTTCGGCTTCTCCTCGGCGTCCTCGGCAGTACTGCCGATCGCCGCATACGGCCCGAACCGGCCCAGGCGCACGCTGACCGGCTTGCCGGTCTTGGGGTCGGTGCCGAGCTCGCGCGCGCCACTGGCCTCGGCGCGGTCGACCGATTCCTTCTTCTCTTCCACCAGCTTGTTGAACGGGTCCCAGAAGCGGGCCATCAACGGGATCCAGTCTTCTTCGCCACGCGACACCGCGTCGAGCTCGTCTTCGAGCTTGGCGGTGAAGTCGTAGTCCACGTACTGGGTGAAGTGGCTGGACAGGAACTTGGACACCGCGCGGCCGACATCGGACGGGCGGAAGCTGCGGCCTTCCATTTCCACGTACTTGCGGAACAGCAGGGTCTGGATGATCGACGAATAGGTCGACGGACGGCCGATGCCATACTCTTCCAGCGCCTTGACCAGCGCCGCTTCGGTGAAGCGCGGCGGCGGCTGGGTGAAGTGCTGTTCGGCGAGGATGCGGTCCAGCGGCACGCGGTCGCCCGGCTGCATCGCCGGCAGCTTGCGGCCTTCGTCGTCGTCCTCGGCGCTCTTGGTGTCCTTGCCTTCCTCATAGACCGCGAGGAAGCCGGGCACCACCACGGTGGTGCCGCTGGCGCGGAACACATGCTCGCTGCCGGCGGAAAGGTCGACGCTGACGGTGTTGAGCGTGGCCGGAATCATCTGGCTGGCCACCGCACGCTTCCAGATCAGTTCGTACAGCTTGCGCTCGTCGTCGGTCAGGTAACGCGCCACCGATGCCGGGGTGCGCAGCGCAGCGGTCGGACGCACCGCTTCGTGCGCTTCCTGTGCGTTCTTGGACTTGGTCTGGTAGGTGTTGGGCTTGTCCGGCAACGCGGCAATGCCGTAGTCGCGGGCGATCACGTCGCGGATCTCGGCCAGTGCGTCCTGCGACAGGCTGACCGAGTCGGTACGCATGTAGGAGATCAGGCCGACCGTGCCTTCGTCGCCGATGGCCACGCCTTCATACAGCTTCTGCGCCACCTGCATGGTCTTGCGGGTGGTGAAGCCGAGCTTGCGCGAAGCTTCCTGCTGCAGGGTGGAGGTGGTGAACGGGGCGGCCGGGCGGCGCTTGCGCTCCTTGCTGGCCACGTCGGTGACATGCAGCATGCCCTGCGCGGCCTGCTGGATGCGCAGGCGCGCGGCCTCGGCGGTGTCGCCGTCGGTTACGGTGAACTGTTCGAACTTCTGCCCATCCAGCTTGATCAGGCGGGCATTGAAGTGCTGCGAGGGATGCGCGCAGGCGGCGTCGATGCTCCAGTACTCGCGGGCGATGAAGGCTTCGATCTCCTCCTCGCGCTCGACGATCATGCGCAGCGCCGGGCTCTGCACGCGGCCGGCGGACAGGCCGCGCTGGACCTTGCGCCACAGCACCGGGGACAGGTTGAAGCCGACCAGGTAGTCCAGCGCGCGGCGGGCCTGCTGGGCGTCGACCAGGTCGCTGGCGATGGCGCGCGGCTGGTTCATGGCCTCCTTGATCGCGCGCGGGGTGATCTCGGTGAAGACCACCCGCTGCATCGGCTTGTCCTTGACCAGGCCGCGTTCCTTCAGGATTTCGGCGATGTGCCAGCTGATCGCCTCACCCTCGCGGTCCGGGTCGGTGGCCAGGAAGATGTCGTCGGCGCCCTTGGCGGCCTTGGCGATGGCGTCGACATGCTTCTCGTTCTTGTCGATCAGGTCGTAGCGCATCGCGAAATTGTTGTCGGGGTCGACCGCGCCTTCCTTGGGGACCAGGTCGCGCACATGCCCATACGAGGCCAGGACGGTGAAGTCCTTGCCGAGGTATTTGTTGATCGTCTTGGCCTTGGCGGGCGATTCGACGATGAGCAGGTGCTTGGGCATGTCGTTGATTTCTGTGGGCAGCGGCCCGGGGGAGGGCGCTAGGGTGGAGCAAAAGGCCGCATTAGTGAAGGGCAGCCGTCGAATTCCATAAGCTGAACGCCCGGTTATGCGCCGGGCGTTCAGGTTTTGCGCCTGCTAGAGGAATCACGCCGGGGCCGCCCGTGTCAAGCGGCCCGGTGTGAGGGCCGGTCAGGACATGGACGAGGCGATGACCCCGAACATGGCGATCACCAGCCCGATGCTGATCACGGTCAGGATGCCGCTGATGACCAGGATCACGATCGTCACGGTGCCCAGCCCGCGCTCCTGGAACTCGGCGTTTTCGGTGAACGCCCACTTGTCCACCACCAGGGTGTCGCACAGCATGTCGTGCAGGGCCTGCTTGCGCTCGGTGAAGGCGGCCATGATGAAGCCGATGAACAGGGTCAGGCTGCTCAGGATGAACCCGAAGTAGCGACCCACGCCGCGCATGAAGGTGATCCGCTCGCCGTCGCTGCGCACCACCTTGATGCCCACCGCCATCTTGCCCAGGGTGGCGCCGCCGCGCGAGGCGTGGAAGCCGGCGTAGTAGCCGATGCCGATCACGAAGCCGCCCAGCATCGCCACCAGGCTGAGCGCCACGGCCAGGGTTTCGTTGCCGCTGGCCGCGCCGATCAGGTTGAAAATGAGGCTGACCGGGATGTTGATGATGCCGACCACGATCGAGTCCAGGAAGTACGCGGCATAGCGCTTCCAGAAGCCGGCATAGACCACCTCGCCGCCACTGACCACGGTCGCGCCGTAGCTGCCGGTGGCGCCGGGCGCGGAGTACGGGGAGTAGGTGCCGCCCCCGGTGCCCGGGAGCGGGGCGGTGCCGTTGTCGATGGCGGTGTAGTCCCCGCGCAGGTCGAAACCGCTGCCCAGGTTGTCGGTCGCGCTGGTCAGGTTCTGCAGCTGCAGTTCCTCCACCGCTTCGGACACCGGCTTCCACGCGGCATAGCCTTCGCGCCAGACCAGCGTGGTGAGGCTGATCTCCCCGCGCTGGAAGCGTTGGCGGAGGTCTTCGGCCATCAACGGACCCTGGCGCTCCTGGCCATCGGCGTAATACCACTCAGTCATTGCGTACTTCCCCTTCTGGATTCATCCGTAATCATGAAGTCGCGGCTCAGCCGCGGCACTGCGCCGGTGCGTACTTGGCATCGAGATCGCTGCTGCAGGTCCACTCCTGGCTCTGCATGTCGTACTCGAACCACAGCATCTTGCCATCCAGCGCACGCTTGCCGGGCACCGAGAATTCCATCTCGATGCCGCACTTGTCTTCGCCGAAGCGGCCGATCCGCACCGCGCCGACGTAATCGGCGGCGTAGGAGCTCGGGCTCTTGAAGCCGTCGTCGTCGTTGACCGGGCAGCGCTCGGTGTTCAGGGCGAACTCGTTCACCTGGTACTTCAACTGCGACACGATGCCGACCGCATTGGCCACTTTGGCGCGGTGCAGATAGTCGTTGTAGGCAGGAATGGCGATGGCGGCGAGGATGCCCATCACCACCAGGAAGCCCACGCCCACCACCAGGCCGATGACCAGGCAGCCGGAGGTCTTCTTCGGCGGCGGTGCGGTACGCACGTAGGACGGCGCCGGGCCCGGCACGGCGGCGTGCGGCGACGGCGACGGTGACGGCGAGTCGAATCCAGGAATGCGCGGCGGGCTGGGCACGACGGGCTCCAGCTGTGGGCCGCCCAGGTCCGGTCCGGCCATGGGCGGCGGTGCGATCACCAGGCCCAGTTCGTCAGCCACGCTGCGCAGGGGCTGCCACTGGGGCAGCCCGTCACGCCAGACGAGGGAGTCCAGCGCAACCTCGCCGGACGTGTACTTCGCAACCAACTCTTCAGATGTCAGCGGACCACGCTGCTGACGATTCCCTTCTGCATAGAACCACTGGCTCACTTTCCATTCCCCTGAATGCGCGAAGCACCCAGTGTACGGTCAGTGAAGCGGTTCCGGCTCGTCCACAAACATCTGGGTTTCCATCCAGGCGTAGGCGGCTTCGGCGCCGGGCTGGTTGAACAGCACCATCAGCACCACCCACTTCAGGTCGTCCAGGTCCAGATCGTCCTGGTCCAGGGCCATGGCGCGGTCGAGCACCAGCTCGCGCTGGTTGGCGTCCAGGATGCCGTGCTGTTCCAGGAACATCAGGAACCCGCGGCCTTCCACGTCGAGCTTGTCCAGCTCCGGGCCATGGAAAATGCGGACCGGGCCGTCGACCCGGGCCACGCTCACGGCCGGGCGCTGCTCGGCGAGGGCGTCGAGCCAGTCGAAGGCCTTGTTGATCTCGGTGGGGCTGAAGCCGGCCTGTATCAGGCTGTTCTGGAGGGTATCGCGATCGCGGACGATGTCCGCGTCTTCGCTGAAGTAGTGTTCAAACAGGTACAGCAGGACGTCCAGAATGCTCTCTTTCATTGCCCCTCGGCCTGCGTCAACGACGCTGTGGAGGTGAAGAAACTAGGGTTTTCTACAGTAGCGGCCATGGGTGGCAACCACCTTTCCATCCAGTTCCATGATCAGCAGCATGGCCGACAGCTGCGTCGCCGTCAATCCGCTGCGCTGGATCAATAAATCCATACCCGTTGGGTTTTCATCCAGGACTTTCCACAAGCGCTGGTAGTCGGGTGGAAGAGCGGGGGAGGGGGTGGGCACCGTGGGCCGTGCCTGTTCAGTGGGGGCTGCCAGGCGGGAACGCAAGGCCTGACCGAGTTGTGCCGCCGCCCCGCTGAGGCCGGCAACCACCTCTGCGGGCGTTTCCACCAGCTGCGCGCCGTCGCGGATCAGCCGGTGGCAGCCCCGGGCCCGGGGGTTGCGCACCGAACCGGGCAGGGCGAACACCTCGCGCCCGGCCTCGGCGGCCAGGCGCGCGGTGATCAGCGCGCCCGAGCGCAGCGCCGCCTCGATGACCAGCGTACCCAGCGACAGCCCGGCCACGATCCGGTTGCGGGCGGGAAACTGCCCGGGACGCGCTGCCGTCCCCGGCGGGTACTCGCTGACCACCGCGCCGCGCTCGGCAATGCAGGCCTGCAGGGCGGTATTGCGCGGCGGGAAGGCCAGGTCCAGGCCGGTGGCCACCACGGCGACGGTGCGCCCGTCGCTGACCTCCAATGCGCCCCGGTGGGCGCGCGCATCGACCCCGGCCGCCAGCCCGCTGACCACCGCCAGGCCGCTGCGGGCCAGTGCGGTGGCAAATTCCGCCGCCAGCTCCCCGCCGGTGGGGGACGGGGTTCGGCTGCCCACCACGGCCACGCCCGGATGCCACAGCGCCGCCGGGTCGCCGTGGATGAAAAGCGCGAGTGGCGGGGTGTCCAGTTCAGCCAGCAGGGTCGGATAGTCGGGGTCGCCGGCCGGCAGCAGGTGTCGGCCGGGCTGTTCCAGCCAGCGCAGCCCGAGGGCAAGCGCCTCGCGCTCGGGCAGGGCCAACCGGGCCCGCTGTTCGGCACTGCATCCGGCGGCGCGCCACGCCGCCGGGCCGCTGCGCAGGGCGTCGGCGGGTGTCTCGAAGCGGGTAAGCAGCGTGCGGCGCGGGCCGATCGCGCCGCCGGCCAGGACCAGGCGCAGCAGCGCCTCGGTGGAACACGGGGGCGTCTGGGGCATCGGGTCAGGCTAGCCCGCAGACGACGACGGCGCCCTCGGGCGCCGTCGTGTTGGTGCGTCAGGTTTTTCGGTTATTGCGCGTCAGGATGCTTGGCCGAGTAACCGACCAGCACCGGCTTCACGCCCTGCATCACCAGTGCGTAGCTGACCTTGTCGAAGGTGCGGAACACCATCGCATGGGCGGCGTACTCGTCCGGCAGCGAAATCCGGCCGGCACCGTCGGTGAGCGAGTCGTCCATGCGCGAGGAGCCCGGGTACTTCTTGCGGTCGGCGACATGCCGCCCCTGGCGCCACAGCGAGACCACGGTGCCGTTGTCGATGCCATCGGCGCTGCCGGCCGAGATCGCGATGACATCGCGCGGGCCACCGGCGCTGAACATGTCCGTCACCGCCAGCACCCGCATGTCCAGGCCTTCGGTCTGGGCAGCAGGCGCATGGGGCACGAACTGCAGGTCGTACGGGTTGGCTTCGACCGGGATCAAGCGATCGCCGGCGCGGACTTCACGGCCGTCGACCCGGCCCTGCAGCGACAGCGTGGTCACGTCCGAGCGGCCGTCCGGCAGCTTGGTCACGGTACCCACGTTGAGCTGGGCCAGTTCGTAGCCCAGCACCTCGCGGCGCTTGCTCGGTTCAGCCACGAAGTTCGCCCACAGGTTGCCGCTGCCGGGGGTGACCCTGCCATGGGCGGTCAGGTCCTCGGTGGGCTTGGGCAGCGAGAAGCGCACGGTCGGGCGGACCACGGCCCAGCGCTGGCCCACCTGGGCGCCGTCCAGGCCGCGCACGTAGGCCACCTGGCCCGTGGTGGCGCGGAGGCGGTTGTCTTCCAGGCCGACCACGTCCGGCAGCGAGGCGATCTCATCGACCACGCTGAGCTGCTTCAGGAAGGGCTCGACCTCGCTGAGCGGGATCGCGTTGATCGGCGCTTCCTGGCGCGGGCCGGGCTGGGCCACGACGCGGTCCAGATAGGCCAGGCTCAGGACGTCGCCCGGGTAGATCAGGTGCGGGTTCTTGACCTGCGGGTTGGCCTGCCAGATTTCCGGCCACAACCACGGCTTTTTAAGGAAGCGCGCGGAAATGTCCCACAAGGTATCGCCCTTCTGGACGACATAGGTTTCCGGGTGCCCGCCATTCACTTCAACGGCGGTAGCATAGGTAGCGACGGTCAGCATCGCGACGGCGACGACCGTACGTGTCTTTTCAAACATAGGTGTGGTGCCTGATTCCCCAACAGGTTCGAGCACTATAGTCCAGAAACCGGGGCGCAAGGCAAGCGTTGGCGATAGAATTGCGACGTACGCCGCTTTAAGGGCGCCCCCAAACGGTATTTGCCATGGCTCTCCTGCCCATTCTTGAGTTCCCGGACCCGCGCCTGCGCACCAAGGCCGCGCGGATCGACGCCGCCGAGGTGACCACCCCGGCCTTCCAGGAACTGATCGACAACATGTTCCAGACCATGTACGAGGCACCGGGCATCGGCCTGGCCGCGTCCCAGGTCGACGTCCACAAGCGCTTCATGGTGATCGACGTCAGCGAGGAGAAGAACACCCCGCTGGTCTTCATCAACCCGGAGATCGCCGCCAGCGAAGGCGGCAAGGTCTACCAGGAGGGCTGCCTGTCGGTCCCCGGGATCTTCGCCGACGTGACCCGCGCCGACAGCATCACCGTGCGCTTCCTGGACCGCCAGGGCGTGGCCCAGGAGCTGACCACCGACGGCCTGCTGGCCGTCTGCGTGCAGCATGAGATGGACCACCTGGACGGCAAGCTGTTCATCGACTACCTCTCGCCGCTCAAGCGCGAGATGGTCCGCAAGAAGCTGGCCAAGCAGCGCAAGCACGTTGCCTGACCTGGCCACGGACGTGGCGGCGCGGCCAGCCCGCGCCCCGCGACCGGTTGTTCGGCGCCGACCTCCGGCGCCGTTTTTCTTTCTGCAAGTGGGAACGCCATGAAGATCGTCTTTGCCGGTACGCCTGAGTTCGCCGTGTCGTCGCTGCGCGCTGCCGCGCGCCACCATGAGGTGGTGGGCGTGTACACCCAGCCGGACCGCCCGGCCGGCCGCGGACGTGGGCTGATGCCCTCGCCGGTGAAGCTGGAGGCCATCGCCCGGGGCATTCCGGTGTTCCAGCCCGAATCGCTGAAGACGCCGGAGGCCCAGCAGCAGCTGCGCGACCTGCAGCCGGACCTGATGGTGGTGGTGGCCTACGGGCTGATCCTGCCCAAGGCCGTGCTGGCCATCCCCACCCATGGCTGCTGGAACGTGCACGCCTCGCTGCTGCCGCGCTGGCGCGGCGCCGCGCCGATCCAGCGCGCGATCCAGGCCGGCGACGCCGAAACCGGCGTGTGCCTGATGCAGATGGAGGCCGGGCTGGACACCGGCCCGGTGCTGCTGCGCCAGCACACCCCGATCCAGGCCGGCGAGCTCGGCGGGTCGTTGCACGACCGCCTTGCCGAACTCGGCGCGCAGGTGCTGTCCGACGGCCTGGGCCTGCTGCGTGCCGGCCTCAAGCCGATCGCGCAGCCGCAGCCGGCGCAGGGCGTGACCTACGCGCACAAGCTGGACAAGGCCGAGGCGCGGCTGGACTGGTCCGACGATGCGCAGGTGCTGGAACGGACCGTGCGCGCGTTCAACCCGTGGCCGATCGCCGAAGCCCAGCTGGCCGGCGAGCGCGTGCGCATCCACGGTGCGCTGGCGCTGGCCGACAACCAGGGCAAGGCGCCGGGCACCCTGCTGGCGGTCGGCCGCGAGGGCATCGACATCGCCTGCGGCCAAGGCGCGCTGCGCCTGCGCGTGCTGCAGCGTGAGGGCGGCAAGGCGATCACCGCCGCCGATTACCTCAACGCGCGGCGCGACCTGGTCGTAGGGGGCTGAGATGGCACATCCCCGCCAGGGCAAACCGTCCCCGCAGCTGTCTTCGATGGCCCCGGGCGTTCCGACCCGCGTGCTGGCCGCGCGCGTGCTGGCCCAGGTGATCGGCCGTGGCCGGTCGCTCAAGGCCGAACTCACCACTGCATTGCCCAGCCTGGACGACAGCCGCGACCGCGCGCTGCTCGAAGCGCTGTGCTTTGCCGTGCTGCGCCGGCGTACCGCGTACGACGCGGCACTGGCGAAATGGATGCAGCGTCCGCTGGGGGCGCGCGACGAAGAGCTGCGCGCGCTGCTGCTGGTCGGCTTCGCGCAGCTGGATGCGCTGGACCTGCCGGCGCACGCCGCGCTCTCGGCCACGGTCGAGGCCGCGCGCGCGCTGGGTCGCGAGCGCCAGGCCGGCATGGTCAACGCCCTGCTGCGCCGGGCCCAGCGTGATGGCATTCCGGCCGTGCCGGCACGCGACGCCTTCCCGAAGTGGCTGGCCGAGCAGATCGAACAGGACTGGCCCGACCAGGCCGAGGCGATCTTCAGCGAAAGCCTCACCCCGGCGCCGCTGTGGCTGCGGGTAAACCGCCAGCAGGGCGACCGCGCGGCGATGCTGCAGCGCCTGGAAGCGGCCGGCATCGCGGCAGAAGCCACCGACCTGGCCGCCGATGCGATCCGCCTGCCGGTGCCGGTGGCGGTGACCGCACTGCCGGGCTTCAGCGACGGCGCGCTGTCGGTGCAGGACCTCTCCGCACAGCAGGTGGCCGACGCCCTGGCGCCGCGCCCCGGCGCGCGCGTGCTGGATGCCTGCGCCGCACCGGGCGGCAAGTCCGCACACCTGCTCGAGCGCGATCCCAGCCTGCGCCTGCTGGCACTGGACATCGACCCGCGCCGGCTCAAGCGGATCAGCGAGACCTTCGCCCGCACCGGCGTGGGCGAACACGCCCAGGTCCGGGCGGCCGATGCCACCGACCCGGCCAGCTGGTGGGACGGCGAGCCGTTCGATGTGATCCTGCTCGATGCGCCGTGCTCGGCGACCGGCATCATCCGCCGTCAGCCGGACGTGCTGCTGCACCGCCGTGCTACCGACATCCCGACCCTGGTCGCGCTGCAGGCACGCCTGCTCGACGCCTGTTTCGGCATGCTCGCCCCCGGTGGCACCCTGTTGTACGCGACATGTTCGATCCTGCGAGAAGAAAACCAGTTCCAGGTCGAGGCGTTCCTGCAGCGCACGCCGCGCGCGGGATTCCTGCCACTGGGTGACGCTTACGGTCATGATTCCTGGGCCGGGCGCCAGCGCCTGCCGGGCGAACACGGTGCCGATGGCTTCTTTTATGCGCGCCTGCTGAAAAAGGGGTAACACGGCACCGGTAGAATCGGCACCATGCTGACGACACGCCAATCGAGGGACTTCTGGTTGCTCGCCATCACCGCCCTGCTGGTACTGGGGGCGGGGTTGGGCATGCGGGACCCGTGGCCGTCGGACGAGCCGCGCTTCGCACTGGTGGCCAAGCAGATGGTGCTGAGCGGGGACTGGCTGTTCCCGCACCGTGGTACCGAGCTGTACTCCGACAAGCCACCGATGCTGATGTGGCTGCAGGCTACCCTGTACACGCTGCTGCGCGACTGGCGGGTGGCGTTCCTGCTGCCCACCCTGTTGGCAGCGCTGGGCACCCTGGCCTGCGTGTACGACCTCGGTCGCCGCCTGTGGACCCGCAAGGTCGGCCTGTACGCCGCCTGGGCGCTGCTGTTCGCGGTCCACTTCACCTTCCAGGCCAAGAAGGCCCAGATCGACCCGCTGGTGGTGTTCTTCATCACCCTCGCCAACTATGGACTGCTGCGCCATCTGCTGTGCGGTCCGGCCTGGCGCTGGTGGTGGCTGGGCTGGTTCGCGGCCGGGCTGGGCGTGATCACCAAGGGCGTCGGGGTGCTGGCGCTGTTCATGCTGGTGCCGGCGCTGGTCGCGGTGGCGCTGGGATGGCCGCGGGTACGGCTGGACCTGCGCAACTGGCGGTTCTGGCTGGGTCCGGTGGCGTTCGCTGCGGCCGTGGCGCTGTGGCTGGTGCCGATGGTGCTGGCCGCTACCGCCAGTGGCCAGGTCGAGTACCGCGCGTACATGAACGACATCCTGTTCCGGCAGACGGCCAAGCGCTACGCGCAGTCCTGGGACCACCACCAGCCGTGGTGGTACTTCCTGGCCACCATGCCGTCGATGTGGGTCCCGGCCTTCCTGCTGGTGCCCTGGGCCATTCCAGCCTGGTGGCGGCGACTGCGCCGGCGCGACCCGCGCTACCTGCTGCTGCTGGGCTGGTGGTTGCTCATCGTGCTGTTCTTCTCGATTCCGCACGGCAAGCGCGACGTCTACATCCTGCCGGCGTTGCCGATCTTCTGCCTGGCGCTGGCACCGCTGCTGCCGGGCCTGCTGCGCAGGCGTGACGTGCAGTGGGTGCTGGGCGGGTTTGCCGCGCTGCTGACCGTGGCGCTGCTGGGCGTGGGCGTGGCGATGCTGGGCGGCGAGCCTGGCTTCGAGCGCCGGCTGATCCTGGAGCGGGGAATCGATGCGTCGGTGACCGCCGCACTCGGCTGGGTCGGCATCGCGCTGGGCAGCTGGGGCGTGGTCAGCCTGTTGTTCAGCGGGCCGCGCCGCTTCCACCTGGCCGTGATGTCGATCCTGGCGATGGCCTGGGTCGCCTACGGGCTGGTGGGGTACCCGTTGTTCAACGATTCCAGCTCCGCGCGCGGGCTGATGCGCGAGGTGGGCGAACGGATCGGCCCCGACGCCGAGCTGGGGCTGGTGGGCTGGAAGGAGCAGAACCTGCTCATGTCCGACCGCCCCGTGCGCACCTTCGGCTTCAAGCGGCGCTGGTACCGGCAGTTGCAGGACGGCGTCGCCTGGCAGGCCGAAGCGCCCGAGCGGCGCTGGCTGCTCGTGCAGCAGGCGGCACTGCTGGAATGCGTGGACCGCGACCAGGCCGAGCGGATCGGCGTGGCCAACCGGCGTGGCTGGTGGCTGGTGCCGGCACACGCCTTCGTCGGGCCCTGCCTGCCCAGCGCCGTGGACCTGGCCAGGATCCGGCGCGAGCAGGGCAAGGAAGACGGCGAGGACTAGCCGCACGCTCATGGATCATTCCCGACCTATCCGCCACAATGCCGACCGCTCCGCCCGAGTAGCCCTGAACGTGAACCACGCGCTTTCCCGTCCCGCCGGCATCCACCCCGCATTGGCCTGGGTGTTCACCATGGCACTCGGCCTTTCGCCGGTGCTGCTGATGTCGACCATGGACGGCGGCAGCGCGGGCTACTACGGGCTGGTACTGCTCAGCTTCATCGTGCTGGCCTGGGTGCGCCGGCCGGCCCACGGCACGATCTGGTGCGACAACCGCCGCGAATACCTGTGGATGGTGGCGGGCATGGCGGTGCTGCTGGTGGGGGTGCTCACCAGCCTGGTGGTGCATGGGATCTGGAAAGGGTCCGAAGTCGAGAAGGCCGTGCGTTTCCTTACCGTGGGGCTGATCCTGGCCGCCGCGCTGCGGGTGCCGCGCCACATCCTTGCCCACGCTACGCTCGGCCTGCTCGGTGGGATCTGGTATGCGGTCATCAACGTGGCCTGGCTGGTGCTGAGCACGGGTGAACGGCCGGCCACCCGGCAGTTCAATGCGGTGACCTACGGAGACCTGACCCTGCTGTTCTCGATGATCGCGTTCCTGCTGCTGGGCCTGCGCATCACCCGTTTCCGCCGGATCGAGTTCGCCCTGAAGCTGGTCAGCGGCATCGCCGGCGTCGCGGCGTTCCTGGCCACACAGACCCGGGGTGGGCTGTTGGCGATTCCCTTTTTCCTGTTCATCGCCATGCTGGTGCAGGGCCGGCGCATGAACCGCCTGAAGCTGCTGGCAGCGGCGCTGCTGCTGGGCGTGGCCGGCCTGATCGTGGCCAGCGATGCATCGATGCGCCAGCGCATCCACCTGGGCGTGAGCGAGTTCGATCAGTGCCAGGTGGCGCACTTGTCCGATACCTCGGTGTGCATCCGCCTGCAGCTGTGGAGCGCGGCCGGGCACATGATCCGCAGCGAGCCGGTATTCGGCGTTGGCGGCGGCGACCGCTTCCGCGAAGAGCTGGCCAAGCTGGCCGACGCCAAGCAGGTCACGCCGACGGTCGCGCGTGATTTCGGCGAAACCCATAACGACCTGCTGTACTTCCTGGCCACCTACGGCGTGCTGGGCGGGCTGGGGCTGGTGCTGCTGTACATCGCGCCCGGCTGGCTGTTCGCGCGCCGCCTGCGGCTGGACATGACCGACCGACCCACGCGCCTGTTCGCCGGCGCGGGCCTGATGATCTGCGTGGGCTTCGCCGTGTTCGGGATCACCGAAATGATGTTCCGCGACATGCGCACCGCCTCGTTCTATGCCACCTGGATGGCCTGCTTCCTGGCCCTTTCCGACCCACTGCGGCTGCGCTCAGCGAACGGCTGACGCGGCCTCGCCCAGCACGGCGGCGTAGCTGGCTTCGGTCAGTCGGCTGAAGGTCTCCAGCCCGAAGTCCCGCTCGGCGCGCGCGCGCGCCGCCTGGCCTACCGCCGGCAAGGTGCCGCGCAGGGCGTACAGCGCTTCCACCTGCGCGGCGATCGCCGCAACGTTCCGCACCGGCACGATCCAGCCATCCTCGCCGTGGGTGATGTTCTCCGGCAGGCCCGCATAGTCGCTGACCATCACCGGTTTGCCCATCGCCATCATTTCGCGGCAGGCGAAGGAGATGGTTTCGACGTCCCAGGACAGCACGAAGCCTGCGTCGCCACTGGCCACGAACGGCCGGATGTCTTCGAGCAGGCCGGCGAAATGCACCTGCGCGGCAACCCCCAGCCGTGCCACTTCAGCGACCAGCTGCGGGTCCGGATCGCGCCCGGCCACCGCCATGTGCACCTTGCTGCGGATCGGTGCGGGCAGGGTGGCGATGGCGCGCGCCAGGTCGATCCAGCCCTTGTGGTCGTCGGTGCCGGCGTTGCTGACCAGCACCAGCGCTTCGGGGTCGGTCGTCCAGCGCGCGCGCAGCGCGGCGCCTTCGCCGGGGCCGACCGGCGAGAAGCGCTGCAGGTCCACGCCGTTGCGGACCACGTCGATCGGGCAGTGGCGGTAGGGACTGTCGAGCAGCATCTGGCGGGTGTGCGCGGACACGGCGATCACCCGGTCGGTGCCCCAGCGGGCGCGCGCCGCGTTGCCCAGCGTGTTGCTGGGCTTGCTGTTGTGCTTGGTGAACACCAGCTTCGGTCGCCGCGACAGGCCGGCCACCGCCTCCATCGCCACGCGGTGGTCGCGCGCGCCGTTGGCGTGCACGATGTCGATGCCCTGGGTGACGATCAACCGGCGCAGGGTGCGCAGGTCGGCCCATTGCCGTCCCAGCGTGGGCAGGCCACTGCTGAAGGCGATCTCCACCGGTTCGGCAATGCGCTCCTCGCGGACCACGCGCAGCACCCGACTGTCGGCCGGCGCCGCCATGAACAGCTGGTGGCGGGGCGACAGGGCGCGGGCCAGTGACGCGAGGTAGGTGGTGTGGCCACCTCCATCGCCGGCGTGGAAGTTGGTGTAGAGGATCTTCATCGGGGCCTTCGGTTCAGGGGGCGTCGCCGCCGCGCGGCGGGTCGGCCACCGGCTGCCCGTGCTGCAGCATCCACAGCATGATGGTCTTCTGGCGCACGTAGTTGGCCCGCACGTAGGCGTACACCAGCCCGTGCCAGCCGTCGCGGAAGCCGCCGCGCAGCAGCAGCCCGCGCCAGAACCGCCACGCGGGTGCCAGCACCAGCTTGGCCAGGGTGGCGCGCTTGCCGCGGGCGAATTCGTGTTCGGCCATCATCCGCGCGTAGCGCTGGGTCTTGGCCAGCTGCTGTTCCAGCGAACGGTAGGGGTAGTGGATGAGGTCGCCGCGCAGGGTGCCGACGCTGCCGTCGACGCTGGCCGCTTCGTGGATCTCGCGCTTGCCGCGCCAGCCGCCATGGCGGCGGTCGAACAGGCGCAGCACCCGGTCCGGGTAGGCATTGCCGTGGCGCAGGAACTTGCCGAAGTACTCGGACAGGCGTGCGAAACGGTAGCCATGGTGGCCGGTGAAGCCGCTGGCCTGGGCTGCCTGGATCGCCTCGCGCAGGGTGTCGCTGACCCGCTCGTCGGCGTCCAGGCACAGCACCCAGTCGTGCGTGGCCTGCTCCACGCAGAACGCCTTCTGGCTGCGGAAGCCGTCGAACGGTCGCTGCAGCACCCGCGCCCCGGCGGCCGTGGCCAGGGCCACGGTGGCATCGGTGGAATACGAGTCCACGACGATCACCTCGTCGCAGAAGGCCAGCGAGGCCAGGCAGTCGCCGATGCGGTCTGCCTCATTGAACGCGATAATGCAGGCCGAAATGCGAGGCCGTTCAACGGGAGCGGTCGTGGAGGACATGATGGCCGAGTACCTGCTGTTTGCGACGGAGCGCTATGCGCTGCCTATTCTCGCCCCGTTGGCCCAGGCGTTGCACGCGTCCGGCCAATCGGTGTCGGCATGGTTCACCGACGGCGCGGCCGGGGCCAGCCTCCCGGGCGTGCCGGATATCGGCCTGCAGCAGGCGCTGGCGCTGCGCCCACGGGCGGTGTTCAGCGCGGCCAACTGGGTGCCGCCGTTCATCGCCGGGGCCAAGGTGCAGGTCTTCCACGGCTTCAATGTACAGAAGCGCGACAGTGCGCGTGGCCACTTCCGGGTGCGCGGGTTGTTCGACCTGTACTGCACGCAGGGGCCGGCGACCACCGCGCCGTTCCGGGAGCTGGCCGCGCGCGAAGGCCACTTCGCGGTGGCCGAGACCGGCTGGCCGAAGCTGGACCCGCTGTTCCTGGACGATGCCGACGCCAGCGCCGCCCTGCGCGCACCGGCGCAGGGCCGGCCGGTGATCCTGTTCGGGTCGACCTTCACCGAGCGCCTCAGCGCCGCCCCGCACCTGTTCGAACAGATTGCCGCCGACATTGCCGGGGGCGCCCACTACTGGCTGCTGACCCTGCACCCCAAGTGCCCGCCGGAGCTGTTCGCCCGGTATCGCGCGCTGGCCGGTCCGAACGCGGCGTTCATCGAGCCCGAGCAGGTCATGGCCGCGCAGCGTGCCGCCGACGTGCTGGTGTCGGACACCTCGTCGATCGTGTCCGAGTTCGTGGTCCAGCACAAACCGGTGGTGACCTTCCGCAACCGGGTACCGCAGCCGCACATGATCGATTTCGACGACCCGTCGCAGCTGCCGGCCATGCTTGCGCGCGCGCTGCATCCGGAGCCGGTGTTGATGGCCGAGATCAGGCGCTATGCCGACGACATCCACCCGTGGCGCGATGGGCGCTCCAGCGAGCGCGTCATCGCCGCGACCGAGGATTTCCTCTCAGGCGAAATGGGGGTGCTCAAGCGCAAGCCGTTCGGCGCGTGGACGCGCGGGCTGCAGATCCGAAAGGACCTGGGATATTGGGGCCCCTCACGCCGGTAGAGCCACGCCCTGCGTGGCTGCGTACGATCAGCGCCCCACGCGCCGCTTCACAAACGCCGCGTTCAACCGCTCAAACACCACCCGCGCCTCATCCTCCGGCAGGTACCGCAGGCACAGGCCCACGCTGCCATGCGCCCCCGCCGTATCCAGCCAGACGCTGCTGGTGCCCAGCCAACGGTCCAGCGGCGAGCGCTGCAGCCGCAGCGCCTGCAGCTTGTCCAGCTCGGCAAAGCGCCACCAGCGCTGCCACCAGCCACCGCGCACCGCCACGTAGCGGGCGTCCAGGTGGTACCCCATGCGCGCCATCGTGCGATGCGCGCGCAGCGCCGACCATGGCAGCCACGCCAGTATCAACGCTCCCCATGGACCCACTTCCCACACCGCACCGGCCGCCAGCAGCGGCACGATCACCAGGGCCGGCAGGCACAGCCGCCACCAGCCCCGTTGCGGCACCGCGTTCCACTGAGGTGGTGGCCATTGCAGCTGTGGCAGCAGGTGCTGCACCAGCGCATCGCAGGCCTGCGGCGTGGCCAGCGGTGCCAGCTCGCGCAGGTCGCGGCGTTCGCCATTGTTCGACACCCCGGCGGCAATATCGATGCGCAGGTGGCGGCGCTTGAACCAGCGCTGCAGTGCGCTCTCACGCAGGGTCCAGGCCTGGATCCTGCGCCGCGCCACGCTGGTGCGCATGCGGGTGAGCAGGCCGCTGGCCACGGTCAGGCGGCGCTCGTGTTCGGTCAACCGGAAGCCGTGGTAACGCAGCAACGCCATCGCCACCGACAACACCCGCAGCGTCACCCAGAAGCCCACCACCAGCACCAGCGCGGCGACCACCCAGACCCACGTGGCCGGATGCAGGTGGTTGGCGTAGCCGAACGCCTGGCGGCCGCCGTACTCGATCGCGTCGTTGACCGTGTCGCGCGGGAACAGCTGGTAGGACGCACCGAACAGCGCCAGCACCACCACCCAGCCGCGGTCGGACAACAGCCCGATCCGGACCACGTCGGCGGTGTCCAGCTGCAGCAGCACGTCATCAGCGGGGAGTGCCGTTGCCGCTTCGCCGCCGGGCTCGGCGGCGGCCACCGGCTGCTGTCCGCGCTGGCGGACCAGCTGCTCGAGCGCCAGGGCCTGGTCCAGTCGCAGCACGCGCATTTCCGCTTCGGGCCGATTGCCGCCGGCCGACTCCAGGCGCAGCTCGGCCACGTTGAACATGCGGTGCAGCGGATTCTGGTGCACCACCACGTTGTGGATGCGCGCGAACGGAATCTCGCGGCGGTTGCGTGAAACCACCCCGCTGCGCACGCTGATCGCATCGCGCCCGATCCGGTAGTGGTAAGTCAGGTACTGCAGGATCGAGATCGCCACCAGCACCACGATCACCACCAGCGCGGCCAGGTTCGACCACATCTCGTCGCGGTCGCCGCGGTTGCCGAACACCACCAGCGCCACCAGCGGCAGCAGGAACTGGCGCAGCTGCATCAGCAGCACGAACAGCCACGACCACGGGTGCAGGCGCTGGTCGGGCGCGTCGTCGTCAGGCGTCTGCGTACTCACAGTGCGTCATCGTCCTGGTCCAGCTGCCGGCCCAGCGTGTCGCGCAGGCGTTCGGCATCGGCCTGGTCCAGGCCACCCAGCGACACCGCACTGAAGCGGCTGCCAGCGGTGTGCACCACCAGCGTGGCCAGCTGCGCGGTGCGCTCGATCGGGCCCCGGCGCAGGTCCAGGTGCTGTACCCGCGACAGTGGTACCCGGGTTTCCAGCTGCCACATCAGATCGCGGCGCACGCCCAGCCCCTGCGCGTCCAGCCGCCACCAGGTTCGGCGCTGCCGGCGGTAGCCGAACACCGCACCGATCAGCGCGCCGGGCAGCAGCATCGCCGCCGCGCCGACCCAGCGCATCGGCATGTCCAGCACCACCCACAGCGTGCCCAGCGCGCCGCCGATCACGAGCGCGCCGGTGATGGCGCCGGCAATGCCGGCCAACGTGGCCGCGCGCTTGGGCAACGGCTGCCAGTGGCCCTGTTCGGGCAGGGGGTGGGGAGACGGTAACGGAGGCGGGGACAGGGACAGGTCGGACAAGGCGGGCGCTCGGCAGGAGGAAACATGCCGGGCGTCCGTATCAGGTCGGCTGCGCCCGTCGCGACGACGGTAGCAGGTTGGCGCGCGCTATTGCGCGGCCTGGATCAGCGCGTCCACGTCCAGCAGGTGGCCGGCACGCTCGGCCTTGGTGCGCAGGTAATGTTCGTTCTCGGCGGTGATGTCGCCGGTCACCGGCACGCAGTCCACCACCTCGATGCCGGCGTGGCGCAGGCGCTGCGCCTTGGTCGGGTTGTTGCTGAGCAGCTGCACGCGCTGCACGCCCAGGCCCTGCAGCATCGCCACCGCGCTGCCGTAGCGGCGCTCGTCGGCACCGAAGCCCAGTTGCGCGTCGGCGTCGATCGTGTCCAGCCCGTCATGCTGGTAACCATAGGCACGCATCTTCGCTGCGATGCCCGTGCCGCGCCCTTCCTGGTCCAGGTACAGCAGTACGCCACCGCCCAGCTCCTTGAGCTTGCGCAGGCCGCGCCGCAGCTGGTCGCCGCAGTCGCATTTGAGCGAGCCGAACAGGTCGCCGGTCAGGCACGAGGAGTGCACGCGTACCGGCACCACCCCGGCAAAGTCCGGGTTGCCCACGATGATCGCGACCTGGTCGCGCTGGGCGACCCCGCCGCGGAAGACCGCAAATTCGGTCATGCCCACCTCACGCAGCGGCACCGGCGAGCGCGCCACCAGTTCGTAGGCGTGCGCGGCCTGCTCGGCGCCCTGGGCCAGGTCGCACAGCGACACCTGCGCGCAGCTGTCGAAACGGTCATCGCCCGGAGCCAGCAGCACCCCGACCATGGCCGGCAGCAGCAGCCCGAGTCGGGCGATCTCCACCGCGCCATCGTCCAGCGCCTGCCCGGCCGTCCACCCGGCCGGCATCGGCTCGGGTTCGCGCAGGTAGCTCAGCGAGGGCAGGGCATCGAAGTCGATCCCGGCCAGCGGCACCCGGGCGCCCTGCTCGGCGGCCACGCCCAGCACCCGCGCGCGGGTCGCGGTGAGGAACAGGTAATGCTGCCCGGCGGCGACCTCGGCAAAGGCGGTGTAGCTGCTGCGGGTACTGCTGTCCAGGGCGATGAAGGCCAGGCGCTGGCCATGGCTGTCGTCGATCACCACCGGGCGGCCGGCGCGCAGTTCGGCCACCGCGCGCTCGCAGCGGATCGCGGCCGGATCGCCGAACGGGGAAGAAGCAGCTGGGGACATGGCGGGGGCCGTGGGGGACATCGTGGTTTCACAGTGGGGTCGGAAGGCGCCGATTCAATTGCGCGCCGCGCGACACAGCGTCGCAGTCGGTGGGGCGGCTAGTGCGGGTGTTCCTCGGTGGCATACGGGTCCACTTCGTCGCTGTGCGGCGGGCGCAGCGTATAGCGCTTGTAGGTCCACTGGTACTGGGCGGGGTCGCGGCGGGCAATCGCCTCGATCCCGGCATTCAGAGCACTGGCGGCGGTACGCGGGTCCGGGTCGGCCACCGCCGGCGCGGCCGGGGTGATGTGCAGCGCGAACTGCATGCCCGGGCCCACGCGCTCGCACCACCCGTACAGCACGGTGGCGCCGGTGCGCTCGGCCAGCCGGTTGACCAGGGTCATGGTCAGCGCTTCCACCCCGAAGAACGGCGCGAACACGCCGTCGCCGGCCTTGGGCTGCTGGTCCGGCAGGATCCCGGTGGCGCCGCCGTCCTTGAGCACCTTGAACAGCTGCCGCACCGCCGGGCCTTCGGCGCGCACCTGCTGCACGTTGCTGCCGCCGCGCACCAGCTGCAGGAATTCGTCGCCCACGGCTTCATCGGGCGCCTTGTAGACGATGGCGATCGGCCCGCGCGAGGCCAGCCACTGGTTGAGCAGCTCCCAGTTGCCGTAGTGCGGGGCGGCCACGATCACCCCCTTGCCGCTGGCCAGCGCCGCGTCGTACAGCGCTTCGCCGTGGCGCTCGGTGAGCAGGGCCAGGTTCTGCTCACGCGGGCGGGTCCACAGGCGCAGGGTTTCCACCGCCTGCAGGGCGGTCGAGCGCAGCACCGCCTTGTGCAGGGCCGCGCGCTGCTCGACCGACAGCTCCGGGTAGGCCAGCTCCAGGTTGCGCCGGGTCACCCGGCTCTCGCGGGCGTTCAGGGCGATCCACAGCCCGGCCAGCGCATGCGCGAAACCGCGCAGCCAGGACCAGGGCAGGCGGGTGAACAGGGCAGCGGCGCGGTAGGCCAGGCGGGCGGTGGTTTGCGGTTTCATCGCGTCAAAGTCTAGCCGGTGCGCGCGCCCAACTACTAAGGTAGGCCGCCCTTCCTGCGGAATGCCCCCTGCCATGCTTGTCCTCATCCAGCGCGTTACCCAGGCCAGCGTCAGCGTCGACGGGGCCGTGGTCGGCCAGATCGGCCCGGGCCTGCTGGCCCTGGTCGGCATGGAGCCGGGCGACACCGACGCCCAGATCGCCCGGATGGCCGATCGGCTGCTTGGTTACCGTGTGTTTGCAGATGACAGCGGAAAAATGAACCGATCCCTGGGGGAGACAGGGGGCGGGCTGCTGCTGGTCAGCCAGTTCACCCTGGCGGCGGACACCTCCAGCGGGATGCGACCGGGTTTCAGTACCGCCGCGCCGCCCGCCGAGGCTGAACGTGGATTCAACAGATTGGTGGAGATCTGTCGTCAAAAGCATGGTTCGGGGGTGGAAACCGGGCAGTTCGGCGCCCATATGGTTGTCAGCCTGGTCAACGATGGTCCAGTGACTTTCCTGCTCAGACCCTGACCCCGGGACCACCGCCCGGGCCCGAGGGGGCGCTGGGCTGGTATAATGCTAGGTTCTATTCCTCATCCCTGCCGGTGGCGCGAGCACTACATGGCCAACGAACGTCCTGCCCAGCAAAACGACATCAAGCTTCTGATCAGCAAGGGCCTGGAACAGGGCTACCTGACCTACGCCGAAGTCAATGACCACCTGCCCGACGACATTGTCGACCCGGAGCAGATCGAAGACATCATCGGCATGATCAACGGCATGGGCATCGATGTCCATGAAGTGGCGCCCGATGCCGAAACCCTGCTGCTCAACGACGGCAACACCGGTAACCGCGAAGTCGATGACACCGCGGCCGAAGAAGCTGCCGCCGCGCTGAGCGCACTCGACACCGAAGGTGGCCGCACCACCGACCCGGTGCGCATGTACATGCGCGAAATGGGTACCGTCGAGCTGCTGACCCGCGAAGGCGAAATCGCCATCGCCAAGCGTATCGAAGAAGGCCTGGGCCAGGTCCAGGCCGCACTCGGCACCTTCCCGGTGTCGGTCGAATCGCTGCTGTCCGATTACGAAGCCCACAAGGAAGGCAAGAAGCGCCTGGCCGAAGTGATCGTCGGCTTCAACGACCTGGTGGAAGAAACCCCGGCCCCGGCCGTGGCTGAAGACACCAGCGACGACGCCGACGAAGAAGGCGACGAAGACGAAGACGACGGCGACGACGTCGAAGAAGAAGCCGGCCCGACCGGTCCGGACCCGGAAGAAGTCGCACGCCGCATGGGCGAGCTGGCTGCTGCCTACGCCGCCTTCAAGAAGGCGGCCGCCAAGGCCGACCGCAAGCCGCTGGCCAAGCTGCGCGACGACATGGCCGCCATCTTCGTCACCCTGAAGCTGCCGCTGCCGCTGACCGACGTGCTGGTGAAGCAGCTGCGCGACGTCATGGCCGACATCAAGGGCCACGAGCGCCGCGTGCTGAACCTGGCCACGGTCACCGCCCGCATGCCGCGCAAGGACTTCATCCGTTCGTGGGAAGGCAACCAGACCAACCTGGAATGGGTGGAAGACGCACTCAAGCGCAAGCAGAAGTGGTCGTCGGCGCTGCGTGACGTCAAGGACCAGATCATTGCCGAACAGCAGTCCACCATCGACATCGAGAAGAGCACCTCGCTGGAGCTGGAAGAGCTGAAGGAAATCAGCCGGGCCATGGCCTACGGCGAAGCCAAGGCGCGCAAGGCCAAGAAGGAAATGGTCGAAGCCAACCTGCGCCTGGTGATCTCCATCGCCAAGAAGTACACCAACCGTGGCCTGCAGTTCCTCGACCTGATCCAGGAAGGCAACATCGGCCTGATGAAGGCCGTGGACAAGTTCGAGTACCGCCGCGGTTACAAGTTCTCCACGTATGCGACCTGGTGGATCCGCCAGGCCATCACCCGTTCGATCGCCGACCAGGCGCGCACCATCCGTATTCCGGTGCACATGATCGAAACGATCAACAAGTTGAACCGCATTTCCCGCCAGATGCTCCAGCAGTACGGCCGCGAGGCCACGCCGGAGGAGCTGGCCAAGGAAATGGACATGCCGGAAGACAAGATCCGCAAGGTGATGAAGATCGCCAAGGAGCCGATCTCGATGGAAACCCCGATCGGCGACGACGAGGATTCCCATCTGGGCGACTTCATCGAGGACACCAACGTGGAGTCCCCGATCGAGAACACCACCAACATCAACTTGTCTGAAACCGTGCGCGACGTGCTGGCCGGCCTCACCCCGAGGGAAGCCAAGGTGCTGCGCATGCGCTTCGGCATCGACATGAACACCGACCACACCCTCGAGGAAGTGGGCAAGCAGTTCGACGTCACCCGCGAGCGCATTCGCCAGATCGAAGCCAAGGCCCTGCGCAAGCTGCGTCACCCGAGCCGTTCGGAACAGCTGCGCAGCTTCCTGGACATCGATTGATTCCAGCGTTGGTGCGTTGATCGAAAAACCCCGCTTCGGCGGGGTTTTTTGTGTTCAAGGTCAGGCGGAGGAGGGCCCTTCCCCCGAATGCAACAAATTGCGTTCCAGCCCCGGTGCGTATGTCCCACGCTGCCCACATGGCCGCCACTTCCCCCAACAGACTCTTCCCCCTCTTTCGCCTGAAAGAAGACGCCACCGTCGAGCGCCTGGGCCATCTCGAATCCTTGCCAGGCGACGCCTTCAGGGCGCATCTCACCTCCACGCGACCCAACCTCGCCAGATGCCCGGACGGCGACACCTTCCCCGGCCTGCCCTGGTACCTCGACGACCTCCGGCCCCAAGGCTTCCTGGGCAGGTTGTACGCCCAGCGTCACGCGCACCAGCCGGGCCTTGGCTTGCCAGGCGACCACGCCTCACCGACGACCCTGCTCAACCACCTCGCCCTAACCGGAGGAACCGGCGTCGGCGACATCATTCCCGGAGAGCCCGCACTCCACGCCGCACTGACTGCGCTCGAATGCTCGCCTGACCACGTGCACGAAGCGGACCGCAACCGCGCCTACCCGGAGAGCGCCCAAAACCTGGCAATCGGCAAAGGGATCTCCTCAGGACCAGGCGGCGAGCAGCCCAAATTCACCGCCACCATCGCAGCTGACGAACAGCGCAGGGCCGTGCTGGTGAAGTTCGCCAAGGCCGGTGACGGCCCGGCGGCCGAACGCTGGGCGGACCTGCTGGTATGCGAGCACCTCGCCCTGCAATGCCTGCGCGACGCCGGCGTGGCGGCCTGCAGCTCCCAGCTCATCCAGAGTCGCGGCTACACCTTTCTCGAGGTGGACCGCTTCGACCGGACCCCCGTGGTCCCCGGTCGCCGCGGCTTCGTGTCATTGATGTCGCTATCAGCATTGGCCCGCGAGACCCCTAGTGACTGGGGCGCGGCGGGTGAACACCTGCAGGCGCTGGGCTGGATCACGGCCGACACAGCCCTTCGCATGGAACAGCTCCATGCCTTCGGGCGGCTGATCGGCAACGACCACATGCACCAAGGCAACCTCGGCTTCCAGCTGCTCGACTGCGGCCCGCTGCCCTTGGTGCCGGTGTACGACATGCTGCCCAGCTCGCTGGCCCCGTGCCGTAGCGGCGCGCTGCCTGCGCTCGCACCGATCGCGCCCATCTCGCCTGCCTTTAGAGGCAGCTGCGACCCTCTCCGCTGGGCCGCCCCGCTGGCAATGGACTACTGGAACCGGGTGGCGGCTTCCGGCCTGCTGCGCTCGAAGGCCCTGCGCGCCATGGCCAAGCGGAATGCCTGGCGGGCGGCGGCGATCGTGCAGGCTTCTTCATGAGTGGCAAGGCCCCGCAGGCGTCCACTACACTGTGCACCCGCGCAGGGCCTATAGCTCAACGGTTAGAGCAGAGGACTCATAATCCTTTGGTTGAAGGTTCGAATCCTTCTGGGCCCACCAATCAAATCAGGCACTTAGCCGGTTTGCCGGGCATCTCTTCGCAGCGCCGTAAAATTTTCCGGAAAATTTGCGATGCGACCGCATGCCTCCACGGGTTTGCAGCTTGTTGATTTGCAGTGGACACTGCCTACAAGTGGGAGACTAGGGAAGGGAGCAAGCTGGGAATGAGCAGCCGTCAGCGGCAAGCGCGCGGTGACTACGCGGAGGCAGCCGAGCTTCTTTGGTCGGTTAAACGTGACAGCGGCCGATTGGACTTGGTCCTTGCTCTACAACGCTACCTCATCCGGAGCATTGCCCAATGTGAGAAGCGTGTGCCGCGCTTGCGGAAAGCGCGAGCGCGCTGCAAAAGATATCTGTCGCGTAACCGAGTGAGCAAAGAGAAAGCCAGGGCGGTCAAGGACCTGATCATCGCAATTGATGAGAGGATTAAATTCCTGCACCACAGGATTTTTCTGTGGCGCTGTCTTGGCGATGGAATTCCCTTCATATATCAGTCGAAGTACTCACTCAAGCATCTGTTCTACGACAGCGATTACAGGCCTAAGCAAGGGCCGGGGTTCATCTCGGGTAAGACTGGCTTCCGCAAAGAGTACAAGCTCTTGAGGAAGGGGATCGATATGAGCGTGCCAGTCGTCCTTTCCGATATTACAAACGTAATAAGGCACGGCGATCTATGCGCGCTCGCCGGTCAGGAGCCCCTAATCGTCGAGATGAAATCGTCAGAAAATTCGAACGCTCGAATGGAACGGCAAATCTCTGGTATGCAGGAAATTGCTCAGTTTTTAAAGGATGACTGCGCGCATTCCTTTCGCGGGATGCGGTACGTTCGGCGAGTCGAAATCACGCCAAGCCAGATAGAGCATTCGGCATCAATGAATGAATGCATGCGCGACGCCTTGGCCGGCGGCTGCGCGGTTCGGCATCCAGAGGTAGGGCTAACCTACGTGGCATTTAACGATCAATTCGCAGAAGATCTGTCGAGAGTCGATGCGCTAATCGGGAGAGTAGCCGGGCATGGCACGGTTATTTATGTTCTTAGCCCTGATGAGTCGTGGTTGCCCGCGTACCCATTCACCCTGTCGTTTGAGCCTTCCAATCTTGTTCCTTCCATCCATAGGTCGATCCATGTCGCCGTCATCATTGACGCATTGGTGATCAAGCGTTCGCTGGCCGAGCAGCGTTTGACAGCTTGGGCCTTGATGGACGGAACTTGGTCGTTCCAAATAGCAGTGAAAGAAGGTGAGCCAGGCCAGAGTGTGTTTCGCGTCAGTGAGCAGAGTTTCGGTCGAGTTGCTTGTGAATTTCAGTCGCTCGAATGGTGGATAAGTGCGCAGGTATCGTTGTGGAAGGAGAGCGCACACGCACTCGCTGATCTTTACGATGCCCCGTATGAAGAATTTCCGAAAGACTGGCTTGAGGCTACGTGTTGCTTTGCGACCAAAGGTAGTGCTTGAAGTTCGTTCATTGGCTGCCGCTTTCGGGGCGGGCCAACCGCCGAGTTTGGTGGTCGTGGCGATACGCCTTTACATGCGACTGATGCCCGGCTGCATCACGCTTGTCGACGCGATTGCCTGCATTGTCGGCAATGCTAAGGATGCTTCTGGCCATGAAGCGAAAAGCGGCCCCGCTTTTCGATGACACCCTCGCACAATCCCGTCGTGATGAAGCGCTGTCAGAAGCTCTCCAAGGTTGAGTTTGCCATTAGGTTGTCGGTCCGCTTCACTGGCAGCATGCGGCTATCCGGCCGAATGGGTACAGCGAAGCTTCGCCCCTTCCGATTCTATACAGCGCTGCGGCGCGGGTGGTTTTCCCTAGGCGGCCATCATAGCTTCATGCCATTCGTTACCGAGTCGGGGCAACCTTTGCTTCGCTCCCCGAGGGCGCCTTCCTGCAGGCTGTGAGCATCATTCAGCGTGCAGATCTCGGCCCACGCGGGATCCCAAGCCCGCCCTCAGACAGGCTTGGGGTGCGAACGATCGAGCCGCCCTAGTCGAATGTGGAGGCTCGGGAGGGCGAAGCGATCTCGTCGCGTTAAGACCTAGGCTCTCTGAGGTTGAGCACCCGCACCAGTCCATCGTGTACCCGATACTCATCAGACTCGACAAAGCCTTGAGAAGGGTAGAAGCACTTGAATCGCCACTGCGTTGAGTCGCCCAACTTGAAGCCGATGATGGAGTTGTCGAACAGGAACTTCAAGTGACCAACGATCGCTCCCTCATCCGTAGACGGCTCAAGAAGCTGTACGCTTTCGAAGAATTTTTCCTTGGTAATATTTGTTGATCCGATGTTCTGGATTCCCTGGAATAGCTTATCGATGATTGGCTTTTGAACGCGCCACTCATCGAGGATCTCATTCTTGAGCCACTCGGAGTATCCCGGCTCGGCGTCGTACACGCTCTCGCACTCGAGCTTTTCAAAGCTCCTAGCTTCGTCCGCGAAGGGGTCGTTCTCCTTCTCCTTCATTACCTCGGCAGTCTTCGACAGAATGGCAATAAGGTCGCGGGGCCTCATCATGGTTCGCCGAAGAATGTATGCGAAGGGCTTCTGCCGCTGGCGCATTTCACTCTTATCGAACAGCGAATCCAGTGACGCGACGGATGCAACACCTTTGGCCGCTGCGAAGAAATTAATCCGTCGTAGGATCATTGCGCTAAGTCCCTCCTTGCTCCAGTGCAGAAGCGCTCCGCAATCCGACCTCAACTTATTGAGATCATTGATGCTCAATGTCTCAAAGATATCCTCTCTCAGAAACACCAGTGGCCGTAACCTGCCACCGAAATCCGCGTTAATCGATTCTGCGGCAGCGACCAAGCCAGCCACGACAGGCATCGAAGAACTAATCGAAGAGCTGTCCCAAGCCTCATCGACGCGATCAAAACAGACGAATGTTCTTGGCCAACTTGTATCGGCTTTGAGTGCCTTCTCAAGAAGATCAGTGATGTTCGCAACGTTCTCCGTAAGCCGGTGCCGAAGGGAAGAGTCATCTCTAACGTTGTCAAACGTTATCTCACCTGCATCCGCGCTGAGGTCACCTATCTCACCAGCCGTTACATCAACGCCGGCAGATGGCAGCTTCAGCTTTGATAGCTGAAGCATCTTGCGTCCTATCAACTGCATGACCGAGGGTGCTGGTGTATCAAACAGCCTTTCAAGGAGCCTCGCCGCAGCCGCGATATCCTTAGGAGCCTTCTCTCCTTTATCGGCGTAGTGCTTGGCAATTGACTGCACCGACTCGGCGTAGATCACGAACTTCCAGGACTGCTTGTAGACCATCGAGGCAGCTTTGGTCTCGTCGGCCAAGACTGCGTGGATATTCCAGTTATAGTCTTCGAAAGATTGCGACAGGAGGATGTCGTCGTCCTGAAGGAAGTCGGCCTTGTTTGAGTTCAAGTGCTTGAACAGAGCCGTTTTTCCTGCGCCTTTGCGACCGAGGACCAAGAACGCCGTGGAATTGCTTATTGCCCCAGTGAGGGCGCCGTTGTCATAGAAGTACGAAGACAGGTTTTCATCTCTCTCCGCCGATACCTTGCCGAACTGTACCCATTCCAGAATTCCCATCTCGCCATCCCCGTTCCTTAGAGATGCGCATTCTGACCGATGTCCTCAGGCCTGCACAATCGCATGCTGCGCGAATATGCGAAAATACGGACGTGCGTCGCCTGTCCGGACCTCGCCCGCTCAGTCTTCTCTCCGCCCTGCCTGCGCTCTTCGGCCCCCCCCCCATTTGTGCACCACTGCGGTAGCGCCCCGTGGCGTCCCTGTTAACGCTGGTGGCCCTCCGCTTTGGGGGACCCACCTTGCAGAACCCTGCGCGCTAGACGGGTCTAAAAATAGGGCGCCAGGGACTGGCAAGATCCGGTCCCTAGTGTGGGTCGGGAGGTGGGTCGCCTCACCTGCGTGGGGTTGCCTACGTTCTAAGACGGTCTGCGAAGTCTGAAGCTGGCAAGTACTCGTACGCCCTTCCTGCCTTTTGCGTCTCGAACAGCCCTGCATGCACCAAGGCCGTCAGGTCGCCGAGAGCCGTCGGGTAAGAAATCTGATGGGCAGCACGGTGGGTGGCCACGGTGTAGCCGCGATCTGGATCGTTCAGTGCGTTCGCGAGAAGCGCACGCTGCCGGTGGTTAAGCTCGATCCCGGCAACCCGTGAGGTACCCAGTGTGCGGTGCACTTGGCGCTTCTGGTCGCTCTTGCTCTTTATATAGGCGTGCAATCCCGCAATCGATTGCTCAATCGCATCGAGCTGCTGAGAGATGAAGTAGGTCATGTCCGAATCGTCATGCTCGGTGTAGAGGTAGGCGCGCATGTAGTTGCCTTGCGACTTCCTCAGAACACTTGAGATGGACAGGTACTCGGTAAGCCAGTAGCCGGAATTCATCATCGACCAGTAGAACAGCACTCGGGCAGTGCGCCCGTTACCGTCGCAGAACGGGTGGTCGTAGCCGATCTGGAAGTGGATGGCGATTGCTCGAACCACTGGATGAATGAACGGGTCTTCGTTCTGACCGTTGGCGAACTCGCACAGCCTTTCCAGCCGCTCCCTGACTTCCCTGGCGGGTGGGGGCGTATGCAACATGGTGTCTGAGCCACGGTCGAAGATCAGGACGTTGTCATCGGCATCGCGCAACCGTCCACAGTCGCCCTCTGACTCCATGGTCCCGGCGGTGATTAACGCGTGCAGCTCCAGGATTTCATCAACGGTGAAGCGCCGCTTCCCCCTCTCCCTCACCAGCTTCATGGCCAGGTAGTTGCTGTAGATCATCCGTTCGCTTTGATCGCGCGGAGGTCGACCGGTGATCAGCATTTCCTTTGCTACCGCGCAACTTGTGGTGGCGCCCTCCAACTGGGATGACGCAATCGATTCTTCGATCAGTGAGCGAATGAAGCGCCGTCCGGACTTTCCAAGGCCCTTACTCTTCCGAGTCGCGCCTGAAGCTTCGAGGTCGATGTAGTGGAGACTCTTCAGTAGCCTGGTACTGATGGACACCGAGAAGCTCTGGCCGTGCTTGTCCTGAAGGGCAAGCTCTTGCCTGAGAGCAAGCCTCGCGAACTTGATTGCTGCCCACCAAGTGCGCGGCGTCAGCCCCTTCGGTGGTGTTTTGTGCCGGAGCTTGTCCCAGTGAATGTAATCATCCTGAACTTCGGACGAGAAGTTGCCCATGTAGACATCCATGAGCATGCCGGCCCGTGCGACTTCCTCGAACACTTGGCCCAGCTTTGGCGGATCGACGGGAACTCTCATGGGAGGACCTACATGGAAAGACAATGCCCCCGGCAGCAAGCTGCCGAGGGCTGATTCTAAGGTTATGAGGGGCTTGTCATCACCCGCCGGCCTGCTGCAACTAGCGCTCTGGAATCCAGAGAATCGTTAGAGTCTCGTAGGTGGAATGCTCCCGGCGCGGAAAACTTACGGTCGCTCCCCCGTCCGGGTCAACCATCGTGAGCTCCTAAAGCGTTACTTCGTTCAGGGGTTTATTGGCTGGTGGATGTTGGAGGTCGGATCTGGACCGACGTGTGACGTGCGTCTGGGTGTAGCGATGATTGACGCAAGGTAACCTTTGTCGCGGGCATGGTCACTGGAGTTCGAATTCGGCCTCGCGGGCCGATTGCGACCTATATCTGCTGCCTCTGGATTCGCAGTGAGACATTGTCTTTGTCGCGTTTGGCTTCGGCTAACGTGGTCCAACTCACAGTTCGAGCGCCTTTCCGGGACCCAGTGTGCAGAACGACTGTTGACCCTTTGACGACCACGGCACGTACCGCAGAAGATCCCGCTGTCGCCGTACAGTCGGCGACCGGGATTTGCAGCCCGACAAGTGAGGCGCACCAGCGTCCGTCGGAACTGCCGTAGGGCGCTGGACCCAAGTCCAACTGAGGAACGCCCAATGTCCCACGAATCCCTAGGCGCGCCAGAGCGCACCACCGTCAACTTCGTCTCCTACTTCAGCTACATCGCCGGTACGCTGGACTGGGGAAGCCCTCAGTGGTGCACGCTTGAGAAGCACCTCAACGCCATCCAGGAGCCCTTTGAGTCACTCACGATGGGTGCGGTGCTGCGTGCCATTTCCGCCACCCGCGATGTTCACCCCGAGTTGCCCGGCACCTTCGTGAACCGCCTGCTTGGACCCGACGACGTCTCGAGGAAGGAACTGTTCAGCGTCATCCGGCGACTACTGAGAGTATTCGACCTGAGCGTGGTTGAGCTGCTGGCGCTTGTCGACATCCTGGACCGCTGCCCGGGCTCGGTGGAGGATCTGAGCGTGCGAAATCTGCTCGGGCTGATCTCGATCGTTGATACGGCTGCCATTCCTCTGACGCCGGACCCGGTGGCTGAAGCGATCAAGGCCGCTTCGGAATGCGTGCATTAGCGGTTCCTGAGCACGACGAAGCCCGTACACTGCGGGCTTCGTTGAGGCCCATGGTTGACCTTGGAGCAATCTCGACAAGCGAGTGCGGCGCCATGGTTGGAGGTGCGTTACGTGCAGGAACATGATTCTGGTGCTGTCGTCCCGTTCTCGCCGGCGCTATCCGGGGATGGCGGCCGCCAGCACTACACTGAACAGGTGGAGCGGGTCTTGGTGGCTGCCGAAATCGCGGCCGGTGGTGACCGAAGCCGCGCGATGTTCTGGTTCTTGAATGAGCCACTCCAAGAGTTCGCCGATCAGACGCCTGCTGCTCTCGTCCGTGCAAGCAGGGCAGAGCTCGTAGTGGACTACATCGAGTCAACGTCAGGCGGTGCCTGCGGATGAATGCTTGTCAGAAGCCGGCCCATTGGGAGCACCGGCCTGACCACCCACCGCAAGTTTCCATGTACACCAAGACCAGCAGGGCGCGGCGGGCGCTGTGCAGCAATAGCAGCAGGAGTTAGAAGTTGCGTGCGAACATCGCCTCGCTCTCTGCGAACTGGGCGGACCCGGGCACGCTACCCGGGTCCGCGCGTGAGGGATTGTTTGATCCGATGAAGGATCACTTTTCCTGCAGGAATGCCAGCAAATCCTGATTGACCTTGTCCTTGTGCGTCTCAGTCAAACCATGCGGTGCGCCGGGATACTCGATCAGCCTCGCACCCTTGATCAGCTTGGCCGACTGCCGGCCACCCACGTCGATCGGCACCACCTGGTCGTCGTCGCCATGGATGATCAGGGTGGGCACGTTGAAGCGCTTCAGGTCATCGCGGAAGTCGGTGGCGGAGAACGCGGCAACCGAGTCGTAGGTGTTCTTCAAACCGCCGGCCATACCCTGCGCCCACCAGGCATCGATCAAGGCCTGGTTCGGTTTCGCGCCAGGCCGGTTGTAGCCGTAGAACGGGCCGCTGGGAACGTCCTTGAACAGCTGCGAGCGGTTCTCCAGCTGGCCCTTGCGCATGCCGTCGAAGACATCGATCGGTACGCCGCCCGGATTGTCTGCGGTCTTGAGCATGAAGGGCGGCACGGCGCTGATCAGCACGGCCTTCTTGACGCGGTCGGTGCCGTAGCGACCGATGTAGCGCGCCACTTCACCGCCGCCAGTGGAGAAGCCCACCAAAGTGACGTCCTTCAGGCCCAGCGTATTGATCACCGTGGCCAGATCGTCGGCGTAGTGGTCCATGTCGTTGCCGTCCCACGGCTGGCTGGAGCGGCCGTGGCCGCGGCGGTCGTGGGCGACCACGCGGTAGCCCTTGCTGGCCAGGAACATCATCTGCGGGTCCCAGCTGTCCGAGTCCAGCGGCCAGCCGTGGCTGAAGGTCACCACCGGACCGTCTTTCGGGCCCCAGTCCTTGTAGTACAGCTGCACGCCATCGGCGGTGGTGATGGTGCTGGGGGTGTACGCGGTGGCAACCGGCGCCGGGCGCGTCGGGTTGGCGGCGTCAGCGGAGCTGCCAGCCTGGACAGCCATGGCCAGAGCGGTAGCGGCGAGGGTGCGGGTGATCGTGTTCATCGGACTATCTCCTGCAAAGGGAAGGGGAACGACGTGGGGGAGGACTCAGAAGTCCCAGAACACCGGCACCCAACGGAAGGCGTCGCCGTCAGCGGAGACGCGGCCCACCGAGGGGAACGGCAGGTGGGTGGCGACCAGCATTTCGCCGGTGCCGGCCAGTTCGTTGAGCAGGGCGATGCGCACCGTTGCGGCCTCTGCGGGGTCATGCTCGAAGCCGTTGTACCAGTTGGGCTGCTCGAAGCCGACCGCGAAGATCGCGTCGCCGGCAAAGGTGAGCGCTTCGCCCTTCGAGCTCAGCCGCACCACGCTGTGGCCGGGGGTATGGCCGCCGGTGCGACGCGCGGTGACGCCCGGTGCAATCTCCTGCACATCTTCGAAGGTGCGCACCTGGCTGCCGTACTCGGCCAGGAAGTGCGTGGCCGTGGCGCGTAGCGCATCCGGGAAGCCCGGCGGCATGTTGGTTTGGGTGAAGTCGGGCGCCTTCCAGAATTCCACTTCGGAAGCGGCCACGTGGATGCGAAGGTCGGGGCGCAGCTGCGCGTTTACGCCGTCCACCAGCAGGCCACCGATATGGTCCATGTGCAGGTGGGTGATCACCACGTCGGTGATCTCGCGCAGGTCGATGCCGGACGCGCCCAGTCGGCGGATCAGCTGGCCGGCACGTGGCAGGTTCAGGTCGGGGTCCATGCCGAGGCCGGCGTCGATCAGGATGTTGCGGTCGCCGCTGCGTACCACCATCACGTTCAAGGCCCAGTCCAGCGCATCCGGCGGCAGGTACATGTCCTTGAACCACGGCGCGCGCTCGGCGGCCGAAACGTTGTGGCCCAGCATCTGGGTAGGCAGCGGCAGCACGCCGTCGCTGACCACCAGTACGTCGATGTCGCCGACCTTGAGTGCGTAACGCGACGGAACCAGTTCGTCGAGCGCGGGAGCCGGTGGTGCAACGGTTTCATCAAGACTGAACATGAGGGAATCTCCTGGATAGGGGCGGGCTGGCAGGAATGCGTGGCTGGCGCTGCGCGGGCAGGACGAGGCGTGCCGGGCAGGGGGGAGTCGCCGTGCAGGCGCGGTAGGGTGGCCGTGCAGGATCAGCGTAGGAAAGCCGGGCAGCGGGCAGTAGATCCGCGAGGGGGCACACGGTGTTGCCGATCAGGCAGCAATGGCGCCGGGCCACCGGGGCGCCGTGCGTTGCGCGATACTGGGGGCACGGCACACGACCCCTGCAGGCAGGCTGATCGGTATGCACTGGTTCCGCGTCCACCTTGTTGTGATGGCCTGTCGCCATGCGCACCGCCAGGGTCGCGCATAGCGCCGCGTCACTGCTGGGGGCCATGGCGCGTGAGCTGGGCTCGCGCGTGCGCTGGCGCCAGCGTGGACTGGACGAGGTGGAAGCACTGCTTTCGGTGCTGCTCGCCATCGTGATTGCACATGCCATCGGTGCGACCAACATCGGCTGGGCCGCGTTCACCGGTTTCATGGTGATGCGCACGCAGCTGGCCGAGACGTTGTCACGCGGCGTGCTTCGGATGTTGGGTACGGCGGTGGGCGCCGCGATGGGCTGGGCCTTGATAACGCGCGTGGCAGATACGCCGGTGGTGGTGGCGCTGGCGCTGCTTTTCGTGGGCACGGTTACGCTGTACGCGGCGATCACCCGCCGGCACAGCCATGCGTGGCTGTTTACCGGCCTCACCTTCGCAATGGTCGCGCTGGACAGCCTCAAGCAGCCGCAGGTCGCGGTGCATGCGTTCGCGTTGACCCGGGTACTGGAGGTGGCTGCAGGAACCTCGGCTGGCATCCTGGTCAACCTGGCGTCTGCCTGGACGGTGCGGCCGCGCATCCAGGGCGCCCAGCACCTGTTCGCGGATAGAGTGGAGAACGCACCACCGGGATGGCAGAAGGCGGCGGCCGCGCATGCGCTGCTGGCCGGGGTCGTGCTGGGCGTGCTGCCGTTGTTGTCGCCGCTGCTGGGTGCAAGCGCGTTGGTGCAGGCTGCGATCACGATCATGGCGGTCATGACGGTGCCGTTGTTGTCGCTCGACGGGGAGGGCAACGCGGTGGGCACGCGTATCGCACACCGGTTTGCCGGCTGTGCACTGGGCGCGCTGGCCGCCGCAGGTGCACTTGTGGTCTCACATCATCACCTGCCGTTGGCGGTGGCGCTGCTGTGCCTGGGGGTCTGGGCGGGCCGCCATATCGAGAACAGCGGCAAGTCCTTCGCGTACATCGGCACCCAGTTCGCGGTCGTCCTGCTGGTGGTGGTTGTCCCCGATGACATCCATCAGCTCGCCAGCGCCCCGGGCTGGGCGCGACTGAGCGGCATCGTGTTGGGCATCGCGCTGCTGGTGCCGGCACGCGAGGCGGCGAAATGGCTCGGGCGTCGACGCAGTCGGCCAGCGGTGAGCGATTCCTGAAAGCGGGTGGCAGCGCACCGCGTTTCAATACGCCATCGCCGTGTGTGGCGAGAACCCCCGAATGCAGTCGTTGGCAACGGGTTATGGCTGTATGAAGCAGAGAGGATGCGTTGCGGACGCGGGTTCGATTCCCGCCAGCTCCACCACCTGTGCACCCGCATGGAGCCCAGCTGAAGGGGCTGCACTGGTTTCGACGTGGCGAGCAGTCAATGTGGACAGCCCGAGAGGCGACCGACGAAATCGGCGCAAAACCAAGTAAAGGCTAATGACCCTTACTACAATCAGATCGAGCAGAAAGAACTGCTTGTTGCCTGATTTCACGCAAGCGCACGTGATCACCGAACGCGCAGCCACCCCGCCGGCAACGGCGGGGTGGTTTTCTGTGCGTGGGTCAGAACTTCCAACCCACCCGCGCGTAATAGAACCCGCCGTTGAAGCCGTACGGGGTGTGCACGGGGTACTCCGCGCCGGCTACGCCGGACCAGGGGTTTTTGCCCGGTACGCGGTCGAACAGGTTCTGCGCGCCGAGGCTGAAGTACAGGCCGGAGTCGAACTTCCAGCCTACTTCGGCATCCACGATCAGCGCACTTCCGCCGTAGATCGGCAGGCCGCCGTCGGCCGCCGAAATCACGCCGCTGTCCAGATGGTCTTCGTAGAAGGAACCGTAGTAGTTGAAGCGCAGGTTGGCGTTGAAGATCTGCCGCTGGTGATGGACGCTGAAGTAGCCCTTGGTCTTGGGCAGCGATTTCTCCAGCTTGTAGACGCGGGCTTCGTCGATGAAATCGGTGTCGAAGCGGTCGACTTCGGTCTTGTTCCAGTTCGCCGCCAGCGAGTAGGTGGTAGTGCCACCGAAGTGATCGCTGCGATAGCTGGTGACCAGGTCCACGCCGGTGGTGGTGGTGTCGAAGGCATTGCCGAAATAGGTCACCTGTGAGATCGAAGCAGCTTCGGGATTGCCGCCTGCCACCAGCGCTGCGCGTTCTTCCGGGGTTACCGCGAAGCTGGTACTCAGCGCGATGCGGTCTTCGACCTTGATCTGGTAACCATCCAGGGTGAACAGCCAGTCGCCCTCGGTCCAGACCGCACCCAGCGACACGTTCTTCGACTCCTCCGGGGTCAGCGGCCGCGCGCCCTTGAGCTGTGCGATGGGGTTGGTCGGCGGCAGGGTGGCGATGTCTTCCAGTGCGGTGCCGCCGAACACGGTGCTGATCTGGCTGATGTTGGCTTGGCCGGGCGTGGGCGCGCGGAAGCCGGTGTTGTACGCACCACGCAGGGCGAAGCGTTCGTTGAAGTCGAAACGCCCGGTGATCTTGCCGGTGGTGGTGCTGCCGAAGGAGTCGTAGTCTTCAAAGCGCAGTGCACCGGCCAGCAGGAAGCGTTCGGTGACCTGCGCTTCCAGGTCCGCATAGGCCGCCCAGTTGCGACGGTCGAAGGTGCCGGCGGTACGCGTGCTGAACCCGTTGAAGCCGTTCGAGCCCAGCGCGAAGCCCTGTTCGGTCAGTGGACCAATGGCGGTGGAGGGGCCGTCGCCGGGGCTGATCTTGAAGCTCTCTTCGCGCCATTCGGCACCGGCGGCCAGGCGCAGGGGCTGGAAGGTGAAGCTTGTTTCAAAGTCGCGGGTCACGTCCACGTTGACGCTTTTTTCGGTCTGGGTGTTGCCGCCGGGGCGGAAGTACAAGCCTTCGGGCTGGTCCGGGCCCAACGATGCGTTGACGGTGTTATAGATGATGAACTCGATGTCGTTGCGGCCCCAGGAGCCGCTCACGTCCCAGTACCAGTCGCCCCAGTTGCCCTTGGCGCCGGCGAAGATCGAGCTGTCTTCCAGCTTTCCGCCAAAGCGCGGGGTGAAGCCGCCGGGCAGGCCGGACAGGAAGGTGTAGCAGTTGGCCGGCAGCGCGGCTACCGCGCCGCTGACCGTGCTGTACGGCAGCAGGTTGCCGGCACCGTCGCGCAGCGCGATGGTTGGGCACGCACCTGCACCGGTGAGGTTGCCGATCAGCAGGGTCTCGCCGCCATCGTTGGAATACACGCCGGAGCGCGAGGTGGGGTCGCGGTAGTAGAACCCGCCGTCCACGTCGCGCTTGGCGTAGTTGCCGAACAGGTAGAAGTCCACCGCATCCGTACTCAGGCCCAGGTTGGCGACCAGCTTCAGGTCGTCGTCGATCTTCGGGGAGCCCCATACCTGGGCCGGATCGCCTACGCCCGGGTAGCCGGCGGCGATGGCGGCAGCGGCGTCGTCGCGCTGCACGCTGCGCGAGGTGTCGTCAGCCTTGCGCCACTCGGCGGTGAGGGTGGCAAAGCCGCGTTCGGTGAGGGGCAGACCGATCTGCGCCGAGTACTGGGTGGTGAGTCCGTCGCCCTTGTAGAACTGACCGGCGAACACTTCGGCAGTGCCGCCTTCGCGGATCTTCTTCAGGCCGAAGTTGATTACGCCTGCAATCGCATCCGAGCCGTACTGCGCAGCAGCGCCGTCGCGCAGCACGTCTACCTGCTCCAGCGCGAGGGAGGGGAACACCGAGAGGTCGGGGCCCTGCGCACCGTCGGAAAGCCCATGGCCCAGGAAGGTGATGACGGCTGCGCGGTGGAAGCGCTTGCCGTTGACCAGCAGCAGGGTGTTGTCCGGCGGCAGGCCACGCAGGTTCGCCGGGCGGATCAGGCTGGCGGCGTCGTCGATGGGAATGGTGCTGACGTTGAACGAGGGAACCAGTACGCGGAGCTGGTCGAGTGCGTCGGTGGCACCCTGGTTGCGGAATTCTTCCCCGCTGATGATGTCGATCGGGACCGCGGACGATGAAACGGTACGGGGTTTGGTACGGCTGCCGAGGACCGAGACCGTGTCCAGGGTGGATGTTTCAGGGGTGCCCGGAGGGCTGCTGTCCTGTGCCACCGCGATGGAGCTGGTGACCAGCAGCGCGGCGGCCAGTGCCGCCTTTACTGCAGATGCCAATGGCGAAATTGCTTTCGGAGCGTGAACACACTTGCCAATGCGGTAGTCCATGCATGCACCTTGCAGTCAGATTGTGGGTTTAGTCGTTCTCGTAGGTACTCATCCGGTTGGTTCTCCTTGCGTGCCAGAGGGGCTGGTGCGCTGCACAAAGAATTAACAGAACGTAAACAGTACTGCAACGTATCTTTCGTTTTTGTCTCACTTACGGGACGCAGAGCACATCGTGAGGCGAATAGCGGTAGTATTCGCCTCATTACATGAGGCGAATAGAGGTGTTATTCGGCTCACCGCCCTTCTGAGGAAACGTCATGGCTTCCCGCTGGATATGGCAGAACCCCGACTGGCCTTCGTTCCAGTGGCAGCAGGCTGAGCTGGCGCCGCTGCTGCGGGCGTGTGCCCAGGCCCAAGGACAATTGACCGGGATGGTGGACGCCGAGAACGACGCCGAGCGCGCCGAAGACGCGCTCGATGCCCTGCTGGCCAACGTGATCACTTCGTCGGCGATCGAAGGCGAGCGCTTGAACGTGGCGTCGGTGCGCTCCTCCCTTGCACGGCGGCTGGGCATGGACGCGCAGGTCGCCATCAGCGCCCGTAGCGAGGGGCTGGCCGACCTGACCCTGGACGCCGTTACGCAGATTGAGCGCCCGCTGGACCTGCAGCGCATGCTCCAGTGGCACAAGTGGCTGTTCCCCGCCGACGACAGCTTTCTTCCCTCCCGGATCCGGGTGGGTGCCCTGCGCGGCGACGAACCCATGCAGGTGGTCTCGGGGCGTGTCGACCGGCCCACGGTGCATTTCGAGGCGCCACCCCGTAATGGGCTTGAGGCTCAGCTGGACGCGTTCTTCGACTGGTTTTCCGCCACCCGCCATGACCCGCACCTGGACCCCTTGCTGCGAGCCGGTGTCGCACACTTCTGGTTGATCACCCTGCATCCGTTCGACGACGGCAACGGTCGCCTGACGCGGGCGGTGACCGACCTGGCGCTGGCGCAGGAGCAGCCCCACGTGATCCGCTTCCATGCGATGTCAGCCAGCATCCTGCATGACCGCGCGGGTTACTACCGGGTGCTGGAAGAGAGCCAGAAGGGGGGGATGGACATCACCGCGTGGCTGCAGTGGTTCCTGGAAACGCTCCTGCACAGCCTGCTCCAGGCCACCACGCGGATCGATTCGGTGCTGGCCAAGGCACGCTTCTGGCGGCAGCATCCGCAGTACGCGCTGGCCGCCGAGCAGGTGAAAGTGCTGAACCGGCTGCTGGATGGCGGCGAGCGCGCCTTCGAAGCCGGAATCAGTGCCAGCCAGTACCGCGCCGTGGCCGGGGTCTCACGCGCCACGGCGTCGCGCCACCTGGCCGATCTGGTGGAGAAGGGCTGCCTGCGCCGCCTCCCGGGAGGCGGTCGTAGCACCCGCTACGAAATCAATGAAGTGACTGCTCTACCGCGTCCTGCAGCGAACCCTTGATCGCGCCGGCCAGGTCGGTGCGGGTGAACGGCTTGGCCAGGATGGGAATGCTGCGCCCCACTGTGCCACTGGCGTCGATGTCGCGCGGATAGCCCGAGGTGAACAGCACGCGCAGCGCCGGCTTGTGCGACAACGCGCGCTTGGCCAGTTCCCAGCCGGACATGCCGGGCATCACGATGTCCGAGAACAGCAGGTCCACGCTGACGTCGGTGCGTTCCAGCAGGCGCATGGCGGAAGGGCCGTCGTGCGCTTCCAGGACGCGGTAGCCGAGCTGGCGCAGGGTGTCCACGGTGTAGGCGCGTACGTCGTCGTTGTCTTCGGCCACGAGTACCGTCGCTTCGTCCTGCATCTCATAGCCGCCCAGGCCGCGTTGTTCGGCCTGCCCGGTCTGCGGCAGGGGCGCATCCGAGCGCGGGAACAGCAGGGTGATCGCGGTGCCGCTGCCCGGCGTGGAATCCACCAGTACGTGGCCGCCGGACTGTTTGACGAAGCCGTACACCATCGACAGACCCAGGCCGGTGCCGCGCCCGACCTCCTTGGTGGTGAAGAACGGCTCGAACACCCGGGTCAGCGTTTCCGCGGTCATGCCGTGGCCGGTATCGCGGACCCGCAGCATGGCGTAGCGGCCGGGCGGCACGTCGGGGTTCTGCGCGGTGAAGTCGTCATCCAGGTGGGCGTTGTCCACTTCAATGACCAGGCGGCCACCGTCGGGCATCGCATCGCGCGCGTTGACCGCCAGGTTGAGCACGGAGGCTTCGAGCTGGCTGGGGTCGACCTCCACGCACCAGATGTCGGGGTGGTGCACCATTTCCAGCTGCACCAGTTCGCCCAGCGAGCGGTGCAGCATGTCTTCCATGTCGCGCACCTGCGCATTGAGGTCCACCGGCATGTTGCGCAGGGGCTGCCGGCGCGAGAACGCGAGCAGGCGCTGGGTCACGTTGGCCGCGCGCATCACGCCCTTGAGTGCGTTGTCCAGGGCGCGTGCCGGGCCACCGGCGGCGTCGCCGAGACGGTCGGTAAGCAGCTTGGCGTACTCCACGTTGCCGGCGATGACGGTCAGGATGTTGTTGAAGTCGTGCGCGATGCCGCCGGTGAGCTGGCCCACCGCTTCGATCTTCTGGCTCTGGCGCAGGGCTTCCTCCGCCTGGCGGCGGGCGGTGGTCTCGACCGCTTCGGCGACCACGGCAGTCACGCTGCCCTGGTGGTCGAGCAGCGGCCGGAATGAGAATTCGAAACTGCGCTTGCCGGTGGGCAGGCGCAGGTCCAGCTCGTGCCGCGAGGCGGTGCCGGCGGCGGCGTCGTGCACCGCGCCGGACACGATCGCCGGTACGCCGTCGGTATCGGCGAACCAGGCCGACTCGCAGTAGATCGCGTCGCGTACGTCGTCCTTGCCGGCCAGGATCGCGTCCAGCGCGGCGGAGTTGGTGTCGATGATGCGGCCATCCAGGGTCAGCAGGATCTGGTGCTGGAAGCTGGACTCGAACAGCGCCTGCAGCCGGCTTTCGCTGCGGTGCAGGGCCGAGGTGCGCTCACTGACCTGGCGCTCCAGCGATTCATTGCTGGCGGTCAGCTGCGCCTGGGCCTGCTTGAGTTCGCCGATGTCGCGGGCCATCGCATACATGTGCAGTCGCTGCTGGCTGTCGCGCAGGTCGCTTTCCACCTGCTGCAGATGGCGTCGCTCCTGCGCTTCCTTGATGGCACGTATCACCGCCTCGGGCAGGCGCTGCAGGCGCGCCTTGACCACGTAGTCGCGCGCGCCACGCTTCAACGCTTCGACCGCCAGTTCTTCGGTCAGGGTGCCGGAAACGAAGATGAAGGGCACCTCCGGTGCCAGCTCGCACGCCAGCACCAGGGCGGCGTCGCCACTGAAACCGGGCAGCACGTGGTCGGCCAGGATCACGTCGAACGCGTCGGTGGCCAACGCGTCGCGCATGCCCTGCTCGGACCAGGTGCGGTCAGCGGTGAACGCAATACCGGCGCGGCGCAGCTGCAGCGTGATCAACTCCGCATCCAGCGCGCTGTCCTCGACCATCAGGATGCGGATCGAGGCGCCGTTCAACCGTTCAGACATCGCGATGACTCTTGGCGCCGAACAGGGTGCCGTGCGGCGGTGGCTGGTTGGTGATGCCCCAGAACATGCCCAGGCCCTGGATGGCTTCCAGGAACTCCTTGAAGTCCACCGGTTTGACCACGAACGCGTTCACGCCCAGTTCGTAGCTGCGCACCAGGTCCGGTTCCTCGCGCGAGGAGGTGAGCATCACCACCGGGGTGCTGCTGATCGACGAATCGCTGCGGATTTCCTTCAGCACTTCCAGCCCATTGAGCTTGGGCAGCTTCAGGTCCAGCAGCACCACCACCGGGCCGCCATGCTGGGCACCCTCGTAACGACCCTGGCCGCGCAGGTACTCCAGCGCCTCGACGCCGTCCCGCACATGGGTGACATCGTTCAGGAGCTGGCAACGGGCCAGGGCGGCCATCGTCAGCTCAGCGTCCTTCGGATTGTCTTCCACGAGCAGAATCGGCCGCAGGTCTCTCATGCGTTGTCTCCAGTAACAAAGGGAATCGTGAAGAAGAAAGTGGCGCCTTCGCCGACCTGGCCTTCGGCCCAGGTGCGGCCGCCGTGGCGGGTGACGATGCGGTGCACGTTGGCCAGGCCGATGCCGGTGCCTTCGTACTCGTCGGCATGGTGCAGGCGCTGGAACACGCCGAACAGCTTGTCCACGTAACGCATGTCGAAACCGCAGCCGTTGTCCTTCACAAAGAACACGTCTTCCGTCTCGCCGCGCTGGTGGCCCACTTCAATGGTGGGCTCGGCACTGTCGCGGGTGAATTTGATCGCGTTGGACAGCAGGTTCTGCCAGACCAGGCGCAGCATGCCCGGATCTGCCTGAACGCGCGGCAGATGGGGGAGCTGCCAGCGGATCGAGCGCCCGGCATATTCCATGTCCAGCTTGTGCCGCACGTCTTCGACGAGCGCGGTCATGTCCATCGAGATCTGACCCATCGTGGACCTGCCCATCTGCGAGAAGCTGAGCAGGTCGTCCACCAGCGTTCCGGCCGATTGTGCGGACTCCACGATGGTGGCGAGAAATCTCTTTTCTGACTCGTTCAGTCTTTCGCCGGCCGAGGACCCGAGTAGTTCCGAGTAGCCGACGATGTGGCGGAACGGCGCGCGCAGGTCATGGCTGACCGAATACGAGAATGCCTCCAGCTCCTTGTTGCTGCGCAGGAGCTGTTCGTTCAATGCGGCCATCTCCTCGGCCTTGCGCAGCACGATGTCGACGATGGCGGTGCGCAGTTCCAGCGCGGCATCGCGGTCGACATCATCCCAGGGCAGCGACTGCAGCTGCACGGTTTCCTTCCAGCCCTCGAACGAGGTGCGTGGCGAGAGCGGCAGGCCCGTCTCTTCCTTGCGCGGGTCACCGCCCCAGCGCACGGTGCGGACCACTTCCGGGCGGAACCACAGTACGAAGCTGTCGTGGATCTGCGAAATTGAAATGGCAAGCACGCCGCTGGCGACGTCGGCGAAGGCTTCGGCAGGTTTCCAGAGCAGCGGCAACCGGTCGGTGCAGTACAGGTCGCCTTCGTGCTGCTGCACGCTCAGCCACTGCACCAGCTCCAGGACCTGTGCGCGGCTGGGGCATTCCCCGTGCAGCAGGCATTCGCCCCGGTGCACGATGGCGGCACCGCTGGAGTGGGTCAGCGCGAGCAGGTTGTGCTGGTCGCGGCCCAGCGCGGACATGAAGTCGGTGTCGCCCGCCATGCGGCCCAGCAGGCGGACCTGGATGGCGCGGCGCGCGATCCTTGCCTCTACCACCGCAGCGCGTTCCTTCAGTGAAATCTGCAGCGACAGGATCTGTCCGATGAACTCGCAGGCCGTGCGTACGTGGTAAGGCACGCGCTTGGGCTGCGCGTTGTGGCAGGAAATCAAACCCCACAACTCGCCTTCGCGCAGCAGCGACACCGACATCGAGGCGCCGGTGCCCATGTTGCGCATGTACTGCAGGTGCACCGGCGACACACTGCGCAGCATCGCCGGGCTGAGATCGGTCGGCCCCGTAGCGGTGTGGTCGGCGCTGCGCACCAGAGCCACCGACTGGTAGTTGCTGTCGGCAATCAGGCGCACGCGGTTCTGCCGGTACAGCGCACGCGCCTGTGCCGGGATGTCCGACTCGGGAAAGCGCAGGTCCAGGTAGCTGGGCAGCACGCCGTTGCCGTCTTCGGCCACCACCGCACCGTTCCAGTCCTTGTCGAACTGGTAGACCAAGGTGCGGTCGAACCCGGTCAGCTCGCGGATCTGCACCGAGGCCAGCTCGCACAGCTCGCGGGTGGTCTCCACCCGCTCGATCGCTTCCATGAAGCGGCGGATGGCCGGGTACAGGTCTTCCAGCGAACCCGGTTCGCCCGGCACGGGTGCTTCCAGTTCAACAATCAGGTCATCGCCGAGCCGGTGGGCCAGGGTCTGGTGCCCGCCATGGGGACCGATGGGGTGCGCGCCGAGGAACTGCGTGGTGTCGGGCTTGATGGATTCCAGCGACGGCCTGCAGCGGGCCAGGGCGCCACCCAGTATCTCGTCGATCGGGCGTCCCAGTGGATCGCCGAATGCCTCCAGCAGGTCCGCACGTGCTATCGCGCGCTCCTTGACCACGAGCGTCTGCGGGCAGAGGACAAGGATCAGGCCGTAGGGTTGGATGGCACCTGGTGTGCGGATCGGCTCTCGGGCGCAGCCGGACACATCCAGCGCGCGGTCACTCACATTCCAGGACGACATTCGTTCAACCCCCGCCGGGTACCGTAATCAAGAAGCCACCCCTTAGCTTCTCATATCGGCGGCTTCAACCCTGTGAGGGTGAGGGCAGCGTCCGTACCGATTGCACGACACCCACACACACCGGTCACCGACCCGAGACGCAGGGGAGGGTATCCCTTGGGCATGGACAGGCTCTCCGACCACGCTGCCCCCGCGCTTGAAGCCGCTGCGCGGGAGGTATTGACCCGCCAGCCTTCGCTGCCGCTGCCCGGCCGCGGCCACACGCTGGAGCGCTGGAGATTGCTGGCCGCGTTGGCCGGGCGCGACCTGTGTATTGCCAAGGTGCTGGAAGCGCATTACGACGCACAGGCAATCCTGGCGGACCTGGATGCCTCGTTGCTGGGCGACGGCACGCTGGCGGCGGTGTGGGCCGCAGAGGGACCGCAGGCAACGCTTCGTTTCGATGAGGACACCGGTACGGTCATGGGCAGCAAACCGTGGTGCTCGGGTGCGGGTCTGGTGGATGTCGCACTCGTGACCGCGCGCCACGGCGAGGGTTCCCGGCTGGTGTGCATCCGTACCGACGCGCCGGGCGTACTGCTGCAGCCGCAGAGCTGGCATGCCACCGGCATGGGCGGGATTCCCAGTGGCACCGTGCAGTTCGACCACGTGCATGCCGAACCGGTCGGTGCGCAGGGTGCGTACCTGGCGCGGCCGGGCTTCTGGCATGGCGGCGCCGGGATCGCCGCATGCTGGTATGGCGCTGCAGTAGCCCTGGCGTCGCCGCTGCAGCGCTCGCCGCGGGTCGAGGGCGATGCACAGACGGCGGCACTGCTCGGGCAGATCGACATGGCACTGCAGTCTTCTGCCGCGCTGCTGCGTGAGCTTGCCGCGTGGATCGATGCGATGCCTGCCCGGCCGCACCAGCCAGACGTCATCCGCGTGCGCAGCGTGGTCGAGCGGACCTGCACCCAGGTGCTGGACGTTGTCGGTCGCGCCTTGGGACCGGCGCCGATGTGCCTGGATCCGGACCACGCCCAGCGTTGGGCCGACCTCACGGTGTTCATCCGCCAGAGCCATGCGGATCGCGATTGGGCCGAGCTGGGCAGGGCGGTGCAGCGCCAGGAGGAACCGTGGACGCTGTAGCGACGCGTATCGAGGGACGGGGCACACCCGAGTCCGACTGGGAAACCTGCGCCTGGCTGAAGGCACTGCCGTCGGTGCAGGCCGATACGGTGCTGCTTGGAGCGCGGCGGTTGATCGTGGTGTCACCACACCCTGACGATGAGGTTCTGGCCTGCGGTGGGTTGATGCAGGCGGCACTGGCTGAGGGATGCCATGTGCTGGTGGTGTCGGTGACCGACGGCGAGGCCTGCTATCCGGACCACCCGCGCTGGACGCAGGCCCGGCTGCGCGATGCCCGCCGCCGCGAATTGGCCAGCGCGATGCAGGCGCTGGGCATGGACGCAACCCATGTCAGCGCGCTCGGCATTCCCGATGGCACGGTTGCACTGCACGAACCCGACCTCGCCGCGCATCTGGCGGGTCGCTTGCTGCCGGGTGATGTGGTGGTAGCGCCATGGGTGCGCGATGCGCATCCGGACCATGAAGCGGTGGGACGGGCGGCGCTGGCAGCGGCGGGCAGTTGCGGCGCGCGTGCGCTGCAGTACCCGGTGTGGGCTTGGCACTGGCTGGACCCTGCGCCCGCAGCAGCGCCCTGGCCCAGCGCGCAGCGCATTTCCCTGTGCGCCGATTCACAGGCGCGCAAGCAACGCGCGATGGCGGCTTTCGCCACGCAGACCGGCACGGTGGGCGACCTGGAGTGCGAGCCGATCCTGCCCGAACACGTCCTGGCGCGTTTCCGCCGCCCCTACGAGGTACTGATCGGATGAGCGTTGCCGAATACTTCGAGCAGATCTACCAGGAACCGGACCCGTTCCAGTACCGCAATCGCTGGTACGAGGCGCGCAAACGCGCGCTGACCCTCGCCTGCCTGCCCCGGCATCGGTATCGCAATGCGTGGGAACTTGGCTGTTCCAACGGCGTGCTTACCGCCGAGCTGGCCGGGCGTTGCGACGCACTCCTGGCCACCGATCTCAACGCGGCGACGCTGGTCGAAGCGGCGGCGAGCACTTGCGACCGACCCAACGTACGCCTTGCGCAGGCCCGTCACCCGGAGGAGTGGCCGGAAGGCCGCTTCGATCTGATCGTGGTGAGCGAGGTGGGCTACTACCTGCCGCCGCAGGCGGTGGTGGAGATGGCGGCGAAACTCCGCGGCAACCTCACCGACGACGGTCTGCTGCTGGCCTGCCATTGGCTGCATCCCTTCAACGAAGCACGCAGCTCGGCCGTGCAGGTCCACCGCGCATTTGCGCGAGGGCTGGAGGAAGCGTTCTGCTACCAGGATGCCGATCTGCTGATGCAGGGCTGGGGCACCGGGCTGGCGAGCGTGGCGCAGTCGGAAGGCCTGCGATGATCGGGGTGATCGTGCCCGCCCATGACGAAGCACTGGCCATTGGCCATTGCCTGTCATCGATCGCCGCTGCGGCGGCCGATCCACGTCTGAAGGGAGAAGAGGTCGTCGTCGTGGTGGCGTTGGACGACTGCCGTGATGGCACTGCGGCGGTCTGCCTGGAGCACGGCGTGGCGACGGTAGCGGTCGAAGCCCGCTGCGTAGGGAGTGCCCGTGCGGCGGCGGCTACCTTCGCGCTGGCGCGCGGTGCGCGCTGGATCGCCAGCACCGACGCCGACACCGTGGTGCCAGCAGACTGGCTGTCCAGGCAGGTCACCTGCGGTGCGGACGCGTTCTGCGGGGTAGTCGGCGTCGCGGACTGGCTGGACTACCCGGAACGGGTGCGCAGCGCGTTTGCCGAACGGGAAGCGGCGAGGGACGGGCATCGGCATATCCACGGCGCCAACCTCGGCATGAGTGCCGCCGCCTATGTAGCGGCGGGTGGTTTCCCGGACCTGCACACCGGCGAAGACGTAGCGCTGGTGGATGCAATCGCTCGCAGCGGTGCACGCATTGCCTGGCTCGCCCGGCCCGCAGTGGCCACCAGTGCGCGGCGGACCGCCCGTGCCGAGCAGGGATTCAGCAGTTTCCTGCGCGCTTTGGAACGTGAGGTGATCGGCGCGGGCCTGCTGCCACTAGGGATAGCGCCGGAGTGAGACCCCGGAATAGCTGAATCAGTCAGTCTCGTGCAGTAACCCTTCACGCATTCCCGGTGTTCTTGATGGTGCCTCTACCTGAATTCATTTAAGCTCGGGCGAACTCGAGCCCTGACGCGCCTTCGCGTCGGGGCTTTCTCACTTTCCCTCGAGGAACTACCCCCCATGGCGGCATTGCAGCAACGCACCATCGACCTCCTTCGCGGACATCAGGAAGCGGTCCTGGCACAGTGGGCCGGGCAGCTGGCCGCCCAAACCCAGGATGGCCGGATCGGCGCCCGCGAGCTTGAGAGCCAGACCCGGGAATTCTGGCGCCTGTTCCAGGCTGCGTTGTCCACCTCCAGCGCCGGTGGCGTGGGCGGAAAGGAGTGGCAGGAGATCCGTCACTTTCTGGAGCAGTTGTCGCGCGATCGCGTGTTGAAAGGCTTCAGCTCTTCGGAAACGGCCAGCTTCCTCTTCTCCTTGAAGCGGCCCGTCTTCGAACTGCTCCAGAACAGCTTTGCCGAAGACGCCGGGGTCCTCGGCGAGCAGCTCTGGGCGGTCTCGGAGCTGATTGACGACCTCGGCCTGCACAGCGTGAAGGCGTTCCAGAAGACCCGCGAGGAAGTGATCCAGCGCCAGCAGGAAGAAATGCTGGAACTATCCACCCCGGTGGTGAAGTTGTGGGAAGGCGTCCTTGCGCTGCCGATGATCGGCACGCTCGATTCCCAGCGCACCCAGGTGGTGATGGAGTCGCTGCTGCAGCGGATCGTCGAGACCGGCTCTGAAATCGCCATCATCGACATCACCGGCGTGCCCACCGTGGACACCCTGGTCGCCCAGCACCTGCTCAAGACCGTCACTGCGATCCGCCTGATGGGCGCCGACGCGATCATCAGCGGTATCCGTCCGCAGATCGCGCAGACCATCGTGCACCTGGGCCTGGACCTGCAGGGCATCGTCACCAAGGCCAACCTGGCCGACGCGTTGGCGCTGGCGCTCAAGCGCACCGGGCAGGTGGTCACCAAGGCGGCCCACTGAAATGGACCGTATCCCTATCCTGCAGATGGGAAAGCTGCTGCTGGTCACCATCCAGGTGGACATGCATGACCAGCTGGCGTTGACCCTGCAGGACGATCTGAGCGAGCGCATCCAGCGCGAATCCGCCCACGGCGTGCTGATCGACATCTCTGCGCTGGATATCGTCGATTCGTTCATTGGCCGCATGATTGCCAACATCTCCGCGATGGCCAAGGTCATGGATGCCTCCACGGTCGTGGTGGGCATGCAGCCGGCGGTGGCGATCACGCTGGTGGAGCTGGGCCTGACGCTCGACGGCGTGCGTACAGCGCTCAATGTCGAGCGCGGCATGGCACTGCTGCGGCAGACCACCGAAGACGCTTCATGAGCGGCACCAGTGGATCCTTGCCGATCCGCGTCGAACAGGACGTGGTGCTGGCCCGCCAGGCGGTTCGCCAGTTTGCGGTTGCAAACAAGATGAGCCTGATCAACCAGACCAAGCTGGTCACCGCGGCCAGCGAGCTGGCCCGCAACGCCGTGATCTACGGCGGTGGCGGCAGCATGGACTGGTCGATCGACGAGTCAGGCCTGCGCCGCGGCCTCAAGCTGGTGTTCTCGGACAACGGACCGGGCATTCCCGATATCGCCCAGGCACTCACCGATGGCTGGTCGTCGGGCAGCGGCATGGGCCTGGGCCTGTCCGGCTCGCGCCGTCTGGTGGACGTGTTCGAACTGGACAGTGCGCCGGGCAAGGGCACGCGCATTGCCATCACCAAATGGATCTGAACTTCTCCGGTCGCGTCACCGAGGTCGTGGTGGTGGAGGAAGTCTCGCAGGTGGGGCAGGCGCGCCGCACCGCCCAGTCGCTGGCTGACGCCATCGGGTTCGACGAGGTCGACGCCGGCCGCGTGGCGCTTGCCGCCACCGAGCTGGCCACCAACCTGATCAAGCACGCGCGCGGCGGCCGCATGTACCTGTCGGTGGTGTGCGGTCGCGGGGGCGACGGGGTGGAGCTGCATACGCTCGATGCAGGTCCCGGCTTCTCGCTGGCCCAGTCGCTGCCGGACGGCTACTCCACCGGCGGCACGCAGGGCCAGGGCCTCGGGGCGATCAAGCGCCAGGCCACCGTTCTTGACGCCTGGTCGGACGACAAGGGCAGCGTGGTGGTGGCGCGCATCTACGCCAGCCGCGCGCAGCGCGACGTGGACCTTCCGTACGGCGCGCTGCGCCTGGCGATGCGGCATGAGCTGGCCTGCGGCGACGCCTGGCACCTGCGCGCGGATGCGCAGTCGGTGGGCGTGACCCTGGTCGACGGCCTTGGCCACGGCCTGTCGGCCTCAGATGCCGCCCAGGCCGGCGTGGCCGCCGCCGCCCAGCGTGGCAATGCCGCACCGGTAGAAGTGATCGCTGCCATGCATGCGGGCATGTCCGGTACGCGCGGCGGCGCCGTGGCCGTGGCCAGCGTGGAGGTGGCTACTGGCGCTGTGCAGTTTGCCGGTATCGGCAACATCGCCGCCGCCCTGCACGAGCCGACCGCGACCCGCGGCATGGCCTCGCACCCGGGCATCGTCGGCGTGCAGTTCCGCAAGGCGCAACCATTCCACTTTCACGCGCCCGCAGGCACGCTGTTGCTCATGCACAGTGATGGACTGCAGGCCCGCTGGAACCTGCGCGACTACCCCGGCTTGCTGCACCGCCACCCGGCCCTGGTCGTGGCGGTGCTGCAGCGCGACTTCGATCGGGGCCGCGACGATACCGGCATCATCGCCCTGCGGCTTGGAGACCTGCATTGAACGCGCCTTCGACGGAAGTGGAACTCAGCCAGCTGCGTGCCGAGGCCGACGCCCTGCGCGCCGAACTGGAAGAAACCAACCAGGGCGTGCTCGCCCTGTATGCCGAACTGGACCAGCAGGCCGAGCAGCTGCGCGAAGTGTCCGAGCTGAAGAGCCGGTTCCTGTCCTACATGAGCCATGAGTTCCGCACGCCACTGGGCTCGATCCTGAGCATGACCCGGCTGCTGGAAGACGGCATGGACGGCCCGCTGACAGACGAGCAGCGCCGCCAGGTGCGCTTCATCAGCGGCTCGGCCGGCGAACTGCGCGAGATGGTCGACGACCTGCTGGACCTGGCCAAGATCGAGGCGGGGCGGATCACCATTTCGCCGGCATGGTTCGAGCTGATGGACCTGTTCTCGGCATTGCGCGGCATGTTCCGGCCACTGATCGAAGGCAACCAGGTGGATCTGGTATTCGAAGATCCGCCCGCACTGCCGATGCTGTACACCGACGACAAGAAGCTGGCGCAGATCCTGCGCAATTTCATTTCGAATGCGCTCAAGTTCACGCCCAACGGGCAGGTGATCGTGTCGGCGAAGCTGGTCGACGCGCACTCGCTGTGCTTCAGCGTTCGCGATACCGGTATCGGCATTCCGCAGGACCTGTTGCCCACCTTGTTCGAGGATTTCGTGCAGGTCGACTCGCCGCTGCAGAAGCGCCTGCGCGGTACCGGTCTGGGCCTGTCGCTGTGCAAGCGCTTTGCCGAGCTGCTGGGGGGCACGGTGGGCGTGACCAGCGAGCTGGGCGTAGGCTCGGAGTTCCATGTCACGCTGCCGATCAAGCTGGCCGCCGAGGACACTGCCGATGCCAACGCGTGACCGGATCCTGATTGTCGACGACAACGCGGTGACCCGCTATTCCGTGCGCCGGGTGCTGGAGCATCACGGCTTCCGCGTGGAAGAAGCGGGGACCGGCGGTGAAGGCCTGGTCCAGCTCAGGGAGCAGGATTTCGGCGCGCTGGTGCTGGACGTCAACCTGCCCGATATGAGTGGTTTCGACGTGGTGCGCGAACTGCGCGCCGACCCGCGCCTGCAGTTGCTGCCGGTGGTGCACGTGTCGGCGGCGTCGATCGCCACCGGTGACCTGATTACCGGTCTGAACGCAGGCGCTGATGCTTACCTGATCCACCCGGTCGATCCGGACGTGCTGCTGGCCACGCTGCGCAGCCTGCTGCGTGCCCGTCGCGCCGAAGACGCGCTGCGTGAGGCCGAGGCACGTTTCGGTGAGATTTTCCGCCAGGTCAGCACGCCGATCGCGGTGCTCGATGGTCACTTGCAGGTGCAAGAATCCAACGATGCGTTCAAGCGCCTGCTGGGGGGGCACCTCGGTGAAGGCGAGATCGAATCGTTGCTGGATCACCAGGTCGGCGCGATGAGCGCGTTGAAGGTCGCACTGGCCGAGGGCGAACGCTGGCAGGGCACGTTCGCGCTGCCGTTGCTCGGCAGCCGTCGCATGACCGAATGGCGGGTCACGCCCTACAGCGCGCCGGGCCTGGGCCTGGTGCTGGTGGAAGACATCACCGAACGCCATGTGCGCGAGCTGGAACAGCGCCAGGAGCTGGAGAGCGCCAACAGCGAGCTGGCCTTCCAGATCGCCGAGCGTGAGCGCACCGAAATGGAGCTGATGCAGGCGCAGAAGATGGACTCGCTGGGCCAGCTTACCGGCGGCATCGCGCACGACTTCAACAACCTGCTGACCACCATCATTTCCGGCCTGGACATGATCGAGATCGCGGCCAGCAGCGGCAAGTGGGACAAGGCCAGCCGCTACGTGGATATCGCTACCGCTTCGGCGCACCGCGCTGCGGGGCTGACCCAGCGCATGCTTGCCTTCGCGCGCAAGCAGCCGCTGGACCCCCAGCCCTTCGACGTGGTCGCCCGGGTCCGCTCGCTGGAAGACATGCTGCGCCGTTCGATCGGCGAGAACATCGAGCTGGAACTGGAGCTGGGCGCCGATCCGCTGGTGGCGGTGGCCGACGCCAACCAGTTCGAGAATGTCATGCTCAACCTGGTGATCAATGCGCGCGACGCGTTGGCGGGGCAGGGCCTGATACGGCTGCGTGCCAGTCGAACCCACATCGACCGCGACCACGAGCTGTCCCCCGGCGACTACATCAGCGTCAAGGTGATCGACAACGGCACTGGCATTCCGCTGGAGCTGCGCGGCAAGGTGTTCGAGCCCTTCTTCACCACCAAGCCGCAGGGCGAGGGCACCGGCCTGGGCCTGTCGATGACCTACGGTTTCGCCCGCCAGTCCGGCGGCAGCGCCCGCATCGCCAGCGAGCCCGGCGAGGGTACCGAGATCGAACTGCTGCTGCCGGAAGGCCGTGAGGCAGCAGCAGAAGCGCCGGCCGCGCCGGCGCCGGTACAGCGCGGCCACGCCGAGCGCATCCTGCTGGTGGATGACACCGAGTCGGTGCGGATGATGGTGCGCGAGATGCTGGTCGAATCCGGCTACCAGGTGGTGGAGGCCACCAACGCCCAGCAGGCGCTGCTGGAGCTGCACTCCGGACGGGAGGTGCAGCTGCTGCTGTCCGACGTCGGCCTGCCCGGCATGAACGGCCGCGAGCTGGCTGACGCCGCCCGCGCTCTGCGCCCGGCCCTGCCGGTGCTGTTCATCACCGGCTACACCGAAAGCGCCGCGGTCCGGCACGAATTCCTGGGCGAGGGCATGTCGCTGCTGCCCAAGCCGTTCAGCGTGCACGACCTGCTGCGCAGCGTGAGGAGCATGTTCGGGTCGGTATGATGGCGCCCTTCTGACGTCGTCCCGGCCCCCTCATGTCCGTTTCCTACCCGCTGCGCCAGCAATGGCTCGGCAACATCCGCGGTGACCTGCTGTCCGGCACCGTGGTCGCGCTTGCGCTGATCCCCGAGGCGATCGCCTTTTCCATCATTGCCGGGGTCGACCCCAAGGTCGGCCTGTACGCCTCGTTCTGCATCGCGGTGGTCACCGCCATCGCCGGTGGCCGGCCGGGCATGATCTCGGCCGCGACCGGCGCCATGGCGCTGGTGATGGTCGACCTGGTCAAGGACCACGGGCTGCAGTACCTGCTGGCGGCGACGATCCTGGCCGGTCTGCTGCAGATCATCGCGGGCGCGTTGAAACTCGGTGCGCTGATGCGCTTCGTGTCGCGCTCGGTCATCACCGGCTTCGTCAACGCCTTGGCCATCCTGATCTTCCTGGCGCAGATGCCCGAGCTGATCGGCCGCTCCTGGCAGGTCTGGGCGGTGTGCGCCGCCGGCCTGGCGATCATTTACCTGCTGCCGCGCCTGACCCGGGCAGTGCCCTCGGCGCTGGTCGCGATCGTGGTGCTGACCGCGTTGTCGATCGGGCTGCACTGGGACGTGCGCACGGTGGGCGACATGGGCGCGCTGCCCGACAGCCTGCCGGTGTTCCTGTTCCCGGACGTGCCGCTGACCTGGGACACCTTGAAGCTGCTGCTGCCGGTGTCGGCCACGCTGGCGGTGGTGGGCCTGCTCGAATCGATGATGACCGCGCAGATCGTCGAAGACATGACCGACACGCCCAGCCAGCGCAACCGGGAGTGCGCGGGGCAGGGCCTGGCCAACATCACCGCCGGTTTGTTCGGCGGCATGGGCGGCTGCGCGATGATCGGCCAGTCGGTCATCAACGTGTCCTCCGGCGGGCGTGGTCGCCTGTCGTGCCTGTGGGCCGGGGTGCTGTTGCTGCTGCTGGTGGTGTACGGCGCGGAGTGGGTGCGGCAGATTCCGATGGCGGCGCTGGTCGCGGTGATGATCATGGTCAGCATCGGCACCTTCCACTGGCGCTCGTTCGCCGAATTCCGCCTGCACCCGAAGAGCTCCTCGGTGGTGATGGTGGCCACGGTGGTGGTGACGGTGGCCACCCACGACCTGGCCAAGGGCGTATTGACCGGCGTGCTGCTCTCGGCGCTGTTCTTCGCGCGCAAGGTGGGCCGGCTGCTGGTGGTAGCCGATGAGGTGGACGCCGACGGCGTGCGCATCTACCGGGTCAGCGGCCAGGTGTTCTTCGCCTCGGCCGGCCAGTTCGCCGAAAGCATCGACTACCAGCACGTCCCGGCGCGGGTGGTGATCGACCTGACCCATGCCCACTTCTGGGACCTGAGCGCGGTGGGCGCGCTGGACCGGGTCACGGCCAAGCTGCGCGCGCACGGTGCGCAGGTGGAGGTGGTGGGTCTCAACGCGGCCAGCCAGACCCTGGTGGAGCGCCTGGGCCGGCCGCAGTCAGAGGGTGCTGCCCCCGGCGGTCACTGAACCGGGTCAGGATTCGGCCCTCAACATCGGTAGCACAGCGCCGTTACCGGGGGATGACTCCCCTGGATTTCCCCCGCATGTCCGCGTCTCCTTCCGTTGCCTCCAAGCGCCCCGGCAGCATCGCCAACCGTCTGATGCTGGGTACCGCCCTGATCGCCATGCTCTGCTTCGGCGTTACCGCCGCGCTGAGCTACCACGAGGCCAGCCAGGCACTGCTGGCGTCTTCGCAGCGGACCATGGAAAGCGAGGCGGAAGCGGAATCGCGCCGGGTCGGCGCCGACCTGGCCGCTGCCTTTGCCACCAGCCAGGCGCTGGCCGACAGCCTGGTCGTGCAGCACCAGGCGGGCGGCCTGACCCGGTCCACCGCCGCGCAGGTGCTGCGCCAGCAGGTGCAGTCGCACCCGGAATGGGCCGGCATGGGCATGCTCTGGGAGCCGCAGGCGTTTGATGGAAAGGATGCCGATTTCGTCGGTGCCGAGGCGCACGACGCCACCGGCCGCTTCATGAGCTACTGGGCCTGGCAGGACGGTACGCCGGTGCAGGACGTGCTGAAGGGCTATGACGTGCCCGGGGACGGTGACTGGTACCTGCGCCCGCGCGAACTGAAGCGGCAGACCGTGAGCGAACCGTACCAGTACGAGATCGGGGGGAAACAGGTGCTGATGAGCACCTTGTCGACCCCGGTGCTGGATCAGGGCGGATTCCTCGGCGTGGTGACCGTGGACGTCGGGCTTGCCGCGCTCCAGGAGCGACTGGCGGCGCTGCGTCCCATGGGGCAGGGTCATGTGGAGCTGATTTCGCCGGGCGGCATCGTGCTGGCGGCACGGGACGCCAAGCAGATCGGGCAGCGTCGGGACGACGCATTGACTGCCGGGATCCTGGCGGCAGTTGCCAGCGACAAGCGCTTCGAAGCCTTCGAGCCCGATGCCGCCGGCAACGTGAAGGCCTATGTGCCGCTTCGCGTGGGCAGCAGCCAGGAGCGCTTCGCGCTGGGCGTGATCGTTCCGTATGCCCTGATCACGGCGCAGGCGCGAGCGCTGCTGTGGATCATCCTGGGTGTTGGCCTGGGGGCGGCGCTGGTGCTCAGTGCGAGCGTGTACCTGCTGCTGCGCCGGCAGGCGATCCGACCGTTGGCCGACGCAGTGCGGTTGTCTGCCGACATTGCCGACGGCAGGCTGGACAGTGCGCTGCCGGCTGCGCGCGACGACGAAGTGGGGCGCCTGCTCGAATCGATGCAGCGCATGCGCGGCCAGCTGCGCGCGGTGATGGCCGCGCAGGGTGAGATGGCACGCCGCCACGAGGGGGGCGAGCTCGGTTTCCGCATGGACGCAGATGCGTTCCCGGGTGAGTACGGGCGCATGGTTGCCGACACCAACCAGCTGGTGGGGGCGAACATCGCAGTGACCCGTCGACTGGTTGACGTGATGCAGCGTTACGCAGTGGGCGATCTCTCGCCGGACATGGACCGTCTGCCTGGCGAGCAGGCGGCCTTCACCGAGGCGATGGATACCACCAAGGCCAACCTGCGTGCGATCAATTCCCAGATCGGCGACCTGGCCGGTGCCGCTGCGCGGGGCGATTTCAGCCAGCGTGGCGATGCGGTGCGCTTCAAGCACGACTTCCGCGCCATGGTCGAAAACCTCAACACCATGATGCAGGTCAGCGACCACAACCTGCAGCAGATTTCCACGCTGCTGCGCGCGATCGCGGTCGGCGACCTGACCGCGCGCATGCACGGCGAATTCCATGGGGTGTTCGCGCAGATGCGCGACGACGCCGATACCACGGTCAGCCAGTTGACCGACATCGTGGGCCGTATCCAGCAGGCCACCGGCAGCATCAACCTGGCCGCCGGTGAAATCGCCTCGGGCAACAGCGACCTGTCGCGACGCACAGAGCAGCAGGCGGCGAGCCTGGAAGAAACCGCCGCGTCCATGGAGGAACTCACCTCGACCGTGCGCCAGAACGCGGACCATGCGGTGCAGGCCAACCGGCTGGCGGCCGGCGCTGCCGAGGTGGCCGCGCAGGGTGGGCAGGTGGTCGGCCAGGTGGTGACCACGATGGCCGGCATCGAAGCGGCCTCGAAGCGCATCGCCGAGATCATTTCGGTCATTGACGGTATCGCGTTCCAGACCAACATCCTGGCGCTCAATGCGGCCGTCGAGGCCGCGCGCGCCGGTGAGCAGGGCCGCGGCTTCGCGGTGGTCGCTTCGGAAGTGCGCGCGCTGGCGCAGCGCTCGGCCGGTGCGGCCAAGGAGATCAAGCAGCTGATCGACGACTCGGTGGAACAGGTGACCGAAGGCTCGGCGCTGGTGCAGGCCGCCGGCCGCACCATGGAAGAAATCGTCAGCGGCGTGAGTCGGGTCAACGACATCATGGCCGAGATCTCCGCCGCGTCGAAGGAACAGTCGGCGGGCATCGAGCAGGTCAACCAGACCATCACCCAGATGGACGAAACCACCCAGCAGAACGCGGCGCTGGTGGAAGAAGCCACCGCTGCAGCGCGTGCGATGGAAGAGCAGGCGCAGCACCTGGGCACCGCCGTGGCGATCTTCCGCACCGTCGGGGGCGCCTCCGCCCCGGCGCCGGTCGCCCATGCGGCGTAGCCCGACCAGGCCGGGCGGATGTGCCGTCACACATTCGTCCATGAATTGATATAGGGTGCGCATTCCGCGCGGCACGGAGCCCTGCGGCGAACTGGAATGCACCGAGAAAAATCAGACCATGTCGAGCGTAGTGATGTCCCCTGAGCGCCCCGAGGCCGGCCCGCGCATCCTGCCGTGCCCGGTTGCCACCCAGGCGCAGCACCTGTTGGCCCACCTGCAGTTTTCCCATGTCGGCCTGCGCGCACTGGCGCAGCCGCAGCAGGCGACCGACGTCGCCGTTGACGCTGCCACGGCCTGAGCCGGCTCCTGGGGGGCTTGATCTGCGCAATCGGGGGTCGAGGACGACCGGTTCCCGGCGGTGGCCCCGACACTGCTTGAACCGGCTGGCCGCGCGCCCCCGATCCGCCTGAATAGGCAAAGCCTTGTGCCGCAAGGGTTGCAGCGCGTTGTCGCAACTGACCCGCTTTGATCCCTCTCCACTTTGCTGAATGGGGGGAATCGACCGAAAGGCCCTTCGCGCTCGGCTTACATTTGCCCCCCTATGCTGGGCCGCATTTTTCGCCTCAGCGCCGTTGGAGAGTACGTGGGTTCCGCCAGTCACAGACATCAGCCCGCCGCCGCCCACGGCCGCGCGGCCGCGCAGGATAGCCACGCATGAGTGTGCAGGACGTCAATACCGCCCTTGATGCGGGGCGGTCCGTGCTGCCTGCCGAAACCCCGCTGGGCATGCCCGAACAGAGCTTCGTCGACGGACGCCTGCAGGTAGCGCGCCAGCGCACCGCGCCGCGCATGATCGCCCTGCGCCGCTTCTACATCTTTGGTGGTACCGCCGCGATGACCGTCGCCGCCACCGCGATGATGTGGAAGGTGCTCGCGGTCAACGGCATCACCGTGCTGGAAGGCTGCCTGCTGGTGCTGTTCGTGGCGCTGTTCGCCTGGATCGCGCTGTCGTTCGCCGGTGCACTGGCCGGCTTCCTCACCGCCGTGTTCGACCGGGGCTACAAGCTGGGCATCGACCCCGACGAGCCCCTGCCGCAGGTGCATACCCGCACCGCGCTGCTGATGCCGACCTACAACGAAGACCCGCGCCGCCTGCTGGCCGGGCTGCAGGCCATCTACGAGTCGGTGGCCAGCACCGGGCAGCTGGAGCAGTTCGACTTCTACGTGCTCAGCGACACCCGTCGCGAGGACATCGGCGCGGCCGAGGAAGAGGCCTTCGCCGAGCTGTGCGCGGCCGTGGGCGGGCACGAGCGCCTGTTCTATCGCCGCCGCGGCAGCAACAGCGGGCGCAAGGCCGGCAACATCGCCGACTGGGTGCGCCGCTTCGGCGCCGGCTATCCGCAGATGCTGATCCTGGACGCGGACAGCCTGATGACCGGCGACACCATCGTGCGCCTGGTCGCCGGCATGGAGCACAACCCGGACGTGGGCCTGATCCAGACCCTGCCGGCGGTGATCGGCGGGCGCACCCTGTTCGCACGCATGCAGCAGTTCGGCGGGCGTGTGTATGGCCCGGTGATCGGCCGTGGCGTGGCGTGGTGGCACGGCGCCGAGAGCAACTACTGGGGCCACAACGCGGTGATCCGCACCGAGGCCTTTGCCGAAAACGCGGGCCTGCCGCCGCTGCCGGGTCGGCAGCCGTTTGGCGGGCACGTGCTCAGCCATGACTTCGTGGAGGCGGCGCTGATGCGTCGCGGCGGCTGGGCCACGCACATGGTGCCCTACCTCAAGGGCAGCTATGAAGAAGGTCCGCCGACCCTGACCGACATGCTGGTGCGCGACCGCCGCTGGTGCCAGGGCAACCTGCAGCACGCCAAGGTGGTGGGTTCGCGCGGCCTGCACTGGGTCAGCCGCATGCACATGATGATCGGCATCGGGCATTACTTCACCGCGCCGATGTGGGCGATGCTGATGCTGATCGGCATTGCCATTCCGCTGTTCCAGGGTGGCATCGACTTCAGCGAAGTGCTGCATCTTTCGCCCGGCGTGTACTGGCGCCAGCAGGACGAAACCCAGGTGATCCGCATGTTCGCGATCACCATGGCGGTGCTGCTGCTGCCCAAGGTGCTGGGCTACTTCGCCATGCTGCTGGATCCGGCCGAACGCCGGGGCTGCGGCGGCGGCATCCGTGCATTCGTGTCGATGCTGCTGGAAACCGTGCTGGCCGCACTGATGGCGCCGGTGGTGATGTACGTGCAGTCGCGCGGCGTGGCCGAAGTGCTGGCCGGCAAGGATTCGGGCTGGGACGCGCAGCAGCGCGACGATGGCGGCATTTCCTGGCCGGCGCTGATCAAGGGCTATGGCGGCTTGAGCGTGTTCGGTCTGTTCATGGGCGTGCTGGCCTATGCGGTGTCGCCGTCGCTGGCCGCCTGGATGGCGCCGGTGGTGGTGGGCATGGTGCTGGCGATCCCGGTGGTTGCGCTGACCTCCGACCGTCGTGCCGGCCAGCTGCTGCACCGCCTGCGGCTGATGGAAATCCCCGAAGAGACCAGCCCGCCGACGATCCTGGTACGCGCTGCGGAACTGCGCCGCGCGGCGGCCGAACGCGCCGGACACTGATCCGGCGCTCCGCGTGCCCCATAATGCGGCCAGAACGTTCTGGAGCCGCTTGATGTCGCACACGCTGGAAACCGTAGTCAACGAAACCGCCGCCAACCCGCAATGGGCCGTGATCTGGCTGCACGGCCTGGGCGCCGATGGCCACGACTTCGCGCCGATCGTGCCCGAGCTGCTGCGCCCGGGCTGGCCGGCGATCCGCTTCGTGTTTCCGCATGCACCGGTGCAGCCGATCACCATCAACAACGGCGTGCCGATGCGCGCGTGGTACGACATCGTCAGCATGGACTTCGCGTCGCGCGCCGATGCGGCCGGTGTTACCGCGTCGGTGCAGGCGCTGGATGCGTTGGTGGAAGCCGAAATCGCGCGTGGCATCCCGGCCGAACGCATCCTGCTGGCCGGTTTCTCGCAGGGCGGGGCGGTCATCCTGAGCGCCGCACTGCGCTGGACGCGGCCCATCGCCGGGCTGATCGCGCTGTCCACCTATCTGCCGGACCCGAAGGCCGCCGCCGATGCACGCGTGGCGGACGGCATCCGTCCGCCGGTGTTCATGGCGCACGGCGCGCACGACCCGGTGATCCCGCAGGGCATCGCAGTGGAGAGCGCCGGCATGTTGAAGAGCCTGGGCTTTCCGATGGAATGGCATTCCTACCCGATGGCCCACCAGGTCTGCGCCGAGGAAATCCAGGCGCTGGGCAACTGGCTGGACGCACGCTTCGGCGTGGCCTGAGCCATGAACGACCCGCGCCAGCAGCCGTGGTTGCCGGAGCTGTGCCGCCTGCCGCGGCTGGGCGCGATGCTCGGCCTGGCCGAGCTGGTGGTTGTGGTGGTGGCGTTGGCGCCGGATGGCACGCGGCAGTGGAGCGTGTCCGACTTCCTGTCGGCCAGTGCGCTGTCGCTGTGGCTGGCGCTGGCGGTCACGGTCAGCCTGTGCGCCGCGCGCACGCTGTTGTCGCGGTTGCCGGAAGCGCTGGGCGCAGTGGTGGCGGTGGCGATGACGGCGCTGATCGCAGCGGTGTGCACCGGCATCGTGCACGCACTCTTTGCCGCGCTCGGCGCGACCGGCTTCGCCGGTGACGTGGGCTTCTGGCGGTTCACCCTGGGCTGCGCGACGGTGACCGCGTTGATCGTGGCGCTGGCACTGCGCTACTTCTACGTCAGCGACCGCTGGAGCGCGCAGACCGTGGCCAATGCGCGCGCGCAGGCCGACGCGCTGCAGGCGCGGATCCGCCCGCACTTCCTGTTCAACAGCATGAACCTCATCGCCAGCCTGGTCCGGCGTGATCCGGAAGTGGCCGAGCGCGCGGTGCTGGACTTGTCCGACCTGTTCCGTGCCGCGCTGGGTGCGGGCGAGGGAGATTCCACGCTGCAGGCCGAGTGCGAGCTGGCCGAGGCCTACCTGTCGATCGAATCGCTGCGCCTGGGCGATCGGCTGCAGGTGGAATGGCAGCGTGGAGACGCGCTGCCGTTGGCCCTGCCGATGCCACGCCTGGTCCTGCAGCCGTTGGTGGAGAATGCGGTGCTGCATGGCATCTCGCGCCTGCCGGACGGTGGCAGGATCGTCATCGCACTGGCCTGCGAAGGCAACCTGCTGCATCTGCAGGTGCGCAATCCGGCGCCCGATCCCGAAGCGCGTGCGCTGCCGCTGATGCAGGGCGCCGGCCATGCACAGCGCAACATCGCGCACCGCCTGGCCTGGCGCTTCGGCCCGGCCGCGCGGATGACGGGGGCATGGGCCGACGGCTACTATGCCTGCGACATCTTCGTGCCCGTCCAGTGAGGAAGCCTGCTTGAGAGTGGTCATCGCCGACGACGAACCGCTTGCGCGCGAGCGCCTGCGCAGCCTGCTGGCGGAGCAGCCCGGGGTCGAGGTCGTGGCCGAAGCCGAGAACGGCGAGCAGGCCCTGCATGCCTGCGCCGAGCTGCAGCCGGACCTGGTGCTGCTGGACATCGCCATGCCCGGATTGGACGGGCTGGAGGCGGCGCGTCACCTGGCCACGTTCGAGCCGCGCCCGGCGGTGGTGTTCTGCACCGCCTACGACGCGCATGCGCTGTCGGCGTTCGAGGCGGCGGCGATCGACTACCTGATGAAGCCGGTGCGCAGCGAGCGACTGGCCGCCGCACTCGAGCGTGCGCGCATGTTCCTGGCCGGTCGCAACGGCCAGCCGGCGGCGCCCAGCCAGCAGGCGCGCACGCTGCTGTGCGCGCGGCTGCGTGGCAGCCTGCGCCTGATTCCGGTCGAGGACATCCATTACCTGCAGGCCGAGGAAAAGTACGTGGTGGTCCACCACGCGCGTGGCGAAGACTTGATCGAAGAATCGCTGAAGTCGCTGGAAGAGGAATTCGCCAGCCGCTTCGTGCGCATCCACCGCAACTGCCTGGTCGCCCGCCACGAGCTGGTGGAACTGCGACGCAATGGCGCAGGCCAGGTCCAGGCGGTGCTGCGCCATGGCAAGGCGCCGCTGGAAGTCAGCCGCCGCTGCGTGGCCAGCCTGAAGCAGGATCTGAAGCATCTGTAGGCGATAATGCCCGCATGGATACCCTGCGCATCGCCACCCGAAAGAGCCCGCTTGCCCTCTGGCAGAGCGAACACGTTGCCGACCGCCTGCGCCAGGTCCATCCCGGGTTGGAGGTGGTGCTGGTGCCGATGAGCACGCGGGGCGATGAAGTGCTGGATCGTTCGCTGGCGGCCATTGGTGGCAAGGGCCTGTTCCTCAAGGAACTGGAGCTGGCCATGCTGCGTGGCGAAGCGGACTGCGCGGTGCATTCGCTCAAGGACGTCCCGATGGAGCTGGATGCGCCGTTCGCGTTGCCGGCGATGCTGGCCCGGCATGATCCTGCCGACGGTTTCATTTCCAATCTCTACGCCTCGCTCGATGCGCTGCCGATCGGCGCGCGGGTGGGCACCTCCTCGCTGCGCCGCCAGGCCCAGCTGCGCGCGCTGCGCCCGGACCTGGAGCTGCAGGACCTGCGCGGCAACGTCAACACGCGCCTGGCCAAGCTGGACAACGGCGGCTACGACGCCATCGTGCTGGCCGTGGCCGGCCTGGAGCGACTGGGGTTGGGCCACCGGATCGTGGCGCGGCTCAACGCACCCGAGTGGTTGCCGGCACCGGCGCAGGGCGCGGTCACCGTGGAATGCAACGGCGACGATGCCAGGGTCATGGCCCTGTTCGCAGCGCTGGACGATGCGCGCACGCGCGCCTGCGTGGAAGCCGAGCGCGCGATGAACCGCGCACTGCACGGCAGCTGCCATGTGCCGGTCGCCGGTTACGCGCAGTGGGAAGGGGAGAACCTGTTCCTGCAGGGCCTGGTCGGCGGGGTCGCCGATGGCCGCCTGGTCCGCGCGGAAGCGCGCGGCCCGGCTGGCAACCCGGATGCGCTCGGCAAGGCCGTGGCGCAGGGGTTGCTGGATGGGGGCGCCGGCGACCTGCTCGCCGGCTGACGCCTTACTTGAACTTGTAGACCACGTTCATCGTGGTGAGCGTGTCGGTCTTGCGCTTGTCTTCGGCGACGTCGCTGTTGTAACGGGCCTGCCAGGCGGCCTTGAGCGCCAGGTGCTCGTTCATGCTTACCGACACGCCGAAGTCGTTCTGGCCGAAGGTGTTGTACGAGCCCGACTCGACCAGCAGGGTGTTGATCAGGTCGGTGTTGGGGGTCAGCGAGTACTTCACGTCGAACAGTCCGCGGCCGATCAGGCCGGTACGGGTCTCATCGTTCTCGGTGTTGTGGGTGCGGCGCACACCGGGGCCGATCTGCGCGTCCATGTAGAAGCGGTCGCGGTCCATCAGCCGGGTGCCGTAACCCAGACCGAACGAGCTCTGGCGGTCGTAGGTGGCGAAATCATCGCGCTCGTAACGCACCGTGGCAGTGATCTGGCGGTGTTCACCCAGCTGCAGCGCGCTGCCGGCGCTGCCGGTGTAACGGTTGGCGGTGGTATTGCTGCGCTTGGTGACGGTGCCGTCCACATCGTTGGTTTCGGTGTATTCCGAACGCGAACGCAGGCCGAACAGGTCCATGCTGTGCACCCAGTCGTCATCGGTGTAGCGCAGGCGCAGGCGGCCGTTGGCGCTTTCGGTGTTGCTGTTGCCGCGTGCCGAGGCGAAGCCGAGTTCGCCGCCGCTTCCGCTCCAGGGCGAGGTCATCGCGGCCAGGTCGGTGGTGTCCTGCGCGAAGGCCGCGGGGGCACTGAGCAGCAGGGAAGCAAACAACGTCACGCGCAAAGACATCAACGGTTCTCCGGATCAGGCGGGGAAGGAGCAACGCGTGATGATACTTGATGCCTTCACGCGGTTTTTCCTTTCCAGGCCCGTGCTTTAGGCGACGTTCGGACTTTTCGCCTGTTCAGGGGAGGTCGATGCGCAGCGTGTCGTCATTGAAGCGGCTGTAATCCACGGTGGCCTTGAATGCCTGGCCCTGGGTCTCGCCTTGCCGCTCGATCCGCAGCGGCAGGCCCTGTGCGCCGATCCAGTACAGCAGGCCATCGGGCGCGGCACGGGCGTGGCGCACGCGGTAGCGGCGTGCGGTCTCGCCGCCGACGCGGTCATCGCCCAGGTCCTCGACGGCCAGGTCGGCAGCCACCGCATCGGCCGGCAGCGGGCTGCGCCATTGCGCCAGCAGACCCGGCGGCACCGGCACCTGGCGGAGTTCGCCGGCGCGCTGCAGGAAGAAGGTGTCGCCGATGATCGTCTGCACACCTTCGTCGGTCTGCAGCCGGTAACGGTCCGGGGCCACGAAGTCCATCGTCGCCTCCAGCGTGCGGGGCCCCTGCATGTGCAGGGTGGCGTGGAAGCTGCGCAGCTGGCCGAACCGCTGGCTCGCGGCCAGCACCGCCTGGGCCGGGTCGGTGGCCGCCGGCACCGACGGCGCAGCGGTGGGGGCCGGGGCAGTGGGCGTGGGCGACTGTCCGCAGGCAGAGAGCAGCAGGGACAGCACGGCAGCAGCGGGCAGCAGGCGCATGGTCAAGGGTGGGGACGGTGGGCGAGGGGGTTCACGATAGCGGAAGTTCGGACCGGGGCCGCCACAACGGCGGCGACTCGGACATAATCGGGTCATGGACCGATATGAACGCATCAACGCCCTGCATCGTCTGCTGAAGTCCGCCCGCTATCCGGTCACGGTGGCGACCCTGCAGGAAAAGCTGGCATGTTCACGCGCCACCGTCTACCGCGACCTGGCTTTCCTGCGCGACGCGCTGATGGCCCCGGTCGAGGGCGATGGCGAAGCCGGTTTCCGCTACCAGGACGACGAGAGCGCCCGCTTCGAGCTGCCCGGGTTGTGGCTCAGCTCCGAAGAGCTGCACGCGTTGCTGGCCTCCCAGCACCTGCTGGCGCGCACCGGCGGCGGCGTGCTGTCGTCGGTGCTGGCACCGCTGCAGCAGCGCATCGAGGGCCTGCTGGCCGCGCAGGCCGGCGTGTCCAGCTGGCCAGTGGATCGGGTCCGGGTCATTCCGCACCGCGGCCGCAAGTTCGACGAAGCCAGCTTCCGTGCGGTGGCCTCGGCGGTGCTGGAGCGCAAGCAGCTGGCGTTCGAGTACCGGGCGCGCTCCACCGACGAGGCGACCAAGCGCACGGTCTCGCCGCAGCGCATGACCCACTACCGCGACAACTGGTACCTGGACGCCTGGGACCACGGCCGCGAAGGCCTGCGCAGCTTTGCGGTGGACCGCATCTACAAGGCGCGCGTGGTCGACACCAGCGCCCGCGACGTCGATGACAGCGAGCTGGACGAGCAGCTCGGGGCCAGTTACGGGATCTTCTCGGGCCCGCCCAAGGGCTGGGCCACCATCGTGTTCAGCGCCAAGGCCGCGCGCTGGGTGGCCGACGAGCATTGGCATTCGAAGCAGCAGGGGCGCTTCCTGGCCGATGGCCGCTACGAGCTCAAGGTGCCTTACAGCGTCTCGCGCGAGCTGCTGATGGACGTGCTGCACTATGGGTCGGACGCGGAAATCATCGAGCCGGCCATGCTGCGCGAGCAGGCCAAGGCGCTGCTGGAGCTGGCGCTTACGAATTACCGGTGAGGCTTCAGCCACGCAGGGCGTGGCTCTACCCCGTGCGGCTGCGGTATGGTTGGGGGCTACTGCATCCCCCCGGATTCGACCGCCATGAAAAAGTACCTGTTGCTCCCATTGCTGGCCGCTTCGCTGGCTTTGGCCGCCTGCGGCAAGCCCGCTGCCGACTCCAGCAAGCTGGTGGTTGCCGCCACGGCCGTGCCGCACGCCGAGATCCTGGCGGTGGTCAAGCCGATCCTGCAGAAGGAAGGCCTGGAGCTGGACGTCAAGGTCTTCAACGACTACGTGCAGCCCAACGACCAGCTGGTGCAGAAGCAGGTGGACGTGAACTACTTCCAGACCGAACCCTACCTGGATGCCTACAACCGCGACCGCAAGACCGACCTGACCAAGGTCATCGGCGTGCATATCGAACCGTTCGGCGCCTATTCGCGCCGCTTCAAGTCGCTGGCCGACCTGCCGGTCGGCGCCGACGTCGTGATTCCCAACGACCCGAGCAACAACAGCCGCGCGCTGATCCTGCTGCACAAGGCCGGCGTGATCACGCTGAAGGACCCCGGCAACGCACTGGCGACCCAGCGCGACATCATCGCCAACCCCAAGCAGCTCAAGTTCCGTGAGCTGGATTCGGCCATGCTGCCGCGCGTGCTCGACCAGGTCGACCTGGCCCTGATCAACACCAATTACGCGCTCGACGCCGGGCTCAACCCGACCCAGGACGCGCTGGCGATCGAAAGCAAGGATTCGCCGTACGTGAACTTCCTGGTCGCGCGCCCGGATAACAAGGACGACCCGCGCGTCCAGCAGCTGGCCAAGGCCCTGACCAGCCCCGAGGTGAAAGCCGTCATCGCGGAAAAATACAAAGGCGCGGTGCTGCCGGCGTTCTGACCGGTAGAGCCACGCCCTGCGTGGCTGGCCGCGGTCACCCCACCCGGAACCCCATCGTCGCTTCCACCGCCTGCTGCCAGCCGGCATACAGCGCCTCGCGCTGTTCGGCTGACATCTGCGGCGTGAAGCGGCGGTCCACCGCCCACTGCTCGGCAATTTCCGCGCGGCTGCGCCAGAACCCGGTGGCCAACCCGGCCAGGTAGGCTGCACCCAGCGCAGTGGTTTCGGCCACCTGCGGGCGCAGCACCGGCACGCCGAGCAGGTCGCTCTGGAACTGGGCCATGAAGTCGTTGGCGATGGCACCGCCGTCGGCACGTAGTCCGGTCAGTTCGATCCCCGCGTCGGCCTGCATCGCGGCCAGCACGTCGCGGGTCTGGTAGGCCATCGATTCCACCGCCGCGCGGATGAAGTGCTCCTTGGTGGTGCCGCGGCTGAGCCCGAACACCGCGCCGCGCACGTCGCTGCGCCAATAGGGCGCACCCAGCCCGACGAAGGCCGGCACCATGTACACGCCGCCGTTGTCCGGCGCCCGTTCGGCATAGGCCTGGCAGTCGCTGGACTTGCCGAACATGCGCAGCCCGTCGCGCAGCCACTGCACCACCGAGCCGGCCACGAAGATCGAGCCTTCCAGCGCGTACTCCACGCGTCCGTCGATGCCCCAGGCAATCGTGGTGAGCAGGCCGTTGCGCGAATCCACCGGGCGCGTACCGGTGTTCATCAGCATGAAACAGCCGGTGCCATAGGTGTTCTTGACCATGCCCGGTTCAAAGCAGGCCTGGCCGAACAGCGCAGCCTGCTGGTCGCCGGCGATCCCGGCAATGGGAATGTGCTGGTCGAAGAAGAACTGCGCCTGGGTGGTGCCGTAGACCTCGCTGGAGCTGCGCACCTCCGGCAGCATCGCGCGCGGGATGTCCAGCAGCGCCAGCAACTGGTCGTCCCACGCCAGGGTGTGGATGTTGAACAGCAGGGTGCGGGCCGCATTGCTGTAGTCGGTGACGTGGGCGGCCCCGCCGGTGAGGTTCCAGACCAGCCAGCTGTCGATCGTGCCGAACAGCAGCTCGCCGCGCTCGGCGCGCGCCTGCGCGCCTTCCACATGGTCGAGGATCCAGCGGATCTTGGTCGCGGAAAAATAGGCGTCCACCAGCAGCCCGGTGCGCGCGTGGATCAGCGGTTCGTGGCCGTCGGCCTTCAGCCGTTCGCAGATGGCCTGGCTCTGCCGCGACTGCCAGACCACCGCATTGTGGATCGGCTGGCCGGTGGCCTTGTCCCAGACCACGGTGGTTTCGCGCTGGTTGGTGATGCCGATCGCCGCGATCTGGCGCGGGTCGACCTGTTCGCGGTTGAGCAGTTCGGTCAGCGTGGTGTAGACGCTGGTGAGGATTTCGCGGGGATCGTGTTCGACCCAGCCCGGTTGCGGGAAATGCTGGGTGAACTCGCGCTGGGCCACCCCGACCATGCGTCCGCCGCGGTCGAACAGCATCGCGCGCGAGCTGGTAGTGCCCTGGTCGATGGCGAGTACGTAGTGCTTGTCCATGGGGTGGCCTTGGTGAACCTTCGGCAGGATAACCGCGGAGCCGGGCGGGGTCAGGTGGGTGTGGCCGGCATTTCGGGGAGCCGGCCGGCGGCCGGCACTACGCGGCTGACCAGGTACGAGGCCACAGACTGCTGCTGCCCGGGATCGAGGCGCAGGCCGAAATGCGTGCGTCGCCACAACAGGTCCTCGGGTTCGCGGACCCACTCGTGCTCCACCAGGTAGTCCACTTCGCGTGCATACAGTCCGGCGCCGAAATGCTCGCCCAGCTGCGAAACGGTGTGCGCTTCGCCCAGCACCGCGCGCACGCGCGTGCCGTGGCGACGTGCCATGTCGTGCAGCAGCGGCTCCGGCAAGTGCGGATAGGCGGCCAGCAGCGCCGGCAGCAGCGTGGCCAGCGTGCCGCCGTCACCGCCGGGCAACGGCGGTCCGCCCGCGGTCCACGCGGTGTCGCTGCGGCCGAGCGCGGTTGCCAGCTGGTCGACCGCTTCTTCGGCCAGGGTCCGGCAGGTGGTGAGCTTGCCGCCGAGCACGCTCAGCATCAGTGCCTGCTGGTGGTCCAGGTGCAGGCGGTAGTCGCGGGTGACGCGGGCAGCATCGTGGTGGTGGTCGGCCAGCAGCGGGCGCACCCCGCTGAACTGCCACACCACGTGGTCGGGCTGCACCGCCGTGCGCAGCCACTGGTTCACCGATGCGCACAGGTAGAGCACTTCGGCGGGCGAGATCCGGACCCGGCCCGGGTCGCCCTCATAGTCCACGTCGGTGGTGCCGATCAGGCTGTAGTCCTGCTCGAAGGGAATCACGAACACCACGCGCTGGTCCGGTTGCTGCAGCAGGTAGGCGCTGTCGTGCGCATACAGGCGCGGCACCACGATGTGGCTGCCCTGCACCAGGCGCAGGCCGATCGGCGCGTCCAGGCCGGCCCGCTCCAGCAGGTTGCCGGCCCAGGGACCGGTGGCATTGACCACCGCGCGAACGCGCATGCGGTGCACCGTGCCGTCGGCCTGGCGCAGCACTGCCAGCCAATGGTCGCGGTGGCGGATCAGCTGTTCGCAGCGGGTGCGCACCTGGATATCCGCACCGCGCTCGCGCGCGTCCATTGCCGTGGCGATCACCAGGCGTGCGTCGTCCACGCGCGCGTCGGCATAACTGAAGGCTGTGCGGTAGCGCGGCTGCAGCGCCGCCCCGCGCGGGTCACGGCGCAGGTCCACCCGCCGTGCGCGTGGAAATGCCGGGCCGGTGTCGGCCAGGTGGTCGTACAACCAGAGTCCGGCGCGCAGCATCCACGCCGGGCGCAGGTGCCGCGCATGCGGCAGCAGGAAGGAGGTGGGCGTGACCAGGTGCGGCGCCAGGCGCTGCAGCACGCTGCGTTCGCGCAGCGCCTTGCGCACCAGTGCGAAATGGCCGAACTGCAGGTAGCGCAGTCCGCCATGGATCAGCTTGGTGCTGGCGCTGGAGGTATGCGCGGCCAGGTCATCCTGTTCGCACAGGGTGACCGACCAGCCGCGCCCCGCCGCGTCGCGCGCAATGGAAACGCCGTTGATTCCGCCGCCTACGACCAGCACATCCCGGATGTCGTCCATCGTCCCTTCCCGCCGTGCGTCTGCCGAATATCGAGACGCAGGCGACAAGGTCGGATGAAACGACCCGGGCCAGAAACGACAACGGGCCCCCGAAGGGGCCCGTTGCAGGGGGGTGTTGCGGTGCCGCTTAGAAGCGCGCGCCGATACCAAAGCCCACGGTCCACGGATCCAGCTTGGCTTCGTCGCCGGTGCCGTTGCCGTTCACGGTCAGCTCCGGGCGCGAATGCATGTAACGGGCATCGGCACGGGCGAACCAGGTACTGTTGATGTTCATGTCCACGCCGACGGTGCCGATGGCGCCCTTGGCGGTTTCCAGGCCGATGTGGCCGACGTCGCTGGCCAGCTTCTCGTTGCTGAAGTTCGACTCGTAGTAGCCCACGCCCACGAACGGACGGAACACGTTGTCGGCCTGGCCGAAGTGGTACTGGCCGCTCAGTGCGATCGGCTGCTGTTCAACGGTACCCAGCTTGGCATTGTTGGCGCCACGCACGCGGTGGTCGAACTTGTCGGCCGCGCCCCACAGCTCCACGGCCCAGTTGTCGTTGATGTAGTAGCTGAAGCTCAGGGTCGGTGCCGGGCCACCGTCGACCTTGTTGATGCCTTCCAGCGGATCGTTCTTCGGCTGCAGCAGCGCCACGCCGCCGACAACGGCGAAATGCTTGCCCGAGGCAGTGTCGGTAGCGGTGTCCTGCGCGAACGCGGCAGGTGCGAAGGCAAGGGCAGTCAGGGTAGCCAGGGTCAGGGTGCGGATGGAGCGCATGGGGGAATCTCCTCAGGGTATTTTTTTGTTCTGGGCCCCGATGCGTTGGGGCGAGGCAAACGTAGTCCCCGCAACATGAATCGAATCCGACGCACGTTAAAATTTAGTTTGTCCTGTTCAGCGTGCAGCGCGAAAAGCCTGTGTTGTCGCACGTTCAAGCACGCTGCAACATTCATCGATCTGGAGACACTGTGACGAATTACATGCACTGCATCGGATTGCCTGCGCAGGTCGCGACCGATTGTCGCGTGCTGGTGCTGGGGTCCATGCCGGGTGTTGCGTCGCTGCAGGCGGCGCAGTACTACGCGCACCCACGCAATCGGTTCTGGCCGTTGATGGCGGCACTCACCGGCATCGATGCCACCACGCCGTACCGCGAGCGGCTGCGCGCGCTGCAGTCGGCGGGCGTCGGTTTGTGGGATGTGATCGGCCAGTGCGAGCGCGCGGGCAGCCTGGACACGGCGATCGTGCGCGGCAGCGAGGTCCCCAATCCGCTGCCAGCGCTGATCGCCGGCCTGCCACGGCTGGCGGCGATTGCCTGCAATGGCGGCACCGCACACCGTTCCTTCGTGCGCTGGGTGCAACCGCAGCTGGACCCGCGTGCAGCTGCGCTGCCGGTGTGGTCGTTGCCCTCGACCAGTCCGGCCAATGCCGGTTGGCCGCTGGGCAGGCTGCAGGCGGCATGGCAACCGCTGGCCGATGTCCTGGCCCATTGAGCGGAACAGCCGCGGGACAATACGGTACCGACTGGAAGCGGCTGCAACAGGCTGTCCCGGAGCGGGGGTGGTGAAAGTTGCCCAAGCCGGTTGGCGCTGGCGCCTCCTGCCCTCACAATAGGCGATTCCCTACACCAGATTGCCGGAGTTATCCCCATGGCCGAAATCAAGGAAGCACTTGTCCCCGATATCGGTGACTACAGCGATATCCCGGTAATCGAGGTGCTGGTCGCCGTTGGTGACACCGTCAAGAAGGACCAGGGCCTGGTCACGCTGGAGTCGGACAAGGCCACGATGGAAGTGCCGTCCTCGGTTGCCGGCGTGGTCAAGGAAATCAAGGTCAAGGTCGGCGACAACCTGTCCGAGGGCAAGGTCGTGGCGCTGATCGAAGTGGCCGACGCCGCTGCAGCACCGGCACCGGCTGCTGCCCCGCCTCCGGCTCCCGCCAAGGCCGCTGCGGCCGCCGCGCCGGCCCCGGCCACCCAGAGCGCACCGGCCGCTGCGCCGGCTGCCGCCGGTGGCACGGTCGAAGCAACCGTCCCCGACATCGGCGATTACACCGACATTCCGGTGATCGAAGTGCTGGTCGCCGTGGGCGACACGGTCAAGAAGGACCAGGGCCTGGTCACGCTGGAATCGGACAAGGCCACGATGGAAGTGCCCTCGTCGGTCGCCGGCGTGGTCAAGGAAATCAAGGTCAAGATCGGCGACACCCTGTCGCAGGGCAAGGTCGTGGCGATCATCGAAGCCGACGGCGCTGCCGCACCGGCCCCGACCAAGGCCGCCGCTGCTGCGGCTCCGGCCGCCGCCGAAACCGGCACCAAGGTGGAACCGGTCGCCGTGCCGGCCCAGCCGGACAAGCTGGCCGCCCGCGAAATCGCCAGCGCCCCCTCGGCCGGCAACCCGAGCAGCCCGCCGGTGCAGTTCAACGCCGACAGCGTGCTGCCGGCCAAGGTGCCGTATGCCTCTCCGGCGGTGCGCGTGTTCGCCCGCGAGCTGGGCGTGGACCTCAACCAGCTCACCGGTACCGAGAAGGGCGGCCGCATCACCAAGGGCGACGTGCAGAAGTTCGTCAAGTCGGCCCTGACCGGCGGCGCTGCCGTGGGCGGTGGCACCGTCGCTGCGGGCGGCGGGCTCAACCTGCTGCCGTGGCCGAAGGTCGACTTCAGCAAGTTCGGCGAGGTTGAAACCCAGCCGCTGTCGCGCATCAAGAAGATCTCCGGTGCCAACCTGGCGCGCAACTGGGCGATGATTCCGCACGTCACCCAGTTCGAACAGGCCGACATCACCGACCTGGAAGGCCTGCGCGTGGCGCTGAACAAGGAAAACGAGAAGGCCGGCATCAAGCTGACCATGCTCGCCTTCCTGATCAAGGCCAGCGCCGCGGCGCTCAAGCAGTTCCCGGAATTCAACGCGTCGCTGGATGCGGCCGGTGAGAACCTGACCCTGAAGAAGTACTTCAACATCGGCTTCGCCGCCGACACCCCGAACGGCCTGGTCGTTCCGGTGATCCGCGACGTCGACAAGAAGGGCGTGGTGCAGATCGCGCAGGAAACCGGCGAGCTGGCCAAAAAGGCGCGCGACGGCAAGCTGGGCCCGGCCGACATGAGCGGTGGCTGCTTCTCGATCAGCTCGCTGGGCGGCATCGGCGGCACGGCGTTCACCCCGATCGTCAATGCGCCGGAAGTGGCCATCCTGGGCGTGTCCAAGTCCTCGATCCAGCCGGTGTGGAACGGCAAGGAATTCGCCCCGAAGCTGATGCTGCCGCTGTCGCTGAGCTACGACCACCGCGTCATCGACGGTGCGCTGGCTGCGCGCTTCACCACCTACCTGTCGCAGGTGCTGGCCGACATGCGGCGCGTGCTGCTGTGAGGGGCAGAGCCCAGCTCTACGCCCTGGTGATGGCCCTGGCCTTCGTGCCGGCCGCCCATGCGGCCTGCACCACCGAGCTGGGGCGCGGTTGGCCGCCGGCGGTGGGCAACTACGGCCAGGCGGTGGAAACCCTGTTCGTGGGCAAGGCGCAGCCGATGCTGTCGCTGGTCACCCTGCCCAAGGGCGGGGTGGAAACCGGCGTGGCGCTGCTGCCCGGCACCCAGGACCAGGCGTGGACGCTGCGCTTCAGCAAGGCCGACAAGCGCGTGTACACCTGGAACAACAGTGCACGCGGTGGTGGCGTTGAGCTGCGCGTGGACCAGGAGCCGGACCAGTACCAGGTCGCCATCCCCGCCGCCCTGGCCCAGCGCCTGGTGCGCAGCTGGCGCAGCGCACTGGACGCAGGCGTTCCGGCCGAACGCAAGGCGCCGATCACCGACGGCGAAGTGCTGTCGTTCCAGGTCGACGGCGAACGCTACAGCGGTCCGCGCTGGGAGTGCGGTGCCGGCAAGCTGATGATGAAACAGGTGGCGCTGCTGATCGAAGCCAGCGACACCAAGGAAAAGAAGCTCGACCGTCGCTGGCAGGATCTGGACGAGTCGCTCGACGAACTGCAGCAACTGCTCGCCGGCAAGGCCGGCTGAGTACCAGGAGAACACGCATGGCCGCTATTGAAATCAAGGTTCCCGACATTGGCGATTACAGCGCCGTCCCGGTGATCGAACTGCTGGTCGCGGTGGGCGACACGGTGAAGAAGGACCAGGGCCTGGTCACGCTGGAATCGGACAAGGCCACCCTGGAAGTGCCGTCTTCGGCCGCCGGCGTGGTCAAGGAAATCAAGGTCAAGCTCGGCGACACGCTGTCCGAGGGCGACGTGGTGGTGGTGCTGGACGCCGAAGGCGCCGCTGCCGCACCCGCTGCCCCGGCCGCCGAGGCGCCCAAGGCCGCCGCACCGGCCAGCAAGCCGCCGGTGACCCCGTCGCACCGCGCCCCGGCCGAACCGGCCGCGCCGCAGCCGGCGTTGTCCTCGGGCAAGCCGGCCGACATCGAATGCCAGATGGTGGTGCTGGGCGCCGGTCCGGGCGGTTACACCGCTGCGTTCCGCTCGGCCGACCTGGGCGTGGACACCGTGCTGATCGAACGTTACGCCAGCCTCGGCGGGGTCTGCCTCAACGTGGGCTGCATCCCGTCCAAGGCGCTGCTGCATGCCGCTGCGGTGATCGACGAAGTGGCCCACGCCGGCGACTTCGGGGTGGAGTTCGGCGCGCCGACCATCACCCTGGACAAGCTGCGTGGCTACAAGGAAAAGGTGGTCACCCAGCTGACCAAGGGCCTGGCCGGCATGGCCAAGCAGCGCAAGGTGCGCACCGTGCAGGGCGTGGCCACGTTCGTCTCGGCCAATGAGCTGGAGATCGTCGGCGACGACGGCAAGACCCAGCTGCTGCGGTTCCAGCAGTGCATCATCGCCGCCGGTTCGCAGGCGGTGAAGCTGCCGAACTTCCCGTGGGACGACCCGCGCGTGATGGACTCCACCGACGCGCTGGAACTGGCCGACGTGCCGGGTTCGCTGCTGGTCGTCGGTGGCGGCATCATCGGCCTGGAAATGGCCACCGTGTATGCCGCACTCGGCAGCAAGGTGACCGTGGTCGAGTTCATGGACCAGCTGATGCCGGGCGCCGACAAGGACCTGGTCAAGCCGCTGGCGGACCGCCTGAAGAAGCAGGGCGTCGAGGTCCACCTGAAGACCAAGGCATCGGGCGTCAGCGCCGATGCGAAGGGCATCACGGTGACCTTCGAAGCCGCAGCCGAAGGCGAGAAGCCGGGCCTGGAGCAGGGCACCTTCGACCGCGTGCTGGTCGCCGTGGGCCGCTCGCCCAATGGCAGGAAGATCGGCGCGGAGAAGGCCGGCGTGGGCGTGACCGACCGCGGTTTCATCCCGGTCGACCGCCAGATGCGCACCAACGTGCCACACATCTTTGCCATCGGCGATATCGTCGGCAACCCGATGCTGGCCCACAAGGCCACGCACGAAGGCAAGCTGGCGGCTGAAGTCGCTTCGGGCGAGAAGAAGGAGTGGGTGGCGCGGGTGATTCCGTCGGTGGCCTACACCAACCCGGAAATCGCCTGGGTCGGCGTGACCGAGACCGAAGCCAAGGCGCAGGGCCTGAAGGTCGGCGTGGCCAAGTTCCCGTGGGCCGCCAGCGGCCGCGCGATCGGCATCGGCCGCACCGAAGGCTTCACCAAGCTGATCTTCGACGAGGAAACCCACCGCATCATCGGCGGCGCGATCGTCGGCGTGCATGCCGGCGACCTGCTTGCCGAGATCGGCTTGGCCATCGAGATGGGTGCCGAAGCCGAAGACATCGGCCACACCATCCACGCCCACCCGACGCTCAGCGAGTCGGTGGCGATGGCCGCGGAAATCTACGACGGCACCATCACCGATCTGTACATTCCAAAGAAAAAGTAAGTCATGGCCGCTGGCCATGACACATTAAAAAACCCGGCGAAAGCCGGGTTTTTTGTTTGACCTTGACGTATTCGCGTCAGAACGAAACGCTGATACCCGCCACCGGACCCTTGAACTCCTGCTTCAGGCCGATGGTGCCATCGCGGCCGCTCTGGTCCACGTCCAGCTTGAACCAGTCGTAGCCGGCGAAGATGCCGAAGTTGTCGGTGAACTTGTAGTCCACGATCACATTGGCGCGGCTCAGGTCACCGTCGTAGTCGTCGAAGTTGCCCCACTTGGTGTTGAGGTACTGGCCCTGCGCGGTGATCATCCACTTCTCAGACGGGGTGATGGTGAAGCGTGCACCCACCACCGGCGCGATGCCGTCGGCCTTCTCGTCCAGGAACGTGCCGTTGTATACGGTGCCGAGGTCGGCGTAGGCCTTGGTGCTCACCTTCGCGTACTCCGCACCCAGCTGCAGGCCCAGGTCGAACTTCTCGGTGTCCACCACCGAGTAGTCGTACACCAGGCTGGCTACCTGGTACTTCAGTTCGCCCTTGACGAAGCTGCCGGCCGGAACGGTTTCACCGCCGAAGCTGATGCCGTCGTCCAGCGTTTCGCGGCGGTCCTTGTCGTACTTGAAGTAGTTGAAGATCAGGCGCTGGCGGTCGCTGATGCGGAACAGGCCATCAATGCGCGGCTCCCATTCCTTGCCACCCAGGCCGAAGTCCTCGTCGAAGCCCACATCCTGGCCCAGCACCGTGGTGTTGCCGCGGATGGTGTTGTCCGAGTCGATGTTCATGGCGCCAAGGCGCAGGGCGAAGCGGTCGTCGCCCTCGGCTGCGCTGGCCGACGTGGCGTGGGTGAGTGCGGCCATGGCCAGCGGCAGGGCGAGCAGCGGAAGCAGACGCATCGGGGTGTCCTTGCAGTGATTCGGGGGAATGGAATCACTGTGCCTTGCCCGCGCGTCCACCATTCGTGAACGTATGGTGCAGGGGGCGTGTACCGTTCATGCGTCGCAGGTCGCCGTCCGGGCGTCTGGTTGGCCGGGGCGGTAAGCGGATATCGTTGCGGCGTCGCGCCGAGGGCGCGGAAAAGAGCGGCCCCGGAGAGAGCTCGGGGCCGCTCGGTACCGGCCTGCACAGGGGCGTCGACGAGGATCGAATGGACAGGCCGAACAGTCAGACTGCCATCCGCGACGAAAGTTCAATATGCTGCGCCGCAAGATGAATTGGGGCGCTGGGTGGCGGGTTTGACCCCCTCGCGGCCGCAAAATCTGTGGCGATGCAGCAACTTGCGGCGTCCGGGATGAACGGGGGGCGGTTGTCTCGCAAATTGTCCCGTTGCTATAATTTGGCGGCTCGACGAGGCAAAGCACTTGCTGCCTCGGCCACTCTTCCCACAACCATGCAGGACATACGTGTGCTGAACTCCGTTGACGCGGGTCGGCGACTGATGCTGCGCGCAGCGGTCTACCCGCTGGCCGCAGTGGCTGTCCTGGCCCTGGCCTTCCTGCTGCTGGCAGGTCCGAAGTACGCCCTCGGGGCGCTTGCGTCGGGTGTCGCGGTATCGGCAGGCGGTTGGGTCGCGGCACGGATGGCGCTGGGGGGCGGGGTGCAGGCGGCGGGTTCGGCCATGTCGCGGCTGATCCTGGCGGTGGTGGCGAAGTGGGCGCTCGTATTCGGTGTCCTGGCGGTGGGTTTCGTGGTCTTCAAGCTGCCTGCACTGGCGCTGCTGGCCGGAATCGCCGTCGGACTGATGTTCCAGGTCCTGGCTCTGGCCAGGCGCTGATCCAATTTATTTAACTCAAGGTTCCGGACACATGGCAGGCGAGGCGCTTACACCCACCTCCTACATCCAACATCACCTGCACAACCTGACGTTCCATATGCAGGAAGGTGGTTTCTGGGCTATTCACGTCGACACCATTGTGACTTCGGTCGCGCTGGGTTTGTTGATGGTGTTTGGCTTCTGGCTGGCCACCCGCAAGGCGACCGCCGGCGTGCCGGGCAAGTGGCAGGCGTTCGTGGAGATCTGCCTCGAGTTCGTCGACCGCCAGGCCAAGGACACCTACCACGGCACCAGCAAGCTGGTGACCCCGATCGCAATCACGATCTTCTTCTGGATCCTCCTGATGAACCTCATCAAGATGATCCCGGCCGACTTCATCGCCCTGCCGCTGGAAGCGCTCGGCGTGCCGTACTGGAAGCCGGTCCCCACCGCCGACGTCAATGCCACCCTGGGCATGTCGATCAGCGTGTTCTTCCTGATGCTGTTCTTCGCGCTGCGTGCCAAGGGCCTGGGTGGCTTCACCAAGGAATTCCTGACCGCGCCGTTCGGCAAGTGGATGATGCCGTTCAACCTGATCCTCAACATCGTCGAGTGGCTGAGCAAGCCGATCTCGCTGGCGATGCGACTGTTCGGCAACATGTTCGGCGGCGAAATCGTGTTCCTGCTGATCTGGGTGCTGGGCAGTGCCGGCATCATGGGCGCCCTCGCGGGCGGTGCCTTCGGCCTCGGCTGGATGCTGTTCCACCTGCTGGTGATTCCGCTGCAGGCATTCATCTTCATGATGCTGTCGATCGTGTACCTGAGCCTGTCGGAAGACGCTCACTGAGTTTTCGCTTCACCCTTCATCCGTTTCATTACCCTTAGCAACTTAAGTTTCCGGAGATAACCCATGTACTTTGCCGTCCTGACCAACCTCGCCCAAGTCCAGAGCTCCACCGTCCTCGCCGTCGGCATCATGATCGGCCTGGCCGCGCTGGGTGCCGGTCTCGGTCTGGCCATCATGGCCGGTAAGTTCCTGGAATCGGCTGCCCGCCAGCCGGAACTGATCCCGGTGCTGCAGGTCCGCATGTTCATCACCGCCGGCCTGATCGACGCCGCGTTCATCATCTCGGTCGCCGTCGGCCTGCTGCTGGCCTTCGCCAACCCGACCATCGCTGAATTCGTTGCGCGTCTGCCGGCTGTCGCGGGCTGATCCAGCGAAGACACGATCAGGCGCCTTGTGCGCCTGATCGCGGATGAAGGAACGGACGCGCCGCTCCTGCGGCGCTTCCACCCCGTCACCCCAGATTGAGCGAACCCCATGGAAATCGGTTTTACCCTCGTTGCCCAGGCACTGGCGTTCGCCGGTCTGATCTGGATCATCGCGACCAAGATCTGGCCGCCGCTGATGAACGCCATCGAAGAGCGCCAGCAGAAGATCGCTGAAGGCCTCGCCGCTGCCGACCGCAGCCAGAAGGATCTGGCCCAGGCGCAGGAAAAGGTCAACGAAGCACTGAAGGACGCGCGCACCAAGGCCAACGAGATCATCGACCAGGCCCATGCCCGCGCCAACCAGATCGTTGACGCCGCCAAGAATGAAGCCATCGTCGAAGCGAACCGCCAGAAAGAACTGGCCCACGCCGAGATCGAGGCTGCCGCAAACCGTGCCCGCGAAGATCTGCGCAAGCAGGTGTCCGTGCTGGCCGTGACCGGTGCCGAAAAGCTGCTCAAGCGCGAAATCGACGCCAACGCCCACAAGGCGCTGCTCGACGAGCTGGCCTCGGAGATCTGATCGATGAGCCAGGCCCTCACGCTTGCACGCCCGTATGCTCGCGCCGCGTTCGCGACCGCGCGCGACGAAGGCACGTTCGCGCCGTGGTCGGACGCGCTTGCGTTCTCCGCCCACGTAGCCGCAGATCCGCGCGTGTCGGCCCTGCTGTCGAACCCGGAGCTGGACCGCGGCGATGCCGTCGCGTTGCTGGCGCCGGAATCGGCGGGCGAGTCGTTCGGTCGCTTCCTGGCCATCCTGGCCGAAGCGCACCGGCTGCCGCTGCTGCCGGAAATCGCAGGCATGTACGACCAGCTCCGCGCTGAAGCCGAACACGTGGTCAAGGCCACCGTGACCTCGGCCGCCGAGCTGTCCTCCACTGAGCTGGACGCCATCAAGGCCGCGCTGCGCAAGCGCTTCGGCCAAGACGTGGAGATCACCACCGCGATCGATGCTTCGCTGATCGGCGGTGCGGTGATCGACGCAGGCGACGTGGTGATCGATGGCTCGCTCAAGGGCAAGCTGTCGCGCCTGCAGACCGCGCTCGCTAACTGAATTCATTTAACGTCCGGCCTGACCGCCGGCACTAGGACTTGACGATGGCAACCACGCTCAACCCCTCCGAAATCAGCGAACTGATCAAGAACCGCATCGAGAAGGTCAAGCTGGCCGCGGAATCGCGCAACGAAGGCACCGTGACCAGCGTGTCCGACGGCATCGTGCGCATCTTCGGCCTGGCCGACGTGATGCAGGGCGAAATGATCGAACTGCCGAACAACACCTTCGCCCTGGCCCTGAACCTGGAGCGCGACTCGGTCGGCGCCGTGGTCCTGGGTGGCTATGAGCACCTGCGCGAAGGCGACGTGGCCAAGACCACCGGTCGCATCCTGGAAGTGCCGGTCGGTCCGGAAATGCTGGGTCGCGTGGTCAACGCGCTCGGCGAGCCGATCGACGGCAAGGGCCCGATCGCGGCCCAGCTGACCGCTCCGGTGGAGCGCGTTGCCCCGGGCGTGATCTGGCGCAAGTCGGTCGACCAGCCGGTGCAGACCGGTTACAAGTCGGTCGACTCCATGATCCCGATCGGCCGTGGCCAGCGCGAGCTGGTCATCGGTGACCGCCAGACCGGCAAGACCGCCCTGGCCATCGATGCGGTGATCAACCAGAAGGACACCGGCATCAAGTGCGTGTACGTCGCGATCGGCCAGAAGGCCTCGACCGTGGCCAACATCGTGCGCAAGCTGGAAGAAAACGGCGCGCTGGCCCACACCGTGGTCGTGGCCGCTACGGCTTCCGAATCGGCTGCCATGCAGTACATCAGCGCCTACTCGGGCTGCACCATGGGTGAGTACTTCATGGACCGCGGCCAGGACGCCCTGATCGTGTACGACGACCTGTCCAAGCAGGCCGTGGCCTACCGCCAGATCTCGCTGCTGCTGAAGCGTCCGCCGGGCCGTGAAGCCTACCCGGGTGACGTGTTCTACCTGCACTCGCGCCTGCTGGAACGTGCGGCCCGCGTCTCGGAAGAGTATGTGGAGCAGTTCACCAAGGGTGAAGTGAAGGGCCAGACCGGTTCGCTGACCGCGCTGCCGATCATCGAAACCCAGGCCGGCGACGTTTCGGCGTTCGTGCCGACCAACGTGATCTCGATCACCGACGGCCAGATCTTCCTGGAAACCGACCTGTTCAACTCGGGCATCCGCCCGGCCGTGAACGCCGGTATCTCGGTGTCGCGCGTCGGTGGTGCGGCCCAGACCAAGATCATCAAGAAGCTGTCGGGCGGCATCCGCATCTCGCTGGCCCAGTACCGCGAGCTGGCTGCGTTCGCGCAGTTCGCCTCGGACCTGGACGAAGCCACCCGCAAGCAGCTCGAGCGCGGTCAGCGCGTCACCGAGCTGATGAAGCAGAAGCAGTACGCCCCGATGTCGATCGCCAACCAGGCGCTGTCGATCTATGCCGTCAACGAGGGTTACCTCGACGACGTGCCGGTCGCCAAGCTGCTCGGGTTCGAAGAAGGCCTGCACGCCCACTTCGCCAACACCCAGGGCGAGCTGATCGGCAAGGTCAACGCCACCGGCGGTTGGGACAACGACATCGAAGCGGCCTTCAAGAAGGGCATCGCCGAGTTCAAGACCACCGGCAGCTGGTAAGACGCACGTGCGGCGGGCCATCCGGCCCTGCCGCATCGTTGAAGCAGCGGGGCATGGCCCCGCTCTACGGGAATAAGAGATGGCAAGCGGTCGCGAAATCAAAACCAAGATCAAGAGCGTGCAGAACACCCGCAAGGTGACCCGCGCGCTGGAGATGGTGTCGGCCTCCAAGATCCGCAAGGCGCAGGATCGCATGAAGACCTCGCGTCCGTATGCGCAGGCGATGAAGCAGGTGATCGGTCACCTGGCCCAGGCCAGCACCGACTACCAGCATCCGTTCCTGGTCCAGCGCGACGAGGTCAAGCGGGTCGGCTACATCGTGATCTCGTCCGACCGCGGCCTGGCCGGCGGCCTCAACAACAACCTGTTCCGCAAGATGCTGGGCGAAGTCCGCCAGTACCAGGAACAGGGCGCCGAGATCGACCTGGTGACCATCGGCCAGAAGGCATCGACCTTCTTCCGCCGGGTCAAGGTCAACATGGTCGGCAGCGTCACCCACATGGGCGACGTGCCGCACCTGGAGCAGCTGATCGGCGTGATCAAGGTCATGCTCGACGCCTTCACCGAAGGCAAGGTCGACCGCGTGTACCTGGTCTACAACCGCTTCATCAACACGATGGTGCAGAAGGCCAGCTTCGACCAGCTGCTGCCGTTGCCGGCTGCCGAAAAGCAGGTCGCGCACCATGACTGGGACTACCTGTACGAACCCGACGCCGCCACCGTGCTCGAGCACGTGATGACGCGCTACGTGGAGTCGCTGGTGTACCAGGCCGTGCTGGAAAACGTGGCCTCCGAGCATGCCGCGCGCATGGTGGCGATGAAGTCGGCCAGTGACAACGCGAACAAGCTGATCGGAACCCTGCAGCTGGTCTACAACAAGGCCCGCCAGGCAGCGATCACCCAGGAAATCTCCGAAATCGTCGGCGGCGCGGCAGCAGTCTGACGCGCACAGTCAAAAGCATTTAATTAGAGGATGCAGCAATGAGTCAGGGCAAGATCGTTCAGATCATCGGCGCCGTCGTCGACGTGGAATTCCCCCGCGAGTCGGTGCCGAAGGTGTACCACGCGCTGAAGGTGGACAACACCGAAATCACGCTGGAAGTGCAGCAGCAGCTGGGCGACGGCGTGGTCCGTTGCATCGCGCTGGGCTCCACCGACGGCCTGAAGCGCAACCTGGTGGCCACCAACACCGAACGCGCCATCTCGGTGCCGGTCGGTGCAGGCACCCTGGGCCGCATCATGGACGTGCTGGGCCGTCCGATCGACGAAGCCGGTCCGGTGACCGCCAGCGACAGCTGGGAAATCCACCGTGAAGCCCCGTCGTACGAAGACCAGTCCCCGGCCACCGAGCTGCTGGAAACCGGCATCAAGGTCATCGACCTGATGTGCCCGTTCGCCAAGGGCGGCAAGGTCGGCCTGTTCGGCGGCGCCGGCGTCGGCAAGACCGTCAACATGATGGAACTGATCAACAACATCGCCAAGGCGCACAGCGGTCTGTCCGTGTTCGCCGGCGTGGGTGAGCGTACCCGTGAGGGCAACGACTTCTACCACGAGATGAAGGACTCCAACGTCCTGGACAAGGTCGCGATGGTGTACGGCCAGATGAACGAGCCGCCGGGCAACCGTCTGCGCGTTGCACTGACCGGCCTGACCATGGCCGAGTACTTCCGCGACGAGAAGGACGAAAACGGCAAGGGCAAGGACGTGCTGCTGTTCGTCGACAACATCTACCGCTACACCCTGGCCGGTACCGAAGTGTCGGCACTGCTGGGCCGCATGCCGTCGGCCGTGGGTTACCAGCCGACCCTGGCCGAGGAAATGGGCGTCCTGCAGGAGCGCATCACCTCGACCAAGAACGGCTCGATCACCTCGATCCAGGCCGTGTACGTGCCCGCCGATGACTTGACCGACCCGTCGCCGGCGACCACCTTCGCCCACCTTGACTCGACCGTGACCCTGTCGCGTTCGATCGCCTCGCTGGGTATCTACCCGGCAGTCGATCCGCTGGACTCCACCAGCCGCCAGATGGACCCGCTGGTCATCGGCCACGAGCATTACGACACCGCCCAGCGCGTCCAGCAGACCCTGCAGAAGTACAAGGAACTGAAGGACATCATCGCCATCCTGGGCATGGACGAACTGTCCGAAGAAGACAAGCAGGCCGTGTCGCGCGCCCGCAAGATCGAGCGCTTCTTCAGCCAGCCGTTCCACGTGGCCGAAGTGTTCACCGGCTCGCCGGGCAAGTACGTCTCGCTGAAGGACACCATCCGCGGCTTCAAGGCCATCGTCGACGGCGAATACGACCACCTGCCGGAGCAGGCGTTCTACATGGTCGGCAGCATCGAAGAAGCGGTCGAGAAGGCCAAGAAGATGGCTGAGAAGGCTTGATCATGAGCACCATCCGTTGCGACATCGTCAGCGCCGAGCAGGAAATCTTCCGTGGTGAAGCGACTCTGGTCGTGGCTACGGGTGAGCTTGGCGAACTGGGCATCGCGCCCAAGCACGCCCCGCTGATCACCCGGCTCAAGCCGGGCAAGGTGGTGGTCACCACCCCGAATGGCGAACAGCTGGACTTCGCCATCTCCGGCGGCATCCTCGAGGTGCAGCCGCAGGTCGTGACCGTGCTGGCCGACACCGCGATCCGTGCGCAGGACATCGACGAAACCGCGGTCCGCAAGGCCAAGGAAGAAGCCGAACGCATCCTGGCCAACCGTGGCGAAGCGATGGAAGTGGCCGAAGCCCAGCAGAAGCTGGCCGAAGCCGTGGTCCAGCTGCAGGCGCTGGAGCGCCTGCGCAAGACCCTCAAGCACTGAGTTCCTGCCACCGCTGTACACCTCGACGCCGGCTCACGCCGGCGTCGTTGTTTCCGGCATAGAATCGTTGCCATACCTCTACGTACACGCCTGAACCCATGACCCACGCCCTGCACGTCATCATCCTCGCCGCCGGCGCTGGCAAGCGCATGAAGTCCGACCTGCCCAAGGTCCTGCAGCCGATCGCCGGCCGCCCGATGCTGGCGCATGTGATCGACACCGCGCGGCAGCTGCAGCCCGACGCCATCCACGTGGTGTATGGCCACGGCGGCGAAGCGGTACGCGCCGCCTTCGCCGACCAGCCGGACCTGCAGTGGGCCGAGCAGCGCGAGCAGCTCGGTACCGGCCATGCCGTGCAGCAGGCCATGCCGCAGGTGCCCGACGCGGCCAAGGTGCTGGTGCTGTACGGCGACGTGCCGCTGATCCGGCTCGATACCCTGCAGCACCTGCTCTCGCAGCCGGGCCGGCTGGCGGTGCTGGTGGCGGACATGCCCAATCCCACCGGCTACGGCCGCATCGTACGCAATGCCGAGGGCAAGGTCGGCGCGATCGTGGAGCAGAAGGACGCCAACGAAGAACAGCTGGCAATCCGCACCATCAACACCGGCATCATCACCGCCGACGCGATCGCGCTGCGCACCTGGTTGTCGCAGCTGTCCAACAGCAATGCGCAGGGCGAGTACTACCTGACTGATGTGTTTGCATCGGCCGCTGCCGACTACACCCCGGCCGACATGGCGTTCGTGGCCGACGCGCAGGAAGCCGAAGGCGCCAACGATCCGTGGCAGCTGTCCCAGCTGGAGCGGGCCTGGCAGCTGCGCGAAGTGCGTGCGCTGTGCGCGCAGGGCGCGCGCGTGATCGACCCGGCGCGGGTGGACATCCGTGGCACGGTCACGGTCGGTCGCGACGTGCAGATCGACGTCAGCGTGATCCTGGAAGGTTCGGTTGAACTGGGCGACGGTGTCAGCATCGGGCCGTTTACCCGCCTCAAGGACGTGAAGCTCGCCGCCGGCACCGTGGTCAAGCCGCACTGCGACCTGGAAGGCGTGGTCAGCGAAGGCGCGGCAGACATCGGCCCGTTCGCACGCCTGCGCCCGGGTACGGTGCTGGCCGAAGGCGCGCACGTGGGCAACTTCGTGGAGACCAAGAAAATCCACCTGGGTGCAGGCAGCAAGGCCAACCACCTCACCTACCTGGGCGATGCGGTGATCGGCAGCAAGGTCAACATCGGTGCAGGTACGATCACCTGCAACTACGACGGCGTGAACAAGTCGCAGACCACCATCGGCGACAACGCGTTCATCGGGTCGAACAGCTCGCTGGTGGCGCCGGTGACGATCGGTGAGCGGGCGACCATCGCCGCCGGTTCGGTGATCACCCGCAATGCGCCCCCGGGCGAATTGACCGTGGCGCGTGCGCGCCAGCAGACCATCGAAGGCTGGCATCGCCCGGTGAAGAAGTAAGCGCTCAGGCCGGCAGGAAGATCGCCACGCACAGACCGCCTTCGCGGCGGTTCTGCAGCGACACGCGGCCGCCATGCGCTTCCACGATTTCGCGGGTCAGCGCCAAGCCCAATCCGGTGCCGTTGCGCTTGGTTGAATAGAACGGCATCAACGCGTTCTGCAACACCGCCTCGTTCATGCCCTTGCCACGGTCCAGGATCTCCAGCCGCAGCCATTGCGGCAGGCGGGTCAGGCGTAGCTCGACGTCGTCGTTGGGTGGCTCGGCTTCCGAGCAGGCTTCGTGCGCGTTCTTGAGCAGGTTCAACAGCGCCTGGCCCAGCTGGGCGATATCCACCCGGCCCTCCAGGTCATCGGGGATGTCGGCCATGCGGAACGGGATCTGCAGCTGCAACCCGCCCAGGAACTGTTTCCACTGCACGTTCTGCAGCTGCGGCTGCGGCAGCTTGGCAAAGCGCGCATAGCCGCGGATAAAGCCTTCCAGGTGACGTGAGCGCTCTTCGATGGTGGTGAACACCTCTTCCAGGCGTTCGGTCTTGCCACGCCGCACCAGCTCGCCACCGGAGTGCGCCAGCGAGGCGATCGGGGCGAGTGAGTTGTTGAGCTCATGGCTGATCACCCGGATCACCTTCTTCCAGGTCTGTACTTCCTGGCGGCGCAGTTCGGCGGTGAGCAGGCGGATCAGCAGCAGGTCGTGCGGGCGACCGTTGAGATGGAAGTTGCGCCGCGACAGGTGATAGACCTGTTCGTCGTCTTCATCGCCGTCTTCAGCTTCGTCGCCCGGCCCACGTACCGCGAACAGGCTGTCGCCACCGCGCTCGATCGCATCGCGCAGTTCCACCGGCATGGTTTCCAGCACGTGCTGCATGGCCTGGCCTTCCAGCTTCCAACCGTTGTGCAGCAGCTTGCGTGCGGCCAGGTTGGAAAACACCACGCGCTGCACGCCGTCGCCGCCATTGGTCAGCAGCAGCATCGACACCGGGGTGTTCTGCACCATGGTGTCCAGCAGCAGTTCGCGCTGGACCAGGCCCTGGCGTTGTTCGCGCAGCACGTCGCCCAGCTCGCGGTGTGCCTGCACCAGGTCGCCCAATTCGTCGTTGCCCGGCCAGTACACACTGAAGTTGTACTCGCCGTCGCGGTAGGTGCTGGTCGTGCCGGACAGCGCACGCAGCAGCGAACGCACCGGTGCGGTGGCGCGGCGCAGCGTCCACCACATCAGGGCGAGCAGCACCAGCGTCGACACCAACGCCACCGCCCAGCCGCGGTCCATCCAGTAGGCCAGCAGCCACGGACCGGCTGCGGCCAGCGCCAGCACTGGCAGCAGGCGCAGGAACAGGCGGAAGGTAAACGAGGTGCGCTTCATTCGCGGGGGATGCCGTAGCGGTCCATGCGCCGGTACAGCGCCTGCCGGCTGAGCCCGAGTTCGGCGGCGGCCTGCGCGATGATGCCGTGGCTGTGCGACAGCGCCGATTCGATGCGGCTGCGGTCCGGGTCGGCGCCCGGTGTCGTCGCGCGCGGCGCAGGGGCCGCACGCGGCAGGTTGAGGTCGGCTACCTCGATGCGCGCACCCTGGGCGAGCAGCCCGGCGCGCTGGATCACGTTGCGCAGCTCGCGCACGTTGCCCGGCCAGGCGTGACGCTGCAGCGCGCTGGCCGCAGCGCTGGACAGCGGCTTGCCATCGCCGAGGAAACGTTCGGCCAGCGGCAGGATGTCGCCGGGCCGTTCGGCCAGCTGCGGCAGCGCCAGCTCGACGGTGTTGAGACGGTAGTAGAGGTCTTCGCGGAACTGCCCATCGCGGATCATCGCCGGCAGGTCGGCGTTGGTGGCGCTGATCACGCGCACCTTGACCTGGCGCTCGCGGTTGGAGCCCAGCCGCTCGAAGCGGCCGGTCTCCAGCACGCGCAGCAGTTTCATCTGGCCGCCGAGCGAGAGGTTGCCGATCTCGTCCAGGAACAGGGTGCCGCCGTCAGCGGCTTCGAACTTGCCTTCGCGCGCTTTGTTGGCGCCGGTGTAGGCGCCGGCTTCGGTGCCGAACAGTTCCGCTTCGATCAGTTCAGCGGGAATGGCCCCGCAGTTCAGCGCCACGAACGGGCCCTTGGCCACCAGTGAATTGGCCTGGATGATCTCGGCGATCTTTTCCTTGCCGGCACCGTTCGGGCCGGTGATCAGCACCGGCAGTTCCGAGCGTGCGACCTGGCAGGCCAGGTTGACCACCCGTTCGCTGGCCGGGTCGGCCACCACCGCGCCCCGCAGGTCGTAACGGGTTTCCAGCGCGGTCCGGTCGCGTTGTTCGCGGGCGCGACGGCGATCCAGTTCGCGGCGGGTTTCCGAGAGTTCCAGCAGGTTGTTGACCGTGGTCAGCAGCTTGCGGTCGTCCCAGGGCTTGGCCAGGTAGTCCGCGGCACCGGCCTTGACCAGGTCCACCGCGCTGCTCAGGTGGGTCCATGCGGTCAGCAGGATCACCGGCAGGTCGGGGTGGCGCGCGCGGATCTGCTGGAACAGCGCTTCGCCTTCTTCGCCGGAGGTGGTGTCCTCGGTGAAGTTCATGTCCTGGATGACCAGGTCGATCGGCTGTTGTTCCAGCACCGCCAGGCCGGCCTCGGGCGACAGCGCGTGCAGTGCCTCGATGTCGTGCAGCGAGAACAGCACGTCCAGTGCCGTGGCCACGCTGGCGTTGTCGTCAATGATCAGGATCGAGGGCATGCGGCAGCAGAAGACCGGAAAGTAGGCAGAGAGTACCCGAGCGCCGGCCCCACCGGCAGGGTGGGGCCGGATCCGGGCTTATGGCCGTGACGGCGGCGCAGGAGGCGCAGGGGGCGCCGGCGGCGGTGGCGGCTGCACGGCCCGCCACGCTGCGGTGGGCGCGCTGACCACCTCGACCCGTCCGGAACGGCGCACGGTGACCGGCACCGTGACCTTGTCGCTGCTGCTGAGCGCGGCGGTCAGATCGTCCACGCGCTGCACTGGAACGCCGTCCACGCGCAGGACCTGGTCGCCCGCCTGCACGCCGAAGCGCGCGGCCGGCGACGCGGCCACGATGGTGACCACGCCCTGTGCGGATTCCACGGTGAGCCGGGCGCCGTCCTGGCGCCAGTCCATGCGCGAGGACTCGCTGCGGCTGCTCTCCGCGCAGGCGCTGGTGGAGAGCAGTGCCAGCCCCAGCAGGGCGGCGCGGAGCAGGGGAGCGCCCATGTCAGGCGCTCCGGGTGGCGACGGCAGGCGGCACCGCCGCTGCGCGGTGGGCCGGTCCGAACACCGCGACCTGGCCCAGCAGCCACAGCAGGACCGCACCGATGGGCAGGTAGGCGATCGGCATGCGCGGCAGCTCGTAGGCGCTCATCAGCCACAGGTTGATCGAGTACGCCAGCAGCATGCCGAGCACGATGCCGACGGTGGCCAGCAGGAAGTTCTCGGTCTGGAAGTAGCGCAGGATCTGGCCGCGGGTGGCGCCCAGCGCACGGCGGATGCCGATCTGCTTGGTACGCTGCTGCACCCAGAAGCTGGCCAGGCCGACGATGCCCAGCGCGGTGACCACCAGCAGTGCCACGCACACCGTGATCAGCAGGCCGACCATCGCGCGGTCGTTCTGGAAGTACTTGGTGCGCTGCTCTTCATAGGTGAGCTTGCCGCGCACCATGCGGTTGGTGTCCACCTTCTCCAGCGCGGCCACGGCGGCATTGAGCACTTCCTGGCGACGTGCCGGGTCGGTGACGCGGATCAGGTACAGGCCCATATCGTAGTTGACCCGCACCGGCAGGATCATCGAGTAGCCGGTGTCGGACTCGACCGTGACCGGGCGCGCCAGTTCCTTCACCACGCCGACGATGCGCAGCGGCATGCGGCCGCTGTAAATGGTCTTGCCCACCGCCTGGCCGTCCGGGAACAGCTTGTTCGCGGCCTTGCTGCTCAGGATCACCGCCGAACCGCGCTGTTCGATGGTGGCGTCCTTCTCCACGTCTTCCAGGTTGGCGAACTCATCGCCTTCGAAGTCGCGGCCGGCGATCAGCTGCAGGCCCATCGTATCGAGCGTGCCTTCGCTGGCGAAGAACTGTGCGGCGTTGAAGTTGGGACGCTCCTGGTCGGGGATCAGCGACAGGCTGGTGTTCCAGGAGTTGCGGCGGAACGGCAGCTGGTTGATCGGCACCGCGTTCTTCACCCCGGGAATGGCCCGCAGCGCGGCCAGGTCTTCGCGGGTACGCGCGGTGGCGTTGACCTGGGTGCCGATGCCGCCCAGGCGCACTTCCAGCAGCTCCTGTTCGGCGATGCCGCTGGGCTGGTTGATCTTCTCCAGGCGCTGGCCGATCAGGAACAGCGCGTTGCAGACGATCGCGCAGGTCAGCGCGATCTCCAGCACGATGAGGGCGGCGGCGGTCTTGTGCCGGCGCAGCGTGGTCAGGATGGGTCGGATATCCATGATGTGCTCCGGATCCTTACTGCGATTTGAGTTGGATGGCGGGGGTGACCTGCATGGCGCGCAGCGCCGGCAGGAAACCCGCCAGCAGGCTGGCGGCCAGGGTCAGGCCGAAGGTGAGCAGCAGCATCTTGCCGTCCAGGGTGGCGAGCTTGGCGTAATCCACCGGCTGCTGGCGCACCGCATACAGGCCGAGCATCGCCAGCCCCAGGCCGAGTACGCCACCGGCCAGGCCGACCGTGCCGGCTTCCACCAGCGACTGCAGGAAGATCTGCCCACGGCTGGCGCCGAGTGCGCGGCGTACGCCGATCTCGCCACTGCGGCGCAGGAACTTGGCCAGCAGCAGGCCCACCGTGTTGATCAGGCACACCGCCAGGAAGCCCAGTGCGAGCCACAGCTGCAGGCGCACGTCGCTGGGCACCACCTGCTTGAAGTCCAGCCAGTCCATCACGTTGCGCAGGCGTACGTTGGAAGGGCGCTGGAAGCGACCGGCGGCCTTCTGCTGCGCCGAGTAGTTCTCCAGGTACGCGCGGTAATCGGCGGCGTCGGACGGCGAGGCCAGTTCCACCCAGTACTGCATCCAGGTGCACGGCGCGTTGAGGGCGGTTTCCTCGCCGTTGGCGTTGTCCCAGCAGTTCATGTTGCCGTTGCGGCCGAACTTGAGGTCCAGCGCGGTGGAGACCGGGACAAAGATGTCTTCGCTGTCGCCGTAGCGGCCGGTTTCCAGGTCGTAGAAGTGCGGGTTCGGGTTCCACTCCTCGAGCACGCCGACGATGTTGAAGGTGTGCCCGTCCATGCGCAGCGGACGGCCCACGCTGTTCTGGCCGTTGAACAGCTTGTCGTTCAGCGCCTTGGAGATCACCGCCACCCGGCCACGGCCCTCATCCTGGTCGGCCTTCCAGCCCTGGCCGAACTGGAACGGCGTATCGAACATGGCGAAGAAGTCGCTGGAGGTGTAACGCGCATCGGTGTCGAACGGACGCAGCGTGCTGGTGTCCGGCTCCACGGTGACGCCACCGCCGGTCATCAGCACCTGGTGCTTGGCCTTCTTTTCGCGCAGCAGGGTTTCGCCGTCGTAGCGGGTGACCTGTTCTTCGGGCTCCTCGCTGGGCTGGTAGCCGATCATCGGGCGCGGGTCGACCTGCACGTTGAACAGGCGGTCGCTCTTTTGCGGGATGGGGTCTCCGGAGAGCACATGGAACACGGTGAGGGTGGTCATCGACGCGCCGATGCCGAGCGCGATCGCGGTCACCATCAGCGCGGTGAGCACCTTGTTGCGCCGGAAGCTGCGCAGGGCCAGTCGGAAGTAGTAGGCGAGCATGGTGGCGGCCTCAGTCGTTGACGGTGGCAACGGCAACGCGCGGGGTGGCCAGCACCGGTTCGCGCACCAGGTCGGTGGCCTGGCCGTCGACGATGTGCACGTTGCGCTGGGCACGCGCGGCCAGTTCCGGATCATGGGTGACCATGACGATGGTGGTGCCGGCGGCGTTGATTTCCTCCAGCAGTTCCATCACTCCGCGTGCCATCTGGGTGTCCAGGTTGCCGGTCGGTTCGTCGGCGAGCAGCAGGCGCGGGCTGCCGGCCAGTGCACGCGCGATCGCCGCGCGCTGCTGCTGGCCGCCGGAGAGCTCGGACGGGTAGTGCTTCATGCGCGAGCCCAGGCCGACCTGCTGCAGTGCGTGTTCGATGCGCTGCTTGCGCTCGCTGGCGGACATGCCGCGGTAGCGCAGCGGAACGTCCACGTTGTCGAACAGGTTGAGGTCGGAAATCAGGTTGAAGCCCTGGAAGATGAAGCCGATCTTCTGGTTGCGCAGCCGGCTGCGGGCGTCGTCGCCGAGCTTGCTCACGTCCTGCCCGTCGAGCAGGTAGGTGCCGCTGGTGAAGGTCTCCAGCAGGCCGGCGATGTTCAGGAAGGTGGTCTTGCCCGAACCGGACGGACCGGTGACGGCAACGAACTCCCCTTCGCGAACGTGCAGGTCCAGCGACCGCAGGGCATGGGTTTCCACCTGTTCGGTGCGGAACACCTTGGCGACCGAGCGCATCTCAAGCATGGCTGTATTCCTTGTATGGGTAGGGTGGATCAGTTGATGGACACGCGTTCGGCGTCGCCGAACAGATCGCTGCCGGAGACCACGACCCGATCGCCGGGTTGCAGGCCAGAGAGGATTTCCACTTCGCCCAGGCTGCTGACGCCCAGCTGGACCGGACGGCGCACCGCGGTGCTGCCATCCATGACATAGGCCTGGCCGTTGCCCTGTTCCACGAACGGGCCGCGTTCGACCTTGATCACGTTGCGACGGGTGTCGAGCACCACCCGGGCCTGCATGCGCTGGCTCTGGCGCAGGCCCTGCGGCTGCTTGTCGGTGAAGCGGATGCGGGCGTTGACCTCGCCGGCCACCACTTCGGGCGACACCGCGCTGATCTCGCCCGGGAACGGCTGGCCGCTGCCGCTGGTGAGCTGCGCCGGGATGCCCAGCGACAGGTCGCGGGCGAAGCTTTCCGGCACCTTGATCTCGATCTCGAAGCGCGACAGGTCGACCACGCCAAGGATTGGAGCGTTGGCGGCGACCTGGGTGTGCTGGGTGGCCTGGACCTGGCCGACCTGGCCGTCGAACGGCGCGCGCAGGGTCAGCGCGTCCACCTGGCGCTGCACTTCATCCACCACCGCGCGCTGGCGGTCGGCCAGCAGGCGCTTGTTGCGCGCGTCCAGGTCGGCGCCCTGGCCCTGCAGGCGGGCGTCGGTCTGCGCGTTGGCCAGGGAGATGTCGGCCTTCTTCAGGGTGTCGTTGGCCTTGGCCAGGTCGATCTGCGGCACCGCGCCGCCGTCGTAGCCCCGCTGGTAGCGCTGCAGGTCGCGCTCGGCGGCCTGGCGCTCGATGTTGGCCTGGTCGGTTTCCTTGCTGGCCTTGGCGCGGGCCAGGGTGGCGTCGAGCAGCGAGCGGCTGGCTTCGGCTTCCAGGCCGGCCAGGGTGGCCCGTTCCTGGGCCAGCTTGCTGCGCAGTTCGGGGCTGTCGATCACTGCCAGCTCCTGGTCCTTCTTCACCACGTCACCGGCCACCACCTTCAGGTCCACGGTACCGGCGGAGATGGCGTACAGCACCGGGCTGTTGGCAGCGATCACCTTGCCGTCGGCGGCGAGGTCGCGGACCAGGTCGCCCTTCTTGACCTCGGCGATGCGGACGCGGGCGCTGTCGAAGGAACGGCTTGCGCCCAGCCAGGCGCGGGCGGCGAAGCCGATCGCCAGGACCACGACCAGGGCGGCGATGCCCGGCCACAGCCAGCGCTTCCACGGTGCCGCCGTGGCGTGGGTGGGGAAGGTCTGGTCCTGGGCAGAAGTGTCGCGGATCATCGGGCTCGGTCGCAGTTGGGTTGCGGTAGTTGCGGTATACAAAGCACACCGCGTGCCAACTTCTGCGCCTTGTTAAACAGTCACTTACGAGCGGGACAGGCGCGTCCGGGTGTCCGCGGACACTTCGCCGGACACTTTTGTTAAGCGGACGGCGGCGGGGCGGCAGGGGCGCCCACGCTAGAATGGGGCATCGACAGCAGGGATCTGAATCTATGTGCGGGATTGTGGGAGCGATCGCAGATCGCGATGTGGTGCCGGTACTGATCGAAGGTCTCAAGCGCCTGGAATACCGCGGTTACGATTCGTCCGGCATCGCCGTGCTGGACCGGACCCAGGCTCAGCCGGACGTGCGCCGGGTGCGCCGCACCGGCCGCGTCGCCGAGATGGAGAAGGCCGCTGCCGCCGAAGGCTTCGACGCCACCCTCGGCATCGGCCACACCCGCTGGGCGACCCATGGCGGGGTCACCGAAGCCAACGCCCACCCGCACACCAGCCACGGCGTGGCGCTGGTGCACAACGGCATCATCGAAAACCACGAAGAGCAGCGTGAGCGCCTGCGCGGCCTGGGCTACGTGTTCGAGTCGCAGACCGACACCGAAGTCATCGCCCACCTGATGCATTACAACCTGAAGAACGGCGACAGCCTGCTCTCGGCGTTGCAGCGAACGGTGAAGGAACTGACCGGCGCCTACGCGCTTGCGGTGATGAGCCGCGCCGAGCCGGACCACTTCGTCTGCGCGCGCATGGGCTGCCCGCTGCTGGTCGGCTTGGGCGAGGGCGAGAACTTCGTGGCCTCCGACGTATCGGCGGTGATCTCGGCCACCCGCAACGTGATCTTCCTGGAAGAGGGCGACACCGCCGACATCCGCCGCGAGGGCGTGCAGGTGTATGACGAGCACAACCTGCCGGTGGACCGTGGCGTGCACCAGTCCGACGTGTCGCTGGCCTCGCTGGAGCTGGGCCCGTACCGCCACTTCATGCAGAAGGAAATCCACGAGCAGCCGCGTGCGCTGGGCGACACCATCGAGGCAGCGATCGACGCCGGTGGTTTCCCGGCCGAGCTGTTCGGCAAGAACGCCGAAAGCGTGCTGGCCGGCATCGAAGGCGTGCAGATCATCGCCTGCGGCACCAGCTACTACGCCGGCCTGACCGCACGCTACTGGATCGAGGCCATCGCCGGGCTGCCGTGCAGCGTGGAAATCGCCAGCGAATACCGCTACCGCGCCGCCTACGCCAATCCGAAGCACCTGATCGTCACCATCTCCCAGTCCGGCGAAACCCTGGACACGATGGAGGCGCTGAAATACGCCAAGTCGCTGGGCCACCTGCACACGCTGTCGATCTGCAACGTGCCCGAGAGCGCGATCCCGCGCGCCAGCGAGCTGGTCTGCTATACGCGCGCCGGTGCCGAGATCGGCGTGGCTTCGACCAAGGCCTTCACCACCCAGCTGGCCGCGCTGTTCCAGCTGACCGTGGTGCTGGGCAAGCTGCACGGTCGCATCGACGCGGCGCAGGAAGCGGAGTACCTGGAACAGCTGCGCTTCCTGCCGGGCAGCGTGCAGCATGCGCTGAACATGGAGCCGCAGATCGCGGCCTGGGCCGAGCGCTTCGCGCGCAAGAACAGCGCGCTGTTCCTGGGCCGTGGCCTGCATTACCCGATCGCACTGGAAGGCGCGCTCAAGCTCAAGGAGATCACCTACATCCATGCCGAGGCCTATCCGGCCGGCGAGCTCAAGCACGGCCCGCTGGCGCTGGTGGACGAAGACATGCCGGTGGTGGTGATCGCGCCCAACGACAGCCTGCTGGAGAAGGTGAAGTCCAACATGCAGGAAGTGCGCGCGCGTGGCGGCGAATTGTTCGTGTTCGCCGACCAGGACAGCAACTTCGTGGAGTCCGAAGGCGTCCACGTGATCCGCACCCCGCGTCACGCCGGCGTGCTCAGCCCGGTGGTGCACACCATCCCGGTACAGCTGCTGGCGTACCACACCGCGCTGGCACGCGGCACGGACGTGGACAAGCCGCGTAACCTGGCCAAGAGCGTTACGGTGGAGTGATCCGGGTCATTGGATGACGGGTGCGACGCCCGTCATCCATGCTCCAGAAGGATCACTACAGAGAGATTTCCCGAAGCTTTTCCAACGCTTCGTCGAACAGGAAAGCATCCAGGTCGCGGCTGGCCGCATCGAATGTGGCTTGCCATTGTGTGCCCCGGGCGAGCTTGCGGAGCTCGGTCATCAACGGCAGTGCGTCCGCATCACTGTTCGCAAGAAGCGCCTTCAAGCGCTCGACCTCTGCCACGGGGAGGCGGGGCTGCAGTGTCGCCCGGATCGCTACGCCGACCGCTTCGTCCGACGCATCGTCGAAGTCCTGCAGGCCGTCAAGCACAGTGTGGAGCTCACGCTCGACATCTGCCAGCAGCGGTCCCACTTCCGCATGCGCATCGGTGTCCCTGCACGCCCTTTCCAGTTCGGCCGCAGCACGCTGTACGGCGCTCGCGCCAATGGTGCCGGCGGTGCCTTTCAGGGTGTGCGCCATTCGCACGGCCAGCTGCGCGTCGTCCGGCCAGCTACTGCGGAAGGCACTGGCGAAGTCGCGGTTGCTGCGGCTGAAGCTGGCGAGCAGGCGGCGGTATAGGGCCTGGTTGTTCATCGTGCCTGCCATGCCGACCTTGGCGTCGATCCCGGGCAGGGTGTCCAGATCGACTGGGACGTTGAGGGCGGGAGCGTCTTCGGCGACCCGAGACGCGGACGGCACGGCGGTATCGCGCGTGCAGAACCACTTGGCAATCGTTGCGAACATCGGGCCGATCTGCAGCGGTTTGGCGATGTGGTCGTTCATACCCGCCGCCAGCACCTTTTCGCGGTCCCCGGCCATCGCATTGGCAGTCATCGCCAGGATCGGCAGGGTGGCCAGGCCAAGGGTCTGGCGGATTTCACGGGTGGCGGTGTAGCCGTCCATCACCGGCATCTGGCAGTCCATCAGCACCCCGTCAAAGCCGGCATCGCGCGCAAGCAGGTCGACGGCCTCCTGCCCGTTCTGCGCGAGCACCACCTGCATGCCGGCCTGGCCCAGCAGCTCCATGGCCAGTTCCTGGTTGAGCTCGTTGTCCTCCACCAGCAGCACCCGCAGCCCGGTCAGCTGCGCGAAGACGTCGGCGTGCGCCACCGCGCGCTCGTTGGCCCGCGTGTCCACCAGAGTGCCGAGATCGAGTGCCGAGCCGACGGCTTCAAGCAGGGTGGACGGCGTTACCGGTTTGGTCAGCAACGCGCGCAGGGCGACATCGCGTTCGCGCGCCTGGTTGAGTGCGTCCTCGCGCCCGTAGGCGGTCACCATGATGACGGCGGGGGAGCGCGGGCCATGCTGCGCCTGGACCTGCTGCATGGTCTGGACACCGTCCATGCCGGGCATCTTCCAGTCCATCAGCACCAGGTCGTAGGGCGCCGATTCCGCGCATGCGCGGTTGATGGCCTGCAGCGCGGTGGCGCCGTCCACTTCCAGGTCCACTTCCAGCCCGAACGAGCGCGCCATGCTGGAGAGGATCTCGCGCGCGGCGGCATTGTCGTCCACCACCAGCACCCGCACGCCGACCAGTTCATCGGCGCGGAACATGCGCCGGCTGTAGATGCCCTCGCGGGTCCCGAAGCGCGCCTGGAAATGGAAGGTCGAGCCCACTCCCGGCGTGCTCTCGACCCAGATCCGGCCGCCCATCGCTTCAACCAGGTTCTTGCAGATGACCAGGCCCAGACCGGTGCCGCCGTACTTGCGGGTGGTGGAGGCGTCGGCCTGGATGAAGCTCTGGAACAGGCGCGCGCACTGCGCCGGATCCATGCCGATGCCGCTGTCGCGCACCCAGAAGTGCAGGGTGGTGGCGACGTCATCGCGTTCCAGCATTTCTACCCCGACCACCACTTCGCCGCGAGGGGTGAACTTGAGCGCGTTGTTGCCCAGGTTGATCAGCACCTGGGCCAGGCGCAGCGGGTCGCCGACGAGCGTGCCGGGCGCCGCCTCCGGAATCTCGAACAGCAGTTCCAGCCCCTTGTTCTCGGCCCCCACGCCGAGCAGGTTGGCCAGCTGCTCAAACACGTCTTCCAGCCTGAACTCGGTCTTTTCAAGCTCAAGCTTTCCTGCCTCGATCTTCGAGAAGTCGAGGATGTCGTTGATGATCTGCAGCAGGTGGTCGGCGGCCCGGCTGACCTTTTCGATGTAACCCCGCTGGCGCGCGCTCAGCTCGGTCTGCAACGCCAGGTGGGACATGCCGATGATGGCGTTCATCGGCGTGCGGATCTCATGGCTCATGTTGGCCAGGAACTCGCTCTTGGCCTGGGTCGCCTTCTCGAGCGCATGCTCGGTAGCCTTGTGGCGCGAGATGTCCTGGTTGACGCCGTACATGTAGCGTGGCGCACCCGTTGTCCCATCTCGTTCCAGGCGTCCCGCCGAACGCAGCCAGATCGTGGTGCCATCGTTCGGACGCCGGTAGGGGTAGGTTGCCTCGTAATGCGCGTAGTGACCTTCAATCGCGCCCAGGAAACGCTCGCTGACACCTGCAGCCGCACCAGGATCGGCCGCGATCACCCGGTCCAGCCATTCGCGCTGCAGGTCGTAACGTCCATCCTCGCGGGCCACTTCGCCGAAGATCTCGGCGGCGCGTGGCGACGCGTAGTATGTTTCGGCATCGCTGAAGTCGATATGCCAGTACGCGCTGCTGGTCAGTTCCAACGCTACGTCGGAAAGGAAGTTCATCCGCCGCAGGGTCTGCTCGGTGCGCTTGCGCTCGGTGATGTCTTCAAAGGCTACCGCGACACCGCCACTGGCGCGAACGCCAATTGGCGTAGCGCTTGCGCTCAGCCACGTCAGTTCACCGGACGCCTGCCGGATGCCCATTTCGATGCCATGCGCGGCATTGCCCGTGCGCAGCGTAATGCTGGCCGGGTACTCGTTCGGCCTCATCGGGGTCAGGTCGGCACGCAGCACCTGCCAGCCGATCAGGTCGCGCGCCCGCAGCGCTTCCATGCTGGTGCCGGTCAGGCGCAGCGCCACATGGTTGGCTTCCACTACCCGCCCGCGGGCGTCGAACAGCATCACCCCCACCGGCAGCGCGTCGAACAGGGCCACCAGCCGCTGCCGGTGCGCTTCCAATGCCTGCAGGTCATGCGCGTGTGCTGTGTCCACGGGAATCTCCGTGCAGGGGATCAGAGCTCGTCGGCTTCGGTTCCGATCGCGTTATGCATGCGCACGGCTTCGCGGAGGGTTTCGCCATCGCCGTCGGCGAACTGCCGTGCAACCTGCTCGAATGCATGCTGGATGGCCAGGAACGCGTCGGTGACGTCCGGGTCGAAGTGGGTGCCGCGCCCCTGCGCGATCATCGCCACGGCGTCCGTATGCGGCATCGCGGGCTTGTAGACGCGCCGACTGATCAGGGCGTCGTAGACGTCGGCCAGCGCCATCAGCCGCGCGGGCAGGGGGATCGCGTCGCCCCACGCACCCTGTGGGTAACCGGAACCATCCCACTTCTCATGGTGGCCATACGCGATGTCCTGCGCGACCTGCAGGAACTGCGCATCCTCGTCGCCGAGGTCGGCCAATGCCCGCGCGATGGCGTCGCGGCCGATGCGCGGATGCTGCTTGATGATCTCGAACTCGTCCGCGGTGAGCTTGCCCGGCTTGAGCAGCACATGGTCGGGGATGCCGACCTTGCCGATGTCATGGAGCGGGGCAGACTTGAACAGGATGTCGATGTTGGCGGGCGTGCAGAAGTCGCGGAAGCGGGGATGGTCGCGCAGCTGTTCGGCCAGTAGTTTTACGTAGGCCTGGGTGCGCCGGATGTGGCTGCCGGTCTCGTTGTCGCGGGTTTCGGCCAGCGAGGCCATGGCGCGGATCGTGACGTCCTGGATGGCGCTGAGCTGGCGGGTCCGGCGCGCGACCTCGCGGTTGAGGTACTCGTTCCGGTACTGCATGAAGTCGCGCACCATCTTCAGCTGCAGGTGGTTGCGCACCCGGGCCAGGGCGATGGAGGGGCTGATCGGCTTGGTGATGTAGTCCACCGCCCCCAGCTCCAGGCCCCGGCGCTCGTCGTCCACCCCGGCCAGTGCGGTCAGGAAGATCACCGGGATATCGCGGGTGGCCTTGTCGGCCTGGAGTTGCTGCATGACCTGGTAGCCGTCCATGCCGGGCATCATGATGTCGAGCAGGATCAGGTCGGGCTGCGGCTCGGCCGCCGCGATCTGCAGCCCGCGCTCCCCGCTGGGGGCCAGCTTGACCTGGTACTCCTCCCGGAGGAGCTCGCTCATCAGGGAGAGGTTCTCGGGCGTGTCATCAACGACCAGGATGCAGGGCTTCTGTTCGACCGCATTCATACCGTGGCTCCCTTGCGGCAGGCTCTATCGGCGAAAAATCGGAAGGTTCCCAAACTGCGTCCAGCTAGACCGGCATCCTACACCCGCTTGGGGGTCATTCGTCAGCTGCGGGCTGCGGTCCTCAGGCAGGAGGCGAACACATCCTCGGTCTCGTCGTAGGCCCGGGTCTTGACCTGCATCAGGCCGAGGATTGAAGAGAACAGCGCGTCATGGTCGGTGCGCTGCATTGCGCGCTGCTCCAGGCATCGGGTATCCAGCCCGCGCGAGGCCGAGAAGCCGCTGGAGAACCACATCACCATCGGCACCGAGGTCTGTTCCGCCGGCGCGATGGCATACGGAACGCCATGCAGGTACAGGCCCTTCTCACCCAGCGACTCGCCGTGGTCGGACACGTAGATCATCGCCGTGTCGTAGTCGTCCATGGCCTGCAGCTCATGAATGGTCTTGGCCAGGAAATGGTCGGTGTACAGAACCGCGTTGTCGTACGCGTTCACGATCTGCTCTTTCGGGCAGTTGCCCAGCTCCGGGTTCTCGCACGGCGGCGTGAACTGGTGGAAGGCCTCGGGATAACGCTGGAAGTAGCTGGGACCGTGGTTGCCGAGCTGGTGCAGTACGACGAACTTGTCGCCCGGGGTGGCGCGCATCTTGTCTGCCAGGCCCTTCACCAGGATCTCATCCATGCAGCGACCCTTGGCGCACAGCGTCGGATCGGTGGCGTCGGACACCGACTCGAACGGGGTGTTCTCACAGACGCCCTTGCAGCCGGACTGGTTGTCGCGCCACAGGGTGCTGACGCCCACGGTGTTGAGTACATTCAGCAGCGACTGCTGCGAGCGGATCTGCTCCTCATCGTAATTGCGGCGGCCCAACTGGGAGAACATGCAGGGCACCGACACCTCGGTGCTGGTGCCGCACGAATGCATGTCCGGGAAGTTCACCACGCCGATGCGCGCAAGTTCGGGGGTGGTCTGGCGGGCGTAGCCGTTCAGGCCCCAGTTCTGCGCGCGCACCGTTTCGCCGACGACAAGGACTACCAGGCGCGGCTTGGCGCCTGCGGCCGAAGGAACGCGAACGGCATCCATGGCGATCTGCGTCTTGGGCACCTTCTTGATCGGCGAACTGGAACGCAGGTTCTGCTGCAGCCCGACGATGTAGTTGAGCGGGGTCGCCAGGTACTTGATCTCGCGATGGTTGCGCAGCATGGAAGCGACATCGGCGTTGGCCAACATCACGCTGCCCGCGCCCACCACCAGCAGCGCGACCATGAAGAGCGGGCGGATCCAGAGCGTGCGCAGTGCAGTGCGCGGCTTGATCCGCACGCGCCACACCGCCACGGCGGGCAGCGCGGCGAACACCAGCAACGGCAGCAGCAGGCTGGGCGTCATCAGTTCCCGCGATTCCTTCACATCGGTCTGGAGCACGTTGCGCACCATGTCCGCATCCATGAACACCCCGTAGGTGGTCATGTAATGCACGGCCATGGCGGTAACCACCAGCAGCGCGGTGATGACCGGCTTGGCGCTCCAGCGCCAGATCAGCAGGGACAGCAGCAGGCCGTTGGCCGCGACCAGCAGGCCCAGCAACGCCGTCGAGAACAGCAGGTTGCCCGGGTGCAGTGCGTAGGCCGCCTTCCAGAAGGGACCGTTGCTGACCGCCGCGAAGAACAGGCTGCAGGCCAGGATCAGGGTTTCCTGGCTGACCTCGGGTCGCCAGCCGCCCAGGTAGCTCCAGAGACGGACGCCCCCACCGGAGTCGCGCGCCGAGATGTCCTGCTGGACCGCCGCCTGTGTTGCGTTCGCTGAAGCCATGCCCGATGCCGATGAAAGTAAACCGGCGGCAAGCTTGGGGGGATGTTCGTCGGATTTAGGTCGGAGAACCGGCCGGAGTTGTTAAGAACCCGGAAGGCGGGCGCGGCTTCAGGCGGGGTCCTGCTTTGCCGTTTCTGGCGTCGGCAAAACTTTAGTCGGGGGCGACAGCGACATTCAGCGTCGGTTCTAGTCGTAATGCCATTCTCGGGCTGTAGCCCTTGGCTGCGTCAATCGGTCCCACCACGCAAGGCGTGTGGCTTTAACCAGTCTGTAACAGGAATAAGAATGAACGTTCGCGAGCTTCTGCACTCCAAGAAAGACGCTGTAGTCACCATCGACGTTGAAGACACGATCGGCGCCGCCGCCCACAAGATGAGCGCGCACCGGATCGCCGCCCTCGTGGTGACCCGGGACGACGTGCCGGTACGGATCATTTCCGAGAAGGACATCGTGCGCAGCCTGGCCGACGACGGCCCGCAGGCCGGCCGTCGCGTGATCTCCTCGTTGCCCTCGGCCGGCCTGGAAGGCATTTCGCCGGACGCAACGCTGAAGCAGGCGATGGCGCTGATGACCTACTCGCGCCACCGCCATCTGATGGTGACCGACGGCAGCCGCCTGGTGGGCATCCTGAGCCTGGGCGACATCGTCAAGAACCTGCTCAGCGAGCTGGAGCTGGAGAAGGCGGTGCTGCAGGACATCTACATGGCCGCGCACTAGTAGAGCGGGGCTCTGCCCCGCTGCATGGGTTCACGCGAGCGGGGCAGAGCCCCGCTCTACTCCTGCAACCGGCGCAGGTCTTCGCGGAACAGCTGGTAGCCTGCTTCACGCTTTTCAGGGTCCTGCCGCAGCACCCATGATGGATGCACGGTCGCAAAGCCACGTGTGCCATCTTCCAGCGTGTGCCAGCGGCCACGATCGCGGGTGAGGTTGAAGCCGCTGCCGAACACCGCCCTTGCGGCGCTGGCACCCAGGCACACGATCACCTTGGGGCTGATCTGCTCTATTTCCGCCATCAGCCACGGTCGGCACGCATTGATGTGGGTGACCTGTGGCTTGGAATGGATGCGCTTCTTGCCGCGCCGCTCAAACCGGAAGTGCTTCACCGCGTTGGTCAGGTACAGCGTGCTGCGGTCGATGCCCAGTTCCTGCAACGCCTGGTTCAACAGCTGGCCAGCCGGGCCCACGAACGGGTGACCGCTCAGGTCCTCGCTGTCGCCGGGCTGTTCGCCTACCAGCACGACCTGTGCGTCGGAAGGCCCCTCGCCGAACACGGTCTGCGTGGCGGGCTCCCAGAGCGGGCAGCGCCGGCAGTTGGCGGCGGCGTCGCGCAGTCCGTCCAGCGAATCCCCATTGGCAGTGGCTGGGCCACGCATGGGAATGCTGCGCTCCGGAATGCGCCGCTGAGGCGCCTGTGCTTCGCGATCATGCATCTCCTGCACCCGGTCGCCAGCGTCGCGCACCAGCGTGGGCAACAGGCTGGCTTCGGGCAGGTGCTTCCAGTACTTCGCGGGCATCTCCTGCTGCATCATCCGCGTGTTCAAGCGGGCTGGATTGAAAATATGCGCGTAGTAGGTGCGCCATAGTTCTTCGCGCGCGTCTTCGCGTGGTGCATCGGCCTGTTTGCCGCCGGGACCGTAGGCAAGTTCTTTGCCATCCCAGCGCACGCTGCGATACGGGGTGAGGATCGCCCAGCGCATGCCGGTGAACCGGCGCTCGAAGAACGGTGCCACGCGATCCACGATGTGGTGGTCCGGTTCGAACCACGCAATGAACGCATCCTGCTGCCCGGGTACTTCGCGGAAGCGCACGAAGGCCTTCATCTTGTGGGTGTCGCGGCGCACCGCCTGGGCCAATGCCATCGCGCGCAGCACGTCCGGGTCGGTGGGATTGCCGAGCAGCCCGCGTTCGCCGTGGGTCATGCGCCACAGCATGCGGTACAGCAGCGACATGCGGTGCGGGTCGCGGTGGCACAGGCAGGTGGACGCCAGCTCGACGAAGGCTTTTGGCACTGCTGCGGCCGGCGTAGCCGTGGCCTCCGCAAGCGCGTGCTGCAGCGCAGGGGCATCCAGCAGACCGCCGCCGTCGCCGTGCAGCCAGTCCAGCTGTTCGGGCATCACCTGCCGCTGCAAGGCCAGCCGCGCTGCATCCCGCCACGCGGTGAGCGACCACGATGGATCCACCCGCACACTCCAGCGCGACATCTCAGCCGGCCACCGCGTCGAACAGGGAGCCCTGGCGCGGCGGCGGCGCCAACCGCGCACGCAGTGCCGCCGGGTCGTCCAGGGCACGGCGCGGGTGGTGGTCGGCCAGCTGCACGAACGGCAGCAGCTTGCTCATCGGCGCGCGCAGGCGAGCCACGTCGGCCACGCGCAGGCGCACGTGACGGCGTGCCATCAGCACCCGTTTCACGTTGCGCACGCCCAGGCCGGGGACGCGCAGCAGCATCTCCTTCGAATCCCGGTTGAGGTCTACCGGGAAGCTCTCCGGGTGGCGGATCGCCCAGGCCATCTTCGGGTCGATATCCAGGTCGAGCATGCCGCCCTGGGTGGTGTCGGTGATCTCGTCCACGCCGTAGCCGTAGAAGCGCAGCAGCCAGTCGGCCTGGTACAGCCGATGCTCGCGCGCAAGCGGCGGCGCCTGCAGCGGCAGGATGCTGCTGGCGTCGGGAATCGGGCTGAAGGCCGAGTAGTAGACCCGGCGCATGCGGTAGTTGCCGTACAGGTTGTCGGCAGAGGTGAGGATCTGCTGGTCGCTGGCGCCGTCGGCACCGACGATCATCTGCGTGCTCTGGCCGGCCGGCGCAAATTTTGGCGCGCGGGCGCGGCGCTTGCCCGGCTTGGCCGGGGCCGGAGTGACCGGCGTGACGGCCGTCGTCGCCGCGGCAGCCTTGGCTTCCTTGGCCTCTTCGATGCGCCAGCGCAGCTCGCCCATCGCACCGCGGATCGACGGCAGCGACTTCTCCGGCGCGAAGCTGGACAACCCCTCTTCGGTGGGCAGCTCGATGTTGATGGAGAGTCGATCGGCGTAACGGCCGGCCGCAGCCAGCAGTTCCGGCGAGGCCTCGGGAATGGTCTTGAGGTGGATGTAGCCGCCGAAACGGTGCTCCTCGCGCAGCTGGCGCGCCACTTCCACCATCTGCTCCATGGTGTAGTCGGCGTTGCGGATGATGCCGCTGGAAAGGAACAGGCCTTCGATGTAGTTGCGCTTGTAGAAGTCCATGGTCAGCGCCACCACCTCGGCCACGCTGAAACGCGCGCGCTGCACGTTGCTGGAGACCCGGTTCACGCAGTAGGCGCAGTCGTAGATGCAGAAGTTGGTCAGCAGGATCTTCAGCAGCGACACACAGCGCCCGTCCGGGGTGTAGCTGTGGCAGATGCCGGGACCGTCGGTGCTGCCGATCCCGCCGCTGGCCCGCGAGTCACGCTTGCCGGCGCCGCTGGATGCGCAGGAGGCGTCGTACTTGGCGGCGTCGGCCAGCACGGCCAGCTTGCGGATGGTTTCCATGCCGGCATTCTGGGAGAAACCAGTCTCAATCTGTGAGACCGTGTCAGGAGTTGGCTGAAGCGTTCATTCCTCATGGATTACGACGAAGTGGCACGGTCCGAGACCCTTGCGGAAGCCGGTGTGGCTTCCACCTCATCTTTTCGTGCTATCCAGTACATAGTTGATGAATGCTGAGCAACACACGAGCATGAATCGTGCATCTGCCTTGGTGAGGTTCGTTTCGTCTAGAAGCGAATGCCGGATTCCGTCTGCGTCACTGGTGTAGCCGTATAGCGAAGAGAATGCGTTCTTCAGTGCTGGGTGTAGCTTCTTGGTGCGCTCCAGCTCTTTCAGGATCGATCCGAGTGTCCCCGATTCATCGTTGGACAATTTGCGTGCAATCGATTCGACCGCGCTGATACTCTCCTTTATCGAATTTCGAAAGTCTGGGTTCTTTCGATCAGAAAGCATGTCAAGAGCGGTGCGCAGATGAGTCCTCGCGCCACGGTATTCATCGGATACTGAGAGTGCTGCCTCAATCGACTCAATCTCCTCCGCTGACGTGATCTCAGTGATCTGGTTTCCGACAAATCTATAGGCAGAGTTCTCTTGCTCCAGATGAAGATTGGCGAGGCGTATAAACTGGGCTTTCTGTTGCGCTGGCCCGTAGTCTGCTACGAACTCTATGAAGTCATACACTTGGTACCACTCCGCTGCGAAGAAGTACTTGCGGAGACGAGCGTGACACTCAGTCCAGTACTCGTCGATCGTGTCTGTCGGAGCTTTGAAGTAATGAAGCCATAGTGAAAAAACCAGTTCATATAGGTTTGATTTTCGAACTCGATCAGCTCTGTCATACATCCCGTAGTCGGGGGCCGTGTAAGTGTCCCAGTAGCAGAGTGAGAGCAAGCTCCAGAGAGTGGAGCGAAGATCGTCATCGATGCTCTCTCTTTGTGACAGCTTTGAAGCAGGAGTAATGCCTGCTCGTTGTGAGAATCGCATTGGTGGTTGTCCTGTTGTAGTTCAGTCCTGCGAACTTTTGGGGGCGCAACTTCAAGCTATTGTCGTTTCCCTGCTTGCTTGCGTCTCCATGCTTCAACTTCGGCCGGCGTGATGCCATGCCTCTGACAGTTGAACGCGCTGAGCCCGTCAATTTCTTTTTTGACGATTTCCCGAAGCTTGACTGCAAGTTGCTCTGGCGCGGCAGCGTGCAGGATAGCGGGCTCTTGGGGCAGGCCTTCACGGACCATGGCGAGCAGTACCGCCGTAGCGTACGGGCGCAACACCAGCGTGTCCGGGTCGTATGTTCCCATTGCCTCGGTGACCGTGCCGTACCGTGTGATCGAACGGCGATATAGCCAAGTGAAGAGATCTACTGCAATCGATACATCGCGACGCTCGTATACGCCCTGCATGGCTTGGTTGTAGTCCTGCACGTCGACGTCCATGAACGACAAGGGTGAGCAGTTGTACAGCATGAGCGGAATGTTGGCGGACAGGCGGCTGGTCCGCTTGTTGCCATCCACGAACGGCTGCAGGTAGGCGATGTTGACCCACAGAAAGAACCCGGCCTCCACCGGATTCTTGATACGTCCGGCTTTGTCGATGATGAGCGCCAACATATCCTCGAGTACCTGTGGGATGCTCAGGGGTGTGTAGGTACTGCGCCCGATGCTGACGATCTGCCTGCGGATGGCGCCCAGCTGTCCAACATCGGTGACCAGGCCTTCCATCAGGAGAGCGTGGAGGTTACGCACGGTGTAAGTCGAAAGCCCCGTGTCAGGCACTTGATCGGCCAGGAACGTAATGGCGCGCTTGTGGTTGATCAGGAGGATGCGGTGTTCTGCGTCGGCGCCCGCCGGAAATGCTGGAGCATCACTGATGTTGGATGTAAGCGCGAACAGGCGCTCGGTATCCAGATAGCTGATGGTGTTGCCCTCCAGATTCGAGGACGACCACGCGAGGTCTACCAATAGCTGATTCAGTACTTTGCGGAGATACGTTCCTGCGGGGAGTTGACCCCGGACCGCGCCTTCTTCGTAGAGTGAGTTGGCTGTTCTTTCACCGAGCAGGTAAGACACGTTGGGAACGTATCCCTCAACGAACTCTCGTTGGTAGGTGACCGGATCCCGTTGACTGATGGGTTTGGCAAGGTAGCTCGCCAATGCAACCGATGCCGGGGACCAGCTCAGGGTGTTGGAGGGTGTCTCCTTCCGGGTGTCGGGTACGGCGTTGGTTTCCGAGTGGAGTGGCGTCAACGGCAGCCAGTACACGCGTGCCTTGGTCTTGCCCCGGCTCTGGATTTTTCCGTCGTCTGCGAGCTTGGCGAGCAGCCTCCGCGCGACCCACGGCGCAATTCCTGCCGCCCCTGCAACCTGGGACGTGCGGAGTTCCCGCAAGCCCTTGGCGTGCAGGCCCGCCATGACCTCCAGCAGATCTGCTTCGGGGAAGGTGGGGTCCGCCATTGCGCCGTTCCTCTGTCCAGAATTCAAATCATTTGAACAGATTCGAACGAATTTGAACAGATTTGAACGGATTCGAACAGATTTGAACGAATTTGAACAGGTGGGTCAGAAGCTGACCTTCACAGAGTCGGCGCTGTACTGCGCAGGCCCGTGGTACACCACCTCGATGTTGTTGCCGTCCGGGTCGATCGCGAAGGCGGCGTAGTAGCCCGGGTGGTAAGGGCGTTCGCCGGGCGCGCCGTTGTCCTTGCCGCCGGCGGCAAGCGCCGCCTTGTGGAAAGCATCGACCGTGGCGCGGTCGCGCGCCTGGAAGGCGAGGTGATGGCGGCCGGTCAGCTCGCCGGCCGCCGCTTCGCTGTCGGCGGTGGAGATGAACAGCTCGTCGGCCCAGAAGTACGTATCGCCTTCGCCGGCAATGGGAATGCCGATGGTGTCGAACACCGCCTGGTAGAAGCGCCGGCTGGCCGGCAGGTCGCGCACGATCAGTTGCAGGTGGTCGATCAGACGGCCGCGGTGCAGTTCCATGGTTTCCATGCCGGATCCTTCATTCGAGGGAAGGGCAGGTATAGCACCGCTCGGGTGGGGGAAAGGTAACGACCGTCGGTCGTTACCTCCTGGATCAGGCCAGCGGGGTGTTGCAGATGATCTCCACCCAATAGCCGTCCGGATCCTTGATGAAGGCCAGGTGCTTCATGCGGCCGTCTTCCAGGCGCTTCTGGTACGGCACCTGCAGTTCATCGAAGCGCTTGCACGCGGCATGGATGTCCGGCACCGACACGCAGATGTGGCCGAAGCCGCGCGGGTCGCTGTTGCCGTCGTGGTACACCGCGCCGTCCTGGGTTTCGGTGCCGTGGTTGTGGGTGAGCTCCAGCAC